>JBMNMA010000009.1:0-531595 GCA_050953105.1 Eubacteriales bacterium | reverse complement strand
ACCGGTGAATAATATACATGAAAGAATCGTGTATGTTATTCGACGGTTAAACGTCGAAAGCTCAACAGACTCTTGAAAAAGGGTTGAAATGAGCGATGGACATTGAAAAGAGAATAGGAGAAACAAGCAAATCGAGCACACGAAAGAAAACAGGAAAGATATAAATCAGGTTTTTCTGTAAGAAATAATGCGTGTGTAGCAATCGAAAGATTGCACTACAATAGTAGCAAAATAAAACCGATTTGCGAAACTCATGCAAGAAGGAACGAAAGTTCAAGCTACAAAGAGCACAAGGGGAATGCCTTGGCACCGGAAGCCGACGAAGGACGCGATAAGCTGCGATAAGCTGCGGGGAGGCGCAAATAGCCGTTATATCCGCAGATTTCCGAATTGGGAAACCACTCACGGGTAACGCCGTGAGAACGTTAACTGAATTCATAGGTTAACGTGGGGAACCCGCCGAACTGAAACATCTAAGTAGGCGGAGGAAAAGAAATCAACCGAGATTTCGCGAGTAGTGGCGAGCGAAAGCGAAAGAGGCTAAACCTGGGGCAGAAATGCCCTAGGGGTTAGGACTGCAATGTAGTATCGCAGAGCATAGGAGAATGGTATGGGAAGGCCAGCCGAAGAAGGTGAGAGCCCTGTAACCGAAATGCAAAGCGAGCGAGCAGTATCCAGAGTACGTGCGGACACGTGGAATCCGCACGGAACACGGGGGGCCCACCCTCCAAGCCTAAATACTAACCGGTGACCGATAGTGGAGCAGTACTGTGAAGGAAAGGTGAAAAGAACCCCGGAAGGGGAGTGAAATAGAACCTGAAACCTTGTGTTTACAAGCACACAAAGGACGTTAATGTCCGATGTGGTACTTTTTGTAGAACGGTCCGGCGAGTTTATGTTTGCAGCAAGGTTAAGAACCTATGGTTCGGAGCCGCAGGGAAACCGAGTGTGAAGAGCGCGTTAAGTTGCAAGTATAAGACCCGAAACCGGGTGACCTAGCCATGCCCAGGATGAAGTAGCGGTAAAGCGCTATGGAGGTCCGAACCGACCATCGTTGAAAAGCTGGCGGATGAGGTGTGGCTAGCGGAGAAATTCCAATCGAACCCGGAGATAGCTGGTTCTCCCCGAAATAGCTTGAGGGCTAGCCTTGTGTTAGAGATTATCGGAGGTAAAGCACTGAATAGAGGCGGGGCCGAGAGGTTACCAAATCTTATCAAACTAAGAATGCCGAATAATTATACACAGGAGTCAGACGATGTGAGATAAGTCTCATTGTCAAGAGGGAAACAGCCCAGATCTACAGCTAAGGTCCCTAATATATGCTAAGTGGAGAAGGATGTGGCGATGCAAAAACAACCAGGATGTTGGCTTAGAAGCAGCCACACATTCAAAGAGTGCGTAATAGCTCACTGGTCGAGTGACGCCGCGCCGAAGATTTAACGGGGCTAAGCATATAACCGAAGCTTAGGCAGTGAATAACTGGGTAGGGGAGCGTTCTGTTTGGGGTGAAGTCGCAGCGAAAGCAGCGGTGGACTGAACAGAAGTGAGAATGCCGGAATGAGTAGCGAGAATTGCGTGAGAATCGTAATGGCCGAAAATCTAAGGTTTCTTGGGGCAGGTTCGTCCGCCCAAGGTAAGCCGGAAGCTAAGGCGAGGCCGGAAGGCGTAGCCGATGCACATACGGTGGAAATTCCGTAGCCATCAAAGCGTTTAAATTAACTGACACCTGATCAAAGCTTGTCCCCGGGGATGGTAGTCCGGGGCGTAAGGGACTGAAATTTAAGTAGGGAAGCAAGTGGAGACTGGGGCGAGAAAAGGTTAATGTATATGCGAGATGTCCGTACCGCAAACCGACACAGGTAGATGGGAAGAGGATTCTAAGGCCAACGGGAGAAGGGTTGTTAAGGAACTCGGCAAATTAACCCCGTAACTTAGGGAGAAGGGGAGCCACGGCAACGTGGCCGCAGTGAAAAGGCCCAGGCGACTGTTTAGCAAAAACACAGGTCTCTGCAAAACCGAAAGGTGATGTATAGGGGCTGACGCCTGCCCGGTGCCGGAAGGTCAAGGGGAAGTGTTAGGGAAACCGAAGCACCGAACTTAAGCCCCGGTCAACGGCGGCCGTAACTATAACGGTCCTAAGGTAGCGAAATTCCTTGTCAGGTAAGTTCTGACCCGCACGAAAGGCGTAACGATCTGGGCACTGTCTCAACAGCCCGCCCGGCGAAATTGTAGTACCGGTAAAGATGCCGGTTACCCGCGACTAGACGGAAAGACCCCATGGAGCTTTACTGCAGCTTGATACTGGACTTCGGC
Source organism: Eubacteriales bacterium (assembly GCA_050953105.1). Taxonomy (GTDB): domain Bacteria; phylum Bacillota; class Clostridia; order Oscillospirales; family CAG-382; genus UBA1206. The sequence continues at coordinate 529,282 of JBMNMA010000009.1, read as the reverse complement.
ATATTATGCACAGGATAGGTGGGAGACTTTGAGGCAATGGTTTCGGCCGTTGCGGAGTCGCCGTTGGGATACCACTCTTAATGTGCTGAGGTTCTAACCTACACTGTTGAATCACGGTGGGGGACAATGTCAGGCAGGCAGTTTGACTGGGGCGGTCGCCTCCAAAAGAGTAACGGAGGCGCTCAAAGGTTGGCTCAGCACGGACGGAAATCGTGCATAGAGTGTAAACGCATAAGCCGGCCTAACTGTGAGACCTACAAGTCGAACAGTAACGAAAGTTGGAGTTAGTGATCAGGTGGTAGTGAGTGGAAATGCCATCGCTTATCGGATAAAAGCTACCCTGGGGATAACAGGCTGATCTCCCCCAAGAGTTCACATCGACGGGGAGGTTTGGCACCTCGATGTCGGCTCATCACATCCTGGGGCTTGGAGTAGGTCCCAAGGGTTCGGCTGTCCGCCGATTAAAGTGGTACGCGAGCTGGGTTCAGAACGTCGTGAGACAGTTCGGTCCCTATCTGTCGTGGGCGTAGGATATTTGAGAGGAGCTGTCCTTAGTACGAGAGGACCGGGATGGACGCACCTCCGGTGCACCGGTTGTTCCGCCAGGAGCACAGCCGGGTAGCCGCGTGCGGACGTGATAAACGCTGAAAGCATCTAAGCGTGAAACACACCTCAAGATTAGATATCCCATAGCGTAAGCTAGTAAGGTCACTTGTAGACTACGAGTTTGATAGGTCGGAGGTGTAAGTGCGGTAACGCATTTAGCTGACCGATACTAATTGACCGAGGGCTTGAACTACATTTCTTCGATAATGAGTTTGTTTTCTCCTGTTCTTTTCAATGGTACATGGAAACGCAGGTAACAGGGACTATTCCCGGCATCAATACAGGGGTATAGCTCAGTTGGTAGAGCAGCGGTCTCCAAAACCGCGTGCCGAGGGTTCAAGTCCTTCTGCCCCTGCCATAAGTCAGTGTCTTTAGCGGCAAGGGTCCACCCGTTCCCATTCCGAACACGGAAGTTAAGCTTGCCAGCGCCGACGATACTCGTCTGGAGACGGACCGGGAAAATAGGTCGATGCTGACATCACAAATAACTCCATAGGCTTATGGAGTTATTTGGGCCTTTAGCTCAGTTGGTTAGAGCTACCGGCTCATAACCGGTTGGTCCGGGGTTCGAGTCCCTGAAGGCCCACCATATGAAAGCACCAGCATTAACTGGTGCTTTTTTCATTGGCATTTAACCTGTCACAAAAAACATTTATATACTTTCAACTGCAAATAAAAATATATTTTAAACGTGTTATATTCAGAAGGCTGAACGTATAAAGGATATATAATATTTATAATCTCAAGCAAAAAGCCTTTAATACTTGACTTTTATACAAAATGAAAACCGGCAGTTAAGCTGCCGGTTTTACTATTCTTTGCTTTAATACAACGATTTGAACTTTTTAACGCCCCAGGTGCGGAGGATATATTCCAGAAATACCATCAGCAACAGGTAGATGACAAGCAGGCAAAGCATAACTTCAAAAATGCTTATTGCAAGATTGTTGAGAGCAACTATCGACAGGACAATCATAAGTCCGTTAAAGCCCATTGAGGAAAACATGGAAATTACCACGCTTGCCGACTGCTTTATAACCTGAGTTTCGTTCTGCCATTTAAGCTTGGGAAAAGCAAGGTTGACGATAAGTCCGAAATAGGAAGCGCACACCAGCGCTATAACGGGGATAACGATTAAAAGGAGAGCATATTCAATGCCAAGCTTTAGGATAACAGTGTAAAGGATTCCGAGAACGATTATAAAAGGTATATACAGCATCTCGTTAGCGAGAGCCTTTGCTTCAAAGATGGTTTTTTCGTCCACCGGCGAGGTTTTGTAAATCCAAAATGTTTTGGCCTCAAGTGATATGGAGCAGCAGGTGGTGGTGTTTAGGGTGGAGCAGAATATAAGGGCAAAAATAGCCACAAGGGGGGCATAAGCCCATTCGGTAATGATCATACCCGCTTCCGCTCCGGACGACCTGAACAGGGTAATGGTGTAAACCAGCAGCATTATAATGCCCACACCGGAGTTTAAGATATAAACCGACGAGGACAGGATCCTCTTCATCTCTTTCTTAAAGCAGGTCGACAGCTTGTTGTCCTTCTTTTGAGAACGAAATTTATAGTTAGCCTTGGTGGCTGAAGACTTGAAGGAGGCTACTATCGAAGCAAAGCGCTTGGCCAGCAGAGGAAGGATTATAACCACCGGCAGTATGTTTATAAGGGCAAACAGTAAAAAGTTTAAAATATCGCCATTAAGAGAGCCTAACAGCCAGCCTGCGGGTAGGTAGTAGCTTTTTATGCCCTCCAGCAGGTTTTGACCATGGCTGACGATGTATTCCGTAAATGAGGACATGGAATAGAAAAGAATAATGATGAGTGAAAATATAAGGGAAAGAACGGTAGTTACCACATTCTTACGCTTGACTTTACGCAATGCCAGTCCAAGGCCGTAGGATATAATAGTCCCCACGCATAACGGAAGGAGCGGAACAATAAAAACACCGAGTATAATCGTTATCCATCCCATTATCCCGGCGGAGGAGAGTACACAGTAAACAACGCCCGATACACCGAAAATCAGGACGGAAAACATAAGGTCATAGAAATAGAGCATTAAAAACTTTGAAATAATGATGTCTCTATGGGAAACAGGGAAGGAAAAGAGCATTTCAAGGTCTTTTGCTCCGAACAGGTAACCCTGTGCGGCAAATAGGCAGGTTACCACTATCATAAAGGATGCACCGATAAAGAAAAGCGCAGGGACAAGTATAACAAGACCTGTATCCTTAAAGCCTTCGTAAAGCAGAGAAGTCATACCGGCCACGGTGACACCCAGGTATATACCCAGAAAGGTAAACAGTATGGTAGAAAAAACCTTCTTTTTTTCGGTGGCGGAGTCGGATTTTCCAAATGCCTTTGCGGGGTTAAGCACCGAGGTTATGTTAACCTTTGTAAGCAGGAAAAGTTTATTTTTCAATTGGTTCCCTCCCTTATTCGGCAAGCTCGAGGAAGAGTTCCTCAAGGGAGGAGTCGCCTCTAACCTCGTCGGTGGGACCGCTTCTTATAAGCTCCCCGTTCTTTATAATGGCAATCTTGTTGCACAGCTTTTCGGCAACTTCAAGCACATGGGTGGAAAAGAAAATTGATCCGCCCTTCTGGCACAAATCCTTCATATGGGTTTTTAAAATATGGGCTGCTTTGGGGTCAAGGCCCACAAAGGGTTCGTCAAGGATAAGCAGCTTGGGTTCGTGAACTAACGCCGATATAATAATCAGCTTTTGCTTCATGCCGTGGGAGTAGGAGGAGATGGGGGAACCGAGATGGCTGGTCATTTCAAAGGCGTCGGCAAACCTTTGTATATTGGTGTCCCGGACATTCTGGGGGGTTTCATACAGGTCGGCAATAAAGTTAATGTATTTTATACCCGACATAGATTCGTAAATGTCCGGGTTGTCGGGGATATAGGCAAGGTTGGATTTATACTTAATAGGTTCGGCAGCAAGGTCTATGCCGTTGAATACTACCGTTCCGGTGTCATAGGGAAGTATTCCCGTTACAGCCTTCAATGTGGTGGTTTTACCGGCGCCGTTATGGCCTATAAAGCCGTAGATGTCGCCGTCCTCAATGGTGAGGGAAAGGTTGTTGACCGCAAATTTCCCAGGGGTGTAGGATTTAGACAGATTGGAAATAACAAGCATTTTAGCTGCTCCTTTATTTTAGTATCTTTGCATCTTGTATAAGTATAAATTATCCTTACTGTAAAATCAAGGGTTTTTACCCTAATACAGTAAAAAAGGCAAATAAAAACGGGGCGTTTCAAACGCCCCGTAAATATTTTATGTTTAGTCGAGCTTGGGAACGATGGTCTGCTCGGTTTCCTTGTCGAATATATGAATAGCATTGGTGTCGATTGCAATCTTGGTGTTGTCGCCGGCCTTGGTCTTGGAACGGGATGGAACACGTGCGGTAACGTTGATTTCGTCTTCCAGCTCGTCGTCGGTCTTGGCAACGTTGAGGTAGAGGTAAATTTCCGAGCCCATAAGTTCGGTAAATTCCACGTAGCAGTCAACAGCCTGTTCGGGATGTTTTGCAACGTAATCGGGATCGTCGTGGAGGTGTTCGGGACGAACGCCCACAATAACTTCCTTGCCGATATAGGGCAGGAGAGCATCTTCCTCGGCGGTTTCCTTGGGAATAAGGAATTTAGCTCTGCCGTTGGCAAACTCAAAGTAAACATTGTCGCTTCCCTTGGGTTTAACAAGCTTGCCGTTGAGGAAGTTCATCGGCGGAGTGCCTATAAAGCCGGCAACGAATACGTTGCAGGGGTAGTCGTAAAGGTTTTGCGGGGTGTCGACCTGCTGGATAAAGCCGTCTTTCATAACTACTATGCGGGTAGCCATGGTCATAGCTTCTACCTGGTCGTGGGTAACATATATAAATGTGGTTTTAAGTCTCTGGTGAAGCTTTATAAGCTCACTACGGGTGGTGGCACGGAGTTTAGCGTCGAGGTTGGACAGAGGTTCGTCAAGCAGGAACACTTTAGGTTCACGGACGATAGCACGGCCAAGGGCCACACGCTGTTTCTGACCGCCGGACAAAGCCTTGGGGCGTCTGTCAAGCAGGTGAGCGATGTCGAGAATTCTTGCTGCCTCTTCGACACGGCGTTTGATTTCTTCTTTTCTGACTTTGCGCAGCTTAAGACCGAAAGCCATGTTGTCAAAGACGGTCATGTGGGGGTAAAGAGCGTAGTTCTGGAACACCATTGCAATGTCCCTGTCCTTGGGGGCGACGTCATTAACTCTCTTGTTATCTATGAAAAGCTCGCCGTCGGTAATCTCTTCAAGACCGGCCAGCATACGGAGCGTAGTAGTTTTACCGCAGCCGGAAGGACCAACGAGAACCAGAAACTCCTTATCCTTAACTTCAAGACAAAAGTCGGAAACAGCGGTTACACCGCCCGGGAATCTCTTATAAATGTGTTTAAACAAAACGCTTGCCATGTATTAACCTCCTGATTTGCAGTCAATCATCTGCATAAATTACTAACGTATATCATATCAAAATCAATGTTAAAATGAAAGAGGATTATTACCTAAAATTTCGTAATTCCGTTTGGTTATATTGCATAATGCGGCAGTCATTTATCAAAAAAGACATTATTTTTCAATATTTCGACTTCTTCAACGGTTAAATGACGGTATTGGCCTTCCGAAAGCCCTTCGTCAAGACTTATGCCGCCGAAGGTAATTCGCCTGAGATATGTAATCTCATTTCCGACACAGATAAACATCCGCTTTATCTGGTGATATCTGCCTTCGGTGAGGGTTATTGTCCCCTGTCTGTCGGTATATTCAACCTTTGCTTTCTTTGTCATGACACCGTTAATGACAACCCCGTTTTCAAGGTTAAAAATATCCTCTGCCGACAGGGGATTTTTACAACGGAAAAAATAAACCTTTTCAACGTGTTTTTTGGGAGAAAGGAGGTTGTGGGCAAGCATGCCGTCGTTGGTAAGGAACACAAAGCCCACCGTGTCCTTGTCCAGCCGGCCTGCGGGGAAAAGGCCGGCAGGCAAATCTTTTTTGTCTATAAGCTCCAGCACGGTGGGAGAAGACGGGTCGTCGGTGGAGCAGACATAGCCTGCAGGCTTGTTTAGCATAAGATAAAAATACTTTCGCCTCATTACCGGATTACCGTCAAGGGTGATATCGTCGCCTTCACCGGCTTTTTGTGATGCGTCTTTGACGACAACACCGTTGACGGCAATCCTCCCCTGCTTTGCCGCCTGCTTTGTCTGGGAGCGGGTGAGTATGTTGCTTTCCGAAAATATTTTATCTATCCGTTCTTTTTCAGGCATAATAACCCCTTTACAAAATCCGGCTTTCTAAATACCGGTTTACCGCCCTGTAAATGAAAATAAGTTCCGGGAAGGCGATAAGGCCCAAAATCACAATTATCAATATTGCAAATAATCCTATGATAAGTCCTGCGATAAGAGGATGCTTTGCCATTAAATATTCGCCCTTTCAAAAGAAATATGCGAATATATTATGGCCTTCAATTATAATTTTAAGTCAGTTCAAACCCGTGGACAAAGCCTTCACCGTCCATGCCGGTAACGTCGCCGCCTATTATGCGGTTTTTATAAACCAGCAGGGTAATAATAACCTTGCCGTTGTAGCCTTCGTAATTGCTTACATAGTAGGAATACCTGGTTACGGTTTTGCCCCGGTAGTTTTTAAGGTTAAGTCCCTGGGCACGCTGAATTTCGTTGTATTCGGCGTATGCGGCGTCAAACTCCTCGGGAACTTTCACCGTTTCGGTTTCGTAGTTTTCGGGGTTGACGGCATATCCGAACCGGCTTATAAACTCAATCCGGTCGGCGTTGGTTTTAATGCCGGTATAGATTGTGTTCACCACCGCCGCATCTCCTTCGGCGTCATATTGGGGAATGACGGCAATAAGGGTTGCAAGTGCGGCCACCGAAAGAATAAGGACAAGGAAAAACTTAAGGCTCGATGCCCTTATGGTATAGATAAACATAAAGTTTCCTCCCGTAATATTACTGTTATATTTATATTTCCGGGAGGATATTATTATTCGCAGTTTTCCTCAAGCATAAGGTATTCGTCGATAAGAAGGTCAAGCTGTTCCTTGGTGCTTGTCATTTCCTCATGTATCTGACCAAGCTTAACGTAATCGGTTAAAGCTTCGTTATACTCACATTCAAGGCTTTTCAGCTTTTCCTCAAGGCGGGGAATTTCCTCCTGTAAAAAAGCAAACCGCTTTTCCCTTGCTTTTTTGGCGCTTTTAGCCTTCTTTTCGGCCTCGTATTCCTCGCGGGAGGATTTTAGCTTAACGTCGGATTTGGAAATATCAAGCTTTTGCCGCTTTTGCAGGAATAAATCGTAATTACCCTTAAAGTCAAAATATCCGCCGTCGTAGCCGTCTTTGTCTATTTCGATAATCCTTGTGGCTATGGTTTTTATAAAATACCTGTCGTGGGAAACGGCAAGAATGGTGCCTTCGAAGTTTAAAAGCGCTTCCTCGAACACCTCTTTTGATGGTATGTCAAGGTGGTTGGTGGGTTCGTCAAGGATAAGAAAGGTAACCTTTTTAAGCACTAGCTTGGCAATTGAAAGCCTTGCCCGCTCACCGCCCGAAAGCACCTTGACTTTTTTAAAGGCGTCCTCGCCGTAAAAGCCGTAGGATGCAAGCACCGACCGGGCTTTGCCGGGGAGCAGGGAAGAGTCGGCTTCCATAAGCTCGTCAATAACCGTGTTTTCGTCGTCAAGGAGCATGGTTTCCTGGTCGTAGTAACCGGCAATCTGGGTGTAACCGAATTCATATACCCCTTTGTCGGGCTTTATAATGCCGTTGATTATTTTAAGTAGCGTCGATTTGCCGCAGCCGTTTGCCCCTATTATAACCGCCCTTTCCCCTTTGGTTAGCTCAAAGGAAAGGTCACCGAAAAGCACATTGTCGCCGAAAGATTTTGAAATGTGCCTTACCGACAGCACCGAAAAGGAGGAGGATGCGGTGTGTATGGCTATGTTTATCTTTTTGGGTTCCACCTTGGGACGTTCTATTTTTTCTATCCGGTCAATGGCCTTCTGCCTTGATTCGGCGGCGATTATGTTCCGTTCCCGTCCCCAGCGGCGCTGGTTTTCAATAAACGCCTCAAGCCGCTTTATTTCTTTTTGCTGAAGCTCGTAGTGCTTTTGCAATATCTCCCTTGCCTGCTTTTTCTTTTCCTTAAAAGCGGTGTAGGAGCCTATATATTTGGTGGCGGTGAGGTTTTCAATCTCCAACGTTTCGGTGGTGGCCTTGTCAAGGAAATATCGGTCGTGGGATATTATTATAAAGGTTTTGGCCGATTTGGATATAAAATCCTCAAGCCATGAAACCGTATCTTCGTCAAGGTGGTTGGTGGGCTCGTCAAGGATAAGGATATCCTTCCCCGACACCAGCAGGGAAGCCAGGGCAAGGCGTGTCTTCTGCCCGCCGGAAAGTATGGCGGCTTGCGTGTCCCAGATTTCTGGCCCGAAGCCGAAGCGGGAAAGCATTGACTTTACCTTTGTCCTAAACTCGTTGCCCCCCTTTATTTCAAAGTCGTGCCTTAGCCTTTCATACTCTGCCGCAAGGGAGGGGTTTTCGGGAATTTTTGTAAGAAGGGTATCCAGCCGCTTTTCGATATCTAAAAGACAACCAAAGGAGGAAAGGGCATACTGGTGAATGGTTTTTCCCTCAAAGGCATCTTCGTTGTGCTGGGACAGCATACCCACGCTTACATCCGTAGGGATGTAAACAGAGCCGGAGGTGGGTTTTATTTTTCCGGTGATAATTGCCGCAAGGGTAGATTTTCCCGCCCCGTTGACACCTATGACACCCAGTTTAACCCCTTCGTTTATGGAAAAGGAAATGTCCTTTAATATTTCTTTTGTTCCGTATGACAGGCTAATCCCGTCGCAGACAAGAATGCTCAATTTGAACTCCAAATATACGGTTAATTTTCGGTTATTATATCATAGCTTTATATAATTTGCAAGTGTAGACGCAGGATGGGATTTTTAATTGACAAACTACAAGGCAGATGATATAATTAATCGATTATACACAATAAAGAAAGCGGGGATATAAAATGGGACTTATTAAAGCCTTGATAGGCGCCACCGGCGGTGTGCTTGCCGACGAATGGCGTGAGTATTTTTACTGCGAATCACTTGACACCAATACACTGGTTACCAAGGGTAAAAAGCGCACCTCAAAGCGGTCATCCAACACCAAGGGGAATGAAAATGTCATTTCCAACGGTTCGATAATCGCCGTCAATGAAGGCCAGTGCATGATTATAGTGGATCAGGGCAAAGTTGCCGAATTCTGCGCCGAACCCGGCGAGTTTTTATACGACACCTCTACCGAACCCTCCCTGTTTTACGGCGGACTTGGCAAAGGCCTTGTGGACACCTTTAAGAACATTGGCAAGCGTTTCACCTTCGGCGGAGAAGCTCCCAAGGACCAGAGGGTTTACTATTTCAACACCAAAGAAATAGTGGGCAACAAATACGGCACCGCCAACCCCGTTCCTTTCAGGGTGGTGGACAAAAACATAGGTCTTGACATTGACATAGCCATCCGCTGCCACGGTGAATTTTCATACAGAATAACCAACCCCCTGCTGTTTTATACCAACGTTTGCGGCAACGTGGAAGCAAGCTATAACAGGGGAGAAATAGATTCCCAGCTTAAAACAGAGCTTATGACGGCGCTCCAGCCCGCCTTTGCAAAAATATCGGCAATGGGTATCAGATATTCCGCCCTGCCGGGACACACTCAGGAGATGGCTGATGCGTTAAATGAAGTCCTTTCCAAAAAGTGGAGCGAGCTTAGGGGTATATCCATAGCATCCTTCGGCATTTCTTCGGTTAAAGCACCCGAGGAAGACGAGGAAATGATAAAGAACCTTCAAAAGGCGGCAGCTTTCAGAGATCCCACCATGGCGGCGGCAAACCTTACCGGCGCCCAGGCGGACGCCATGAGGGCGGCGGCCTCCAACAAAGGCGGCGCAATGATGGGCTTTATGGGCCTCGGCATGGCCCAGAACGCCGGCGGCGCAAACCCCTCTGCCCTATATGCCATGGGGAGCACCCAAAAGGCCGACAGTCAGCCTGATGTTAACACCTGGGACTGTAATTGCGGCAAGAAGGGCAACATAGGCAGATTCTGCCCCGAATGCGGCAGCCAGGCTCCCGCAGGAATTGTGGGCTGGAAATGCGACTGCGGTGCGGTAAACAAGGGCAAGTTCTGCATAGAATGCGGAAAAAGAAAACCCGAAGGTATACCCAAATATAAATGCGACAAATGCGGCTGGGAACCCGAAGATCCCACCAAACCTCCCAAGTTCTGCCCCGAATGCGGCGACGTCTTTGACGACAGGGATAAAATATAAGCTTGTCCGGCGGTAATAATTATGGACAATGAAAAAATAAAGGAAGCCATTGCAAAAACCGAGGAGGAAACCGACGAAAAATGTCCCTCCTGCGGCGGCACCATGGCGTTTAACCCCCAAAACCAGAAGCTAAAATGCATCTACTGCGGCAACGAGGTTGATTTTGAAGAACCTGTCCCCGAAATCGCCAAGGAAATAGATTTTAACGACGCAGAGCATTTGGAAAGCCACGACTGGGGTGTGGCGAAAAAGACGGTTATCTGCAAATCCTGCGGAGCAGAGTCAATATACGACGCATTGCAGATTGCCGACGTTTGCCCCTACTGCGGTTCCAACCTGGTTACCGAGGCCAAGGACACAAACTCCATGGCGCCGGGGGGAGTATGCGGCTTTAAGATAACCGCCAAGGAGGCTGCGGAAAGATTTAAGGGCTGGATAAAGAAAAAGATTTTTGCTCCCAAAGAGGCGAAAACCGGTGCAGTCCCCGACTCCTTTCAGGGCGTTTACCTCCCCTACTGGACCTTTGACACCCACACGGTAACCCACTATTCCGCCCGCTACGGCAGGACACGGACGGTGGTTGTAAACGGCAAGACACAAACCCGGGTTGACTGGTATAGGACAAGCGGGGTGTATGAAAAAACCTTCGATGACCTGCTTGTCGCCGGCACAGACCGCTATGACAAGACATCTCTGGCCCGGATAGGCTCCTTCGACACCGCCTCCAGCCGGGTATACAAGCCCGAATACATAGCCGGCTTTATAGCCGAAAGATATTCGGTGGGGTTAAATGATGCCTGGGGCAGGGGAAAAAGCAAAATGCAGGGCATTCTGGAATCAGAAATCACCAGCCATATCGAAAGAGTCAACCACGCCGACAGGGTGGCATCCCTTAGAATGTCCACAAGCTACAACGGCGTAAAATACAAATACCTCCTTTTACCCGTATGGATGTCCTCCTTCCGCTATAAGGGTAAAATCTATAACTTTATGGTCAACGGCCAGACAGGCAAAGTGGGCGGAAAAGCCCCCGTATCACCCTGGAAGGTGGCCCTGGCTGTGGGTATCGGCCTTTTGGTTGCCGGTATTATCGTCTATCTCCTTGCCAATTACGGCGGAAACGGCGGGGACATAGATTATTACTATTACTGCTTATAATATATCTATTCAAAGCGGCGGTAGCCGCAGGAAAGGAATAAACTATGAAAAAAGCACTAAGCGTAGTTTTAACGGTTTTCCTTTTAGCACTAACCCTGGGCAGCACCCTTATAAATGAGCCTGTAAAGGCCGACGGCGGGATAGTTCTGGGGGTAAACGCTATTAATAACGGCGGCGGAGAGGGCCATTCTCTTATAATAACCCCCTCCTATGCCAAGTCCCTTTCAACCATTTCCCACGGATTCAGATGGTGGCGGTCGGCCACCTTTGAGTGGTCGGATGCCGAGGGAGCCTATGTCGTCCGCTCGGTAAACCTTACCGCCGACGGCACCTCCGACAAACAGCACTATGTTCCCGACAATGGCTTTGTCCTTGCCGTCAACATAGGCAACGACTACGGCACCATTAATTACATTAACGACCTGTCCTCCAACTGCTATAACGACCTGGCAAGCGTTAACGTAGGGGACAAGGCCTACCTTACCGGCATTGACATTGCCGCCGGCACCGTGGATATTTCGTCAGGCAAGTATTATGAGGACGGCTTTGTTTCCAACGCCAAGATTTATATAGGCGAAAAGCCCGACGGCGTTGCAATCTACACCCCCGACACATCCAAACCCCGCCTCGGCGAGGTAAGCGTGGCCGTCAAGACCAAGGTTGCCGTCAGCGAAGGTATTGTAATAGAATGGGCGGAAGTGGAAAACGCCGAATATTACATAGTCAACGTCAACACCTCCACCACCATTGCCGACGGAACCATAATTGTCAACAACCAGAAGGTTACCGGCACCACCACCTACACCGTTCCGGCGGACAAGCTGATGGCAGGAGCGCAGTATACCGTTTCGGTTGCCGCCTTTGCGGAAGGCTACCGTTCCTCCTTCAACACCCGTATGCTTGTTTCGGTGGTAAGCGACAACGCCGCCAACAGCAAGTTTAAGGACAAGACCATAGTGGCTTTCGGTGACTCCATAACCTATATCCCCGGCTGGGTTACAATGCTTTCCGGCGAGCTTGGCACCAATGTCATAAATGCCGGCAAGGGCGGGGATAAAACCACCGAAGCACTGGAACGTTTAGAAGCCGACGTGCTGAGCAAGAACCCCGACATCGTGCTTATACTGTTCGGCATGAACGACCAGGCGGTGTATATGCCCACCAACAAGAGCCTGGTGGACAAAGCGCAGTATAAGGTTAACTTCAAGAATATAATCGAAAAAATCCACCAAAGCGGGGCAGAGGTGGTGCTGCTTACCGGCAACAACGTCTGCACCGACAGCGGCTACTACAAGGCCGGACAATACGACCTTGACTACGGCACCGGCAAGCTTAGCGAATATTACGATGTTTTGCGTGAGCTTGCAGAGGAATATAACCTTAATCTCATTGACATTAACAAAAGGATTGCCGACGAAGGCATTTCCGACAGATATATGTGCGCCTCCGGCGACGGAATACATTTAAGCACTGAAGGCAAAGCAAAATTTGCCGCCTGGATTTCCGAATATATGTATAACAGCTTCTTTGAGGGCGGTTATAAGGATCCCAACGAAACAAGCGAGGAATCCTCTGTTCCCGATGTTTCGGAAGAATCCGAAGCTGAAGAATCGACTGCCGAAGAATCGGCTGCTTCCCAAACCGACGAATCAAAAGACTGGGTTATCGGCGACGAATCGGATGAAAGCGATACATCTGCAAGCTCCGGCACTTCAAGCCAAAGTGAAAGCAAGCCCGCCTCCGCAAGGGAAAAAGTTATCGTTGCCATAGTTGCCGTAGCCGTGCTTGGTCTGCTTATATATCTTTGCTTCGGTAAACCAAAGAAGAATAAGGCATAAAGCAGATTTATATCTGATATAACATTGAATCGGTATTACACCGCCTGTAAAACTGCAGGCGGTGTTTTTATTGCCAAGCAGAAGAATATAATAGTCATAAAAAAACACCCCGCAGGTGTTGCCTGCGGGGGTGTTATCATTTGATTATTTGATTAGGGTTCAATCTCAAGCAATCCAAGCAGATGCATTCTTATGGTGATATAGTCGGTTACCGTTACGGCGCCGTTGGAGTCAACGTCTGCGGCGGCATTCTGTGACGGGGTGTAGGTGCCTTTGCCTAAAATCATATGGCGAAGTGCAATATAGTCCATCATATCCACGTTGCCGTTGCCGTTAAGGTCGGACTTAACCACTATCTCCCTTGACTGCTTAACCTGGCCGTTGACTAATGACTGAACAACGCATCCGGTGCCGACGATGTCGGTATCAGTAAGTGCCTTGCCGTCTTTTACAATCTTAAGCTCGGTGTTCATAAACTGCTTTACAACATCGCCTGCGGTGGTGTTAAAGCCCACGCGGGAAACGAGAGTGCCGTTATCTATGAATTTGCTGCCCGACTTAAGGGATATCCTGCCGTATTCTTCGGATGCAAGCACGTCAATGGTAACAACCTCGGTGTAAAGGGTGTAGGAGGTGTTGTTGGGGGTTTTGGTGGTGTAGTAGAACATAACTTTTGTCTGACCGGCTTTTACGGCGGTAAGCTTGCCCTTGTTTAAGGTTACCGAATCACCGGATAAAATCTTAACACCGGCTTTGTCGGTTATGTCAGCTGTGGTCCTGCCGTAGGTGGTGGAGGAAACGGTGTAGTCAAGTGTCTTGCCGGATAGGAGGATGGTGTCCTCAAGGTTGGTGGTTATGTTCTTTATGGTGTTCTTGGTATACTGGGCGTCGTTGGTGGTAAGTCCGCCGTAGCCCCACATAAAGGCGTTGGTGAAAATGGCAGCGGTGGATGTGGTGTAGGTCCAGGGCCAAATGGTTACGCCTCTTGCTATTGCAACCTCGGCCAGCTTTTTGGATGTATTGCCGTAGCTGGGGTTGAGGGTGGTGTTGTTGGAAAGCAGGTTAGGCAGATGGTAGTTAAGGGCTGCGTTGGCCATCCGCTGGGTGCCGGCCTGGGTGGTTATGCTGGTCAAGAAGCCGCAGCTTATGGCGGGAGCATATCTTTGCATTTCCTTGCACTGTGCCAGGCTGAAGGAAATGACACAAACCTGGTCCACCATGTCGTATTCGTTTACAAGGTCGGCGATATATTTACAGATAATGGGTTTGCTTGACTTAATTTCTATAAATACTTTTAAATCCTTGCCCTTGGCATATTCAAGAAGTTCTCTGAGAGTGGGTATTTTTTCATCGGGATACTTGTTCTTATAGGTGTCGTTGTCGCCCCAGCAGTAGTATTGTTTAAGCTGCTCAAGGGTCATGCTTTCGATATTGCCCGTGCCGTTGGTGGTGCGGTCGATAGTGCCGTCGTGCATGATGACCACTTCGTTGTCGGCAGAGAGGTAAACGTCGGTTTCCACAATATCCGCACCGTTTTCAAAGGCCAGCTTGTAGCTTGACATGGAGTTTTCGGGTGTAAGGGAGGGGTTGCCTCTGTGGCCGATTATAAGGGGTGTTCTGGTAAGGGTGTTGTTTTCAAAGAAAGAGTAGGCAGCATAAACGTTGTTGGGATTGGGGGATACAACGCCGTGGGTACCGAGAACGATTGCGGCGGCGGCTGCTTCGGGGGTGGCACAGTCGCCATAAGCCCACACGGTTAAAAGCAGTTCGCACAGCTCGTCAACGGTAAGCCTTGACAGGCAGCTTGCGTCGATAAGGGCGGTCTTGGCCTGGTTGGCATTGACGGTATATCTTATCTGGGAAATTTCGCTCATTGTAAGCTCGCCCGTGTATTTGCCTCTGAAGTCGATTATGCCGCGTATGTTTGTTTTCTTAGTCCTTGCGTATTTTACAATGGATGCGTCGCTGCTTATGATTGCGGCGTCTATAATGGTTTTGCCTTTGTAAAGCTCAAGCACTCCGTCAACCGCTGCCTTGGTCTTGCAGTAGAAAGCGGGTATGACTTTGTTGCCTAAAAGGTCAAACACCTTTGAAAGGTCGTCTATTGCCGTCCCGTTGGGGGTGGTTATCTTGGTGCCGTCGGTATAGACGATTGCCGTATGGGCATTGTCAAGGCTGTTGAAGGATGCGCCGGAGGTAATTTCGGCAATATTGGTAAAGGCGTTCTGAATGTTTATTACCTCTGCTGAGGTTTCAATAAGGGTGGGCTCGACGTTGAATTCCGGGGTGTCAAGCTGAAGGGAAACGGTTATCTTGTCAACATACATTATAGACTGGTTGGCATGAAGACCGATACGACCAACCTGATAATCCTTAACGTCGTCATTGTAAACAACGTCGGAATTATTAAATGAATGCATTATTACGTTATTTTTAACCTTAACGGTGTATGTATAATATGTTCCGGTAACCTGGGCGGGCTTGTAGGATCCGGTGGTGGGAACCAGCCATGCGTCTGAGGGAGTGCGTATGGCAAACTCAATACCGTTGGAGGCGGAGGTGTCCTTACGGACTGCCATCTGATAATAAGGGAAGTTATTGTTCTGAATTCGATACATTATCGAATTCCAGCGGGCGGTGTTGGTTTCGTCGGAGGAGGATACAAGGGCGGTTATCTTGTAGTTGCCGAACTCGCCCAGCCATTCGGGGAGGAGAATACGGCGGGTGTCTATGCCCTTGGAGTCGATTATAAGCTTTGATTCCTTAACGTAAATTTTAGGATCGTTTTTCACCAGCGGATACCAGTCGGAAATGGAGTCCGGGTCGTCAAAGTCGTTGTGATAAAGCACATATTCGGTGTCGGAGGGATTTTTGGCCACCACATAGATTGTTTTAGCCTTGCCGTCGCCTTCGGCCTTTAAGGGATAAACCCCGGCCTCGGCGGGAGTGAAGGAGGTTATGGTAGCATCCCCGTTCTTCCATGTAACAGAAGAAGCGTTTAATGTCTGGGTTGCGGAAATGCCCACGTTGAATTTGGTAAGATCAACGGCGGTTCCCGCGGTGGCGGGGATAGCCGGCTCGTTCCAGGCGATGGTGGTTATTTTCACCGTGCCTTCCTCTGCCTTAGGCATAAAGGAAAAGAGGGGGAAAACCAAAGCTACCGCCAAAACACAGGCGAAAATGCGTTTTTTGAATAATTTGAACTGCATCAAGAAACCATTCCTTTCATATTAACCGTTAAAAAGGTTAAATTACTGTTAAGATTATATATCAAACCAACACATTTTGTCAAGCAAGCATATACTTGTAAGGGGAATTATTTTCTTTGCTGCCTTATATAGGCAATTGCGTCCGCCGATATATAATTACACCTTTCCAGCGCTTCAAGGGCTTTAGTTTCGTCGCACCCGGTTTCGGCCGCAATCATATTCACTGCCCTGGCCACCAGCTTTTTGTTGGAAGGTTTCATATAAGCCATGCGGTTTCCCACCGTCCGGCCGAATCTCACCATAGCACCGGTGGAAAGCATATTGACAATCATTTTCTGGGAAGTCCCGGCTTTCATACGGGTTGAGCCGGAAATAACCTCAGGCCCCACCACCGCCGCTATCGCCACATCGGAAAGGGGAATCAGCGGGGAATTGGCGTTGTTGGTTACCGAAATGGTTTTTGCGCCTACACTTCTTGCGTATTTTAACGCACCCTGCACGCATTTTGCCGAACCGCTGGCGGATATGCCAATGCATACGTCCTTTGCCGAAAAGGCAATATCCTTCATTTGAGAAACTATCGAGTCTTCGTCGTCCTCGGCATCCTCTACCGATGAGTATACGGCCTTTGTTCCTCCGGCGATAAGACCGACAACCGTTTCGGGGGAAACACCGTAGGTGGGGGGGCATTCGGAAGCGTCAAGCACACCGATACGGCCGGAGGTGCCTGCGCCGCAGTAAATCATCCGCCCGCCGGCTTTAAGGCATTCGGCGCAGATTTCAATACCCTTTGCCACGTCGTCAAGCACCTTTTCCACCGCATAGGCCACGGTTTTGTCCTGGTCGTTTATAACCTTGGCGATTTCAAGAGGAGTCATCTTGTCGATATTCTTTGATTCCTCAAGCAGACTTTCTGTTTTAAACGATAAATAATTATCCATAAATTATCAATCCTTTCGTGTTGAATAATAGCATTTTTAACCCCCGATGTCAACAAATTTTGCTATTACTCTTGACATATCGCTCCTCCTATGTTAAAATGCACATAATGATTTAAATTTTCGCCCCTAAAATATGCAATTTTATTACGGAGCATTTATGCGAAAGACATTGATAATACCTTTTACAATACTGGCCCTTGCTCTTTGTCTTATACTCAATGCTGCCCTCACTCCGGAGCAGGATTTTGTAACCGACAAAGGCTTTGAGGTCAATTTGCAGATTGACGGGATGGACAATTTGTCCAACATCCCCCTTGACGACGTTTTCACCGATGAACCTTATAGATTAGATCGTATCGGAAATATCGACACTAACCCGGCAACCGTTATTAACGGACTTCTCCAGAACAGAAATATAAACGAAGCCGCATCCTATGCCTCTTTTAAATCATCGGAAATAGACCTTTCCAAGGTTGACGTTAAAATTCAAACCTCAATTCTTACCGACATGATAAACAATTATGATTTCGGCAAGAATCAAATAACGATAATACCCGGGACAAGCGGCACCCTCAAGGGCGACACTTCAACCCTTCAATCTCTTATTAATAAAAGCGGTAAAAAGGTTTCCTTCCTTGCCATAAGACTTAGCGACGGCGCCTGCGTGGGCTACAATGTGGACGACTTTTATCAGTCCTGCTCCACAATCAAAACCCCCCTTACCCTTTATGCCGCCCAGCTTATCGACCAGGGCAAGCTTTCATATAACGATGTTTTCACCTACACCAGCGCTGCTTATATCAGCGGCTCGGGTGTTATCAAGAACTACGATTTAGGGACACGCTTTAAGCTTAAAACACTGATTACATACGCTATTACCGAATCGGACAACATTGCCTATCAGATGCTTTGCATGAACCTGGGGGTAAATAACTTCTACAATTACCTTGACAAGCTGGGTTGCGACGTTAAAAGCGAAGACCGGACAGCCAACCGCTACTGGCCCGACTCCAACGCCCGCTCGTCAGCACTTTGGTGGAGTCAGGTGTATCAGTTTAAAAATTCCGGGGAAGTGGGCAGCTGGTATTGGAACCTTTTCGGCCAGGCTCATTCCCGCATAGGCATCGCCTTAAGCAAAACCAAGGAATGCTACACCAAGTCGGGGTCTTCCACCTATAGCTTGCACGAAGCCGGAATAGTTATGGGGGACGAACCCTATCTGGTGGTTATATACACCAACTCGTCCACCGCAGCCGGCAACAGCGAATCTTATTTCTATCAGGTGGCAAGGGCAATAGACGCTCTTATCTGCAGCTAATTGTTTAAAACACGCCTTTATTAGGCACGGAGATCATTAAAAATGGAAAACAAGCCCCAAACTTTAACCGTTATAGTTCCCTGTTATAATGAGGAGGAGGCTCTTCCGTTTTTCTACAAAGAAATAACCCGCATTGCGGAGATAATGAACGAAACAGTCTTTGAACTTCTTTTCGTCGACGACGGTTCTTCCGACGGCACGCTGGACATTTTGCGAAAGCTTGCCGCAGTCGACAAAAGGGTAAGATATGTTTCGTTTTCCCGTAATTTCGGGAAAGAGGCGGCTATGTTCGCCGGACTGGAAAACGCAACGGGAGATTATATAGCCATAATGGACGCCGACCTTCAGGACCCGCCCGCACTGCTTCCCGAAATGCTCGACGCCATAAAAAACGAAGGCTATGACAGCGTAGCCACAAAACGCTCCACCCGCAAGGGAGAGCCGGTTATACGTTCCTTCTTTGCCAAAGTGTTTTATAAAGTAATAAACAAAATATCCAAAACCCGCATGGTGCCGGGGGCAAGGGACTATGTTTTAATGAAAAAGAGCGTCAAAGACGCAATTTTAACCATGCCCGAATACAACCGGTTTACCAAGGGGATATTCAACTGGGTAGGCTATAAGGTAAAATGGATTGCCTATGACAATATCCAGCGGGTGGCAGGCAAAACCAAGTGGTCGTTCTGGAAATTATTTAAATATTCAATTGAATGTATTGTCGCCTTTTCCACCGCACCCCTTGCGATAGCATCGTTTTTCGGTTTTTTATTCTGCGTCCTTGCGGTGATAGGTATAATTATAGTGGTAGGCCGTGATATTGCCGGCGTTCAGTCGGCAGCGGGCTGGCCGTCTATGATATGCGTAATTCTCTTTGTGGGGGGTGTCCAGCTTTTCTGTATAGGAATTTTAGGCACCTACCTTTCGAAAACCTATCTCGAATGCAAGCGGCGGCCTATGTATCTTGCCGCCGAGACCGAAAAGGATTTAGATAAGGAGAAAATTTTAAATGAAATTAGGGATTATAACCGGACACGACAGGACGGGGCTGAAAAGAGTTAAGGATTTAGGGTTAAAATACGCCGAATTTGACGTAAACGGCGACGACGTTTCTTATCTTGCCAAAAATTTAGATGATATAAAAGCCGCCATGGCCGAATACGGCGTTTCCATTGCCGCCGTTGGCAGATGGGGAAGAAACCGCCTAAATTCAGACCTTACGGTAAATCAAAAGGAGCAGAAGGACGAATTTGACCTTATCGACTTCTGCCGTCAGGTGGGCTGCCCCGTTTATATAACCGGCATGAACTATGTTAAAGATAAATCCTACTTTGCCAACGTTTCTGCTGCCATTGGGTATATTAAATCCCTTATAGATTACGCCGGCGGCGACGTTAAAATTTGCACCTACAACTGCGAATGGAACAATTACATCGATAAAAAACACGAATGGGACATAGTCCACGACCACTTAAAGGAACTGGGCATAAAATATGACCCCTCCCACGCCATTAACGGTGGACGGGACTATATGGACGAGATTGTAAACTACGGCAGCCGGGTGTATCACATCCACCTGAAAGGCACAATAAATTCCGGCGGAATTCACCTTGACGATCCCCCCGCCGGTATGGATATGATAAACTGGCCGGCATTTGTGTCGGTGTTCAGAAGATTCGGCTATGACGGAGTCCTTTCAATAGAACCCCACTCCGCCACATGGACGGGCGAGCTTGGGGAAAAGGGTTTGAAATACACCATAAAATATTTCAAATCCCTGCTTTTTGAAGACTGATATGGGCCTGTTTAGAAAAAATAAACCTCCCAAAGACACCGATTCGGTGGAATTCAAACGCTATATGGCTGCCAAGCTCAACGAGCGGAAGGTGAGGTATGTCCTTGAAAAGGAAGAAACCGTGTCCAAGGTCATTGGCAGAGAGGGTTTTATAACGGCGTTCGGTGATGAAATTTCGGTAATCTGCGGCGATAAAACCTTGTTTAGAGCCAAAATCGACACCCTTTCGGCCTGCTGGGAATTTTTAAGCCTTGAGGGGGTAACCCTCACCGGCCTTGACCTGACCACCGGCAGGGAACGCACCATAATGGCCTATTATAAGTATTACAGGGATTAGCCTTAAATATTTGCATGTTAAAACCCCCGTTTAGGGGGTTTTGTTTATGATTGACATTTACAGTCCGTATTTCATCTTTATCCGGTTTAATTTATCCCCAAAGGGCTTTGCCAAAAGATAAACAAACCCGGCGTTTGACAGGGCATACAGAGCGGTAAAGGGAAGGGAATAGATAAGAGCCGAAATATATAATTTTATATTATACTCCCCGCTGTACCACATTACAGTCCAAACGTCCATTATAAGGGAATATACCACCCCGGCAATAAAACCGAAAATGCTAAGCCATATACGGCTTTTTTTTATTTTTTCCGGCAATAACCCGGCAAAAAAGCCGATTAGCCCAAGGGACAGCATCTGATAAGGCGTCCAGGGGCCCTGGCCGAAATAAAAGTTAGATAATACCGCCGACATTGCCCCTATAAAAAATCCCGTTTCGCTCCCCAAATGGACACCGGCAATAACCGTAAGTGAAGCAACAGGCTTTACAAGGGGTATGAATCTGCCGGCTACCGACAATGATATAAAAACCGCCGATACTATAAGCCGCCGGCTGCCTATCCGTTTGCTTTCATACCCGGAAGCAAACAACAAAACCGTAAGTAAAGATACCGCAAGGGTTATATAGATATACCTTTTCCCGGCAGGGATAAAGAATCCCAACCCTATTGCCGCAGGTATTATAATAAACGGGAGCAAAATTTTAAGCCATTTTCTTAAAAGAGGGTTTTTTATAACCACCATGCTACTTCCTCCCGTTTTGCCGGCACAGCCTTTCGGCATCGTCCACCGTTACGGCGTTTTCAAAAATCCCCCTTGTCATCCGGCTGACCGGTGTGGTGTAAAAGGAGTTTTGTCCGAAAAACTCCTCCGGCACCCCTGCGGACACTATCTTTCCCCTGAAAAACATTCCGCACCGGTGGGCCACCCTTGCGGCAAATTCGGTGTCGTGGGTGACTATAACCACCGCCACACCGAACCTTGAAAGTGTGTTAATAATTCCGGCAAGCTTTTGCTTTGTGTAGGCGTCAAGCCCCTGGGTGGGCTCGTCAAGAAGAAGCAGTTTTGGGTTTGCGGCAAAGGCCTTTGCCAGTGCCACAAGCTGCTGCTGTCCCCCGGATAAATCGTAGGGATGGGAGTCATATAAACCCGAAAGGTCAAAGGGCAGGTTTTCTATTATTACTCCTGCGTCGGAAAGCTCTTCACGGACGGTGTTTTTCAAAAACACAGTCTGGACATCCTGGGGCAACAGGGCAAGGCAGTTTTTATATAATGACTGATTTTTGTATTCCTTTATTTTTTTGCCGAAAACCTTTACATTTCCGCTGTAGGGGGTAAGAAGTCCCGCCGCAACGTTAAGGGAGGTGGTTTTGCCTGATCCGTTACCGCCAAGCAGGCAATAAATCTCCCCCTCATACACCGTCAGGTCAAGACCGCAAAGCACATCCGGAGTATGGCGGGAATACCTGAAATATACGTTGGAAAACTCCAAAGCCGCAATTCCGGAAGGATGGTATTCCCTTTGCGGAAGGTTTTTTATATTATTTTTAAAATTATCATCAATAAACCTTCTTCCCTCCCGCACGGTAAGGGGGAAGGGAGTTGCCTTGAAATCGTCAAACCTTGAAAACAGCCTGACTGCCGCCGGCATACCCTCTAACAGTTCGGGTATTTCTTTTGCTTTCTCCACCGCCAACCTGGTTTCGTTATATTCAAGCAGCCTGCCTTCGTCAAGGACAAGCAGCTTGCTTGACACGGGAATAACCTCCTCAAGGCGGTGTTCCACTATTATAACCGTTAAACCTAATTCTCGGTTTAGCTTTGATATGGTGGCCAAAAAGTCGGACGCCGCCACCGGGTCAAGCCGGGACGTCGGTTCGTCAAGGAGCAGAATTTCCGGCTGCATTGCCATAACTGATGCCAGGTTTAAAAGCTGCTTTTGTCCGCCGGAAAGGGAAGAAACGTCCTTTTCAAACCAGTCCTCAATGCCGAAATAACCGGCAATCTCGGCAACCCGGTTGGTTATAACCCGGTTGGGAAGTCCCAGATTTTCAAGGCCGAAGGCCAGCTCGTGCCACACCTTGTCGGTGACAATCTGGTGTTCGGGGTTTTGCATAACAAACCCCACCTTTGATGCGCTTTGAATATCGTCAAGATTGTTTAATGGTATTTTGTTGTATTTGACAGTCCCCGTAAGGTCACCCTTTGGCACCAGCTCTTGCTTAAGCAGCCTGAGGAGGGTGGATTTTCCGCTGCCGGTTTTGCCGCAGACAGTTATAAAATCCCCTTTTTCGACACCAAAGGAAACATTGTCAACCGCCTTTTTATTTGATTGGGGGTATGCAAAGCCTAAACCCTCGACAGTAAGTATTTCCATCTTAACCTTTCCCCCGCCGTGGCTGCGACGGGAATCAACCCCAACAGAAAGTAGGATAAATAGGATATATATAAATAAACAGAAGGTTTTGGAGGTAAAATTTCCGGGTAAAATCCGAAATCGGCATATCCCGTAACAACCGCCGTGATTGTCAGAACAAACAGCAGGAGGGTGGTTATAAGCATTAAAACATCCCTTTTGTCAAAAGAATACCTTGAGTAAAAGGTGCGTTTTTTTATGCCGTAGCCTCTTGCCGCCATGCTGTCGGCGGTGATTATTCCGTTTTCCAGTGCCCAGGTGGTAAGGGAGGAAAACACCCGTATTTTACCCCGTATGTTGTCAACAGCATTGTCCTCTTTATAAAGTCCCAGCGCCTTCTGGGCGTCGTTTATCTTTTTTGCCTGCCTTGAATATAACGGAATAAACCTTAAAGCCATTGAAATTACAAGGGCGGCCTTTGGAGAAATAAGCCCGAACAGATACAGCAGCCTGTCGCCGGTAAAGCAGAAGGTGAAAAGCTTAAACCAGTATATAACAGAGCAAATCATTCCGGCGGCGGCAAGGCCGTAGAAGGTTGCCTCAAGGGTTATTGGGTTGTTGTTTATAAAAAACAGCACCGTTTTACCGTTGTGGTAAAACAAAGGGTTTATAACGGCGGTAGCAATAAACATGCCAAGCAAAAGGGCGTGAAAAGTCAGCCTTGTCCCCCCTGTGGCAAAAACTACAGCCAAAACGGCGCAAAACAGGGAAATGGCTATAAAAACGGGGTTTTGGCTGAACATAACCACAAAAACCACGCCGAAAACGTATATAAACTGGACTATGGGGTTGTATGACGCAAAGTCCTTCAAGGTTATACTCCTTTATTCAAAGTGCCCCACGGTAAGGGAATAGAACCATTCGATTTCGTCCCCGTCGGAAAGGATATACGAGGCGCAACCCAGGGAGGGTGTAACACCGTTGACCTTGTATGTCCAGCCCGAAAGGCTGCCGAAGTCGTATTCGTAAATGTAATTTATCCCCGAAACATAGGCGGTGCCGCCGGCAGCCGAGCCGTTGGTTTCCACATGAATTTTATACTTTTTTGCCGCTTCAATAAGAATGTCATACACCGTATCCCCGGCGGCAATATCAAAATAAACCTTTTCAAGTATCACCCCGTCGGAGGGGATATAGCTGCTTTGACCGTCCGCTATTTCACCGCAATTAATTGCAATTGACACTCTGCCGACAATATTTTCCTTTGATGTGTCACCGTAAAAGCCATCCGGAGTCTTTATATCGGTTAGCAAAACAGCCGCTAACGCAACCAACCCAAGTATTACGGGTAAAATGAAATTCTTTATCCCCCGTTTTTTCCTTAAAAAAAGCACAATACAGGCGGTTATAACCACAACCGCAATCCCGGCCGCCGCCCAGACCTTATAGCCTACACCGCTTTTTTCAATGCTGTCCCCGCTTTCGGTGTCTTGACTGCTTTCTGCTTCATGGGATGATGCTGCTTCGTCTGACTTTTCTATAATGCTTTCATCGCCGCTTTCCTCGCCGGGGGTTGACGGAGTTTTGTCAAGGGTGAAAAGTCCGCTTTTGCCGGCATAAAAACGCTCTGCCGCCACAAGGGCAAGATAAGCCTGAACGGTGGCGGTGGCGTTAAAGCTGCCGCCTTCGATATGACAAAAGTATCCGTCGCCAAGACGGTAATATAATAGCGCATCAAGCAGGGTGTTGCCGTTTTTTATAAATCTTTCGTCTGTGAATGGATTAATTCCTAATGAAGTAAGAGCAATAATCACCTGTGAAACGCTTTCGGCATTGGCTTTTCCGTAGCTTACAAAACTGCCGTCGTCAAGCTGCTTTTGGGACAGTAGCTCTACCGCTTTGTCAACGGCAGATTTAACCTGTTCGTTTTCATTATAATATACCGACAATGCCTGAATAGCCATGGAGGTAACGTCAACGTCGGAAAAGCTTCCGGTCACCGCCCAGCCGCCGTCGGATTTTGCCATTGACAAAAGCCTGCCGATAATATTGTTAACGGTTGATTGATTATAAAAATCTCTGTTGCTTAGCAGGTGGAGTGTTAAAATAACCTCCATAACGCTTGAATTTTCCAGCCTGTCAACCGACGAAGCTATGGTCTCGCCCACAAACTCCTCATTTTCAAAACCCGCGGCAATTAAGGCAAGGGCGTATTTCTGCCGTGCAACGAAGTTTGTTATCTTATGGCTGCCGACATATTCAATCAACGATATGGCATAGGCCGAAAAATCATATCCGGCCCCCTTCTGGGCAAGACCGAGAACATACCATTCCGCCGTAACCCCTTTTTCAAGGGGAAGTCCGGCATCAAGCCATTCCTCAACCGAACTGTAATTTTGTATGTTATAAGAGATTATTCCGTCCGCAATATCTTTTATCCTGCTTTCATATCCGTCCTCGGCAAGCGCCGATAGGGTGGGGATGATAAATAGGGAAAAGACAAGCAGACAAAGTAAAAACGCTTGTATTTTATTTTTCATATCCAACTTTTCTGTTAAGTGCTGCTGCAATTATTACAATAGCAACCGCCGCAAGGGAAATATACACTACATTCATATTCCGGTCAGATGTGACCGGGGTTTCTTTCTCGACTTTTACAAGACATACGGGGGGGAGAAGATTTATGCTTTCTGATACGGCACTTATAACATACTCTCCCTCTGTGTCAAGGGAAAGGGTAACCCTGCCCTGGCTGTCGGTTTTGAACTGGGTTATATTTCCGTCAACTACAATCGTTGCGGCTTCGACAGGCGCAACTACCGGCTGCCAGTTTTCGTCCAGACCTAACGAATATAATGTAAGAGTAAATTCCTCTTTTACAGCGGCAGACACGCTGCTGATGTCAAAATACGAATAGGTATCGCTGAAATTTACCGTATCGGTGTAAGCAAAGGCATAGACATAGTCGCCTTCATGAAGCTCGTCGGCAAGGCTTAACGCCATGGAATCGTTTACATAATAACCATAGCTTCCCCCGTTTTCAACCCCCCAAAGCATTGTCATGGAAATGCCGTAGGCGGTTATTTCATAGGCATAGCCATCGCCTATACCCGGATAATATTCCCGGTGGGCGGCCACAAGGGAATCGTTTATGGTAATTTTACCGTCGCCGTCAACATCATTAACGGCTACCTGCTGCTTTACAAGAGCTAAATTGCCGTTTGCTATTGTAACGTAAACAGTAACACCCTCGCCCTCGCCGCTTACGGTAAATACAAATGACGATAAAATCATCCCAAGCGCAAGAGTTAACATAATAATTTTTTTCATACAAATACTCCTTTATATTTCAGTGGAATTTTTTCCTTTTGCTTTCAGCTCTTCAATCCGTTTCCGCTTTGCCCTTATCCGCTTTTCGGTGTTTTTTGCCTTTCGGTCGACAGGCGGCGGCTCTTTTATTCCGGCAGCCTCCAGCGCTCTCGGCCAGGGGCCCAGGAAAGCTTTTATAGCCACAACCTCCTCCGGGGAAAAATCATTCCGTTGGGGGAACCTTTCCTCCCCCCGGGACAAGAGATTCTGCCGTTTTTCATAAAGCAGCTTTATGCAGTCCTCCCGTGTAAATTTACCCGCCATAAAAACCTCCGTAAAAAAACGCCTTTTTACCAAAACGGTAAAAAAGCGCAACTGCCATAAATCCCGTCTATACCTAAAAAGGCAGGCGGAATTATCAAACGGTTGCACTTTTCCATAGCCCGAAAATGCTAAAAACCTGATAGCTTTGCGGCAAGTATTCCGACTTATGGGTGTCCCCAATTACGGTAATGGCTGTTGCGCCGGATTTTCACCGGTCTTCCCTCTGATCCGGAAAAATACCTCCGGAACCGCAAGGCTTATTCAATTTAATATATTATACTACACTCATATCCATATGTCAAGGAAATACCCCAAAGCTTATTGAAAAAATGTAAAAATTGTGTTATCCTTTGATCATTAAAGCATATTTTGTCCCTGCGTCATTCTTTCAACTTCCGGTAAATATCATATAACAGCACCACACCGGGAGGGGAAGAAATGAATACCTACATACTGCTTCAAATCCAGTGCAAATACTTTTTCGGCTACTGCCTGTTTTGCCAGCAGGACGGCCGATATGCCGAAAACATTGTCCTTACCGTCCTAAACTCGGTTTCCCCCGTCAAAAGGCAAAGGATAACCATAGAATGGGACGAAAACAACATCTGCCACGCCTTTTCGCCCGCCGCAACGGTTGAGGCAAAGCTGTTTTTGCCCTGCGAAACCGAACGCCTCTGCGCCATACTGGCCGACGCACTCAACCCCGACATTTTCACCCACGCCGGCAGACGGCAGTATCTTGACATATTTTCCCTTATCAATTCTCCCGCAAATATCGGCAAAATCAACGAAATGCTTATAAACCGCTGGGTTTTTGCCGACACATGAAAAAATACCGAAAGGTTAAGACATGAGGTTAAATATCCCCCAAAACCTTAATAGAATAATCGAAAAGCTTGAAAATGCCGGATTTTCCGCCTACCTTGTGGGCGGCTGTGTCCGGGATTTTCTCCTTGGCAAGGTTCCCCACGACTATGACGTGGCCACCGACGCCCTGCCGGAGCAGACTACGGATGTGCTAAAGGACTACACCGTCATCCCCACCGGCATAAAACACGGCACCGTCAGCGTTATTGCCGGCGGAAAACAGTATGAAATAACCACCTTCCGCCGTGAGGGAGCCTACTCCGACCGCCGCCGCCCCGACACAGTATCCTTCGACGCCACTCTGGCCGACGACCTTTCCCGCCGGGACCTTACCATAAACGCCCTTGCCTACTCACCGAGGGAGGGTGTCATTGACCTTTTCGGCGGCATAGCCCATCTTAACGCCAAAATCATAACCTGCGTGGGAAAACCGGACGAGCGTTTCGGTGAGGACGCTTTGCGTATTTTGCGGGCAATCCGCTTCGCCTCGGTTTTGGGGTTCGAAATTGAGGAAGAAACAAAGCAAAGCATTATAAAAAATGCCCCGGCACTTCAAAGCATATCCGCCGAGCGTATAAGGGACGAGCTTTTATCCCTCATTTCCGGCGAAAATTGTAAAAAACAGCTTATAGAATTTCAAAATGTCTTTGAATACGTTCTGCCTGCCATCGAAATTTACGGCAAAACCCACACCCCAAGCCTTCCGGCCGATGTCTGGCAGCATACCGCAGAAGTGGTTGAAAACTGCCCCAATGACAAAACCCTCCGCCTTGCCGCCCTGCTTTGTAACGCCGCCCTTTTCTATCCTAAGCCAGACGGCAGGGAAGATACTGCCCGTCAGGTTATGAACGGACTGAAATTCGATAACAAAACCAAAGCCGCCGTCCTACCCCTTGTGGCATATCATAACGCAAAAATTTCAGCCGAAACACCCGCCGTCCTGCGTATGTTTAATATAATAGAAAAGGATGGCTTTTATAACCTCCTTACCCTCCAAACCGCCATGGCAAGGACAAGCTCAGACCATACAAGGCTTACACACCTTGAAAAGGTAAAAGAGGTAGCGGACGAAGCCGGAGCCAAAAACCTTCCCTACCGCATATCCCACCTTGCGGTGGACGGCAGCATCCTCCTTGCCGCCGGCATCCCCCGGGGGAGGAAAACAGGCGAAATTTTATCGGATATCCTTGAAAACGTCATTTCCGGCAGAATTTCCAATACAAAAGAGGATATCATGTCCTATGTCAGAATGAAATTTATTAATGAATAACATCAAATTTGTGTCATTTGACAAAATTCGCCCCCTATAAGTCAAATGCTGTTGTATAATGGAAAAAAAGTCCGAAAAAATAACTATAATTTGTTAATTTGTATTGACAAATCGTATATCATGTGTTAACATTGCCATAAGAATATGCCCCGTAATATTCTCTTTACCGATATGTATGGAACATTGTGCCGCGGGCGAACAATAAAAGCCGCCTGCCGCCTATACCGCCATACAGTCCCTTTTATGGTAATAGTTTGGTAAAACGCTGACGGCCAGGGGAGGTGAATAATTTGCTCATCGCTCTTTATCTTGTAGCAGGTGCGGTAACCGCCTGGTTTCTGGAACAGAAACGCATGCGTCTTGCAGCCTCACTATTAGCGCTTCTGTCCGGTGTGCTGCTTTTCTTCTCTTTGATTTTATCAGACGATATAATGCCCGGTGTCCTTGATTATTTCATGGATGTCGAAACCTTCGGCGATCTCCGTTCGGCGGCTACAGCGGGCATTTTTGGCGACGGTATAGCACTCAGCGTAATGATTGTCGTCAACATAACCCTTGTGGCAATGGTTTTCTTTGCCGGTGCGGTAACCTTCGGCAGAGTTGTCAGGCGGATAATTAAGTGTGTAAACACCTATTCCGTTTTTATGACAAAACCCCGCCTTGTCCACCAGAGGTTCATACCGGGGGCGGTTGAGCATAGGCGTTTTATTAGGCTTTGCCGCATGTTAAATTGATACGGACAAATTATATTAAATCAATCTATTAGGGAGGCAATTATGAAAAATTCCAAAAGACGCGGTTTTACTATCGTAGAGCTTGTTGTTGTTATTGCTATAATAGCAATTTTAGCTGCAATTCTTATTCCGACTTTCTCCAACATCACAAAGAAAGCCAATCTAAGCGCAGACAAGCAGGCTGTTCGTGAAATGAACGAAGCCCTTGCTCATTGGGAAGCAGAAAACGGATATGGTAAAGTCATAGACGTTGAAACTGCCATGCAGATACTTGCCAACGCAGGTTACAACACCAATCAATGGATGTGCCTTACTGCAGGCTATGAAGTTTACTGGTACAAGAACGATAACCGTATGATTCTCTACAACGCAGCAAAAGCTGAAATCGTATATCCTGACGAGTATGTAGGAACAAAGGTTATGGTTACCGCCGAAAATAACTTCTTCCTGTATAACGACAACACAAGACAAGCTCAAAGCTTTGATATGGGTTTTTCATCAATAACTGTTGACAAGGCCAAAGCCGGCGCAAGCACCGACCTGGCTAACGTAACAAACACTATCGCTGATACTAATACCCATCTTACAAGCGTTGCATCTGAAAACATTTCCGCAATAAAGAATGCAATTACTAGTAATACAGCTATAGCTACTTCACTTAAGCTTTCTACAGGCGGAACAACAACTTCAAACCTTGTTTACTACGCACAGCGTGAAGTAAAAAGAGGTATTCCTAATGCTTACGTATCTATGCAGGTAGCTGCAGTCGGTACAGAAGGCAACCCTGTTGTACTTACCAACAGCGGTGAAGTGGCAGAAAACCTTTATTACATAAGGCCCGTTATATCTTCAAATGCTACTCAGGAAGAAATTAAATTAGCGCAAAAAGAAACAGCCAAGATAGTTTACGCTATTTTTGTGCAGATGACCACCGGCTCGGTTGTTGATAAAGCAACAATTATTCTTGAACCGAACACAGTGCTTGACTGCAGCGCTAACGAATGGGCTCCCTGTAAGACATTCAGCGGTTACTTTGGTACAACAGATGCAAGCAAACCGGTAGTAATAAGCGGCGCCCGTCTTACACCCGCAACCGGTCATGCCGCTACTGTGGCATTTAACGGCTCAGGGTCTAAATACTTCGTAACCGGATTCTTCGGAACTATTTACGGCAATACAACTATTGAAAACGTTAAATTCGAAAATCTCACCATTGCAAACCCCGCTTCCGACTACGAATTAACCGAATCCGACAGAGGCGCTAAGCTTATTAATACCCGTAACACCGTTGGTGTTATCGGCGGTATTACTGATAACTACAGCGCAAACAACGTCCTTGGAACACCTGCTAATGTTGTTCTCAGAAACATCGTTGTTGAGTCCACCGTTAACATTACCGGTTCAGGTTGCGCTGGCGGTCTTGTAGGTTATATAGGTTCAGCAAACAGCAATGCCGGTGAAGATGGAACACTACTTAAAGGCACCATTACTATCGAAGGCTGCGAAATTAAAGCAAACGTAACCTCTACGGATAACCTTTCAGGTAAAGGTTATAGAGCAGTGGGCGGAGTATACGGATTTAACTGCCGTACCGGAACAGAATTAACCATTAATATTAACAATACTACTTTCAGCGGCACTCTCAACGGTTACGGCTATCTCGGCGCAATCGCAGGTGCGGCTCAGAATAGTTACAACATCAACGTAACCGGTGGTGACTATTCGGGAGGCTAAGATTGCTACCGATACCTCCAAGACTCCCTGGAAGAAATCCTCCGCTTTCGGTTATATTGAAAATACAACCGGTATAACAATTTCCGGTGCAAATCTTAGAGCTGATCTTAAAGCAGCTCACAATAGCAGATCTTGACGCTGCTGAGAATGTTGACTACATTCTTGACGGCACAACGTTAAAGAAAGCAGAATAATTAAGTTTTAATATTTCCGGCGTTCCCATTAGCCGGAGTATGCAAAATATTTATGGAGATTTATATGAAGAAAAACGCAAAAAAAGGTTTTACAATCGTAGAACTTGTTATAGTTATTGCGGTTATCGGTATTCTTGCCGCCGTTCTTATTCCTACCTTCGGTGGCGTAATCGATAAAGCAAACAGATCCGCTGCACTTCAGGTTGCAACTTCTGTTATGAAGTCTACCCTCGCAATGTCCGACACAGCAGCACTTTCTGCAGAAACTATCTTTGCCATTGGTGATGCTAATGGCATAAACTATGAGTTTAAGTATGTCGGTAACAAGATTCAAGCTACAGAAATTAAGAAACTTTACGCTATAGAAGGCAGGCGAAAAAACTGATTATGATGACTAAATATGATAGAATTATTGTAAGCACCGAAGCTATTGAGAGTACAACAGAGTGGGAGCAGCGACGGTCAAAAGGTTCAAGCTATCATAAAAGCAGCTTTTGGTGCAACAGAAGTAAAAATTGTAGCAAAGCCAGGGAGCAGATGCTAACGCTGCTTATGGTTGCAAGCTTAGTTTTGATGATCAGCATCAAATGACATCGTAATTGCAGTTTATGTAAACTCCGATTACCCTACGGATGTTGTAACATTCATCCCTGCTACTCAGGAAGATGCCCCCACAGGTGGCAATCAAATGATGCAGGTGGACAGAAGATGAAGCAGGTGATGGACAAGGTGATAAATTAATTTTACATCTCATGTAGCATTATTTATCCAGCCTATCCATAATCACGTAGGCTGTTTATGTAGAGTTTAACAACCCCCAATAAAATATCGGCATAGCATGGTATATTTACCGGCTATGCCGATTTTTCATTGTCAGTTATGGCTGTCGGTGTGTAATTGCCCATACCGTTCCACACAAATAAAAGGTGCGTGGGTTAATCCCCTCCATACCTTTGTTTTCACCCTCAGTCCCGCAAAGAAACCCACGAATATATTAAACTATTTGACAAAAAATGTTGAAAAAAACCTTTGGTTATGATAAACTTGCTTTGAACCGGGGAGGAATCAATATGAATCAAATGCAAAAATTTAAAACCAATGTCCAGACAAAAAGAAAAGCCTTTACCATTGTTGAACTTGTAATCGTCATAGCCGTTATTGCCATCCTTGCTGCGGTGCTTGTCCCCACCTTTTCGGGTGTAATAGACAAAGCCAACCAGTCCTCCGCCTTTCAGCAGGCAATGGCACAGCTTAAAAACGACGATATTGAATACAAAGCCCACGGTCTCCCCGGCGCCCCCGACGGCCTGGTCTACGAGGTAGACGGGTATTATTTCGTCTCCGGCGGAGGCACACTCCTTAGCATAACCCGTGATGAAGCCAAAACCTATAAAATTCAGGGTATAAAAAACATTATTTTCCTTATCCCCGACGGCGCCGGCTTTGGCACCTACGACATTGCCAACGCCTATAAGCAGAAATATTCATCCCTTGCCGTCAACGGAATTGTCCCCGGCATAGCCGACACCCCCGGCAACCGTCAGGCCACAACCATAACCACCAACGCAATTGACGGCATGACCGTAACCGGCCTGTATCTTGACGAATTTATGATAGCCACCGCCGACACCAGTATGCACTCATCAGAAGAAACTAAGGTTACCGACTCTACCGCAGCCGGTACCGCCCTGTTATGCGGTGTTAAAACAGGTTACCTTATGTCCGGGTGTCACATATGACTATAAACCCACTGCAAACCTTCTTGAAGTGAGCCGGTTAAGGGCAAAGCCACAGGTTTTGTTACAACAAAATGTCTTATAGACGCAACTCCCTGCGCAGGCAATGTTCATGTGTTAAAACGCCCCGACCAGCATGAGGTTTATCAAAAGGATGCCAATCAACAGTATGTTGTCAACGGAGTTGATGTTATACTTGCGTTCGGCTCAGACGGCGGGTATTACAGGGCAAAAGTTGAATTGCCGGGTGCAAAGAAAGCAAGAGATTACGGCTATCAACTGGTTACTGATTTATCAAGCTTAAATGCAGTTGTCAATTCGGGAGCAAAAAAGATTTTTTCAAACATTCTTGATGAATGCAACGGTGAGTATAGCGGTAATATAAATACAGATTATCAAGCGAACCATATATTGTATGATATTTTCGCCAAACCGGGCGAAAATCTTACCCTTATGGACATGGCAAAGGCTGCATTAACCGCCCTTTCGGCAAATATAAACGATCCCGATGGTTTTTGCCTTGTTATCGAAAGTGGAGCAATAGACAACGCCGCCGAGGGAAGAAATGTAAAAGAAGCCGTAGCGGAATACCTTGCTTTTGATGAAGTGTTTGCCTACTGCGTCAACTGGGCCATGAAACGGGGGGACACCATTGTTGTCGCCTGCCCGGATCACGATTCCGGTGGATTTTACGCTGATCCCAATGATTCGGCTGCCCCTAAATCCGGAAATAGCAATTACGATACTATGGCTGATGTTATTGATGCCCTTTATAACGGCGATGTAGAAAACGGAACAAAACTTGCAGGGCAATCCAACTCACACACCGCCCAGAATGTTCCCGTATGGCTCTATGCTCCCGAACTTGTCAGGGAAGCCATACTTGAAGAGCTTGGTATTCCCCTTGACACAAACAAGGACAAGGTTCGCACCGGTAAATTTTACGATCAAACCCAACCCATCCCTGCTTATCAGATAAACAACTCCGACATATCCCCCGCAATACTCAAAGTCCTTGACCTCCCCTCGTTTGGTGAAGTTACAGAAGAGCTGTTTGCCCTTGCCAATGAACATGGCGAGTATGAAAGCACAACCGGTATATTTACATTTAATAACGGCGCAACCGTTATAAAGAACACCAACTACTGGACAGACAAACATGGGAACAAACATTACTTCCGGCATGGTTATGCATTATATTTAACCAATGAGGATCAATCTGCCCCCAACAATTTTTATGTTCCCAAGTCGGCACTTGAAGAAATACTTGCATACACTGGTTGATTAACCCCAAACCTCAAACACCACAAAGCCGTTGGTTTGTTTTTGCAGATATCTGCAAGATCATTCCGGCGGCTTTTGCATCTGATAAAGCAAAAATGTTATTTTTTTCTTGTATTTTCCGTTGATTTATAATATCATTTAATACAAGCGGAGGTGGTTTAATGAATAAAGTCAATGTCCGGACATCAAAAACACAGCAGTTTATAAATATAACAAACCAAATAGAAAAGGCGGTGGCTGACTCCGGCGTTGCCGACGGAATTGTAGTCATATTTGTCCCCCATACCACCGCCGGAGTAACAATAAACGAAAATTCCGATCCCGACGTGGTTTTTGATATAATAAACTCCCTTGAAAAAACCTACCCCGAACAGGGAAGATACACCCATTTCGAGGGCAACTCCCACGCCCATATAAAGGCATCCCTTATGGGTTCCTCCGCCACCGTAATAATAGAAAAAGGACATCTTAAGCTTGGCCGCTGGCAGGGGATATACTTTTGCGAATTCGACGGCCCCAGAAACAGGGAAGTGTATATTAAAATTATCAGCGGTTAAATTACATTCCGAAAGGATTTTTCCATGCAATTTGTGTTATTCTTAACTGTTATAACGCTCGTATTTTTCGGTTCGGGCTTTTACATTTCACTAAGACTTTATCAAGGGATTAAATTTATCCTCCCCAAAGCGGGGCTGCCATGGCTTATATTTATCTGCGCTCTTATAGTTTTGCCTCTGCTTCTTGGCTTTTCCCGGTCGATGCTTCCCGTTCCGGCGTCGGTAAAGAGTATCTTAAACGTAATAAGTGCCACCCTTATGGGAGTGTTTGTCTATTGGCTGCTCTACACCGTCGCTAGCGATATTGTCCGGTTGATTTTACGGCTGTTTAATGCCATACCCAAAGGATTTTCGTTTTATTCAAGCATAATTGTCCTTGTAGCCATGGCGGTAACGGTTACCTTAGGCTTTATACACGCCGGCAGGATAAAACAGGTGTCCTACGAAATTGATATTGAGGGGAAACCCTTTACCGGCGAAATAAACATGGTTTTGATAAGCGACCTGCATCTGGGGGCGGTGGGCTCAGAAAGCCGTTTGGAGGATGTGGTTGCGGCCATCAACGCCCTAAACCCCGACATTGTCTGCATAACCGGCGATATTTTCGACAACGACTACCAGGCTCTCCGCAACCCCGACAGGGCGGAGGAGCTGTTAAAGTCCATATCAGCAAAATACGGGGTGTATGCCTGTCTGGGCAATCACGACAGCGGCAAAACCGTGGACAAAATGCTTGAATTTTTAAATCGCTCAAATGTTAATGTGCTAAATGACGAATATGTCATTATAGACAACCGCTTTGTTCTTGTCGGAAGGCTTGACTATTCCCCCATAGGCGGCTACGGTAGACTAAAACGATCCGACACCGAAACATTATTTAAGGGGATAGATACCTCTTTACCGGTGTTTGTCATGGACCACAACCCGGCCAACATTGACGAATACGGCGAGGGGATTGACCTTATTATATCAGGGCACACCCACAAGGGGCAGATTTTTCCGGCAAACCTTGTAACGGCCTTGGTTTACAACGTGGATTACGGCTATTACCGCAAAAATGCTTCCTCCCCCCATGTGGTGGTAACCTCCGGAGCCGGCACCTGGGGAATGCCCATGCGCATAGGCTCGTCCTGCGAGGTAGCTTTTATAAAAATTAAATAAAAAAATCCGCCGGTTTTATGGCATTGCATATAATCCGGCGGTATTTTTTGTTAAAAACGCAAAACAATTTATGTGTCCGTATGTTTGTAAATATTTCATGACACTCGTAAAATATATTGACAATACTAAATTAAAATGATATATTACAAAAGTTAGTTAGCTAATAATTAGCGTGGTAATTATATTAACAAAGGTGGTGAAAACAAGGAAATAATGGAAAACAAAGCTATAATCCATCATTTAATAGATTTTGCGGTAAAGCACAGACGGGTGGCGTTAAACTACCTTGACCAAACCGGCGTTTATCAGTCCCAGCACCGGCTGCTTATGGAAATTGCCAAAAATCCGGACATTTCCCAAAATCAGATAGCAAGTCTTATGGACATATCCCCGGCAACGGTGGCGGTGTCATTGAAAAAGCTTGAAAAGGGCGGATTTATTAAAAGGGAAATCGATGAAAATGACAACCGGTTTAACAAAACCTCCATCACCCGCAAGGGTAACGAGGTGGTGGAGCAAAGCAGATCAATATTTGAAATGCTAGACCGGCGGATATTTGAAGGGTTTACTCCTGATGAAAAAGAAACCCTTATGGTGCTGTTAAATAAATTGCTTGAAAATCTCAATAATATGGAAGAAGAAATAAAATCCAACAAAGAGGGAACAACCAAATGAAAAGATACTGGAAATATATCAAACCCTACCTTCCCGCTTTTATACTCGGGCCTATATTTATGGTAACCGAGGTTATAGGCGAGGTGGTTATGCCTTGGCTGCTTTCAAATATAATCGACAAAGGTGTCGACGGCGGCAGGGGAACGGGCTATATAATATTCATGGGTATAACCATGGTTATAACCGCCCTGCTAATGATGGCCGGCGGCGTGGGAGGCGCATACTTTGCCATTAAGGCATCCTCCGGCTTTGCCAACGACCTGCGTAAGGATCTGTTTGCCCAGATTCAAAAATTCTCCTTCAACAACATTGACAAATTCAATACCGGCTCGCTTATAACCCGTCTAACCAACGACATAACCCAGATTCAGAATATGATTCAGATGTTAATGCGTATGGCGCTCAGAGCCCCCGGTATGCTTATCGGTGCGCTTATAATGGCCTTTGTCTTAAATTACAAGCTGGCATTGGTTATATTGTGCGTTATACCTTTACTGGCACTTGCCATGTTCCTTATATTCAGAGTGGCCTTCCCCCGCTTTTCATCAATGCAGAAAAAGCTTGATACCTTAAATATAACCACCCAGGAAAACCTTACAAACATACGGGTGGTAAAATCCTTTGTCCGTGAAGGGCATGAGGAGGAAAAGTTTAAAAAAGCCAATACCGACCTTAAGGATACCACCATCGGTGCCTTCAAGGCTATAATATTCACCATGCCGGTTATGACTCTTGCCATGAACATAACCACCCTGGCGGTGGTGTGGTTTGGCGGACGGCAGATAATTTTCGGCAACATGACCCCCGGTGTGCTTACCGCTTTTGTAAACTACGTGGTTCAGATACTTATGTCCCTTATGATGGTTTCTATAATAATTTTAAGTGCCTCCCGTTCTCTGGCATCACTTAAGCGGATAAACGAGGTGTTCGACACGGCTATAGACCTTACCGACGACAATGCAAGAAATAAGGATTTAGCCGTGAAAAAGGGCAAAATCGAGTTTAAGAACGTTTATTTCAAGTATTACAAAAATAACGAAAAATGGGTTTTAGAAAACATAAACCTTACCATAAACCCCGGCGAAACGGTGGGGGTTATAGGCTCTACCGGAAGTGGTAAGTCCACGCTGGTTCAGCTTATCCCACGGCTGTATGACACAGATATGGGGGAAGTGACGGTGGACGGTATAAACGTCAAGGACTATTCCTTGGCAAACCTGCGAAACGGTGTAGGGATAGTTCTACAAAAAAACCTTCTGTTTTCGGGAACAATTAAGGAAAACCTTATGTGGGGCGACGAAAACGCCACTGACAGTGAAATCGAAAAAACCGCCGAGGCGGCCCAGGCACACGGCTTTATATCCTCCTTTGCGGACGGCTACGAAACCGAGCTTGGCCAGGGCGGCGTTAACGTATCCGGCGGTCAAAAGCAAAGGCTGTGTATCGCAAGGGCTCTGCTTAAAAAGCCTAAAATTTTAATTTTCGACGACTCCACCTCCGCCGTGGACACCGCCACCGAGGCAAAAATCAGGGAAAGCCTTAAAGACAAATCCGGCGATTCCACAAAAATCATTATCGCCCAAAGAATTTCGTCGGTTATCGATGCCGACAAGATAGTCGTCCTCGATGACGGCAAAATAGCCGGCATAGGCAGTCACAGCCAGCTTATGGAAAGCTGCAAGACCTATTCGGAAATCTATTATTCGCAGATTGACAAAGAAAAGAGCGCATAACCATGGGAAAAATAAGTGAAGAAAGAAAAGAAACCCTGCTTAAAAGGTATGGCAGCACCAAGGCGGGCAAAGGCTTCGGCGGTCCCGGTATGAGGGGACAAAGAGGCATGGGGGGCGGCAAGCCCAAAAATGCCATGGCCACCATAAAAAAGGTGCTTGCCTATATCGGCAGGGATAAAATTAAAATAATATTCGTTCTTGTGTGCGTGCTGATCAGCTCGGCCGCAAGCCTTGCGGGGAGCTATGTGCTGCGTCCCGTTATAAACAATCTTATAAGCCCCAATCTTACTACATCCCAAAAAGTTACAAACCTTATCGCCGGCCTTGCTATAATGGCGGGGATATATTTCGTTGGAGTCATCTGCTCCTATATCCAGCAGCGGGTAATGGTGGTTGTTTCCCAAAACGCTTTGGTTAAAATAAGGAGCGACCTGTTTAGCAGAATTCAGCGTCTGCCCCTTAAATACCACGACACCCATACCCACGGGGATATTATGAGCCGCTTCACCAATGACCTTGATGCAGTTGGGGATATGTTAAACTCCACAATGCAGCAGATTTTTTCGGGCATAATCACCCTTATAGGCACCCTTGTGCTTATGTTTATAACCAACTGGATACTTGCCATAGTTACCGTAATAACCGTTCCCATGCTTTTCTATGCGGGGGGCACCATCGGCAAGCACAGCCGCAAATATTTTGCCACCCAGCAGCAGGCATTGGGAGCAGTTAACGGATATATTGAGGAAAGCGTTGCCGGTCAGAAGGTTATTAAGGTGTTTAACCACGAGGATGTGGCAATAAACGAATTTGAGTTTTTAAGCGACGAACTTAGGCAAAAGCAGATGAAAGCCCAGTTTTTCGGCGGCATAATGGGGCCGGTGATGGGCAACCTAAGCCAGATAAGCTACGCAATATCTGCCACGGTGGGGGCGATACTTTGTATAACAAAAGGCTTTGACATTGGAGGACTTACCATATTCACCAACTATTCAAGGCATTTTGCCCGCCCAATTTCCGAACTGTCCCTTCAGATGAACACCATCTACGCCGCTCTTGCCGGCGCCGAGCGTGTGTTTGAAGTCATGGAGGAGCAGCCCGAAAAAACCGATGATGATAATGCGGTTGAAATAACCTCCGGCGGCAGTGCAAAGGATGGTGCCGTTGATATAACCGGCAAGGTGGTGCTTGACAACGTAACCTTCGGTTATGTCCCCGGCAGGACGGTGCTGAAAAATATAAACGTAACCGCCATGCCCGGGCAGAAGATTGCCTTTGTGGGTTCAACGGGTGCCGGCAAAACCACAATAACCAACCTTATCAACCGGTTTTACGAGATTGACGAAGGGGAAATATCCATTGACGGCATAAACATAAAGGATATTAAAAAGGATTCCCTAAGGCGTAACATTGCCATGGTGCTTCAGGACACCCACCTGTTTTCGGGAACGGTTATGGAAAACATCCGCTACGGCCGGCTTGACGCCACAGACGAAGAAGTGGTAGCCGCCGCCAAGGTGGCTTTTGCCCATTCATTTATAGAAAGGCTGCCCGATGGATATAACACTATGCTTGACGGGGATGGAGCCAACTTAAGTCAGGGTGAACGGCAGCTTTTAAACATTGCCAGGGCGGCAATATCAAAAGCCCCCATACTTATCCTTGACGAGGCCACCAGCTCGGTGGACACCAGAACTGAAAAATATATCGAGCGCGGTATGGACAGCCTAATGAAAAACCGCACCACCTTTGTTATCGCCCACCGTCTTTCCACCGTCCGCAACGCCGACAGAATTATAGTCCTTGAGCACGGTGAAATTATCGAAGAAGGCACCCACCAGCAGCTTTTGGAAAAGCAGGGCAGATACTATCAGCTTTACACCGGTGCCGTGGAGCTGGATTAAAAATATTTTCTTTAATAGCCAACCGGGCGGATAAACTCCGCCCGGCGTTGTTTTTTACCAATATCACAAATACCCGCTTATTATTGAAAAATATCGGATTTTTGTATATAATAATACCGTCGGTTATTCCCTGTTACATAAAAACCGTTTATAAACAACTTGAAAGGGAAGTTATGAAAAAGAATCAAAGGGCGTTGCGTGAATTTGATCAAATAAAAAAGCTTTTGCCTAAACTGAAAAGGCAGGCGGCGGAGACAAAATCCTCAAAGCTGTGGCATGTGGAGGCAATTGTCCGTCAAAAAATAAGGCAGTTATATGCCCTGTCCCTTGAAGGGGAAAAGTTTAACCACACCCTTGATGATTATATAAGGTTGTTTGAGGACGTTTCCCGCCAGATTCTCGATTACTATAATAAAACCAAGCGCACAAACTACTCCTTTGACGAGGTGGTGTCCGGCAACTACAAAGCCTACCTTTCGTCCGGCATTATTTCGGTGCTGGTTACCCGCCATCTTCCCAGCCTGGTTATCGAGCAGTTCAAACGCCTGCTTCCCGTCAACCCAAAAGACGAATACCCCGAAGCCAGAAAGTTAAAGCGCAAATTTATACTTCATCTGGGCGAAACCAACACCGGCAAAACCTATGATGCTCTTATGCGCCTTAAAGCGGCAAAAAGCGGGGTTTATCTTGCCCCGCTGCGTATACTGGCCCTTGAAAATTTCGAAAGGCTAAATAATGAAGGTATCCCCTGCAACATTCTTACCGGGGAGGAGGAAATAATTATCCCCGGCGCTACCCATTCAAGCCGCACCATTGAAAAGGCCGACCTTAACACCCCCTGCGACGTGGCGGTGATAGACGAAATTCAGCTTATGTCCGACTATTTCCGGGGTGCCGCCTGGACAAGGGCGGTGCTTGGCCTTGTCGCTCCCGAAATTCACGTCTGCGGAGCGAGAAACGCCAGGGAGCATATAATAAAAATAATAACCGACTGCGGGGACGATTATGAGCTTAAAGAATACACCCGCACTACACCGCTTGAGGTTATAAAACACAAGGTCAAATACGACAGCGTTCAGCCCGGTGATGCCCTTATCGCCTTCTCCCGCAGGGACGTGCTTGGCCTTTCCAGATATTTCAACATGAAAGGTATAAAAAACAGCGTTATTTACGGCGACCTGCCGCCGGAGGTAAGGCGGCTTCAGTATTCCGCTTTTCTTTCCGGGGAAAATAGAATACTCATTTCCACCGACGCTATCGGTATGGGGGTTAACCTACCCATAAGGCGGATAATTTTCACCTCCCTTGAAAAGTTTGACGGCAACGAGTTCCGTGTCCTTACCCCACAGGAAATAAAGCAGATAGCCGGCCGGGCGGGACGGATAGGCATATATGATGTCGGCTATGTGGGCAGCGTTTATGAAGACAATTCGATTATCGAAAACGGCTTAAATCTCCCCGATGATGACATAAACTATGCTGTGGTGGGGCCTAGCGAGGCTATTTTGGACATCGGCGGCCTCCCCTTAAAAGAAAAGCTGGCAGTCTGGTCCACATCTGCCGAGGTTATGGAATATTACCGCAAAAAGGACAACCGGGACGCAATAATAATCCTTGACAGGCTGTCGGCATTCCCGGTTCCACGTCAGGCCCAGTGGCGGCTTATGGAGCTTCCCTTTGACGTTCACAACGACAACCTCCTT
Source organism: Eubacteriales bacterium (assembly GCA_050953105.1). Taxonomy (GTDB): domain Bacteria; phylum Bacillota; class Clostridia; order Oscillospirales; family CAG-382; genus UBA1206. The sequence continues at coordinate 487,148 of JBMNMA010000009.1, read as the reverse complement.
GAATTGTTTATGGCCTATGCCGACGAGGTTTTTAACAAGAAAAACCCCTCCCTGACAAAGCCCCAGATACCCTCCCGCACCCTTGCCGACTATGAGGAGTTTTACCAGAAGGTAAATTTATATTACTCCTTTTCAAAGGCATTGTATCTTGACTTTGATGAGGAATGGGTGTATTCCATCCGCAAAAAGATTACCAGCGAGATAAATGAAATGCTTTTATAAAAACAACGCCGGATGAAGCTCATCCGGCGTAATTTATAAAATGCTATTTTCTTTTTTCAAAGGGAACTATCTGCCCGTTGTAGGATGCCTTGCCCTCACTTATGGATATAAAGGCCATGCTGTCCTTTTCGGTGATTATATTTTTCAGTTTTTCGAAATACTTGCCGTCGATATAGATAAACAACAGGTATTTTTCTGCCAAATGATCTCTGCCGTAAACGTCGGCTACCGTCATTGAAAAGCCGGCGTCGCTTATGGCCTTTAACAGCTCATTATTGCGGCTTGAGGTTATAACCTGCACCAGTTGGTTGGAAGGGAAGAGCTGCTTTGCCACAAGTCCCCCTATAAAAGTGCCGGAAGCATATCCACCCGCAAAGGCAATGGCGATAAAAATAGATTCTTCATCGGTGTTCAGCGCTTCACGGACCACCAAAAACCAAATCATAACCTCCACAAAACCTATACCGGCTGCGGCTTTCCGGTTCCCCCGGACGGTAAATATTGTCCGTATCGTCCCCAGGGAAACGTCAAGTATGCGGCTGAAAAATATAGCCAGGCATAAAACAATTAAATCCATTTCAAATACCTCTGTCCGGTTGTTTTTCACTTTGATTATATTATATTTTTAAAAAATAATCAAGCCTTAATAGGCTTAATGCAAACAATTGTTAAATGTTTGAGTTTTTTGAAGTTCAATGTTGATTTTTGGCTTATTTCAGACTATAATCATTAACAGAAACGCAACAATTATAACTGTATTACAAGACCATAAGGCTCAGGATATACCGGAATCGAGTTTTCATAATACCCAGATAAAATATGTTATGTCAACTCAAAATCGATTACCCTTATGGGAGGAGCATTATGTCAACTTCATCCCCGGCAAAATCAGCTAAGATAACACCGAAAACCACACGCAAAGCGTTTGAACTAATAAAAGACAAACGCCTTTTAATTGCGCCTGTAATTTTTACGGTGGTTATGCTGCTGCTTTCAATAATATATCTCGGCTATTCATGGAAAAGCTACGTCAATAAGGCAAAAGACGATGCTTTGGAACTTGCCAGATCATTAAACGCACTTTTGCCTTCCACTCATATTAACGATCTTACCGGCAAAGACGATGACCTTGAAAATCCCACGTATAAGCTGCTTAAAGACAGTCTTATGGCAGTTAAGCGGGAAACAGCCACCATTACCTTTGCCTACCTTTATACCGTAAGAGACGGAAAGCTTATTATCCTTGTAGACTCCGAAGTCCCCGGAACGGACGGATATTCCCCTCCCGGCGATGAAATCGGTGATACAGAAAGTATATATTATAAACCCCTTGCCGATGGCGATACAATTATAACCCCGCCCGTCACCGACAGGTTCGGGGAATGGATAAGTGTGCTGGTGCCGGTAACCGACGGGCAGACCGGCGAGATTATCGCGGCCTTCGGCATGGATTACCCCGTTACCAAATGGTTTTCTGCCCTGTGGCGAAACATGATACCCGACATGGTTATCGCCGTTTTTATAATCATTCTTACTTTTCTTATCCTCTACGGCTGGCTGCTGCATGAAGCTAACAGGGAACTGAATAAACAGCTTGATTATGACGAGGCTTTATACCGGGGATTGTTCGAGCAGGCGCCTATAGGCATTGCCATTGTGGACGACTTAAGCTTCATCTACAGCACCGATTACGGTATGTCCACCATAAACCCCATGTTTGAAAAAATCATGGGACGGTCAACCCTGGAGCTTTCAAAGTTAAAATGGACCGATATAACCCACCCCGACGACCTTCAAGCCGACCTTGATATGCACAAAGAGTTTCAAGACGGTAAAATAAACGGCTTTTCTATGGAAAAGCGGTTTATAAAACCCGACGGCTCTGTGGTCTGGGTTGACATGACCGTGTCAAGGCTGATGGGAATAAACGACCTTGTGTCAAAGCATCTATGCATTATAAGCGACATAACCGCCCGTAAAGAAACCGAACAAATGCTAAAAGAGGTGGAACGCCGCCAGTCGGTGCTTTTGTCACACCTTCCCGGTCTTGCCTACCGCTGCAACTATGACGAGGAATGGACAATGCTGTTCGTGTCCGACGGCTGTTATGATCTTACCGGATATCATCCCAAAAGCCTTATAAACAACCGGGATATATCCTACAATGACATTATAAGCCCCGAATACCGGGAACGGTTGAGCAAAGAATGGGAACGGGTGCTTGCAAACCACATTCCCTTTAAATACGAATACGAAATAATCACTTCCTCCGGCGAGCGGAAGTGGGTTATGGAAATGGGACAGGGTATATTCACCGAAGACGGCAGGGTAGAGGCGTTGGAGGGAATTGTCCTTGACATTTCCGACCGCAAGGTTATAGAAAACAACCTCCTTTATATTAACGAGCACGACCGCTGGACGGGACTTTACAACCGCGGTTCACTTGAAAAGGCACTTCAGGAAGACCAATATACCAACCGTAAAGGCAAAAGGGCGCTTATAGGCATAAACTTAAGCCTTATTCAGCTTCTTACTGCCAATTACGGCTATCAATATACCCAGGCTCTTATTAAAACCGCAGCATCTGCGCTTGATGCCCTGTCCACCCAAAACCGCCGTTTGTTTTACACCTTTGAAAACCGTTTTGTATTTTATATAACCGACTATAACGACAAATCCGAGCTTATGCTGTTTGCCGAGGAAGCTGCCAAAATCCTTGACAGCTTGTTTGTTACCGACCGCATAAGCGGAGGAATAGGTATACTTGAGATTAATGATGACATTAGGGACGACTTCAACCTTCTCCTTCTCAAGCTGGTGGTGGCCTCCGAACGGGCTATAAATATAGCTGATAAGGATTTTAATATATGTTTCTACGACGCATACATTGAAATGTCGGTAAACAGGGAAAACGAAATCAGGCATGAGCTTGCAAAAATCGCAGGCGACGAGGAGTGTCATGGGTTATACCTCCATTACCAGCCGATTCTTGACGTTAAAACCGGCAAAATCTCGGGTTTTGAGGCGCTGGCAAGGCTTAAAAGCGAAAAATTAGGGCTTGTATCCCCCGCAGAGTTTATTCCAATAGCCGAAAAAACCAAGCTTATTGTCCCCATAGGCGAAAAGGTGTTATCCGAAGCCTTTAAATTTTTAAACCGGCTAAACGAGCTGGGGTGCGGTCGTATGCAGATTGCCGTTAACATATCGGCTATTCAGCTTTTACGCCCCGACTTTACCGACCGGTTGTTTGAGCTTATAGCCAATATGGGGGTGGACCCCCGCAATGTGGGACTTGAAATTACCGAATCGGTGTTTGCCGGCGACTACGAACGGATAAACCGTATCATCGGCAGGCTTAAAAAGGTGGGAATACAGATAGCCGTGGACGACTTCGGAACAGGCTATTCTTCCCTTGCCCGGGTTAGGGAACTGAATGTGTCCTGCCTTAAAATCGACAAATCCTTTATGGACAGACTGTTAAAGGTTAATCCGGAAGAGGCTATTACCGGATATATTATATCCATGGCCCACAAGCTTGGCCATATCATAGTAGCCGAAGGGGTGGAAAAGCCCGAACAGCGGGACTATCTGGTATCCAAAGGCTGCGACAAAATACAGGGTTATCTTATTTCAAAACCCCTTGACGAAGATTCGGTAATAAGATTTTTAGGCGATCTCGGCGAGCTTGCCGAGGGATGCGATTTTAATAACAGGGATACGGTGTAAAGCGTGGAAGATAAAAAATCTATATCCATAAGAACCTCAATTATTTGCATATTTATGGCGATTATGCTTGTCTCCTTCGGAATCATAGGTTATTTTGTGTTTTCGGGGTGGTTTTCTTCTTCTAAAGAAGCAACCGAATCTGTCGCCGGTGAGTTAAACGAGCATATTTACAAGCAGATTTTTTCGTATATGCTGTTCCCCGCCCAGATAAACGAGGTAAACCATAAAATAATTGCCAACGGAATGGTTGATTTTTCGGACGAAGCAACCCGGGACAGGTATTTCGTGGGCGTGCTTTCGTCTTACAGTGATGCCATTTCCGGCATATCCTACGCCACCGCCGACGGTGAATACTACGGCGCCCGGCGGAACGCCAATGGCGTGTTTGAAATTATCCGCAGCAATTTCCAAACCGGCGGACAGATATGGTATTATAACACAACCGATGACAACACCGCCGGCGAGGTGGCGGAAATAGGCGGCGCATACGATATGCGCCAAAGTGAATGGTACACCTCCGCCGTTGAACGCAGCGGTCCTGGGTTTACCGACATACACCGGCATTATTTAACAAACAAGCTGGTTATTACCTATTCCTGCCCGCTGTATAACCAAGACGGCAGTCTTAACGGAGTGCTGGGCACCCATATGCTTCTTAACGATATAAGCCTTGCCATTGATTTGATGGTTAGGGAATATACGGGGTATGTGATTTTAATCGATAAAGAAACCCAAAAGATAATCGCCAATTCCAAAGATGCGTTGCATTATCGCTTGCCGGCGGACGATATGAGTGAAGAAGCTGAGGAAATGTTAAGCCTTGACGAACTTGACACTCCCGACATCCGCATGGCCTACGACAACTTCCTTAAGACGCAGGAAACTTCTTTCTTTTACAAGGGTATTAATGAAAACTGGTATATGGATGTTAAGGAACTGGAGCTTGGAGGCCTTAACTGGGTGGTTATTTCAGCCCTGCCCGAAAGTTATCTCCTTTCACCAGCGTTTAATTACATATACCTTGCCATAATCCTTGCCTTTGTGTTCCTTGCCCTTTCACTTTTTATAAATATTCTACTCACATCAAGAATGCTGAAACCCTTGTCCCTTCTTAGGGAAAAAACCGCAGCTCTTGCAGCGGGTGATCTGTATGCCAGAGCAGAGGTTAAGCGCAACGACGAAATCGGCCAGATTTCCCGTGCCTTCAACTTCATGGCCGACGAATTGCAAACCTTTGTGCGGGGGCTTGAAAAAGCGGTTAAAGATCGCACCATAGAGCTTGAAAATGCTTATGGCGTGCTTGAGGAAAACACCAACCGGCTTCAGCTTATTCTCGACTCGGCAGCGGAAGCGATATTCGGTATCGACACAGATGGAAAATGCACCTTCTGCAACAAAAGCTGCGTTGCAATGTTAGGCTATATGGACCAGTCGGAACTTTTGGGTAAGGATATCCATAACATTATCCACCATACCAACCGGGACAGCTCCCCCTCCGATTTTACCGACTGCCGGATATTAAGATCTATTGAAAGGGCAGAAGGTGTCCATGCCGACGACGAGGTTTTCTGGCGTGCAGACGGCACCTGCTTTGACGTGGAATACCACTCCTACCCCCAGATTAAAAACGGACAGGTTGTGGGTGCGGTTATCACATTTACCGACATTACCATTCGAAAGCAGCGGGAAGCGGAAATTCAGTTCCTGTACTGCTTCGACACCCTTACCGGCCTTCTCAACCGCCGGTGCTTTGAGGAAAAAAGACTGACAATTGACACACCCGAAAACCTGCCACTTTCGGTTATATTTGCCGACATAAACGGTCTTAAGCTGACAAACGACGTTTTCGGCCACAATGCCGGGGACGAGCTTATAAAGAAATCGGCCGAAATTTTAAAGCAAGCCTGCCGAAGCGGTGACGTTATTGCCCGTACCGGCGGTGACGAATTTATTATTCTGCTTCCCAAAACTACGGCCATAGAGGCGGCTGCCATGCTGAATGTCATAAAATCAAGCTTTGCCGAAGCCACGGTGGAGGCGGTGAAATGCTCTATTTCCATGGGAACAGATACTAAGTATAACCCCGGCCAGTCACTTGACGAGGTTATGGCCAACGCCGAAAACGCCATGTATAAGGATAAAACCATCAACCGCAGCTCCATCAACAAGGACATTGTGGACACTATTATCCAAACCCTGCATAAGCGCAGCCGTTACGAGCAGCTTCATTCCATTAACGTTCAAAACCTGTCGGCAGAGCTCGGCAAGGCGCTGAATATGCCCGAAACCGAGCTTGTCAAGCTGAAACGGGCCGCCTATCTTCACGATATCGGCAAAATTGTGCTTGACTACTCACTGCTTAATAAAAATGCTCTTGATATTGAAGAACAGGAAAAATTCAAGCAGCATTCGGTGGTGGGATACCGGATATTGAATCTGATAGACGAAACCTTGGATCTTGCCGAGTATGTCTACTCCCATCACGAAAAGTGGGACGGCAAAGGCTACCCCAGAGGATTAAAGGGCGAACAGATACCCTTGATTTCACGGATAATTTCATTAACCGAAACCTATGACCGGGTATACCGGCGGACCATTAAGGAAACCGAAAATTACAAACAGGTATCCCTTGAAATTATCAAAGAAGCCGCCGGAAGCCAGTTCGACCCCGAACTTACCTCGCTTTTCCTTGAAATAGCCGAAAACATTGAGCTTCAGGCATAAAAACAACAAAAACAGCCTTAACCGGCTGTTTTTTTGTGTCAACCCTTATCTTTTCATCAGGTGTCAACTTATCATAACGCTTGTAAAGAATACCCTTTGAGTGCTTGAAAGCAAGACGGGTTTCCTTGATATGTTTCTTTTGTTCCTCCTTGCGTACAGACTCGAACGCCCAGAACACCTGCCTTGCGTAATGATATTTATCGATAACATAGGTGGCTTTCTTAAAGTATGTATTCGAAACGTCCCTGTAGGTTTCCCACATATCGCTTACGAAATATGCCGTTTTCGATCTGTCAAAGTGCTTGAAATAGCTGAATAAATCTTGTTTATACCTTGTTTCGAGGATATCTATTACCCTGTTATTGTTAAGGTCTGTAATAATACATTGATATTTATCTTTTCCCGTATTCCCCTTGAATTCGTCAATGCCTATTGCCTGGGGGAGGGTTCCCGAGGGGTAGTTTACAAGGTTAAACACCCGTATTACTGTGGAGACGGAGAGCGCAACCTCTTTGGCTACGCTTGTGAAGGAGGAGTTTTATTAATTTGAAAAAACATATTGACATTAACGTAACGTCATAGTTTATAATGTTTTCCGGAGGAGTGAGAAATGGAATACACAATAAACAAGCTTGCCAAAATGGCGGGAGTAACAAAGCGGACACTGCGCCATTACCATCAATGCGGACTTCTGGTTCCTTCAAGGATAAACTCAAACGGCTACCGTATGTATGGCCAAAAGGAGGTTGACAAACTTCAGCTTATACTGTTTTACCGGGAGCTGGATATGCCCCTTGAGGAGATTGGTAAGATAATAAATTCAAAGGATTTTGACGTTATCGGCGCACTGGAGGGGCATTTGAAATCCCTAGTGGAAAAAAGACAAAGGCTTGACACCCTTATATCAAACGCCGAAAAAACAATTAAGTCAATGAAAGGAGAATTTACAATGTCCGACCAGGAAAAGTTCGAAGGCTTTATTAAAGCGCAGGTTGAAGAAAATGAAACTAAATACGGAAAAGAAATCCGCCGGAAATACGGGGATGAAAGAGTTGAAAAATCCAATCAAAAGCTGCTGAACACCACCCCCGAAAAGTATAAGGAGCATGAAAAGCTGACCGAGGATTTGAACAATACCTTAAAGGCAGCCTTTGAAGAGGGCGACCCTGCCGGGGAAAAGGCTATGAAGGCGGCCGAGCTGCATAAAAAATGGCTTATGTTTTACTGGGACAGTTACTCAAAAGAAGCCCATATTTGCTTGACACAGATGTATATTGATGACCCCCGGTTTACCGAATATTATGACAAAATCGCCCCCGGCTGCGCAAAGTTTCTGCATGATGCGGTTGTGATATATTGTAGCAAGCAGGATTAATTAGTATTATACTTTACAGGAATAAAAAAACCGCCGGTAAATATCTGCCGGCGGTTTGCTTTATATTAACTTACTTTCCTAAAAACAAGTCCAAATCGTTGTCAACGGTGGAAATGCCGGCAATGCCGAAATTGTCAACCAGCACCTTTGCCACGTTGGGAGATAAAAATCCGGGAAGGGTGGGCCCTAAATGGATGTTTTTAAACCCTAAATACAGTAAGGCAAGGAGAACTATAACCGCTTTCTGCTCATACCATGCGATGTTGAAGGCGATGGGTAGGTCGTTTACATTTTCAAGGCCGAACACCTCTTTTAATTTCATGGCGATAACCGCAAGGGAATAGGAGTCGTTGCACTGACCGGCGTCAAGAACTCTGGGAATGCCGTCTATATCCCCTAAATTCAGCTTGTTGTAGCGGTATTTGGCACAGCCGGCGGTAAGGATAACCGTGTCGGCGGGCAGCTTGTTTGCAAATTCGGTGTAATAGTCCCTTGACTTCATCCGGCCGTCGCAGCCTGCCATAACGAAAAACTTTCTGATTTTTCCCGCTTTGACAGCCTCCACCACCTTGTCGGCCAAAAGCATGACCTGATTATGGGCAAAGCCGCCTATAATATTGCCGTTTTCAATCTGCTGGGGAGCGGGCAGGGTTTTGGCAAGAGCAATAATTTCTGAAAAATCCTTTTTACCGTCACGCCCTGCGGTTATATGTCTGCATCCGGGGAAACCCGCTGCACCGGTGGTGAAAATCCTTGACTTAACCTCCTCGCTGCGGGGCGGGACGATACAGTTGGTGGTGAAAAGAATGGGGCCTTTAAAGGACACAAACTCGTCCACCTGTTTCCACCAGGCGTTGCCGTAGTTGCCGGCAAGATTGTCGTATTTTTTAAAGAAGGGATAATAATGGGCAGGCAGCATTTCGCTGTGGGTGTAAACGTCCACCCCGGTTCCCTTGGTTTGTTCCAAAAGCTGTTCAAGATCGGTAAGGTCGTGGCCGGAAATAAGTATTGCCGGATTGTTTCTTACGCCTATGTTTACTGCGGTAACTTCCGGATTGCCGAATCGGCCTGTGTTGGCCTTGTCAAGGAGTGCCATTGCCGACACACCGTATTTACCGGTTTCAAGGACAAGCTCGGTCAGCTCACCTGCGGTTTTGCCATCGTCAAGAAGAGCAGCCAAAGCCTTATACATAAAAGCAAAAACGTCGTTGTCGGTTTCACCAAGGTTTGCCGCATGCTCGGCATAGGCCGCCATGCCCTTTAAGCCGTAGGTTACCATTTCTTTTAGTGATCTTATATCCTCGTCTGCCGTTGCCAGAACGCCTACGGCAGCTGCCTTTTCAAGCATTTCCTCGGTGTTTTCCACCTCAAAGGTTGCGGCGTCATGGAGTGAAACAGCATTTGCTGAATCTCTTAAACCGTTTCTTATTTCAAGCATTTTTTTAATTTGTAAAACCAGAGCTTCGTCATCGAAGTTGGCGTTGGTTATGGTCATAAAAAGGGAATTGACCAGCTCGTAATTTACTTTACCAAGGGTTTCGACCTCAAGACCACCCTTAACAACTATTTCCGAAACACCCTTTACGGTGTAAATAAGCAGGTCCTGCAGCTTGGCGGTGGTTTCCTGCTTGCCGCAGACACCCCGGACGGTACAGCCCTTTCCTCCTGCGGTTTCCTGACACTGAAAACAAAACATACCCATATTTTTTTATCCTCCTTTAATTCTTTTATTCTTCTATCGGTTCAAAATCTTCTTTCCCCACATAGCATATGGGGCACTGCCATTCGTCGGGAATATCCTCAAAGGGGGTGCCTGGCGCAATCCCGCCGTCGGGATCCCCCACCTCGGGGTCGTAAATGTAGCCGCAGGGAACACACAAGTATTTTTTCATAAATATTCCTCCTGTTTATTCAATAATATTTCCGTCGGTGGAAATGGTTACAACCTGCCAGGGTATAAACTTGCTGGAATTCTGAAGGGCCTTTATAACTGCATTTACTATTCCGCCGCAGCAGGGAACTTCCATACGAACCACGGTAACATTCTTAATATTGTTGTTTTTTAAAATGGCCGTCAGCTTTTCGCTGTAATCCCCTATGTCCAGCTTCGGGCAGCCGATAAGGGTTATCTTGTTTTTCATAAACTTATCGTGGAAGTTGCCGTAGGCGTAGGCGGTGCAGTCGGCGGCTATAAGCAGGGACGCATTTTCAAAGTAGGGGGCGTTTACCGGCACCAGTTTTATCTGAACCGGCCACTGGTTAAGCCGGCTTGACATTTCACAGTTTTCTGTCTGCTGTTTAGGTGCTTCGGTTTGCTCCCGGCGGAAGGTTTTCATATTCGATCCCGGGCAGCCGCAGGGAAGGGGTTTTTGCTCTTCTTTCTTATTTACCTTTTCCTTGCTTGCAAGAACGGCTTGTTCGTCATAGGCTTTTGCTTCCCGTTCCTCAAAGGTAATGGCTCCCGTAGGGCAGGCAGGAAGGCAGTCGCCAAGACCGTCGCAGTAATCTTCACGCATAAGCCTTGCCTTGCCGTCAACCAGACCTATGGCACCCTCGTGGCAGGCGTCGACGCAAAGGCCGCAGCCGTTGCACTTTTCATCGTCGATTTTTATTATCTTTCTGATCATTGTATACACCTCATAAGTATTTTTTGGTAACACTTGACTTTACGCCATTATTTTAATATACTTAAGTCAGTTTGTATGTTGGAATTCCAACAAAAAGGAGGATTTATGAAAAAATATTTCGAATTTTTAAGTCATGTCCCCTTATTTGGCGAAATTGCAAAGGAGGATTTGGAAATCCTCCTGGGCTGCCTTAACGCAAAGATTGTTACCTATGAAAAGGATGAAGTGGTGTTTTCCGCCGGTGAGTGCGTAAAGCAGTTTGGCATTGTGTTGTCAGGGCAGGTGTCGGTTGTCCATAACGACTATTACGGCAACCGGTCAATTATGGCAAGGGTGGAGGAGGGGAATCTGATAATCGAGGCTTTTGCATTTGCCGGTGTCTGCCTTCCCGTAACCGTTGTGGCTTCACACCACAGCGAGATAATGCTCCTTGATTCAACCCGATTTTCCACAACCTGCGCCACCGCCTGCCATTTCCACAACAAGCTTATTCAAAATTTAATTAAAATCACATCCAGAAAAAATGTATCCCTTTTAGAAAAGTTTGAAATTACCTCCAAGCGCACCACCCGGGAAAAGCTGCTAGCCTATTTGTCCATAGAGTCGGGGAAAGCCGGCTCAAAAACCTTCACCATCCCCTTCAACCGTCAGGAGCTGGCCGACTATCTGTTTGTGGAACGCTCCGCCATGTCCGCCGAGCTGTCCAAGCTCCGCCGGGAGGGGTTAATCGACTACAATAAAAACACCTTTGTTTTACGCTGATATATAAATATCGTAACCACAGTAAAAGCCACTAAATTTAATCAATTGTCACTTGATAAAATGAAAAATATTTGTATAATAGAAATATTATCGCAAAAGGAGGGTTGCATTTTGCTTGACATTTTTTATACTGAAGTGAATGTTATATGCATTCTGTTTCTCCTTTTCATGCTCACTAATAAAAACTCCGGCCCTTTTTCCGAACAATCCTTTGACCAACAAATTTTCAATGTTTTAATGACAGCAAATATAGCCATTCTTGTATTTGACACCGCAATGATTCTTTTAAGAGGCACCCCCGGCATGTTTGTAAGGGTGATATATATAAGCATAACGCTGATATATTATTTTTTAAATACGGCAATGTGCTTCTTGTGCCTGGTTTATGCCGATATTAAGGTGTATGAAAATAAATTGGCCCTAATTAAGCGGATGAAATGGTATGCCATTCCGGGAGTTATCAACTTTTTACTGTCGGTAATCAGCTTTTGGACAGGCTGGTATTTTTCGGTGAGTTCAAATAATGCGTATGTAAGAGGAAAATTTTTCTGGCTGCTGGTGGTCATATCCTTCATGTATCTTATTTCGGCTGCCGCTGTTATAGGAATAGATATTATCAAACACGGCTGGCGGCGGACAAAGGATATAAACCTCCCGCTTATAATCTTTTGTCTTATAATTCTCGGTGCTTCGTTGCTTCAGGTAATGTTTTACGGCGTTGCCCTTATATGGGTGTCCTCCGCCGTCGCCTGCGGTTATATTTACTTAAACCTTCAAAACGGACTTATTTCCACCGACTATCTTACAAAGCTTAACAACCGTCCCCGGCTCGACGTTTACCTTGACAGGCGATTAATGTCTTGGAACGGCAAGAAAATGGTGTTTGCCCTTATGATAGACCTTGACGGGTTTAAGAAAATTAACGATAATTACGGCCATATGGCCGGGGACAACGCCTTGGTTTACACATCCCAGGTGTTAAAGCAGTCCTGCAACAAGGATCTTGATTTTATCGCCCGTCTTGGCGGGGACGAATTTATAGTGGTGGGTGAAAGGGAAAAGCTTGAAGATATTGAAAAGCTCATAATCACCATAGAACAAAACTTTGAAAAATTCAATAAAACCGGAACATTGCATTTTAAACTGGGAGCAAGTATGGGGTATTCCCTGTTTAGCCAAAACGATACGGCAAAATCCTTTATAAACGCCGCCGACAACGCAATGTATAGGATAAAAGAAAAGAAAAAGCAAACGTCATAAAATGACGAAATTTTCAACAAAGTTTTAATAAAATGGAAAATTTATTAAAAACATGGACAAACAGACCTTTAAGATATATAATATTTACACAACACAGTTAGTCAATTTCCGTAAGTTAACATAATATACGGAGTTTGGCGAAAGGCGTGGGTTAATATGGGTCGCAACTGGAGCATTTATAAGATTTCGGCTATGGCGGTGCTTATAGTATCGCTGCTTGTGTCAATTATCCGCATAGGGGTGGTTGACAAAAACCTGGAACTTGACAACGCCGGCGGATATTTTATAACCAAAAACAGCGAAACCATAGGATTTGTCATTTTCTCCGCCTGCTTTGCGGTGACCTTTGGTGTGCTTGCTTTTATAATAGGGAAGAAGGCAAACAAATTTATTGACATGGAATCCTCCCCGGTGGTGTTTTCATCGGCCCTTTGCGGATTTATGCTTATGGCTACGGGGTTTTATTACTCCTATCTTTATCTCACCACATCGGACATGCAAGCCAGCAGGTTTATTATAAGCATTATGATGATTTTGGCGTCGGTAATGTTTTTGTATCTTGCCCTTGCCAAAAACGGAGTAAACAAAACCATAATCCCCTTTATGCGTCTTATTCCCGCACTGTATGCCATTGTCAGGCTGCTGGTGGACTTTGTGGAGCAAAACAGCCACCCGGGCAACTCGGCTGTCGCTTACCATATCATAAGCCTTATAATGCTTATGCTGTTTATGGTGTATGAGGGTAAAACCTCCTTCGGTGTCATTGCCATGCGAGTGTATCTCACCGTAGGTTATCTTTGCATTTTCACCATGCTGGTGTATGCGGTGCCCAATCTGGTTATTACCATTGAAAATCCCTCCCTTGATAAATATATCCTCTTTTCCGCCGTGGACATTGTCCTTGCGCTTTATGTGTTTTCCCGCACCTACTCGGTCGCCAGGGGAGAAAACGAAAACGGAAACGGAAACGGCAATTAAGTTAATATTAAAATCAAAACCGCCCAACGGCGGTTTTTTGTTATAAATTATTTGAATAAAGTAAAAAAAACCGCCGGCTTTACGCCGGCGGTGCTTATTACTTAAATTACTTAAGTTCGGAGAAATACTTAATGGTTCTAACCATCTGGCTGGTGTAGGAGTTTTCGTTGTCGTACCAGGACACAACCTGAACCTGATAGGTGTCTTCGTCAATCTTGAGCACCATGGTCTGGGTAGCATCAAACAGGGAGCCGTAGGACATGCCGATAACGTCGGAGGAAACGATTTCGTCTTCGGTGTAGCCGAAAGATTCGTTTGCGGCAGCCTTCATTGCGGCGTTAACAGAAGCAACGGTAACGTCCTTGCCCTTAACGGTGGCAAACAGAAGGGTGGTGGAACCGGTAACGGTGGGAACACGCTGAGCAGCGCCTACAAGCTTGCCGTTGAGTTCGGGAATAACAAGACCGATAGCCTTGGCAGCGCCGGTGGAGTTGGGAACGATGTTAGCTGCGGCAGCTCTGGATCTGCGCAGGTCGCCTTTGCGGTGGGGGCCGTCAAGAACCATCTGGTCGCCGGTGTAGGCGTGGATGGTGGCCATCATACCTGCAAGGATGGGATAAGTGTCGTTAAGCGCTTTAGCCATGGGAGCCAGGCAGTTGGTGGTGCAGGATGCAGCGGAAATTATGGTATCCTCAGCGGTGAGGGTGTTGTGGTTAACGTTGTAAACGATAGTCTTGGGGTTGGGGAAGTTGGCGGCATCCTTCTTGTTGGATGCGGGAGCGGAAATAACAACTTTTCTGGCGCCGGCAAGGATGTGTTTGTTGGCGTCGGCTATGTCGGTGTAGAAACCGGTGCATTCAAGCACAACGTCTACGTTAAGAGCCTTCCAGGGGCAGTTTATAGCGTCCTTTTCGGCGTAAATTTTAATTTCCTTACCGTCAACGATGATAGAATCCTCGGTGTTGGTAACGGTGTGCTTGCCCTGACCGAAAGCTCCGGCGTAGCCACCCTGAGCGGTGTCATACTTTAAAAGATGTGCAAGCATTTTGGGGCTTGTAAGGTCGTTTATCGCAACGACTTCATAACCTTCTGCGCCGAACATCTGGCGGAAGGCAAGACGGCCTATGCGGCCAAAACCATTGATAGCAACTCTGACTGCCATATAATAACCTCCAAAAATTTATAATATTCTTTTAAATACAAGATATTGTATAACAAAATTGCCCAAAATACAATAGATTTTACAAAGTTTTATCAAATGCCCAAAAAATTCTTTTATTTTAAGCGCATTTTGTTTATTTTATGCCAAACAGGGTTTTTGCATTCTGTTCGGTAAGTCCGGCCATTTCTTCAAAGGATATTCCCTTGATTTCGGCTAGCTTTTTGATAGTCCATTCAAGATAACCCGAATGATTTATCTTTCCCCGGTGGGGGTGAGGGGTGAGATAGGGACAGTCGGTTTCGCAAAGCAGCCTGTCAAACGGAACCTCCGACACCGCCTTAACCGGCTTTTCGGCATTCTTAAAGGTTATAACTCCTGAAAAGGATATATACCACCCGTCTTTGACAAGCATTTTGGCAAACTCAGCCGAGCCAGAAAAGGAATGGAAAACACCTTTAACGTTGGGGAATAAGCTTACCGTATCGTATAAATCCTTGTGGGAATCCCGATTATGGATGATAACCTTTTTATTAAGCCTGTCAGCTATTTCAAGCTGCCGCTTAAACACCTTCATCTGGGCATCCTTAGGGGTGTCGTAGTAATAGTCAAGGCCTATTTCGCCTATAGCAACACACTTGGGGTGGGAAAGAAGGGGAATAAGCCACTCCTCAAAATCGCCGCAAACGGGGGAGCTGTGGGGGTGAACACCGGCGGCAAAGTAGATATTTTCATACTTTTCGGCAAGTTCCATTGACGCAAAGGATGTTTCCTTGTCCGAGCCGCAGTTGATTATGCCCGTAATTCCCGTATTAAACAGACTGTCAAGCAGTTCATACCTGTCGGCGGCAAATTTTTCGTCTTCGTAATGGGCGTGGGAATCAAACATTATGACACCTTCGCTCCCACGGGGACACTGTCGTCTATAAACACAACCTTAACCCCCGCTTTTTCGTCGCCAGAAGCCAGAATCATACCCTGACTCTTTACTCCGCGAAGAACGGCGGTTTTAAGGTTTTCCACAAGAATTATCTTCTTTCCAATCAAATCCTCGGGCTTATAGTATTTGGCTATTCCCGACGCCACCTGTCGGGTTTCGGTGCCTATGTCCACCGTCAGCTTTAACAGCTTGTCGGACTTAGGAACACTTTCGCATTCAAGAATTTTTCCCACCACAAGATGAACTTTGGCAAAGTCATCTATGGCGATTTTGCCCTCCTCGGCGGCTTTTTCGGCAGCCTCGGCTTTTTCCTTCATCATTTTGTCAAAGGCGGCCTTGTCAATTCTGCTAAACAGATGGGGTATTTCGCCGATTTCTTTTCCGGCAGACGCATAAGAGAAACTGCCGGCATTTTCAAGGGATAAGGCTATATCGTCAAAGGCAAAGCATTTGGCAGCCTTGTCCACCGTGTCGGGAATAAAAGGCTTAAACAAGGTTACACCGATGCGTATGCCTTCTACCAGATTGGCAAGGACGGTTTTTAATTTACCTTCGTTGGCCTTGTCCTTGGCTAACGCCCAGGGCATGGTAACGTCTATATATTTGTTGCAGTGTTTAAACAGGGAAATAATGTGTTCGGCAGCGTCGGCAAAATAGTATTCGTCCATATTTTTGATTGCCTGTGCAGCCTCGGACAATACACCCTCTTTAAGGGCGGCTGCATACTCGTCGTCGGACTCTGCAACCGGAATAACTCCGCCGAAATACTGGTTTATCATGGCCGCCGTCCTGGACACCAGGTTGCCGAAAATGTTGGCAAGGTCGGTGTTGGTGCGGTTTATAATGGATTCATAGCTTATCGAACCGTCGTTAAGATAGCCCATTTCAGAAAGAATGTAGTATCTTACAGCATCAAGGCCGAAAAGCTCAATAAGCTCGTCGCCGTAGATGATGTTACCCTTTGACTTTGACATCTTTTCGTTGTTCATCAACAGCCAGGGGTGGCCCAGCACCTTTTTAGGCAGCGGTTCGCCAAGGGCAAGGAGGATTATAGGCCAGTATATGGTGTGAAAACGGACTATATCCTTGCCTATTACATGTAAATCCGCAGGCCACAGCTTTTTATACTGCTCCGAGGGGTTTTCGGTGTCATAACCTATGGCGGTGATGTAGTTGGAAAGGGCGTCTATCCACACATAAATAACGTGGCCCTGGTCGAACTCCACGGGTATGCCCCACTTAACCGAGGTGCGTGAAACGCACAAATCCTGAAGGCCCGGTTTGATAAAGTTGTTTATCATCTCGTTTTTACGGGCGGCAGGGGTTATAAAGTCGGGATTGCTGTTGTAGTATTCGATAAGCTTGTCTGCATATTTGGAAAGGCGTAAAAAGTAGCTTTCCTCCGATGCGGGTTTAACGGGGCGTCCGCAGTCGGGGCAGCAGCCATCTACAAGCTGGGAGTCGGTCCAGAAGGATTCGCAGGGGGTGCAGTAGTTGCCGGTGTAGGTGGATTTGTAAATATCCCCCTGTTCATAAAGCTTGGTGAAAATCTTCTGCACCGTCTTTTTGTGATATTCGTCGGTGGTGCGGATGAACTTGTCGTATTTCACCCCGAACATATCCCAGGTTTTCCTTATTTCCGCAGCAACTTTGTCCACAAATTCCTTTGGTGTAAGGTTTGCGGCCTCGGATTTTTGTTCTATTTTAATACCGTGTTCGTCTGTTCCGGTAAGAAAGAATACGTCATAACCCTGCATTCGCCTGAAACGGGAAATAGCGTCTGTGAGCACTATCTCATAGACGTTGCCTATATGGGGCTTTCCCGAAGTATAGGTTATTGCGGTGGTGACATAAAATTTTTCTTTCATTTTCGGTTGCTCCTAAAAAAAATATATATTATGCCGCCCGGTGGCGGTATTTTTCGTTTTTAATTAAATTTTCTCATCTACTGCTATCGGAATTGCCGCTTTCCGGCGTGGGAGTGGCTTTAAATTTCTTCCCCTTCCTTTTGCCTTTGCGTTTGTTTGAATTCTTATAATTTTCAACAAACTTAAAAAAGGATAAGCACAAATAGGGAAAAAGAAACAGCAGATACAGTCCTCTTGTTAATACGGCTATTATAAAATGGCCTAAAAAGGACAAATAAAACCCGGCGTAATCACTTTTGAGCTTTTTTGAAAACACAAAGGACAGCCAGTACATTACGCCGTATACCAAAAGGAAAAGGGAAATAACCTCAAACACCAGTATGGTTTTTTCCTTTGCCCCAAACAGATAGGGAATAGCTGTAACAAGCAAAAAGGGGAAAAGGAGGAAAAGAAGCACCACAAGGCAAAGGAGTGAATATTCGGCATAAAGCAAAAATGAGGATAAATTATAGTAGCTTTTAAAGATTATATAAAAATCCGCTTTCCCTGTCAATAAAAAACATCTACAAAATTCCGTTACACCCAAAATTACGGGAAAGCATATAAAATAAACCAAAACGCCGAAAAGATAGTCAAGGTTAATATCCGCCGCCGTCAGCACAAAGGCTAACAGTCTGAAGGAATAAAAAATCCCCAAACAAAAGCCAAAACCCGTAAGGGTTCCGGCGGCAAGGGTAAAAAATCTGTCGGATATTATCCCCCTCGCCTTCCGCTTGGCGTCTTTACGCATTCCCTCAAGGGTAAGCTGTTTGTGATAAATTTCGTTAAAATCCATCCGCCATCACCGGTTATAGTATTTCCGGTTATTTCATATAAAAACCCTTATTTTCGCAGTTTGCGGAAAAAGGCGGAAAGGATAGCGGCGCATTCCTCCCCCAGCACTCCGGAGGATATAAGGCATTTATGGTTGAAGGGGTATTCGTTAAGGTTAACCACAGAGCCGAAAGCCCCCGCCTTGGGGTCAGACGCTCCGAACACCACCCGCTTTATGCGGGAATTTATAATAGCCCCGGCGCACATGGGGCAGGGTTCAAGGGTAACATACAAAGTGCAGTCGCAAAGCCGCCATGCGTCTAACTTTTTACAGGCGGAATTTATAGCCACCATTTCGGCGTGAAGCAGGGAATTTTTCTTTTCTTCCCGTTTGTTATAGCCGGAGGCAATTATCCTGCCGTCCTTTACGATAACGCATCCTATGGGGACTTCTCCCTTCGATGCCGCTTTTTTTGCCCGTTCAAGGGCTTTTTTCATAAATTTTTCGTCTTCAGTCATAGTTTAATATACAGCAAAGCCACCCCGGCACTCACCAGAGCGATAAAAATATAAAATAAAGGATTTTTTACAAGCCACACCCTCGCCCTGCGACCGGACAACCGGGGGTAGTCGCTTTTTATTTCGTCATAATTAAATATCCCCGACTTTTTGGTAACCGCAAAGGATATCATCATTGCCACCGCAAAGCCCATGATACCTATAACCGCAATGGAAATCAATACTGTTAAAATATAACTGTCGTCGGAAATAAGATAGGACAGCATAAAGGAAAAAGCGTTGTTGGCAAGGTGTATAAGCACACAAAGGGTTATAGAGCCGGTTTTGGCAAAGCCAATGGCAAGGCAGATGCCCATTACAAAGGCGTTTAT
Organism: Eubacteriales bacterium; assembly: GCA_050953105.1. Lineage (GTDB taxonomy): Bacteria > Bacillota > Clostridia > Oscillospirales > CAG-382 > UBA1206. The sequence continues at coordinate 467,804 of JBMNMA010000009.1, read as the reverse complement.
TACCTGCGGGGGATTGCGGTGGGCAAGGCCGAAGATAAGGGCCGATAAAAATATGGCAAAGGGCTGACTGTACTTGGCAAGTCCCTGATAGAACACGCCCCTGAAAAGCAGCTCCTCACCGAAAGGTGCCACAATTACAATTAAAATAAAGTTTACTATAACCGTCAGCAAACCCGAATTGGTTTCTATAACCGACACATCCGGGTAAAGGTCGCCGAATATCAGAGAGCATATAAGGGTTACGGTATAGCATATTCCCATTGAAAAGAATATAAACGAACCCGCTTTCTGGGGAAAAGCCAACTTTAAGGGGTAAATGTTTTTGGGTTTGTTCCTTAACAACTTTTTGGCTGCCAAAACGGGGACAATTATGTATAACGCCGTAACTATTAACTGGACAACGTTTTCAAGTATTTCGGAATTGTAAAAGGCTTTAAATGTTTCCGTTGCTTCATCAAGGGAAATGTCCTTTATTCCGGCTATTGCCCTGGCAATGGGTTCACGCAGGGCATACATAAGTCCGTATATCCCAATGCCTATATGTAAAAACACAATAAGCAGACAGGAGGAGGCGAGAACAACCGCAAGGTCGTGCTTGAAGTCTTTTTCCCGTTGTTTAGCCCTTTGGGTTTCAAAAGCGGCAATTTCTTCAAGTCTTGTGGTCATAACCCGCATCCTCCCGAATTTAAGTCTTAATATAATTTATATTTCACATTGATAAACTATTTCTTTGATTTTTCGGCTCTGATAACCGCCTGGGCCGCCGCAAGCCTTGCAATGGGAACACGGAAAGGCGAGCAGGATACATAGGTCAGCCCGGCGTTGTGGCAGAATTCCACGCTGGAAGGGTCGCCACCGTGTTCGCCGCATATACCCAGCTTAATGTCCGGACGGGTGGATTTACCCAGCTTGGCGGCCATTTCGATAAGCCTTCCCACACCTGAAGTGTCAAGCCTTGCAAAGGGGTCGGATTCAAATATTCCCTTGGCATAGTAGTCCTCAAGGAACTTGGCAGCATCATCTCTGGAAAAACCGAAGGTCATCTGGGTAAGGTCGTTGGTGCCGAAGGAAAAGAATTCCGCCTCTTTGGCAATCTCGTCGGCCATAACCGCAGCCCTGGGAATTTCAATCATGGTGCCCACCTTATATTTAAGAGAAACACCCGATTCGGCTATAATTTTGTCGGCGGCGGAAACCACAACCTTCTTGACAAATTTAAGCTCGTTGTAGTCGCCCACAAGAGGTATCATAATTTCGGGCTCCACGTTAAGCCCGTCGGTTTTGTTAACCTCAATGGCAGCCTCGATAACCGCCCTTGTCTGCATTTCGTAAATTTCGGGGTAGGAAACCGCAAGACGGCAGCCTCGATGGCCCATCATGGGGTTGAGTTCGTGCAGGGAAACCACAACCGCATTAAGCTCGTCAAAGTTAAGACCCATTAATTTTGCTATATTTTCAATTTCCTCTTTATCGTTGGGTAAAAATTCGTGTAAAGGCGGGTCAAGGAACCGTATTGTTACGGGGAAGCCTTTGGCGGCTTTGAAAATGCCTATAAAGTCGCCCTTCTGCATGGGAAGGAGCTTGTCAAGGGCCTTTTTGCGCTGTTCCACAGTGCGGGAAACAATCATTTCACGCATGGCCGCAATCCGCTCGCCGCCAAAGAACATATGCTCGGTGCGGCATAATCCCACGCCCTCGGCGCCGAAAACTATTGCCTGCTCGGTGTCTTTAGGGTTGTCGGCGTTGGTTCTCACCTTAAGGGTGCGCCGGTTGTCGGCCCATGACATGAATTTTGCAAATTCGCCGGAAATTACGGCGGGAACGGTATTTATAATGCCTGTATAAACCTTACCGGTGGAGCCGTCAATGGAGATATAGTCCCCTTCACGGACGGTAACGTCACCCACCTTAAAGTATTTTTCTTCTTCTTTAATGTTGAGAGCGCCGCAGCCCACCACGCAGCAGCGTCCCATGCCGCGGGCAACCACGGCAGCATGGGATGTGCGTCCGCCACGGCCGGTGAGAATGCCTTGGGAGGAATACATTCCTTCGATATCCTCTGGCGATGTTTCAAGCCGTACAAGGATAACCTTTTCGCCTTTGTCGGCGGCCTTCTTGGCGTCCTCGGCGGTGAAATAGGCTTTGCCGCAGGCGGCACCGGGGGAAGCGGGAAGTCCGGTGGCTATGGGGGTGGCCTTTTTTATAGCGGCGGCATCAAACTGGGGATGAAGGAGGGCGTCAAGCTGCTTTGGGTCAACCTTAAGCAGCGCCTCGTCGGTGGTAATCATCCCTTCTTCTACAAGGTCAACGGCAATGCGGAGCGCCGCAGCGGCGGTGCGTTTGCCGTTTCTGGTCTGGAGCATGTAAAGCTTGCCGTTTTCAATGGTAAACTCCATGTCCTGCATATCCCTGTAATGTCTTTCAAGGGTTTCGGCTATTTTAATAAACTGTTCGTAAACCTCTGGCATTGCTTTGGCAAGCTCGGATATAGGCTGTGGGGTGCGTATGCCTGCCACCACGTCCTCGCCCTGGGCGTTCATTAAAAATTCGCCGTAAAGCCTCTTTTCGCCGGTGGAGGGGTCCCGGGTAAATGCTACGCCGGTGCCGGAGGTAACGCCCATGTTGCCGAACACCATGGCCTGAACGTTAACCGCAGTTCCCCAGGATGAGGGGATGTCGTTCATTCTTCTATAAACAATGGCACGTTCGTTGTTCCAGGAACGGAAAACGGCTTTAACCGCTTCTATAAGCTGAGTCTTGGGGTCCTGGGGGAACTCGGTGCCCATTTTTTCAAGGTAAAGGGCTTTGAATTTGCCTAAGATTTCCTTCATGTCCGCTTCGTTAAGGTCCATGTCGGAATGCTTGCCCTGGCTTTCTTTGGTTTCGTCTAATATGCGTTCAAATAAAGGCTTGGGAATACCCATAACCACGTCGGAAAACATCTGGACAAACCGGCGGTAGGAGTCGTAGGCAAAGCGGGGATTGTTGGTTAACCTTGCAAGGCCTTCAACAACCACGTCGTTAATGCCAAGGTTAAGAATGGTGTCCATCATACCCGGCATGGATGCCCTTGCCCCCGAACGGACGGATACAAGTAAGGGGTTTTGGGGGTTACCGAACTGTTTTCCCGTAATTTGCTCCATTTTGGAGATATAAGAGTAGATTTCTTCGACTATTTCGGGGGATATGGTTTCGTTGTCCTCGTAATATTTAGTGCAGGCCTCGGTTGAAATGGTAAAGCCTTGGGGAACGGGCATGCCGAGATTTGTCATTTCGGCAAGGTTGGCGCCTTTTCCGCCAAGAATGTTTTTCATGCTTTCGTTACCTTCGGAAAATAGGTAAACATACTTCTTGCTCATATATTACTCCTTATAAATTAGTGTGCTTTTGAAAAATCAGCATACCGGCAGTCCGGCAGCGGCGCAGGGATAAGCATCTTCCTTAAATAAAACAGGCAGATGTCAAAAAATAAGCGGGTTGACAGTCAATATATTTAACTCAATATCCAACTAATTTTAAGCGCCCGGACACTTGGATTTTAATATGATGTGCTAAGGGTTTCCTTTATTATCTTTTCCGTTAAAAACTATTGTAAAACGACTTTTTCCAAACATTCGTTACATATTTAAAAGAAAAAGTAACGAATAATTTTTATTACCGAAAAAACGCTGCTTTTATTCCTATTATTACCTCTCAATGTTTATCCGAATTAACATACCGAAATATTATATCATAATTTACAAAAAAGTCCATAACTTTTTCAAAAAATTTACTGTTTTGTAGTATTTAGGGCTTAAAAAATGCCATATTTGCATTTCCCGTTGACAAACAAAGCCTTTAAGATTAAAATCATAATGATAAGCCAATATATATTAAGGAAACATAAAAATGCTGATATTCAAGAATAAACAACCAATTGATTTTATAATCGTCGGCCTGGGCAACCCCGGGACAAAATACGACAAAACCCGCCATAATGCCGGCTTTAACGCCCTTGACTATATTGCCGGCCGGGCAGGGATAGACGTTAAAAAGCTAAAACATATGTCATTGACCGGAAACGGCGTTATTGCCGGCAAAAAGGTGCTGCTCCTAAAGCCCCAGACCTATATGAACCGCTCGGGTGAAGCCGTTGCCGATGCCATGAGATTTTATAAATTACAGCCAAGTCAGGTGCTTGTTATATTCGATGACATTTCCCTTGAACCCGGCAGACTGCGTGTCCGCCGTTCGGGCAGCGCCGGAGGGCATAACGGCATAAAATCCATTATCGAATGTCTGGGTAACGAAAATTTTCCCCGTGTTAAAATCGGCGTGGGGCAAAAGCCTGAAAATTACGGCGACCTTGCCGACTGGGTGCTTTCCGACCTTACGGTTTCCGAAAGAAATGCAATCTGCCGTAATTACGACAACATTTTCGACGCTGTGGGCCTTATAATAAACGGTGAAATCGATAAGGCAATGCAGCTTTGCAACTGATTAAAGGAATTTTATGGAAATACTCAAAAAAATGCTGTCGTATGACGGCGAATTCGCATCCCTTTGCGAAGGCTACAAAAAAGGCCACACCCCAATACTCGTCAACGGTGTATGCGAACCGGTGCGGGCCTTGTTTTGCGAAGCCTTTGCCGAAAGGACCAAGGAAAAACCCATAATAATCGTCCCGGAAGAAAAGCAGGCCTATGCCCTAAAAAACATGCTTGACGCCTACGGCAAAACGTCCCTTATCTATCCGTCCCGGGACTTTATGTTTGATAAAATCGCCACCGCTTCCAGGGAATTCGAACAGGAGCGGCTTTTTGTGCTGCTTAAAATTATCGAGGACGACTGGGATTATATAATTTCCGTCCCCGATGCGGTTATGGAATACACCATACCTCCGGAGGAACTAGCCGATTCGGTAATTACAATTAACTTAAACACCAGAATATCACCCGACAATCTGGTTAAATTGCTTTCTGCCGCCGGATACGCCCAGGCCGAAACCGTGGAAGGGAAGGGGCAGTATTCCAAACGGGGGGGTATTGTGGACGTGTTTTCGCCCTCCTCCGACTATCCCTGCCGCATAGACTTTTTCGGCGACGAGCCGGATTCAATGGGTATATTCGACACCGTTTCCCAGCGGCGTATAGAAAACGTGGACTCCTACACCTGCGTGCCGGTTTCCGAAATTATTCCGTCGGCGGATGCGGTATGCCGGGTTAAAGCCGCCCTTGACCGCCTTATGGCAAGAAAGACCGACATTACCGAAAAAACAAGAGCGGATATCACCTATGATGCCGAGCAGGCATCTAACGGCACTTTCCCATTGTCAAGGGATAAATATTTTTCTCTTATTTACGACCGCAAAACCACCATTTTGGACTATATCGGCAAACGGCCGGTAATAATGTTCGAAAGCCGCAAGGTGCTTGAACGGGCAAGGGCATTTTCCTGGCAGACAAGCCAGGCTATCGAAGACCTTGTCAAAGCGGGACTAACCGAATTTGCCCTTTGCGGCGTATGCATGTTCGATGACGAATTCAGAACGGCGGTAAGCAAAAATTCCATTGCCGTTGACTATTTTATGGAATCCTCCCGCATATCCTTTTCATCCCGCTACAACCTTGTCACCAAGCCGGCAGGCAACCTTACCGGTGGCGTTTCGGTTATGGTGGAGGAGCTTTCCGGCTACCTTGAGGCAGGGCGGAAAATCATTTACCTTGCAAAAAACAGGCTTGAAGCCCATAACTTAAAGGAAATTTTAGAAAGCCGGGAATTTCCCGTGGCGTCATATAACATCAGCCTGGGCGGTAATATTACCGAAAGGGTAGTCAATATCGCCGTTATGCCCGAGGAGGGCAACATCTTCTCCTTTGAGCTGCCCACCGTAAACTTCGTTCTCCTCACCCCTTCGGCAGAGGGGGAAAAGGGCTTTGGCTTAAAACGGCGCAAAGGAGCGCAAAAGTTTAAAAAGGCAGAAAAAATAGCCTCTTATTCCGACCTTTCGGAAGGGGACTATGTCGTTCACGCCAACCACGGAATAGGGGTTTATGCCGGCATAAAGCAGCTTACCATAGACGGCGCTGTAAAGGATTATATTAAAATTAATTATGCCGGAGGGGATGTGCTGTATGTTCCCTGCGGACAGCTTGATTTGGTATCGAAATATATTGGCAAAGAGGACAACGTAAAGGTGCACAAAATGTCCTCTGCCGAATGGGCAAGGACAAAAGCCAAGGTAAAATCAGCCGCCACCGACATTGCCAAGGACTTAATAAGCCTTTATGCCGCCCGTCAGGCAGCACCCGGGAATTCTTTTCCCCCCGACGACGAGCTGCAGGAGGAATTCGAAGCCATGTTCGAGTTTGAAGAAACACCCGGCCAGCTTGAAGCCGCCCGGGAGATAAAGTCGGACATGGAAAAACCCCACCCCATGGACCGGATTTTATGCGGTGACGTGGGGTTCGGCAAAACCGAGGTGGCATTCAGAGCGGTTTTCAAATGCGTTTCGGCGGGTTATCAGGCGGCAATCCTTGTTCCCACCACCATACTTGCCGTTCAGCATTTCAGAACAATGAACGCCCGTTTCCGCCAGTTTCCCGTAAGGGTGGAAATGCTTTCCCGCTTTAAAACAAAAAAAGAGGCCGACGACATTATCGCCGGGCTGAAAAAGGGACAAATAGACGTTATCGTAGGCACCCATAAGCTTCTTCAGAAGGGAATAGAATTTAAAAATCTTGGACTTCTTGTTATAGACGAAGAACAGCGTTTCGGTGTCAAGCACAAGGAAAAGTTAAAGGAAATCGCCAAAAATATAGACGTCCTCACCCTCACCGCCACCCCCATACCCCGCACCCTTAACATGGCACTGACGGGAATAAGGGATATGTCGGTGCTGGAGGAAGCCCCCCGGGACAGACTGCCCATTCAGTCCTATGTTCTTGAATATGACGAGGATATACTTGACGAAGCCATCCGCCGGGAACTTCGCCGGGGCGGACAGATATTTTACCTTCACAACTACATCGACTCTATTTTCAACAAGGCCGGAGAGCTGGAAAAACGCCATCCCGGCGCAGTCATCGCCGTAGGCCACGGCCAGATGACAAAGGAGGAACTGGGGCAGGTGTGGCAGGCTATGGTGGACGGGGAAATAGACATTCTCGTCTGCACCACCATTATTGAAACCGGGGTGGACATTCCCAACGCCAACACCCTTATTATCGAGGACGCCGACAAGATGGGCCTTGCCCAGCTTCACCAGATAAGGGGCCGTGTCGGGAGATCCCCCCGCAAGGCTTATGCCTACTTTACCTACCGGCCGGGAACACTGCTTTCGGAGGTGGCCACCAAACGCCTTGAGGCAATAAAGGAATACACCGAGTTCGGTTCGGGTTTCAAAATCGCCATGCGTGACCTTGAAATAAGGGGCGCGGGCAACCTCCTCGGTGCCGAACAGTCGGGGAACATGGCGGCGGTGGGCTACGATTTGTATATCAAAATCCTTGAAGAAGCGGTTAACAACCTTAAAGGCATTACCCCTGCGGTAAAAAAGGACTGCCTTATAGAAATCACCGCCGACGCTTATATACCCGAAAGCTATGTGTTATCCCCCAAGCTGCGTATAGACTACTACCGCAAAATCGCCCTCCTTGAGAGCCAGGAGGAACGGGAGGATCTGGTTGACGAAATGTTGGACAGGTTCGGGGAAATACCTAAGCCGGTGAAAAACCTTATGGATATTTCTCTCTGCCGCAACACCGCATCGGGTATGGACATTGAAAAAATAACCCAGACCGAAAACATTATAGCCTTCTACACCAAGGAACCCAACATGGAAAAATGGCTGTTATTGTCCCAGGTCCCCGAATTAAAGGGAAAAATAATGCTTTCCCCCTCGGGCAAACCCCATTTTTCGGCAAGGTTAAAGAACGGCGAAAACCCTGTGGAGGTAATGAAAACCGTTTTGGACAGCTATTTGTCAATTTTAACAAATTAGCCATAGAATTGAAGGCGCAAAAAAGTATATAATTACTTAATAATTCCTTATGCAATTTATATAAGAAAGGCTTGGTTGTTATGGCTTTTTCCGCCGGAAAACACAATATAAAAAGACGTCTTGCCCTTGTCCTTGCGGCGGTTCTGGTTATGTGTGCGCTTGCCGCCTGCTCAAAGGAGGATACCACCGCTTTGTTTACCTATAAGGACGAGGTGGTTACCGCCGGAATGTTTTCCTATATGGTGGCATCCCAGAAGGCCTATGTAAAGGAGATTTTCGAAGCCTATACTTCGGACTATTATTCCGAGCACGGCACCTACCCCTACGGCACCGACGACTTTGACGAATTTTTAAAGCAAACCATGCAAAGCGGCGGTAACGGCCTTACCTATGCCCAGAACGCCTTCAATACCGTTAAAAACACCGCAAAAATGTTTGTGGTGGTTAACCATTTCTGTAAAAAATACAACCTCAACGTAACCGATCCTGCCGTTATATCCGACATTGAAAACGCCATAAACGCCGACATTAACGATGCCGGCGGACTTATACTGTTAAACGAAATCCTTGCCGAATTCGATGCAGATGTCAACACCGCCAGAGAATATCTTTACAACATGGCAAAGGTGGAACTGCTGTACGAATACCTTTACGGCGACAGGGGTATCCAGCGGGTGGCAGACAGCCTGGTTTCGGACAAATTTTATACCGAATACCGTAAAATCGACTTTGTCTATTACCCCTACTATAAAATAAGCACCGAAACCGGCGAGAGGGAATTCCTCTCTGCCGAGGAAAAGGAAAAGCTGCGTGTAGAGGCGGACGATTTTTACGCAAAGCTTTTGTCCGGCGAAGTTAATTTCAGCGACTATTCCAAGCACGACAAATACGCAAAATATGACGAAGGTTTGTGCTACACCGACGGAAACCTTGATCCCGTACTTGAAGAACAGGCCGACAAGCTGGCCAAAGCCGGCGACACGGTAAAGGTGGAGCTTGATGAAGGAGTGTATATTATAAGACTCCTCCAGGCCACCGACGACGACTTTATAAACTATTACGACCAGGTTTACGAAGTTCTTGCCAAAAAGGCCTATTACGAATATCTTGAAAGCTTTTACAGTGAAATCAAAATAAACGAATCCGCCCTTGCCAAATACGATTTTACCGAATATCCCCCCCTTGTGATAGATTAAAGCCGCAAGGCACCCAAAAAACCGGAGGTATTTAATGAAAACCCATCTTAAAAGGGCAATAAGCGCAGTGCTGCTGCTTGCCGTCGTTTTTTCCTTTGCCGCCTGCTCGGCGCAGGACAAGCATGAGAATGTTATGACCTTCCGCAACGAAGGCCTTGACGAAAGGATGTTTTCCTATATCCTTTCAAATCAGATAATATATTATCTGGCATACAGCAACGTATTTTTGCCCTACATCTATTCCACCACGGCGGAATATCAGTCACTGGGCAGCTTTGACAACTTCCAGTATTACGTTCAATATTATCCCGCCCTTCATGACCAGCTGTACAGCCAGTTTGCCTCCTCCTTCGCCACAACCATAACCGGCGACGACGGCACTAAAAAAACCTTGGGGAGCATGTATTTTGAATCTGTCCTTCCCTATATAAAGAAAGCCTTCGTTATATACGCCCTTTGTAATGAGCTGGGGATATCCGTAACAGATAAAGATGTGCTTGGCGATATGTCCTCCGAACTTGAATCCCTTGTTAAAAAGGCAGGCAACAAGGCGGCTCTTGACATTATCCTGTATGACAAATACGGCGCATCCTATGATATAGCCAAGCAATACACCCAAAAATTCAACATCATGGCTATGATAACCGCCGAATCGGGGGGCGAAGACTCCCTTTACTGGGATCCCGATTACCCCTATTTAAACTACCTCCTTTATGACTATTTCTACGGCAAAAACGGCACCCGCCGTATTTCCGAGGAAACCGCTAAGAGCAAGTTCCTTGAAGACTACTGCATTATAGACTACGTATATTATTCCGCCTATAAAACCGTAAACAACGAAACCGTTCTCCGCCTTGATGACTTTTACGGTAACGACATAAAAGAGCTTTTCAACAACAACTATAAAAAGGTTTCATACGTTTCCATCGCCCGCAAGGATTCAAGCGGCGGTGACGTAACCCAATCTGCCGAAGCCAAAGCGGCCGAGATACTTGAAAAGCTTAACTCCGGCAACCTTGAATGGGCGAAAATAGGCGACAGCTATACCGGCACCAAGTCAGGCAGCTACGTCTTTGCCCCCGGCGACTCCACTGTTGACGACAAGGTTGAAGAAGCGGTTGTGGACCTTGCTTCCGGCTCATTTACCGTGGTTACCGGCACCGACAACGTATTTGTCCTTAGGGGCGAAACGTTGGCAGAAAGCGACCTGGCCGCCGTTAAAAAAGAAATAACCACCGTTCTTTCAAAGCGTTATTTCCAGGAAAATTATCAAAAGATGGAATATATATTCCTTTCCTTCCACGATTCCAAAGGCGACGATTATTCGGAAGAAAAGATAAACGAAATCCGCAACTTAGGCAAAGAGATAAAAGCCAAGCTTCAGTCTGGCGACGTTAACTTTGACAAAGACAGCGATAAGTTCGTTGAAAAGCTGTATAAAGACGCTGCTTGGACGGTTAAGATTCAAACGGCAACCTACGGCAAGAACGACCTTCAGGACGACCTTGAAGAAGTGGTAAGCAAGCTTAATATAGGCGATATCGGCGAACACGAGGACGAATTCGGCTATTATATTTTAAAGCCGGCGGAAAAGGCCGACAGCGACTTTAACGACACCGCAGTCCAGCTTGCCATGACAATGGATAAACTGTTTGAAGTGGCAAGGGACTTTGAAACCAAGTATAACAACGGGGAAGTTAAGTTCGAAGACGCCGACAAACATTCTACCTACGCCAACTATTCGGTGCTGGGCTATGTAGACTACAACGAATACAGCGAACAGATAAAGCAGTATTACTCCATTGAAAAGCTGGGCGATATTCATATATCCCCCGCAGACACCTCGTTAAACGTTATCCATGTAAGAAAAACCACCCAGGAAGATTACGGCACCTACAAGAACGATGTTTTGGAAGAGTTCAATTACAATGATTTCCTTGACTATCTTGACGAAGCATATAAAGAGCTTCAGATAAACGAGGACGTGTTAAACAGGTTTAAATCCACCTTTACGTCATTTAACATCCTTGACATTCCCTCCATTGACAGCAAAGACACTTCAAACACATCAAAATAGACAGAAAGGAAGGAACTATTCCGGCAAACCGGACCTTTAATGTATGACAGTAAAAGAAGTTTACGATATAATTTTACGCGACTGCGTTTCAATCTACTCAAAGGAAGGCTTTTGGGAAAAGCTGAATTCTGGCAAACGCCTTGTTATTAAACTGGGCGCAGACCCCTCCCGTCCCGACCTTCATTTAGGCCATTCGGTGGCACTTCGCAAATTAAGGCTGTTACAGGACTTAGGCCACGAAATTGTATTTATTATCGGCGACTTTACTGGTATGATCGGCGATCCTTCGGGCAAATCCAAGACAAGGCAGCCGTTAACCTTTGAACAGACCAGAACAAACGCCAAGTCCTACCTCGAGCAGGTAACCAAAATACTTGACAAAGAAAAAACCACCATCCGCTTCAATTCCGAATGGCTGGGCAAAATGAACTTTGCCGACGTTTTATCCCTTGCCGGCAAATACACCGTGGCACGCATACTTGAACGGGACGACTTTGCCAAGCGTTATGCCGAAAATAAGGCCATAGGCATGCACGAAATGTTCTACCCCCTTATGCAGGGCTATGACTCGGTGGCAATTAACGCCGACGTTGAAGTGGGCGGCAGCGACCAGACCTTCAACCTGCTGGTGGGGAGAGAACTTCAAAGGGACTATAACCAGACACCCCAGGAGGTTATAACCTTCCCCCTCCTTCCCGGCCTTGACGGGGTTGAAAAAATGTCAAAATCCCTTGATAACTACATCGGCATTGACGAAGCCCCCGAAATAATGTTTGAAAAGTGCATGAAAGTCCCCGACCATCTTATGAAAGCTTATTTTGAGCTTACCACCGACCTTAAGGCGGAGGAATATTTACCCGATATGGAAGAGGATATGCACAAAGCTCACTTCCTTTACGCCCGCACCATAGTGGCTATGTATCACGGTGCTGCTGCCGTTGAGGATGCGGAAAACCGCTATAAATCCATTGCCGGCGGCGGAGTTCCCGAGGATATGGAGGTAATAACCGCCGCTCCCGGAACCCTTATCACCGAACTTCTCGTTACCGCAGGCCTTGCCCCCTCCAAGTCGGAAGGCGGACGGCTTATGAAAGGCGGCGGCGTAAAGGTGGACGGCAATGCGGTTTGCGACTTTAAAGCCACCCTCGACAACAAAGGCGAATATATCCTTTCAAAAGGCAAAAACAAGTTTGTTAAGGTTGTAATCGAATAAACATAGATGAAAAAATGCCGCCTAAGCGGCATTTTTTGCTTAATATCATTTATAGACAAAACAAAATCCACCGCATTAAACGGTGGATAGAATTTTTATAAGTTCAATTATTCAAGCACAGGCTCGACTTCGCTGTGTACCCGGACGGTTTTCTTTTTCCATCTGCCGGTAAGGTAGAACACCAAGGAAATTGTAGTTGCGGCAAGAGAAGCAATGGGAGCACCCATGCCAAGGCCTTTTAGTCCAAGACCAAAGGTTATCCCCAGCAGATAGCAGGCAGGGATTCTGAAAAGTATAGACGATGCCATGCCCGAAATAAGGGAAAACATCGTATGCCCAGTGCCTATAAACAGTCCGCTAAAGCAAAACTGCAAGGGAACCGTAATATAGTCAAAGGCAAACATGGTTATATAGCCCTTGCCCAGGGCAATAAACTCATCGTCACCGCCGAAAACCTTTAATATCTGGGCAGGGAAGAGCATTGTAAGGGCAAATACCACAAGGGTAACGCTCATGGCTATTAAAGTGCCTATCCGGTGGGTTTTCTTAACCCGTTCAAGGTCACCGGCACCGAAGTTCTGGGCTACCATTGCCGATATGGATGATGACATACCGATGGCAGGCAGTATTGCAAAGCCGTTATAACGGCCTACAACCCCCACTATTCCGCCGCCGGCAACAGGGTTGATGATATTGGCTATGGAGGTTAAAAACACAAAGGAAACCGATACGGAAACGTTGTTTATCAATGTGGGTAAGCCGATTTTAAACATTAACTTAAGCTTGTCCGTATGTATTTTAAAGGACGAAAGCTTAAAGTCGAAAACAAAGTTGTGTTTAACTAGATAAACCGCCGACAGTATCACCGAAAATGCCTGGGATATTATCGTAGCTAAAGCAGCACCGAAAGCGCCCCATTTAAATACGGCAATAAACAGCAGGTCAAGCACTATGTTTGTAACCGCAGCTATGGATACGAAAACCATGGGGTGCTTGGCGTCCCCAAGGCCCCGCAGCACTCCGGCAAGGGCGTTATACATAAATACAAACACAGTCCCCGACATGCAGGTTATAAAGTAAATAACGCCGTCCTTCATGGATTCGGGGTGAACACGCATGAGGGTAAGGAGCGGCTTTGCAATAAACGGAGCTATGGCAGTCAGCGCCACCGCAATTATAAGCAGCGCCGTAAACATGGTTCCTATGGTGGATTTTAACTCTTTTTTGTTGCCTGCGCCGAGATACTGGCCTACAAGCACCGTTCCGCCCAGGGAAAGACCGATAACCGCATTGGTAAACAGAATAATTAACTGAGTGGCGTTGGTAACTCCGTTCAGGGTGGCAACCGGCGTAAAGTTGCCTATTATTATCATGTCCGCAACGCCGTAGAGTGACTGAATAAAGTTGGATAAAACGAAGGGAAGGGAAAACAAAATAAGATTTTTAGCCACGCTTCCCCGGGTTAGATTTTTCTCGAATTCCGGCATAATTCACCTTTTTTTAGTTGATGTGCCTATTATACCACTTGTTTAGACAAATGTGAATAGTCAAAACAACGTATTTGATTAGATACATAAAGTCGTCTATTGACAAATAAGTCAATATGAATTATGATATACAGCGTTGCGTTGATTTAAAAACATTTGTGAGAAAGTATAGGTTAATATGTTGCGCATCTTTGCCCAGGGAATAGGCTTTGTGGGAACAGCGGTTTTGTTTGTCGCTTTCCAGATGCCCGAAAAAAAGAAAATACTGTTTTTTCAAATAATTTCCATAACCATATTTGCCCTGCATTACTTTATGCTTGGCCTTTACACCGGCAACTATACCGGCATGGTAATGAACATTGTGGCAATGGTAAGAACAACGCTTTTTTACTTTGAGGACAAAAAGTGGTTTAGACCCTACCTGTTTACAGGCATTTTCCTGTTTATAATCATATACATAGGAATAGATACATGGAAAAATATTTACTCCCTTTTCCCCATAATAGCAATGGTGGACTCCACGATATGCCTTAATATTAAAAAGGAAAAATATTTCCGCATTTTCAATTTCCCCGGTTCCCCCCTGTGGCTTGTCTATGGCATTTATTCCAGAAGCTATTCGGGAATAATCGGCGAAATATGCACAATGACATCCATAATAATTGCCATTATAAGATATGACATTTTGCACATGGATAAAAAGCAAACAAAACTGTTTAAGGCTAAAAAGCAGCGCAGTTAGAAATATCAAATTAATAAAATTTCCGCTTGACAATTTATGTGTGTTATGATAAAATACACAGGCGGTCAAAAACCGCCTCCATACACACAGCCAATGGCACCATAGCCAAGCGGTAAGGCAGAGGTCTGCAAAACCTTTATTCCCCGGTTCGATTCCGGGTGGTGCCTCCAAAGTATAATCCTATCACCCGGGTGATAGGATTTTTTATTTGTATTATTCAATATTAATTCTACATTGATTAAGACTAAATAATGAATTATTGATTTTACCGATAATAAAGCTATGTAAATATCTTTAAGATAAAAAGAAAGAACATATTTTTTATAAGAAAATTATGCGGAATGGAACGACAGTAAGTAAACAGCAAGGCTGGTTTTATTGCAAATTTACATTTCTCACTTTAGATAAAACAAAAAAAGCACCCGCTTTGGTGTGGTCAGATAGGGATTTATAATTCCTGAAAAATTCGGCATAGTCGTTGATATTCGGCTATGCCGTTTTTTCGTTTATTTTGGTAAGTCGATAGCGCCAATGCAGTTATAGAAAATTTGAATCCGCTGGGTTCTGCGGCCATCTACCTTTTCAGCCTTAAATACTATAATTTTGTCAATGAACTCTCGAATAATCTCTGCATCCAATTCTGTAATTTCTGTGTACTTTTTAACCAGTGCCAAAAAGCGGTCGGTATTGAGGGACTGTTCATTTGCTGTATCAATGGTATGTTTTAATTTGGTTATCCTTTCTTCCAGTGCCTTCTGCTCGGCTTCATATTCAGCCGACATCTTGTAAAAACGCTCTTCGGGAATTTTGCCCATCACATTGTCCTCATATAGCTTTCGAATGATTTTGTCTATGTCAGCAATGCGAGTCTGTGCTTGTTCGTACTCCTTTTGACTTTGGCGGAGTTCTTTGGCAAGTTCCTTTTCTGAATTATTCATAACTATACGGATGAATTCCTGTTCATGGTCTTTGGCAAAGGAGGTTACACGTCTTAAGTCTTCTAACAAAAGCTGTTCCACTACAACATTGCGTATCTGATGTGAACTGCACATACCCTTTTTCTTGCGGTAAGTCGCACAAACGAAATATTCCTTATCGTGTGTCCATCCCTTGCCTCTAACCTGATACAGCTTTGCACCACAGTCGGCACAAAACATCATGCCAGAAAGCATTCCCATTTCACCTAATCGTGATGGTCTTCGCTTGCCATCTCTGATTTTCTGCACTGTTTCCCAAGTCCCCTCATCAATAATTGCTTCATGGGTATTTTTGAAAACCAGCCAATCTTCTGGATTGTTCAATATCTTGACTTTGCTCTTATATGACTTTTTAGAAGTCTTGAAATTCACCGTGTGACCTAGATATTCCATTTTAGCCAGAATATCTGCTACGGTACGAGCCGACCAAGCATATGGGTTTTCAGGTGGTCTTGCTGGAGTGTTAATACCCATTTTGCGAAGATGAACCGTAGGTGTATCAATGCATCGCTTTTCAAGTTGCTTTGCTATCTGCGTGGGTCCAAAGCCAGCCATGCACAGTCGGAAAATATCTCTGACCACCTCGGCGGCTTTCTCATCTATAATCCAGTGCAACTTATCTTCAGGGTCTTTAATATAACCGTAAGGCGGATTGGTGCAGAGTGGCTTACCGGACTGTCCCTTGGATTTGAACACAGCACGGATTTTCTTGCTAGTATCCTTAGCATACCATTCATTAATAATGTTAAGAAACGGTGTAAAGTCACTGTCTGCTTGGTTTGCACTATCAATACCGTTGTTAATAGCAATGAATCGTACATCTGCTTCAGGAAACATAATCTCTGTGTAATATCCTACTTTAAGGTAATCCCTGCCGAATCGGGACATATCCTTGATGATAATCGTTCCGATTCTACCGGACTCTACATCTGCAATCATGCGGTTAAAGTCTGGTCTATCAAAAGTTGTACCGCTGACCCCATCATCCACATAAAATTCGATGTTGCGAAAACCGTTGTCCTCAGCATATTTTTTTAGAATTGCCTTCTGGTTTACTATACTGTTGCTGTCTCCTGCAAGCTCATCATCACGTGAAAGCCTGCAGTAAAGAGCAGTAATTTTCGCTTCTTCAAATGCTAATGTTGATTTACGTATAGTGCTAAATGTTGACTGTCTATTCATTTTTATCCTCCATTTCCGACAGTCTTCAAGCGGTTTAGCACTATGTATATTACCGTACTACCTTGAAGAAGTCGAGTTGATTTCCGTGGGTTTATATGAACTATCTGATAACTTTGAAAGGCTTTTTGCGTTGACTGTAATCAGTCGTTTCAGCTTGGAATATGCACTTTCCTTTGCTGAATCACTTACTCGTGATTCCACCACATAGACCGTACCTCCGATATCGGATTTGGTTGTGCGGCTGTTACTTTGGTTTTCCATATCGTGACCTCCTGTCCGATGTTTTGAAGGAACTGGCACTGAGCCGAATTGATGACTCCAGTGCCTAATCCATTATTTAAGCTTTTATTTGTAATATTTTCAGAGCATCCGGTTGAATTAGCTTCCCATCCAATCTCTCGTAAGCAGAAAATCCAATTTGCCCCTGCAATGCATATAACTCACTTAATTTTTTTATCGTTATTGGTTGACGCTCAATCAGCCAGTAGTATGATAAATCTCCAAATACAATGCTTTTCGCTCCTGCTGATACTGTAGGCATATATGGAGAGGTAACTACAGGCTTTCCGAAGATGGTGTTATCTGAAGAATTCCACAGATAACTGCCGCTTGTATCTTTAAGGGTTCTAAGAAGCATGGCTGTATTATCGTGCATGATAAACACAGCGTTATTTCGGTATTCATCTTTTAATGAAAAATACAGAGAGATAATCTCATCAAAAGAGATGGTACTATTGTCTGCTGTAGTTACATCTGCGTCTGCCGTAAGGATACCTGTTGGCTGAGTTGTGCCATTTCCATTAAGCAATGCATTTTCCTCAGCCTTGCCAAAACGCTTCGCAAAATCACCCATCAGATATTTTTCAAGATTAAAGTTCATATCGGTGACGAATGAGCGGTTTAGCTTGACAAGAGATGCCAGCTTGTATGATTTCACCAGAAACTGTGTAAATGTATCGGCACTTTCGGGGATTGGATCTCCGTCTTCAACCCAATCTGCTGTACCCGTTGAGGATA
This sequence comes from Eubacteriales bacterium, assembly GCA_050953105.1. Classification (GTDB taxonomy): domain Bacteria; phylum Bacillota; class Clostridia; order Oscillospirales; family CAG-382; genus UBA1206. The sequence goes on along the minus strand of JBMNMA010000009.1, from coordinate 449,932 downwards.
CCGCTTGAATTTTACCTTCTGCAGAAGATAGATTGATAACAGTAGCAAATCTGCGGAATATATTCTCCTTTGCCAAAGCAGTGTTAAAGCCTTCTCTGAACTCATCTGGTGCGACATAGGCTCCTGCATTATCAAAGCCCTCGCTTAGATTTTGATTATTTTCTTCTTTTCCTTTCATAACATTCCAAAACGCTCTATTATAAGTTGTTGATGTTGCCATAATCGTTTACCTCCTAAATTAAAATGGATTGTGGGGTATATACCCCGTTTGAAACCGCGTTTTTTTACGCGTTGCCCCACGCCCGTTGTCCAGATGAAAAGGTGTGGAGATTTGACCTCCCCTAGGGGCAGGTATTAACACATGAAGTTGTATCCAGTGTTTTAGTGGTTTTAAGCTTTGTAGCAAGATGTAGCAGGTAAAAACTAAACTCTCTATACGAGAGCGATTTTTTATATAACCTGTTTTTCTTGCTACAAGCTGCTACACTGTGTTTAAATAAGAAAAAATTCTTCTTCTGTCAGCTTATATCCGATAAGCATTGTGGTCATTCCACCACCAGAACGTGGTCGTTTCCGTTCTACACGGGCGATAGCTGTTAATGCTTGTTTGAAGTTTCTTGCATTCTCCGAATAACATCCATTGGCACTGCACCAACGCTGATACCGGGCATACACTTCGGATGTCCGCACCTCACTGTTAGGACTTTCCTCCAAGGCATCCTCGAAAAATAATGCTATTTTATCGCTGTCACGCTTATAAGCCTCCGTTGCTGTCTTAACGGAATCAGGTAAAGTCAAGCCTTCCTTCTTTAACAACTGATAGCCTTCAATTAGCCAGTTGAGGATAGCACTCTGATTCTTCGGTTTGGCGAATTCACGTTTTAGGTTTTTATCCTGCTCGCTTTCATCAAAGTGTCGTTCAAAAGGGATAATCACCACTCTGCCACTGGAAAACAGCGTCATATCCGTAATAACGGGCAGATAATTGGTGTTGATATACAGCTTAAACTTTGGCGAAAAGTCAAAAGAATTCTCATGTAGAAACCTTGCGTTGATGGTGTCACCACCCGTCATGCTTTTTACCTGTGCAGCATTTAAGACAAGTCCTCTGCTAGGTTCGGAGATATTCACAAAGCGTACTCCTGCAAGCCGGGCAATATCTTCACTTGGACTTGAACTGTTATTGTTCTTTTTCAGACTGATAGTCTCCGGCCTTGCGGTACAGCCATAACTGCCTAATACCTTAAGAATGCTCTCACATAGCGTACCTTTACCGTTTCGAGTTGTAGCACCATAGAGAACAAACAGGCATTCATACCGAGTGTCTCCGCTGATACTGTAGCCAAAGGCTTTTTGGAGGAATTTTGCCTTTTCCTCATCTCCGCTCATAATCTCATGAATAAATCTATCCCATCGCTCACTTTTTGCTTCTGGGTCATACTTAACACCAGATATCTTTGTGAGTCTGTCCTCGCTGTTGTGGGGATGAAAATCCATGGATATTAAAAACAATGTTCCATTGGCACAGTTGAGCATAAGCGGGTCTTGGTCAAATTCAGCCATTGATATGGGATATACGCTCTGTGCATCCTTAAGCACCGTTTCCCTGTATCTTCTTGACTGCCATTTTCGGCAATAGTCAATGTATGCCTTTCTTTGATGTTCATCTTGAATAGTCAAAGCATAGGTTAGTAGTTGGTTAGCCAATGATTTACACATTTCCATTACTTTTAGATTACCGACATCAGGAATCCAAATGCCATTCTCGTAGCAAAACCACATTTTCCTTTCAGGAACATAGCGGGCAAAAGATTTATAATAATCAGCAAACAGCCTGCTTGCCCCAATATCCGTCCAAGGGTAGCGATTGTTACTCTCAGGCTTAAAGTCAGCAAGGGAACATTCTCCAAAATCTTCTGTAGCTGATGAACGCTTACCACCTAGTTTGTATATTTCAGTAGCATTTGCGATAGCTTTTTCTATGGTTATCATTCCATAAGTACTACCGGACTGCGGTCTATTCCATTTATCTCGCATTAGGCCGCTCTGCCGGAAAAGTCTGTCTATCTGTCCAATATCTCTGCCACACCAAAATGCCAGCATACCGCAAAGTGCCAAATCAGCTTCACTGGCAGAAGCATAACCAGATGTATCTCCCTGCCATAATGCTTTGAACCTTTCTCCGTTTGCCGATTTTAAAGCCTTCTCAATAACAGACTTGTCAGACAGATAGGATTGGCTTTCTGTATCCAGAAGTTGCTTCACAGGGGTAGGACGTAGCATATACTTGTCTAGTATCATCTGTAGCTCATTCGATTTCTCCGCTATATCACCATCTGCAAATACATTGCCTGTTACGGTAACAAAGCGGTTTGTTGCTCCAGCCACATAGACCTCAACTCCCAGCTTTCTGTTGTTGATATAGTATTTTGTTTTGTCAAAGTTAAAGCCTGTGGCCTTAAAGAAAATATGCAACCCTTTCCCAGATGGACTGTGTTCCATATAGCAACCACTAAAAGCCTCTACAACATTTTGGGCAACAGGCTTAAGCTTACCGCTGCTATCAAAGCAATCATCTAAGTCGATAACACAAATGTCATTACCTACCAAAAATCCGATACCGTCATAATCACTTATAGCAGCTACCGCCGAACTAAAATCTTTAAATGTACCACGTTGATTTGGTTTTGCCCTTTTTCCTGTTACTGGGTTATAGGGAACTTTGGTTTTTCTACCACTTCGCTCTTCATATTTCCAACAGCAAAACTGTGGCTTATCTTTAAGCATCTGCGGCAAGTTATCATATTGTGTTTTCAGTTATTTCACCTCCTTGCCTGTTATAAATGACCCGAAACGCTACTGTTCCAGAGGGTTTGCCTTGTTTGACACAACCTCGTTATCTTTCAAGGAATACGCTCGGAATTATCGTCATGGCATATTCTGCTTGAAGTATCTCTTGCATTTCGGGGTATTCAGTTGTCAAGGAGCAGTGAGAGAAAAACTATGCTTTCATTGGGGGATTATTTTTCCTCTCACCTTATAGCCTTGGTAGAACACATTAGTTGAGGATTTTCTAAAAATAATTTTCTTCCTCATCTCATAAGCGAAGAATTCTATTGATTCGAACCCCTAAAATAAAAAAACAGCCTGTCTATTTGCCAGAAAAGACGGCTGTAATGCTTATGCTTTTGCTCAAATTTGAGCGAAAGTGATATTAAGTTTAAGAAGGCTGAATGTTATAACTTTGCCTTTGGTTTTACAAATAGACTTACAGACTTTTTTGTCTAAAAGTATTTATTTAAATAAAAATCAAAAATAAAGGCATACACAACTATCATTATCTTTGTTAACATTGTAAAATTACTTCACAAACACAGAATTATCATGTTATTTTTGAAGAAAATGTGCTATAATGGAAAAAACATATATAAAGAGGTGACCAAGATGACCGTTAGCTATAAAAAGCTTTGGAAATTGTTGATAGACCGCGATATGAAGAAGAAAGATTTACAAGCTGCTGCGGGAATAAGTCCATCGTCAATTTCAAAGCTTTCTAAAAACGAATATGTCAGTATGGACGTTCTTGTAAAGGTTTGTACGGCGCTTGGCGTTGATTTTAAAGATATCATGGAATTAGTGCCTAATATGGTTGAAGAAAGGGAGTAGAGTTATGGAAAATAACAGAAAAGAACAGGAACGGGCGGAATTACACCGCACGATATGGAATATGGCAAATGATTTAAGAGGCAGTGTAGATGGATGGGACTTTAAGCAATATGTTCTAGGTATGCTGTTTTACCGCTACATATCTGAAAATATTACTGCCTATATTAACGCCGGAGAATGGGAAGCTGGCAATACGGAATTTGATTATGCTAAGCTATCCGACGAAGAAGCAGAACAGGCACGAGAGGATTTAGTTAAGACAAAAGGCTTCTTTATTTTACCCAGCGAGCTTTTTGAAAATGTCCGAGCTCGTGCAAAGGACGATGAAAACTTAAATGAAACACTGGAACAGATTTTCAGTAATATAGAAGCATCTGCCCAAGGAACAGAGAGTGAAGATAATTTCAAAGGCTCTGTTTGACGATATTGATGTTAACAGCAATAAGCTAGGTAACACTGTAGTAAAGCGTAATGAAAAGCTGGTTAAGCTAATGAATTCTGTTGGAGAAATGAAGCTGGGAGATTACAAAGACAATACCATAGATGCATTCGGTGATGCTTATGAATTTTTAATGGGTATGTATGCATCCAATGCAGGAAAAAGTGGTGGTGAATACTATACGCCGCAGGAGGTTTCTGAACTCCTTACCCACTTAACATTAGTAGGAAAAACTGAAGTCAACAAGGTATATGACCCCGCTTGCGGTTCTGGCTCTCTACTGCTAAAGTTTGCAAAAATCTTAGGAAAAGAAAATGTACGTCAAGGTTTCTTCGGTCAAGAAATCAACATTACAACCTACAACCTGTGCAGAATTAATATGTTCCTGCACGATATTGATTATGACAAATTTGATATTGCCCTTGGGGACACACTAACAGATCCGCAACATTGGGATGATGAGCCTTTTGAAGCCATTGTATCAAATCCACCTTACTCCATTAAATGGAAGGGCGACAATGATCCTATTTTGATTAATGACCCCCGTTTTTCTCCAGCGGGAGTATTGGCTCCTAAATCCAAGGCAGACCTTGCTTTTATTATGCATAGTCTCTCTTGGCTTGCAACAAACGGAACAGCGGCTATCGTTTGTTTCCCCGGTGTAATGTACCGCGGAGGCGCTGAAAAGAAAATCAGACAATACCTGATTGATAATAACTATATCGACTGTATCATTCAGTTACCGGATAACTTGTTCTATGGTACCAGCATTGCTACCTGCATTATGGTGCTGAAGAAGTCTAAATCAGAAAATAGCACCTTATTTATCGATGCATCAAAGGAATTTGTCAAGGTTACGAATAACAACAAGCTGACACAGGAAAATATTGAGACCATTCTTAACGCATTCAAAGATAGAAAAGATATTGAGCATTTTGCTAGGCTTGTGCCAAACAGCGAAATAGCTGAAGAGGATTATAACCTGTCTGTTTCTACCTATGTTGAACAGGAGGATACCAGAGAAAAGATTGATATTGTTGCCCTCAATGCTGAGATAGAAAAGATTGTGGCGAGAGAGCAGATTTTGCGGGAAGAAATAGATAAGATTATTGCGGAAATTGAGGTGGGCAAATGAGTAAGTTAGATGAATTGATTGCTGAACTTTGCCCTGATGGGGTGGAATATCGAAAATTAAAAGATGTAACAGAAATGCAACGAGGCACATCACTTACAAAGAAAAATGCAACAGAGGGAATTTATCCAGTAGTATCTGGAGGAACGGAACCTGCATTTTATTGTGATATCTACAACAGAGAAAATGAAACAATTACTGTTGCAGGGAGTGGAGATGGTGCCGGTTATGTTCAATATTGGAATGAGCCCATATTTGTTTGTGATGCTTTTTCAATAAAAGGAAAAGGAAGATAATCTCACTAAGTATATTTACTATTGTTTGTCTAATATGCAGGATAAAATATTTGCCACTAAAACAGGTGGGGGGATACCACATGTTTATATATCAAGTATTGAAAATTTTGTTATCCCCCTTCCCCCTCTACCTGTTCAGCAGGAAATTGTCCGTATTCTGGACAATTTCACAGAGCTTACAGCAGAGCTTACAGCAGAGCTTACAGCAGAGCTTACAGCAAGAAGAAAGCAGTATGAGTATTATAGGGATTTGCTCTTGACATTTGGTGATGAGGTAGAATTGATTGCTGAACTTTGTCAGATGGGGTAGATACAAGACACTCGGCGAATTAGGGTATTTTTATGGGGGGCTAAGTGGAAAATCTAAAGAAGATTTTACTAATGGTAATGCAAAGTTTATCACATATATGAATGTATTTACCAATTTGGCTATAGATACGGATATAAGTGACTTGGTTAGGATTGGAGAAAACGAAAAACAAAACACAGTTCAATATGGTGATATTCTTTTTACAGGCTCATCAGAAACCCCAGACGAGTGTGGGATGTCTTCTGTTTTAACAGAAGTATCAGATGAAAAGTTTTATTTAAACAGTTTTTGTTTTGGCTTTAGACTCAAGGACAATAACTTACTGCTTCCAGATTTTTCTAAATACTTGTTTCGTTCACAAAATATTAGGAAGCAGATTAAGCGTACGGCTAATGGTGTAACAAGGTTTAATGTTTCCAAAAAGAAAATGGAGCAAGTTGTAATTCCCCTCCCTCCACTACCTGTGCAGCAGGAAATTGTCCGTATTCTGGACAATTTCACAGAGCTTACAGCAGAGCTTACAGCAGAGCTTACAGCAGAGCTTACAGCAAGAAGAAAGCAGTATGAATATTACAGAGATAAACTGTTATCTTTCAAGGAGGTGACGGCATGAGCATTTACAACATCGTTGCCAGTACTGATGAAGCAACGGTTGTTGCTGAATATGCAGCTGAATATAATGTCCGTCCTGAAAAGTATCAGAGCGAGGCAGAACTTGAGCGGGAGTTTATTCAGCAACTGACTTCCCAAGGATATGAATATATTTCAGTGCACAATGAAGCTGCATTGATAGAAAATCTCCGAAAGCAACTTGAACTGCTTAATGACTTCACCTTTACTGATAGTGAATGGGATAGATTTTTCACAGAATGTATTGCCAATACAAATGAGGGAATTGTTGAAAAAACCAGAAAAATTCAGGATGACCATATCCAGATTCTAAAACGTGAAGATGGAACAACAAAGAACATATACCTTTTGGATAAAAAGAATATCCATAACAATCGCTTGCAGGTTATTAATCAATACGAAGAAGCAGGCGGCAAGCATGAAACCCGATATGATGTAACAATCCTTGTAAATGGACTTCCACTAGTTCATGTGGAGTTAAAGCGTCGTGGTGTTGCTATCCGTGAAGCTTTCAACCAGATAAAAAGATACCAGCGTGACAGCTTTTGGGCGGCTTCTGGTTTATTTGAGTATGTGCAAATATTTGTAATCTCCAATGGCACCCATACAAAGTATTATAGCAACACCACAAGAAACGCTCATATCAAGGAACAAAGTAGCAGTGAACGTCGAAGAAGCAAAAAAACGAGCAACAGCTTTGAGTTTACCAGCTTTTGGGCAGATGCAAATAACAAAATTATTCCTGACCTTGTGGACTTTACTAAAACATTTTTTGCCAAGCATACCCTCTTAAATATTCTAACAAAATATTGTATTTTCACATCTGAAGATCTGCTCCTTGTAATGCGTCCTTATCAAATAGCTGCTGCAGAACGTATATTATCACGTATTGTAGTATCAACCAACTACAAGAAGATGGGCACAACTGCAGCTGGAGGATATATTTGGCATACAACAGGCTCTGGTAAGACATTGACCAGTTTTAAGACAGCCCAATTAGCTTCTGCCTTGCCTTACATAGACAAGGTACTGTTTGTCGTTGACCGTAAAGACCTAGACTATCAGACTATGAAGGAATATGACCGTTTTGAAAAGGGAGCTGCTAATGGTAATACGTCCACAAGAGTTCTTCAAAGACAATTGGAAGACAGGGACGAAAAAGGAAATCCTCATGAATACAAAATCATTGTAACCACTATTCAGAAGTTGGATATATTCATCCGTAAAAATAAACAGCATGATATTTATAAGAAACACGTGGTACTGATTTTTGATGAGTGCCACCGTTCCCAATTTGGTGAAATGCATCAAGCTATCACGAAGAGTTTTAAGAACTACCATATCTTCGGCTTTACGGGAACTCCGATTTTTGCTGCTAATGCCAGTTCAGGAGGTAACCCACTGCTTCGTACAACCGAGCAGGCTTTTGGAGAAAAACTGCATACTTATACCATTGTGGATGCCATCAATGATGGGAATGTTCTGCCTTTTAGAATAGATTTTATTAATACCATCAAAATGCCCGATTACATTAATGATAAAAAAGTTTATAGCATAGATAGAGAAAAAGCCTTAGCAGATCCACAGCGAATCAGTGAAATTGTTTCTTACGTTCTTGAACACTTTGATCAGAAGACAAAGCGCAATAGTTATTACACATTCTCTGCGAAATGGGAAGAAGCAGATAAGCACAATCCTAAAAAGATGATAGAAAAGCGTGAAACAAGGCGAGTTGCCGGTTTCAACTCCATATTTGCTGCTGCATCCATCCCAATGGCAATCAGATACTATAATGAGTTTAAGAAGCAGATAGCGGAAAAGAACCGTAACCTTACCATTGCAACTATTTTCAGTTTTAGTGCAAATGAGGAGGAGCCAGATGGACTGCTTCCTGAAGAGGATTTTAATATGGAAAACCTTGACCAAAGCTCCAGGGATTTTCTTGAGGCGGCTATCCGAGATTACAATTCCACATTTAGCACAAATTACGATACTTCCTCGGATAAGTTCCAGAATTATTATAAAGACCTCTCTCTTCGTGTAAAGAATCGGGAGATCGATATATTGATTGTTGTCAATATGTTCCTGACAGGCTTTGATGCAACAACCCTGAATACGCTATGGGTAGATAAAAACCTGAGACAGCATGGACTGATTCAGGCTTTTTCAAGAACTAACCGCATCCTAAACAGCGTTAAGACATATGGTAATATCGTTTGCTTTAGAGATTTGAAAGAAGAAACAGACAAAGCTATTGCACTATTCGGCAATAAGGATGCAGGCGGTATTGTACTGCTAAAAACATTCGATGAATATTATAAGGGATATGATGAAAAAGGTGAACACAAGCCGGGCTATGCTGAACTGATTGCAACCCTTACAACACAGTATCCCCTTGGACAACCTATTCTCGGAGAAGAAGCTGAAAAAGACTTTATACGGCTATATGGAGCAATACTCAGGCTCAGAAATATTCTTACTTCCTTCGATGACTTTGAAGGAAATGAGATTTTATCTGAAAGGGATTTTCAGGACTATCAGAGCATTTATATTGACCTGTATCAGGAATACAGAAAAGGTGCTGATGGTGACAAAGAAACTATCAATGATGACATAGTTTTCGAGATTGAACTGGTCAAACAGATAGAGGTAAATATTGACTACATCCTTATGCTTGTAGCCAAATATCAACAATCCAACTGCAAGGACAAAACCATTCTTACAACTATTGATAAGGCTATCAATTCAAGTATTGAACTTCGAAGTAAGAAAGAGCTTATCGAGCGTTTTATAGAGCAAGTCAATGTATCGACCAAAGTGGATGAGGATTGGCGCAAATTCCTCCATGAGCGTAAGGAAGCGGATATTTCAGCAATTATAGAAGAAGAAAAATTAAAGCCCGAAGAAACCCGCCGTTTCATCGACAATGCTTTCCGAGATGGAATGCTTAAGACGACCGGTACAGCCATTGATAAAATCATGCCACCTGTATCTCGCTTTGGCGGAGGCAGAGCCGCGAAAAAACAAGGAATTATCGAAAAACTGATGATATTCTTTGAGAAGTATTTAGGTTTGATATAGATTAATATCAATCACTAATTCAAAAAAATATCTTTAATAAAAAACCAGTCACTTCAAGCATTCATGCCTGATTGTGACTGGTCTCTTTTTGTCCCGCTTGAAGCTGTTCACTTAAGTTTTTATTCAATCCCTAAGTGAACGCTTCTTTTGGCGAGTGCTTTTAAGTTTAATGTGTTATCTAAACAGGCCTTTAAAAAGATAACTTAATGAAAAATCGGGTTCGGATATATCCCAGTCGTCGTCCCAATTATATTCCGAGTAGGTGGTGAAGAAAAATTCATTAAGAAATTCATCGAAATCGTCAAATCCGAAGAAGCTGTATAATTCCTCGGTGGTGCTAATCAGCGTCGCTTCGGGAGCCTGGGGGAGGGCAGCGTCTGTTTCAAACTTAATGCTGAGAGCAAAAGGAGGAACCTCGTCGCTTAATCGATGAAGTTATTGATGTTACCGAAAAATCAACCGATTTGCTGTCATATTTCAATACGCCTTTTATTTCAAACAGAGGACCGTTACGTTTGCTTGTAAGGCCACCTGCAAATAAATCCATTGCGTCGGAATCTACCTTAATGGTATATTCACCGGAGGTTTTGTTGTGATCTATGGTAAGGTCAAGCAACTTCATTGTGGTGGTAGTCTTCATCTTGCCGGTCATTAAAACCGCAACCATATCAATGGTGGCATTGGCTTTGAAGGATTCGGCGGTGTCCTCGGGATTCCATTTTAGGGTAATGCTTATATCGGTGTCGGGAGCCTTAAGGGAAAACTCAATCTTTTTGCCTTCCGAAAAGGATGCCTTGGAACCGAGATCAACCTTCAGGGAAAAGGAGCACTCTTCTTCGTTCAATTTAACGTTTAAGGTTGCTTCCTCATATACTATATAGCCTTTGTCGCTGGAAACGGCAATCTTAAAGGTGCCCGATACGGTAAAGCCGCTTTCCTTAAGCTTATTTATAATATATTCGGGGTTAAGGAGATCTTCGGCTGTGGGGGCTTCATTGTTCTCCATGGGATTATAGAAGAACTCGTCGATAAATTCATCGATCAGATCCATAATAGTGGATGAAAATTCGGCTCCGGTCTTATCGATTTCTGCTTTAAGCCCGTTTATAAGAACTGTTAAAAATTTTTCAAAAGAGGCATCGTTGACGGTGTAGGTAGAAACAATGCAACCGATTTCCTTTTCGCCAACCTTAACCTTTTCCTTGGTTACCTTGCATTCAAGTTCATCGATAGCTTTGGTTAAAACTTCGGTTAATCCGGTAATAAAGGCTTCGGCCTGGGATTGATCGCCATCGGGTAAAGATATGCGGCTCGCAATACCAATGCCTTTTTCCTCAAGTGCGGTAAAAATCTGGTCAATCAGCTCTTGTTTGATTTTAAATGGCTCTACTTCAAACTTATCGCCTAAATCAAAGGTCCAGGTGTCGCCGTTTTTGTAAAAGTCAATGTCAAAGTTTTCAGCACCGTTGCCGGCTTTAATATTACCTGCAAAGTCGGTGTCTGCAAAGTAAAATTTTACATTTGCCTTGCCGTCGTCGCCGGCATCAAAATCAAGGGTAACCCCGCCTTTTTTAGCGTCTACAGCGGACTTAACCACTTTTAGCAACGGTGAATTGGCAATAACCGCATCATTAGTTGTTTTAACTGCGTCGGCTATAAAAGCAGGATTATCGTCCACCGCTTTTTCATAAAGGGTTTCGGCGAACAGCTCCTCGCATGAGGATAAAGCCGGCAGAGCCAGCAGGGTTAGGACAAGTAAAAACGCCAGAAATCTTTTGCTAGATAAAAGCCGCATAACTAAATGCCCCTTTCGCTTTGTTAAATAGTTTTGAGGGTTTCATAAATCCAAAAAATACAAAATATGAAAACACTTCCATAAATTGCTGTTCACAGTATATCATACAGACATTGCAATGTCAATCCTGTAATATTTAACATTTAACTAATATGCATACATATACAAAAAGCGGAACGCCAAAGCGCTCCGCTTTTATACATTCCTTTATAACCTTTAATTAAAAGAGGTTAAAGATGTTAAATTCAAGGAACAGTGTCGCAAACAGGGATGAAACAAGGGAAACAACGGTAATCTGGGTGTTTATTGAGGGGCCGGCGGTATCCTTGAAGGGGTCGCCTACCGTGTCGCCCACAACCGCAGACTTATGGGCGTTAGAGCCCTTGCCGCCGTTGTTGCCTGCTTCAACATACTTTTTGCTGTTGTCCCAAAGGCCGCCGGCGTTGGACATTAACAGCGAGAGGAGAAGGCCGCTTACTATATTACCGGTGATAAATCCGCCGATAGCCTGAACGCCGCCTATAAAGCCTACCAACAGGGTTGCCACAATTGCCACAAGACCTGCGGGAACAAGCTCTTTAAGAGCGCCGGTGGTGGCGATGTTAATGCACTTGTCGTATTCGGGGGTAACGCCTTCTTTGCCTTCCTTAAGGCCGGCAATTTCTCTAAACTGCCTGTGAATTTCGGCGACCATGCGCTGAGCGTTACGGTCAACGCCGAGAATAAGCATGGCGGAGAATACTGCGGGAATAGCAGCACCTACAAGGAGGCCGAAGAACACCGTGGGGTTGGTTATATCAAAGCCGGTAATCTTGTCGGCAACATTAACAATAGCCTCGTTAACCTCAGCCATGAATGCGCCAAGGAGGGAGATAACCGTAAGTCCGGCGGCGCCGATGGCAAAGCCCTTGGTTATGGCTTTAACGGTGTTGCCGGCGGAGTCGAGTTCGTCGGTAATTTCAAGAACTTCTTCACCCAGGTTGCCCATTTCGGCAAGGCCGCGGGCGTTGTCCACGATGGGGCCGTAAGCGTCGTTGGATATTATCATGCCAACGATGGAAAGCATTCCCACGGCAGCCATAGAGATGCCGAAGAAAGCATAGCCTTCGCCTATCGGTTCGCAAAGCTTGTAGGAAACAAGGGCGGAAATGCCTATGCCCACCATGGAGGGAAGGGCAGATATCATACCGTAAGAGAAACCTGAAAGAATTGTAAAGGCAGGGCCGGATTCGGAGGCTCTTGCCACTTTATGAACGGGGGCACGTCTGTCGTCGGTGAAGTAGTCGGTGGCAATACCGATAATAACGCCGACAAGAAGACCGAGGGTTGATGCACCCCAGATACGCCATTCCCCGTTGGAGGGAAGGTCGGAAAAGTCAAATAAGGCGGTAACGCCTGCCGAAAGAACTGCGAATATAGCAGTGGTAATGTAGGTGGAGGCGTTAAGTGCTCTGGTGGGCGAGCCTTTCTTGCCCATGCGGGCGCAGGCAACGCCTAAAATTGAGGACAAAAGGCCAACCGCAGCATAAGCAAACACAAGGGATACGTTATGCTTTGAGTTGGGAAGGGAGGATGCCATAACCAAAGCGGCAGCCATGGAAGCTACGTTGGAGTCGAACAGGTCGGCGCCCATACCGGCAACGTCGCCTACGTTGTCGCCCACGTTGTCGGCGATAACGGCGGGGTTGCGGGGGTCGTCTTCGGGAATTCCGAGTTCAACTTTGCCTACAAGGTCGGCGGAAATGTCTGCGGTCTTTGTGAATATACCGCCGCCGGCTTTTGCAAATAGAGCGAGGGAGGATGCGCCGAAGGAAAATCCAAGGGTAACGGTGGCGTCATTGGTTAACATCCATACAAGGGTAACACCCAGCAGGGAAGAACCTACAACTGCCATGCCCATAACGGCGCCGCCACGGAAACCGGCAAGGAAGGAGGGCTTAATGCCCTGCTTGGCCGCTTCGGCAGACTTGATGTTGGCAATGGTCGCGATCTCAATTCCTATGACGCCGGCAACAGCAGAGAAGGCTGTTCCGCAGATATAAGCCACAACCATTTCAACGTTGCGCAAGATATCCACTTCTTCGCTCCACAGGGGTTTGGGGAGGAAAACAAAAATAACTACGGCAGCTACTGCGGCAAATTTGGAAAGGGCTTTGTACTCCCTTTTAAGGAAGGTTCTTGCACCGCTCCTTATATATTTGCCTACTTCGGCTATCCGTTGGTTGGAGGAGGGACGCTTTGAAACCCACCTAAACAACCAAGCGGCGAAACCGAAGGCGAGTAACGCAATTACAATAGCCGCAATTTCGAATAGGGTGAGATTGACAGTCATTTGCGTAAACACTCCAATTTCTGTATAATTTTGCAAAACTGTTCTGATAATATCACTATTTGTTAAAATTTTCAATACAGCCGGACATATATTAACAATATATTAACATTTATATTGCCAACCAATACTTGTGTTCTTTTTCGTTATCTAAAACCTTGACAAAATGAAGCAATAGTTTTATAATACACCCTACCGGCGGAAGAAAATCAAAGGAATATGAAGATGATAGACAAATTTTTATCAGGCAGGGGCAATATAATAAAAGCCGCCTATTCGGCAGTGATGGGAGTTTTCTTTCAGCTTGCCTTCCGTCTGCCGTCGGATTTTTTCGCCCAGCTTGCATTTATATTTGTATGTGCCGTAGCGTTTTGTCTTCCAATGATTATTAATATGCAGATTATAAGAAACTATAAAATAAAAAGCATAAGGAAATTTATTTTATGGGATCTGCTTTTTACATTTCTGCCTGCCGTAATAGGCTGCGTGCTAGCCGAGATGGTATATATAGCTGCGGCAGAGGTTAACGATTTATCAAAGGGCATGGGCAGCCTTATTTTCATATTCATATCCCTTTTGCTTACCCTTCTTTTCTGGTTCGGATATTTTTTATTATATACCTACTACAAAAGAATTGACAGAAACGATAATTAGTATTATAATAATACGCACGCCAAAATTAAATAACCGCCTTTAGCTCAGCTGGATAGAGTAACGGATTCCGATTCCGTCGGTCGGGGGTTCGAATCCCCCAGGGCGGGCCAGAAAAAAGCACCCTTTGGGTGCTTTTTTCAACTATATTCGCCTTTGGCAAGTTATATTGCTTCGCAGTTATATTGCCCCTTGCGGGGCAGTTATATTGCCCTTCGGGCAGATTGGAAGGCGAATATAATATAACTGCTGACGAAGTCAGCAATATAACTGTGAGCGAAGCGAACAATATCACTGCTGACAAAGTCAGCAATATAACTGAAGTAAAAGGATAATCAAATCTTCTCACATCTAACAATTTCTTGACATTGCTGTTAAACCGTGTTATATTACTCTTAATCAAAAAGCCTGTATATCCCATTAAGAAAGGCAGCCAGACGATGAAAAAGCTTATAGTTTCAATCATTTTAGTCATCGCCGTAACGGCGTCGGTTTTCCTGGTTTCATGTAAATCCGACGGAAACGACCAGTCGGGCGAATCCAAAACGTCAAACGCTGTTTCGGAAAATTCCCAAAACGCATCCCAAACCGGATCAAATACCACATCCGAAACCGATACCACCCAGGAAACCAGCGACGTGGAGGACGACGAGTATTTTTCGAATTTCGATAAAAACGAAAGCTACTCCGAAAACGACACAAAAATCACCTTCAGCCAGAATTCGGTTAATGTAACGGGCTCGGGCGCTTCGGCAAACAACACTGTTGTTACCATAAACAAAGCCGGCACCTACGTTATCTCCGGAACCTGCTCCAACGGACAGATTATCGTTGACGTAGCCAAAACTGACAAGGTTCACCTTGTTTTTGCCGGTCTTGACCTTACCTGCTCCAACTCGGCTCCGGTATGGGTAAAATCTGCCGACAAGACGGTTATAACCCTTGCAGAGGGAAGTGATAACAAGCTTACCGACTCGTCAAGCTACACCGTTAAAAACCAGGACGGCGAACCTAACGCCTGCCTTTTTTCAAAAGACGACCTTACCATTAACGGCAAGGGAAAACTTAATGTAACATCAAAATACAATAACGGCATAGGCTCCAAGGATGACCTGAAAATCGTGTCCGGTGCCATTACGGTAAAGGCCCGCAATAATGCCTTGAAGGGCAACGACTCGGTGGCTATCGCTGGCGGCGTTATTGTCATCGACTCCACCGACGACGGAATAAAAACAGACAATGAAACCGATACTAATAAAGGGTTTATATACATCAGGAGCGGCAGCATAACAATTAAATCCGGCGACGACGGTATTCAGGCCACCCGTAAAGTTATAATAGAAGGCGGCACCGTTACGGTTGATGCCGGCGGCAGAGCCGTTAATTGCGACGGAACCGTGGATATAGCAAACGGCAGTCTTATTGAAAAATAAAGTAAAATAAAAAAGCCGCGAAAGCGGCTTTTTTGCTACATAAACGTCCCGGCGTGTTCCTCGGCCAGCCTTTGGACAAACTGCTGCATTTCGGCCTTGGAGTTTACATTGTGGGCGCTTTGTATTATCCTTTCCTTTTCCTCGTCGGACAATGATGCAAAACGTTCCATCGCCTGTTCATTCTGTGCAAGGGCCATTCCCAGCCCAAGGGGAAGATCGAATTTCTTTTTGGCCATAACATCACCCTTATAATATATATTGGGTAAAACTACACTTTTATTATTTCCTACAAAAAAATCTTTATGCTTCCATTATTTTGCACAAAGGAACCCCACAATATGCACAAAACATTGTTGATAAATTTATGCATATTTTCCTACATTTAATAGAATGTTCATATTGTAGACAAAAACACCGGATATACTATGCACGTAAGGTAAAGATAGGATATATCAGAACCTAAACCCAATTTAAATTACTAAAGGAGTTGTTAATAATATGAATAAAGCAGAAGTTTCCGGTGTAAAGTACAGCTACAGGATAGCCCTTAACACTTACAGCGACGTTAAAAAGTTCGTCGAAACAGCCACCAAAGCAGAAGGCAAGCTGGTTTTAAAGAGCGGCGAAAAGTTTACGGTAAACGCAAAGAGCCTCCTCGGAGTTCTCCTCGCCAGCAAGCTTAACTGGAGCGACCTCACCCTTGTTTCGGATAAGGATTGCTACTTCGATTTCGAAAAATTCATTGTAATCGAGTAATCCCTTGATGAACACCCGTGATATTTGTTGTCTTATCTTTTATCCTTATTAAAACGACCGTCGTGGCAGGCGGTCGTTTTTTTGTTATACTGGTATGCCAAGGGAATGACGGCTATTTCTTTTTGCACCTTTCCTCAAAATAATGCCTTCTGATAGTAAAATCGCTTTTGGCAACACTGGCGGTGTAGTTGGCTTCGGCCACCTCCAGCTCGGTTTCGCTACACTTTCCCCTGGCATATTTGGCAAGGGCGATAAGCAAAGCCGAGGTGGCGCAGTCAAGCTCATATCTTGCCAAGTCCTCCTCCAGCTTTGCTTTACGCCTTTGTTCGGCCTGAATTTCGGCGTTTTTCATTGCCCGCTTTAAAATACAAGCTATAACCGTTCCCATCACTCCGGCGGAGGAAAGCAGGGCAATTATTACCTCGGTAAGATAAAGCATAAAAACCTAACCTTCATAATATCTGCCGGCAAGGTGAAGGCAAAAGCAGTAAATTACCGGCCAAACCCCAAAAATACCCCTTAAAAACCTTGTAAAACCCCGTTTCATTATCTGTCCCTCTTTTTATACTGTTTTACAAGATTGTGGGCATACACCGTAACAGCGGCGCACAAAACCCCTTGTGTCACACCCATAAGCATTGTTTTTACAAGCTCAACTGCCGACGACGGAAAATCCACCGTAAGCAGCCACAGACAGGCAAGGGTTATCCCGGCAATCCCCAAAATAAAGGGGATTAACCAGTCGGCAAACCGGGATTTTTTAAGCGCTCCTCCGATGGCATACAGAATCGGCAGCAGCACAAGCAGCGACGGGGAAATATATTCAACAAGTTCCATTTTATTATCCTTTCTTTACGGCGCCACGGTAAAGCCGATTTTGTTAAGCTTGGCGTCGGAATTTATAACATTAACACGTTTAAGGTATTCGTCAAGGACATCACCTGTTATCCCCAGTATCTCAACGCAGGCGGCAAATTCGTCATATGAACGGGATTGATTATAGCAATAGTCGAGCCGGGAATTTAACGCCGCCTTGTCGGCTCTTATTCTGGCGTCCTTTTCCTTAAGCCCCAGCTTTATATACATATCGTAATAGCTCTTCCACCGGTTGTCATAGACAGACTTTGACTTGTCAACGGTGGCGTAGGCGTTTATTTCGGTCTGGCTGGGGGTTGTGTAGCCGGCGGCCTTGAGTGCAAACAAAACATCCTGCAGATAGCTGCTGTCAACGCCGGCGTTTTGAATTTCGGTAACATATTGATAAAGCCTCACCCGGTCGGAAATGCTTTTCACCTTTTTACCGTCGTCGGTGTATGAGGATATTATGTTTTTAGCCACCGTAGCAGCGTTCTGGGTGGGAACGTATTTTCCGCCGCTGTCATCTTGACTTCCGCCCGAACCGCCCTTTGATCCAAGCTGGGCAAGCTCCTTCTTAAAGGCCTGCTCCTCCTGCCTTACCTTGTCCTCGTAGGCTCGCTTTTCCTCAAGCAGCTTTTTTTCATACTCCCGTTCAAGAGCCCTTATATACTCCTCATATTCCCGCTGACTTTTGATTTTGGCGTCCTCCCTGGCAATGTCCTCCTGCCGTTTGGCGGCTTCGTACTCGGCGGCGGCAAGGTCAAAGGCGGTCTGATACAGCCAGTTTTGGTTTTTCCCCTTTTGGGTGGCATACTCCTTTTCAAGGTCAAGGAGTGCTTTGTCCTTTTCGGCATACAGCCTGCTTAACGCGTCGTATTTGGCGTTGGCCAGTTCGGAAAGCTGCTGACTTAGAGCAAGATTGGAATTAATAGTCTCCTGCTCCGCCTCCCCCGACCGGGAAAGTCCCCTTGATGCCATGAATTGTGCGATATTTTTGGCATTCAACGACGATTGAGCCGCCGCCTTGTTGGTGTCGGCAAAATATTTACGCTCCACCTTTTGGGCGGATGTATCATACTCCTTGCCTAAATTTGATATAGCTTTTTTGTAATATTCCTCAAAGGCCTCAAAGGCGGGGGAATTTTTTGTTATGTATTCCTTTGCCTGCTCAAGATAGTCTTTATATTCAAGTCCCATAGGGAATTTCTCCTTTTTCTGTATAAATTACCTCGTAACCCAGAAGGTTTAGCTCCTTGCCTTCCGGTGATGAAAAGGTAAAAGAAACGCCGTCGGCGTAGGGAATAAACATGGGAATTTTAAGCCGTTCCACATATCCCTTTTTATTTGACGGTATTGAAAATTCCTCCCTCCGGCGGCAAATCTGCCTTCCGCCGGAAAAGACGGCTGAAACGCTGCCTGCGGTGTTATCCCCAACCTTAACGGTTAATATAAGGCTGTTTATGCTAACCAGCCTTCCCGGGGAAAATTCGGTAAAATGGGTGGTGTATTCGGCGTTGTGGTTTACAAGAGAAGGGGAAAGGCGGTAGATTTTCATTCCTGAGCTGTATATATACACTCTGCCGAAGGCGGATGTAAACCTTAACGCCGTAATCCCCTCAAGCTTAAACCAGCATTTACGGTTGGAATCATACACATAAATGGAGTTTCCCAATGCGGCAAACAGCCGTCCCGAGGAAACGTCGGAAAACACCGTCAGATTGGTGGAACCAGAATGAATCCCTACCGAAACAGCCTGCTTTATGGGGGTGGAAATGCACACCGCATTCCGCTGAGACTCCACCTCGGTGGCCTGCCACACGTTTATGCCGTCGTCACACACCGAAACCGGCATCCCCTCCACCGTCGCCCCGTTGCAGCAGGTAAGGCTGCCCTTGGAGGGGTTAAGGGGATAAACCGGAAAAGAAAGATAGGTCTGCCCCGAAAGGGAAGTCCGGGTTTCGCACACCGAAAGATAGGCTGAGTTTTTGGTGAAAATAAGCTGCCGGTCGTAATGCTGGACAATGTCGGTTATGGGTGCCGAGCCGATATAGGTGTAACCGGTAACCGGAAAATATTCGGCCGACGGCACTCCGTCGGCAAGGTCGGAATTATAGCGGCAGTTGGGGTGCAGGGCGTTCCCCCATAAAAAAATCCGTTCATCGGCATTGGAGCCGAACAGCATCGCCTTTTTACACCCCAAAACCACCGACCTTGACGAGGTAGTCATGGAATAGGTTATTTCCATGTTGTTAAGCCCTGCCGCAGGGGGAATGTCAAAGGTAACAATTCCGTCAACAGTGTCCACGGTGTATCCGGCAGGGGACAGGACTTCACCGTTGATGGCTACCGAAATTACCGAATGGATGTTCCTTTCGGCAAGGCGGTAGGTTGTGGCGCTGCCGTTGCAGGAAAACTTCTGCCTTCGCTTGGGGGTGAGCATATTCACGCTTTCATAGGCCGTGCCGCCGCCGTCATGGGTGGAGGATATTGCCACCAGGGGAATATACCCCTCCACCGACGAAAGGGTTGTGCCGTCATACCTGTAATATCCGCCGGAGCAGAGGATATACAGCTTTCCGTCAAATTCAAACATTGCGCTTTCGTCCCCGCCGGTGTAGCCTGCGTCGGTGGTGGTTTCGGTATCAATGTTATATATATACAGCCGGTTTCCGGCAACAAAGGCCAGTATCCGTTTGCCGGCAATTGTCCCGCCCCACATTCCCGTAACCACGCCGGGGGTGGATATTACCTCCTCAAGACCGTTCCCCTTAACAAGTGAGCCGCTTTCGTCAATGTAAAAACCAAAGCAGGAGGCGGCATACCCCCCTTTCCCCTTGGCGTTTTCGTCAAGACCGCCGAAGATAAAGTATTTTACCGATTTCACTAATACACCTCCGTTATATTTTCGGCCTTGGCCTTGTGGCGGATTTTGACGTTATTAAGGCTTTCCTTGTATTCCGCCTTGAAATAAGCCGAAAGCTCGGGGTCTATGCCCACCGCCAGCCGCCTTGCCAAAGACAGCGGGAGCAGGACAGAGGCAATATATTCGTCACATTCGATAACCTGGGCAAGAGTGGTTATCCTTAAAGGGGTTATGAATTCTCCGGTAATGGTTTCGTTTATGCCTGTAAGCTCGGCCAATACGGTGTTTAAGCAGCTTATTGCGTTTTTCCTTAGAGTGTCGGTAAGTCCCGTAAGCTTTCCGTCACCGCCCACCAGGCCCATAAGGCCCATGGCCGTTTCGAATATGGCATTTGCGGTAATTTTCATATTTTTTCACGCCTTTCACATAAAGGGAGGTTAATGCGGGGTAAATTTCACCCCGCATTTTTACCCTCCGCCGTATTTTATCGTGTAACCACCCCGGAATAAACGCCGTAAACCTTAACTCCGCTGCCGGAAACGGTATTCTGCTCGGCGGGGGTTACCACAAGGGATATTTTGCCGTTTGAATCCTTCACATACCCCGACTCGATTCTGAAAACCCCCATCTTGCCGATGGCAAGGTTAAGGGTGGGGGGATTAAACCCCTTGCCCGGGTTGGCCACTAGCTTTGCCGAAACCGGCCCCACCGAACCGTTGGTTATAATGATATGTATGGTTTCGTCCTTCGCCGGGAAGGCAAACTCAAAGGTTTCCGCCGTTCCCGCCACAGCCGATGTCCCGGTTGCCGCCATAGGAGCATAGCCGGTGTTGGAATTTGTAAGCCGCATGGGCGTAACTGTTATTGCCATATTATTTCTCCTTTATATTTATTCCTCATCTGAATCCGCAAGGGTATTTCCGCCGTCCACAATGGGGGCGCACACCAGTTCCTCGGGCTTTATAACCTTTGCGCCGAAAACTATCCGTCCCCGGACAGCGGTGTCAAAGGAATCCTCAAGCCGTTCAATAACCTGGGTTTCAAGGATCTGCTCAGCGTAGGCAATGGCGGAATAGGAGCCGGCCAGGGCATAACAGACGTTGCCGGCGGTGGCAAGCTGGTTTGAAACATATAAATCACAGCCAAGCTCGTTGGTATAGCCTATGGCGCCGGTGCCGTTTATACCCTCGTTTATGGAAAACTTAATGCCGGCAAGGATAAGCTTTGTTTTCAAAAAGGGCGGTATGACTATCCATGACTGCCCGTCGGGGACATTTGCCTTTTCAAGGGCCTCTTTCATTTCGGCCACCACCGTCAGAGCGTTTGCCGGGGTAACGGTTGCTTGATTCAGGGTGGTTCCCGCAGAGCCGTAAAGGCCTAAAACATAGCTGTCCACCGCCTTTTTAAGGTTATATGACGCCCGTTTTGTTTGGGAGGATTTAAGTCCTATCGAAGAACGAAGCTCCTCAAGGTCCTTTACCTTAAAGGCAAAGTATTTGTCCTTGTCGATATTTAAGGTTATGGCGGTGTCGTCAATGGATTCATAGTTTATCGTCCCGGTGTAATCGTCGACTGTGGGCTCGTTTAAGCCTATAAATGTTACCGAATCGCCGGCGTTTTTAATTGAACCCCTGAATGAGGTGTTGCATATCCGGTTGGCGATAAGATTGTCCTCGTTGGTGCGGAGTATTTCCGCGGAAATAATTTTTTCAATGGAATTGTAGTTGGACATTTAACTTTCCTTTCTTGAGTTATTTTGACTTTTTTCACCAAATCTCAAATTTTCCATTTTTTCATGGAATTAAGTATTTTTTTGTAGTTGGATTTAACCGCCGAGGGGGACATTTTTTCCACGTCCTCCCGGGTAAAGTCAAGTATTTCCGCCCGTTCGGTTTCTACCGGAAGGGAACGGGTGGTGTTTTTGGCGTTAAGCTCGTTTGCCGCCTGCTCGCCTTCCGCCTCAGATGCCGCTTTATTTTGGCTTTTGACCTTCCACAAAGCAAAGGCGTGGGACAGAGATACGCCCTCCTTCACCTCGTTCCACACCTCCTCTGGGACATCCTCCGGGGACACTCCGGGGAAGTTTTGCAAAAAGTCGGCTATCTGGGAATGGAGCGATTCCTTTTCTTCCTGCTCGGCCATGGCTTTGCGGCGGTTTTGCTTTTCCCGTTCGGCGGCGGTAAGCTGGGATGCCACCTCCTCGGGATAGGTTTTAAACTTTTCCATTTTTGCGTCGTTTGCCGACTTCACAAGGCTAAGCAGGTATTCGCCGGCGGTCTGCCCGTTGTCCTCGGCAAGCTCGCCGATAAGCCTTATCATTTCTTTGTCGGTCATTCAATCTTCCTTTCTGTGTTTTTTATATCCCCTGAAACGGGGGATTTTGCCCTGACGGCAGATTCCGGGATACTGCTTCCCCCTTTAATTCCTCGATAAGCTGGTCTCTTTTGGGAATAAGGTTTGCCGGAATCCGTTCAAGATACTGTATAACGTTTATCTGCCCACGGGCAAGCAGATTGTCGAGGGTGTTAAGGCAGGCGATTTCCGACCAGTAGTTGGACGCCCCCACGTCGATTTTGCAGTCATACAGGGCATGGCGGTTTTTGCCAGGGTTAAAGGGAATAAACTCCTCACCCATATCGCCGTTTATCCTCACAAGCCGCCCTTCGCCGTAGTAGTTGGTTATAAAATCAAGCCACACCAGACCGATATCCTCAATAAAGCGGTAAAACTGCCGCTTTATTGTTTCAAGGGGTAGCGACGATGCCTTTTGAAGCGCCAGAATGGCGGAGGTATTGTTGGGCTCCACGTCCCCCAGGGCGGTGTCGGTGGCGCCAAGGCATTCCTTGGTGGTGTTAACCGCCATGGATATAACCTCAAGCATTCCTGACTGCATCTGACCAGGAGGCAGAATTTTAGCAACGTTTTCCACCGGGCCGTCCACCCGTATGGCCTCGCCCACCCGGTTTGACCAGTTTTCCACAAGTGTGCCGTCGTAAACCACCTTAGAAAAAGCGGTGTCCATAAGGTGCTTCATAACCATGGCAAACCCCTTGTTTATGAAAATCTGGTTTTCTATAAGTCCGGTGGCCACCGCCTCGCCGTGCCAGGAGTTTTTGGACTTTGTCCAGTTAAAGACAGCAATCGGAAAGTTGCTTAAACCGGTGTCCGCCGTATCGCATATAACGGCATTTTTTGTGGACTTGCGATATTTGATTTTGCCGTCCTCGCCCCGCCACAGCTTTACAAGAGAAATGCAGCGGGTGTTTTGAATTTCGATTTTCGAAAGATCCCCCGACTGGTCGGAAATGTCTGCGTCGGGGACGATTTTCATTATCTCCTCCTCGCTTCTGCCGTTGGCCCTTGCCGCTTCCCGCAAATCCTCCACATATTCACGGGAGGATATGAGTATCCAGGGCTGCTTTTGAACGTCGGCGCAGTTGGGGTTGCCGAAAAACACATTGGTGTTGTCCATAAGGACTGTTTTAAAATCCCCCTCATACTTCTGCCCCGTTTTTGTGCCGGCGTCCCAGTAGGTGTAGGCTATGGCATCACCGGATATGGCGGCGTCCCGCAGGGCATCGTCCATAAGCTGGTCCATCCTTAACCGTTCCCACTGCTTTTCGCATATTTTGTTTAGCAGCGTTTCGCAGTATCTTGCCTCGTCGGGGTTTACCCCAAGACCTTCTCCGAAAGGGGACGCATAGGAAAACTTCATTGATACCGAGGATGAGAGTATGGACGAGGAGTAGAAATTGATAATCCGTTTGAAGATATTGAAAACGGGCTTGGGAAGTCCTGCCGACTTTACCCCCTCCCACTGCTCGCCCCGGTAAAACCGTTCATTGGTTGCCACCTTGGAATATAAATCAAGGGAAAGATTGTATTCCTTCCCTTGCTCATACAGCTCCCATTCGCCGGTAGGCGCATCAAGCTTTGAATGCCTTGCCTTGTAGCTGTTTGCCGAAATATTTATTATTTTGTCGTTTTGGCCGTTTTCGGCCTTTTTCCTTTTGCCGAAAGGATTGGTAATTTTCATTTTTCCTCCTGAAAAACTGCCCTGCCGGGCACCAAAAAAGCCGCTGTCCGGGACAAAAAGGGGAGTGGTATCAGTAGACAAACCGTGAAA
Source organism: Eubacteriales bacterium (assembly GCA_050953105.1). Classification (GTDB taxonomy): domain Bacteria; phylum Bacillota; class Clostridia; order Oscillospirales; family CAG-382; genus UBA1206. Next base: position 425,567 of record JBMNMA010000009.1, on the reverse strand, counting down.
AATCCTCCTCGTCATCTGGCCTGGGATTGTCGAAGGTGTATATGGACGAAAAGGGGGGACGCTTTGAGGGGGAAACAACCGGCTGCCTTGACATAAGGGCATAACGCAGTGCCTCGGGGGAGTGGGTTATCTCGTGGGGTTGGTCGCAGGCATCCTCGGGGACGTCCTTGTCAAATGTAAGCAGGGGAAGGCACCTGATAAGGTTTTGGCAGGTTGAAAATATCTTCAGCCTTGCTCCCTCCCCGCCGCCGGCCTTTAAGTATTCTCTGACAACACGCCAGCCGGGGATGCGTGAACTGTCCGCCTTTCTAAGCCCGCCAAGTCCGGCCTGGGCCATAATCTCAACCCCGCTTTTGCCGCTGTCCTGACGGCGGTTCCACAAATCCGGCGACGCCACGGTGTATCTCACCCGTTCTGCCGGCAGGGTATGGGTATTTATTTCCTTAGCCGCCTCAGACAGAATAAGATTCGGCCTGCACAGCTCCCGGTAGACAAAGATATGCTTTTCCGGCGACACTGCAAGCCACAGGCAGGCGGTCATGTCAAGACCGTAGTCAAGGGCACGGAACTTTACCCAGCCTGATGGAATTTCAAAGGGTTTAACCACATGAATCGATTCGTCAAATTCGGTAAAGAACATACCCTCAAAGGCATTCCAGTCGCCGTAAAGCATGGCCTTCTTTCGCACTTCAGGCAGGGCTTCCAGGGTTTTCACATACCCCGGGTCATGGCTCATAAGGTAAACATTGTCATAGACAAGACTTTTAATAAAATGATAATCATCGGGATTCTCGCCCGTCCGGTAAGCTCTGTCTATAAACAGCCGCTTTACCCAGTCGCTCCCCACCCCGCCGGGATTGCAGGTAAAATACATCCTCGGCTTGAACGGTGTTTTCATGTTACCCGAATAGCGGTTGCATTCGGTAAGGCAGGTAAACTGAAAATAGGTAAACTGGGTGGCCTCCTCCATGCCTATGACCTCATAGGCCTGCCCCTGATACTGCAAAACGTCCCCCTCGCTGTCAAGGTAGCCAAGCTTAATGCGTGAACCGTTGGAAAAGCAAAACTCCTTTGTGCTTTCCTTGTAAACCGCCACCCCGTCAAGAAGCTTTCGTAAAGGAATAATGTGGTTTTCCCTTAACTCCCCCAGCGTCCGCCTTAAGAGAAGAATGTTTATCCCTGGGTGTCTCAGGGCCAAAAGCACCAGCTTTGTCCGCATGGCCCAGGATTTTCCCCCGCCCCTTGCTCCGCCATAGGCCGTATATTTTGCTTTGGACTTAAAAAACTCAAGCTGTTTGGGATTTGGCGTTATATCAATGGTCTTTATCATGGGTTTTCCTTAAATTCTTCCTGCATCAAGCGTTTTTCATAAACTCACCGAAGGTGAATATAACTGCCGCATATGTTGCTACTCTCCCCATTCCAGCACCTCACCCTTAAAGATAATCACACTCTGTCCCCCCTCCTCGGGCTTTTCCCGGTAGCCGTGGTCGTTTTTAAGGTCAAACACCAGCATGGTGGCGTTTATTTTCCCCCTAAAGGCAAGCTGCTTTTTAACAGCCGCAATTTTGGTTTTGGCAAGGCGGATATGCCTGCCTATCCGCTTATGCCCCTCAAGGCTGTTAAGCTCGTCCCGGGTTAAACCTATATATGCCGCCAGTGACTCGGTGTCGGCGATAATATCGGGATTTTCCGGCAGATACTCATTAAAATAGCTGTCGATTTTCATCGGCAGCTCGTTTAGCTTATATTTACTGTGTTCCCGTTTTACGGCTAAAATAACATCACTTCCTTTGCTTTCACCCCTATTATAAACCCGGTGTGGTATTCTTTCAATTCGCCAAAAGTCCGGGCAAATTTATATAAAATGGGCAAAAGCAAAAAAACGGGCTTGTATATTCCATACAAACCCGTAAAAATGCTATAATTCTGACTATGTCATATAAGCATGCTTATTATATAATTTGAAACCCTGAAACCCCTGTCGTTAAGGCTGAAAACACCGTTGCTTACCGTTCCGTAGCCCATAGAAGAAAGCTGTTTTGCCTTTTCCAGCTTTTCGCCCTCAAGATACACCCCGTCTGAAGTCCTAAGACACAGCATTATTTTTTCCTCCTCGGCCTCCTGCGGAGTGATTTCGTAAGATAAGGCAAAATCGGTGTCGGCCAAAAAGGGCTTTGACGAATTTTCTATAAACAGCCTGACATCCGGCAAAGTTGAAAAGCGGCGGTTTAGGTAAAAGGAGTGGGCGGCGGGACCGATACCTATGTAGCTTTCCCGTTTCCAGTATGCGGTGTTATGAACCGCCTCATATCCCGGCTTGGCAAAGGAGGATACCTCATAATGTCTGTAACCCTTTTCACTAAGGGTTTGGCATATCATATTATACTCCCCCTCCTCCTGATTTTCATCGGGAAAGGAGTAGCTTTGCTTATTTTTATAAAGAGCTGTCCCCTCCTCAAGGGTAAGGGAATAGGCCGAAATATGGGGTATGTTCAAATCGGTTAACGCCTTTAGTGAGCCATACAGCGTTTTATCCGAATATCCTTTTTCTTTATCATAGGGTAGAGCAAAGATAATATCGGTGGTAATGTTTGAAAAGCATCTTGCAGCGTCGTTATAACAATGCAAAAAATCAGAAAAGGTATGCACACGCCCCAGCATTTTAAGCATATCGTCGTCAGCCGACTGAAGTCCTATGGAAATACGGTTAAATCCGGCGTTTCGCAAAGCGGGGAAGTCATCGCTAAAGACGGTTTTTGGGTTAACCTCAAGGGTTATTTCGGCATTTTTATCAACCTTTTGGGTTTTTGCCACCTTGTCAATTATTTTACAAAGCCGCTTTGCTCCTAAAACCGTGGGTGTCCCTCCGCCGAAATAAAAGGTCTTAATATTTAATTCCGGCATAGACTCTATCCGCCTTAACAGTGCTTCAGTATAGGCGTCAAAAAATTCCCCGTCATTGCATGGCAGGGAATAAAAAGCGCAATAAGCGCACTTTTTAACGCAAAAGGGTATATGAATATAAAGCGAAACGGTATCGTTCATTTACAAACCTTAATATTAAATAAATAAAGCTGTCGACAAAGCGGGTAAAGGACGGTATCTATTCCTCGTCAAACTTAAGCACCGCCAAGAACGCTTCTGGGGGAACTTCCACTGAGCCGAAGGTGCGCATGCGCTTTTTACCCTCTTTCTGCTTTTCAAGCAGCTTTTTCTTACGGGTAATGTCGCCGCCGTAGCACTTGGCAAGCACGTCTTTCCGCATTGCCTTAACCGTCTCACGGGCTATGATTTTTCCGCCGATAGCCGCCTGAACGGGTATTTCAAACAACTGTCTGGGTATATTGTCCTTTAGCTTTTCGCATATCTTTCTTCCTCTGGCATAAGCCGAATCGGCAAAGACAATAAAGGACAAAGCGTCCACCACGTCGCCGTTTAACAGAATATCCAGCTTAACCAGCTTGGACTGAACATACCCAATAGGCTCGTAATCCAAAGAGGCATAACCCTTTGACCTTGATTTTAACGCATCAAAAAAGTCGTAGATTATCTCGTTTAACGGCAAATCATACTTTAATTCCGCCCGGTTGGTGTCCAGGTAACTCATTCCGTTGTATATCCCCCGCCTTGACTGGCAGAGGTCCATTATCGCGCCGATATATTCGGTGGGGGTGATAATGTTTGCTTTAACTACCGGCTCTGCGGCAGACTTTATTTCCTCCGGAGCAGGGAAATTGGCCGGGTTGTCAATATAAATCACGCTGCCGTCGTTTTTTGTAACCTCATAGATAACCGACGGGGCGGTGGTTATAAGGTCAAGGTCGAACTCCCGTTCAAGCCGTTCTTCTATAATTTCCATGTGTAAAAGTCCCAAAAAGCCGCAGCGGAAACCGAATCCCAGCGCTACCGAGCTTTCGGGCTCAAAGGACAATGCTGCGTCGTTAAGTCTTAACTTTTCAAGGGAGTCCCGCAGGTCATTAAGCCTTGAGCCGTCGGCGGGATAAATACCCGCATACACCATGGGATGAACCGCCTTAAATCCGGGCAGAGGGGATGAAGTCGGATTATCGGCGCTTGTAACCGTGTCCCCCACCACCGTTTCACGGATATTCTTTATGGATGCGGTAAAATAACCGACCTCGCCGGGAAACAGCCTGTCCCGGGGAGCAAGACTGCGGGGGGACAGAGTGCCTGCTTCCACCACCTCAAATTCGGCACCGGTATGCATCATTTTTATTCTGTCACCCACGCCGATGGTGCCGTTAAACACCCTGATATAAACGATAACCCCTTTGTAGCTGTCGTAGTAGGAGTCGAAAATAAGGGCGGTAAGGGGTTTGGCTGCGTCTCCCTTGGGGGGAGGAACGTCCCGGACAACCGCCTCAAGCACGTCGGTAATGTTTAAGCCGTTTTTGGCCGAAATTTTGGGGCAGTCCTTTGCGGGTATACCCAATATATCCTCAATCTCCCTCACCGTCATGTCTATATCGGCGGATGCAAGGTCGATTTTATTAACCACCGGCACGATTTCAAGGTCGTTTTCAACGGCAAGATAGGCGTTGGCAAGGGTTTGGGCCTGTATGCCCTGGGTGGCGTCCACCACCAAAAGCGCTCCCTCGCAGGCTTTAAGCGAGCGGGAAACCTCATAGTTAAAGTCAACGTGCCCCGGGGTGTCAATAAGGTTCATGACATATTTTTCCCCGTCCTTGGCTTCATAGATAAACCGCACGGCCCGGGCCTTTATGGTTATTCCCCGTTCCCGTTCCAGATCCATGTTGTCGAGAATGCGGTCCTCCATCTCCCGTTCGGAAACGGCCTTTGTTGTTTCAAGCAGCCTGTCGGCAAGAGTTGACTTGCCGTGGTCAATATGGGCAACAATAGAAAAATTCCTGATTTTAGAAATATCCTGCATACAAACCTCAGTAAGAAGTATAGAGTAAATATAACGACGGCCAATATCAGCCTTGATTTTTTTCTTTAAATATAAATATTTTTCTTCCGATATAATTCCAAATAAGCACAATGCCTGCCGAAATTATGTGTGTGGCATAGTAGGGCACTGGCTTGTCCCCGAAGGTGGAAAGTGAAGCGCCGGAAATAACCGCTCCCAAATACATTAAAAGCTCCTTTAGGCCAAAGCCCACAAGCCCGACAACCGTAAAGATAACAAAAGCCTTTACGGTTTTGCCCTTTTTCTGCTGGTCGTCGGTGGTAAACACCCACAGGATGGATAAAATGTAATTTACCGCCAGTCCCACGATAAAGCCTACCGCGGTGGCAATAAAGGTGTTTAACTTTGAGTCCCCGCCCAGGAAAAATTTCCATAACAGCCAGTGGGTGCCCGTTTCGAATAAAAACGCCGTTCCCCCCACCACGCAGTAGCGGATAAATTCCCAAAAGGTTTTCTTTTGCTTTTCGGTAAGCTCCATGTCAGTCAACCCCCAAAGCCTTTTTAAGTTCGGGCCAAATTGCTTTTGCCATATAGTAGTTCCCTAAGTCATTGGGGTGCAGGTTGTCCACCGAGAACAAGTCGCCATAGGGCTTGGGGAAGAATTCGCATCCGTCAACAAAATACACGTTATCCCCTCGGGATAAGGCCAGTTCATAAGACGCCTTAACTATATCCCGGCGTAATTTATCGTTTTCATTCGGCTCTTTGTAGCAGGGATGGGAAACCATAACAACCGGTGTGTCCGGATGATGCTTTCTGAAAGCCTCATAAAAGGGAAGATGGGTGGCTTTAAGGCTTTCCGGGTTGGGGGAGTTGTAGTCGTAATCCATAACAAAGGCCGAAAGCTCCCTTGTGCCCAGAAAATCCGCCGCATAGGTTTCACCGAAAGCGGAACCCGAAAACCCTAAATTTATATTGTCGCAGTCAAGGGCCCGGCAGAGAATGTGTGAATACATATTCCCCGGTCTTGAAACGCATCCCCCCTGGGTAATGGAGGAGCCGTAAAAAGCCACGGGTTTAAATTTACGGGGCGAGGGTTTTGAAACAAAGCAATCTGCCGGCAGGCCTATGGAAAGCTTTTCGATACCCCCGTAAAGCGGGAAGTTTATTGTAAGCTCGGTTTCATTGCCCCCCAGTTCAAGCACCTGGCAATTTTCCTTGGGGTTTTCGGCAAAGGTCTGCATCTGCTTTCCCGCATACCTTCTGTCGGTGCCGGTGCCGGTATACATGTCAAAGCCGTAAACCCCCCGGTCGCAGAAGTGATGCATCCCCAAAATTACGCCTCTGTAGGTCACTTTAAGGGCAACCTCCCCGGCGTTGGTGAAAAACCGCAGCGTCCCCCCTGCGGTGGACTGTCCCAGCCATTTATGTGCGTCGGTGTAAATATCCTTTTTGGCAGCGTCAAGGCGGAAATACTCTCCGCTGTTTTTGTCGGGATGAAGTATCCCGCCTATTTCAAAAACCGGCCACCTTGCGTCGATATATATAAATTTATCGTCTTTACCGTCAATATACTTTTCGCTGACGTCAGAAACCGACACAAAATCCGCCTTGTCGAATTTATAGTCGGACTGCTTGGGTAATCCGAAAAAGAAATCGTCCATGTCTTTTTCCTTTCATTAATATATGTTACCCTGATTTTATCATAAGGGGATAAAATTTGCAAGGGAATATTGAAAACCGCAGAAATATATGTTAAAATTAGTTAATTTGAAAGAAAAGGTGAGTTTATGCTGTTTAAAAACATAACAATTATAAATGAAGATTTTACTTCCCAAAGCAACGTCTGCGTAGGCATAAAGGACGGCAAAATCGCACATATCGGCGGATATGTAGAGGGTTATGGAGAGGAATTCGACGGCACCGGCTACCTCCTTGCTCCGGCGTTCTGCTCGGCCCATTCCCACACCCCCATGACACTGCTTAGAGGCGTAGGCTCCGACCTTCCCCTTGACCGCTGGCTGAACGAGGCTATATTCCCGGAAGAAGATAAACTCACCCCTAAAGATATGTATAACGGCACCCTTGCCGGATGTGCCGAAATGCTTAAATACGGCACCGTTTCCTGCAACGATATGTATTTTATGGGCAAGGCAATGGCCGACGCCTATATTGACGCCGGTATAAAGGCCAACATATCGTTGGCGGTGGTGTGCTTTGACGGCTCGACATTCTATGATCAGCCCAAATATAACGAATGCCAAATGCTTGAGGAATATTTAAAGGGCAACGCCAATGTTCGCCTTGACTATGCCGTCCACGCCGAATACACCAATACCCCCAAGTCGGCAGCCACCCTAATCGAATACGCCGCATCAAAAAAAGGCGGTGTCCATGTCCATATATCCGAAACCAAGTCAGAGCATGAGGGATGCATTTCCCGCCACGGTATGACACCTACCAAATTCTTTGACAGCCTGGGCGCCTTTGAAAACCGCACCATTGCCGCCCACTGTGTCTGGTGTTCCGACGAGGATTACGAGCTTATGGGCAAAAAGGGCGTGTTTATGGCGTCCTGCCCCACCTCCAACCTTAAACTGGGAAGCGGCATTCCCGACTATAAACGGGCAATAGAAAAGAATGTCAGGGTGTGCATAGGCACCGACGGCGTGGCCTCCAACAACAATTTAAATATGGTAAAGGAGGCAAAGCTTATGGCCCTCCTTTCCAAGGGATACAATCAGGACCCCTCAATTTGCAAGTCAAAGGACGCCCTTATCGCCGCCACCCGGACAGCCTGGCTTTCCCAGGGCAGGGAAAAATCCGGCCTTATAAAGGTAGGGTATGACGCCGACCTTGCGGTGTTTGACATAAACACCGTCAATACCAAAAAAGCCAGAGACGGGGTAGACACTCTTATCTACGCCTGCGACGGCGAGGCCTATATGACACTCTGCAACGGCAAAGTCCTCTACAAAAACGGCGAATATTACACCATTGATATTGAAAAATTATCCTTCGAAATCGGTGAAAATAAATAAAAAACGAATAACAAGATACCACTCAATGAGTGTCTGCTATACGAGATGAATGTATAAAAGCCGTCCGGCTTTCGGGGAAGGTGGCAGCCGCAGGCTGACGGATGAGGGGTCGAGGCCACTTTGTGGCAGATTGATTGCTCGTTTCACTCGCAGTTATATAATGCCCTCGGCACAGTTATATTGCACCTGCGGTGCAGCTATATTAATTTTTTAACAGTCGGTTTATATTTATACTTTATGCCGTGGCAGGTAGGTAAAAATAAAATAAGCCTTCCCCTTGAGGGGAAGGGGGACCGCGCAAGCGGTGGATGAGGGGTGCAGACGCCTCACGGTGGCGAGCCATCTTATGCTAAGAATGAGTTTACATAATGCACTTGACTCCAAGAACGAAGTTTACATAATGCAAAACACCGTTTATAACAAATTTACATAATCCACAACACAAAAAGCAACCCCCACAGAACACAACCAAAAACACCTGACTAAGTTTACATAAAATCACCACAAGGAGAAAAACCATGCACGAAAAAACGGCATTGCAAATTAAAGAGTTTGCCAATAAATTTTACCCCGGACTTAAATTCGAAACCGCCGTGGTGTTAGGCTCTGGACTGGGCAATTTCCCCTCCCGGTTTGACAATCCCCCCTCGGTCGGCTATTCCGAACTCGAAGGCTTTTCCCCCTCCACCGCCCCCGGACACGAGGGACGGCTGTATTTCCTCAATCTCGGCGGAGGAGTTTTATGCTTTTCCGGCCGGACACACTATTACGAGGGAAAGGGAATAGACAAGGTGGTTTACCCCGTCAAGGTTATGAAAAAGGCGGGTATAAAAAACCTTCTGCTTACCAACGCTGCTGGGGGAATAAACCCCGACTTTAAGGTGGGTGATTTTATGATAATAACCGACCACATTAACATGATTCCCAACCCCCTGGTGGGGGGGCACGACCCAGAGCTTGGCGTCCGGTTCCCCGACATGACCACTGCCTATGACAAACAGTTTAGGGAAATTATAAAAACCGAAGCTGGCATACTCGGCATCCCCATGCGGGAAGGTGTATATATCAGCCTTACCGGCCCGTCCTACGAAACACCGGCTGAAATAAAAGCCTACCGCACCCTCGGTGCTGACGCTGTAGGAATGTCCACCGTGCCGGAGGTTATCGAAGCCCGCCGCTGCGGCATAAGGGTTTGCGCCATAACCTTAATTTCCAACGCCGCTGCCGGGATGAACAAAGAACCCCTTACCGAGCAGGAGGTTATAGATGCCGGCAAAATGGCGGCATCCCGTTTCGGCAACCTTGCGGAAAGGGTGCTTACCGCCATAAACGGTAAATCCGAAATATGAAAACCCTTTATTTTGATAACGGATCCCAATCCCTTGTAATCCTTGACCAGACAAAGCTGCCGGCCAGGGAGGAATATATAACCATATCCTCCCCCAGGGAACTGTATAACGCCATAAAAACCCTTGCCGTCAGGGGAGCCCCTGCCATAGGGGTTGCGGCGGCACTGGGGCTTTATGCCTGCGCCCTCCGTCTTGAGGACACCACCCCCGAAGGGTTTGTGTATTCCTTCGACAAAACCGCATCCTTTATATCCTCATCCCGCCCCACGGCACGCAACCTGTTTTACGCCGTCGAGCGGATGAAAAATGCCGCTTGCGGCAAAGACATTCCGGCTATGCTGGAAAACCTTAAAGCCGAGGCTTTCAGCATCCTTAAAGAGGATATTGACCTTTGCCACGCAATAGGAGTTTACGGGCAGGAGCTTATTAAAGACGGCGCCACGGTGCTAACACACTGCAACGCCGGCATGCTTGCCACCGCAGGCATAGGCACCGCTCTTGCTCCCATATATGAGGCCAAGGCAAAGGGAAAGCAAATAAAGGTATATGCTGACGAAACCCGTCCCCTCCTTCAGGGAGCAAGGCTTACCTGCTTTGAGCTTGTCAAAAACGGCATAGACACCACCCTTATCTGCGACAACATGGCGGCAGGCCTTATGGCAAAGGGAAAAATCGACCTTGTCATAGTCGGCTGCGACCGCCTTGCCCAAAACGGGGATTTTGCCAATAAAACCGGCACATTGTCCCTTGCGGTAAACGCAAAGCATTTCGGTGTCCCCTTTTATGTTGCTGTCCCCTCCACCACCGCCGACGAAAACGCCAAAACCGGCAGAGATATTGTTATAGAGGAAAGGGACGGCAGGGAAGTAACCGATATGTTTTTTACCGGTTCGGTTTCACCGGAGGGTGTCAATGTCTATAATCCCGCCTTTGACGTTACTCCCCGTAATCTTGTTACCGGCTATATTACCGAAAAAGGCATACTCACCGACTTTAAAGGAGTATAGGCATGAAAATTCTTGTCATAGCCAATCTGAATTCCGGAAAGGGTAAGGCAAAGGAATACCTGCCGGTTGTAAAAAGAGAGCTTAAGCCGAACAACGAGCTTAAAATCTATCTTACAAAGGACAAGGAACATACCATAAAGTTCGTTACTAAAAACTGCACCAAATTCGATATGCTTGTGGTTTTGGGCGGGGACGGCACCATGAACGAGGTGGTTAACGGCTATATCGCAGCCGGCTGCACCACCCCGGTGGGATATATCCCCACCGGCTCCACCAACGACTACGCCACCACGTTAAAGCTTACAAAGGATCCTGCCGAAGCCTGCCGGAACTTTCTTAAATATAATACCCGTAAAATCGACGTAGGTGTCTTTAACGACAGATATTTCACCTATGTGGCGGCGGCAGGAGCGTTTTCCGAGGCTTCCTATGCCACTCCCCCGGAATTAAAGCAAAAACTCGGCCATTTTGCCTACATTTTGGGCGGTGTGAAGTCGCTGACAAACATTAAACCCCTTCACCTTCGCCTTACAGTGGACGGCACAGTTCTTGAAGACGACTACCTTATCGTCCTTATATCCAACTCCACCAGCGTGGGCGGTGTGTTTTCCTTTGAGGAATCTATTGTCATGCTTGACGACGGCAAGTTTGAGGTGGCGCTTCTTAAAGAACCGGAAGAGCATATTGAGTTCGGTTCACTTATAAAGGACGTCCTTGTCCGCAACTACAACGGCGACTATATAACCCTCATTTCCGGCTCTGAAATAACCATCGAGTCCCCGACCCCGGTGGCCTGGTCCCTTGACGGTGAATTCGGCGGCGAGCATACGGTAATGAAGGTGGAAAACAAACATTGTGCGTTAAATCTGCTTGTGTAAAATCAAAACATAACGGCAGGTAAAATTTCTGTTGACTTTCACATCAGATTATGTATAATGGGATTGTTATGTATATATAGTGCATAACTTCTGTTTATATAAAAGGAATTTTTAATCTCATCAAAAACGTAAAAAGGCATGGTTAGAAACAGACAGCCATAATCATGCCGCGGAGGTAGAATTCATGAATTATTCCCGTGCGGTGGGCGTTGCCCGCTTTGTATTGGTGATACTTGTTATCGCCTTTTTTATGACTCTTGCTGTTTGCGGTAATACCGACTGGAACATTGGCGGAGTGTTTGACAAAGGTGCGGTTACATTGGGCCTTGACCTTCAGGGCGGTTCAATTATAACCTTCCGTGCTATCCCCGGCCAAGGCGAATCGATAACCGGCGAAGGTATGAACTCTGTTTTAAGAGCTATGCGTACCCGTCTTGACACCGCCGGACTTACCGAAGCCAATGTATACCGTGTGGGTAGTGATATGATTACCATTGAAATCCCCGGCGACACCGACCCCAACGAAGCGGTTAAGAACTTCGGCGCCATGGGTAAGCTTACCTTCAGGCTTTATAATTCCGCAACCGAAGTCTATGACAAAATCGTATTAACCGGTGACGACGTTGCCACGGCCACCGCCATGGTTAACAACCAAACCGGCGAAAACGTTGTTTCCCTTAAATTTACCTCGGCAGGTGCGGACAAGTTTTATCAGGCAACCCTTACCGCTTCCAAGGCGGCAAAAGGAACTGCCGCCAACTGCATCGCCATTTATATGGATGACAACCTTCTTTCCAGTCCCCAGGTTTCCGAACCTATAAAGGGTGGCGAAGCGGTTATATCCACAAGCGGCGGCATGAGCCGTGAATACGCTCAAACCCTTGCCGGCAACATTAACGCAGGCTCACTTAAATATTCCCTTGAGGAAGCCTCTATCCGTACGGTAGGCCCCACCCTCGGTGAAAAATCCCTTACCACCTCAATTAAAGCAGGTGCAATCGGCATTGCCCTTGTTATAATATTCATGATCGTTGTCTACCGCATTCCCGGCGTTATGGCATCCATCGCTCTTACCGCGTACATGGCGCTGTTCTTACTTCTACTTGTTTTAACCAAAGCCAACCTCACCCTCCCCGGTATAGCCGGTATCGTCCTTTCCATAGGCATGGCGGTTGACGCCAACGTTGTTATCTTCGAAAGGACTAAAGAGGAGCTGAGAATGGGCAAATCCCCCAAAGCGGCTATTAAATCCGGCTACGCTAAAGCCTTTACCGCAATTTTAGACTCCAACGTAACCACCCTTATTGCCGCTGCCGTTCTTTACTTAATGGGTTCCGGCACCATACAGGGCTTTGCGGTTACATTGGGACTGGGCGTTATCATTTCCTTCTTTACCGCCCTGGTGGTAACCAGAATACTCCTTAATTTAGGTTGCGATATGGGGTTAACCAAAATAACTCTCTATGGCGTTTCGGAAGGGAGAGTTGAATAATGAAATTTATTAAAAACTTCGACGTTATTAAAAGAGCAAAAACAATTCTCATAATTACCGCTGCCGTATTGTTGCTTGGCGCTCTGTCGATGGTCATATTAGGCTTTAACGTGGACATTGACTTTACCGGCGGTACCGAGATTCAGTATGACATAGGCCGGGATCTTACCCAGAAGGATTATGACGATATTAACGGAATTATAGAAGACCTTTTCGGCAAGAGATATGTATCCTCCACCACAAAAGACCTTAACATTCCCTCCCTTGCCATAATCCGTACCGGCACAGCCGAGCTTACTGCCGAACAGCAGGATAAGTTTTTGAAAAAGCTTGATGAGTTTTACGGCGTAGACCACACAGAATCCACCCTCTTTTCAATTAACTACATTTCCGCCACGGTAGGCGACGAAATGACAGAAACTGCAATAGTTTCGGTTATAGTCGCTATTGTCGCAATGCTTATTTATATAGCCTTCAGGTTTAAGTCGGTAGACTCCGCCCTTGCCGCCATATCCGGCCTTGCCTTCAGCACATTTGTGATGGTGGCCGCCTACTCGATTTTCAACATTCCCGTGGACGTCAATATTATTGCGGCGCTCCTTACCATTCTGGGTTATTCCATCAACGCCACAATAATCATATTCGACCGTATCCGTGAGAATAATATGAAGGACAGGGACGTTAAAACCTTCGCCCAAATCGTATCTGACGGCACAAGACAAACCCTGGGGCGTACCCTTAACACCACCCTTACCACATTGCTTACCATATTAATGATATACATTTTCGGCGTCGACTCAATTCGTGACTTCGCCCTTCCCCTTATAATAGGTATATTGGCCGGCCTTTTCTCCTCCGTCTGCCTTTCAGGCTATCTATGGGTTAAGTATGACACTTGGTTCAAACCTCTTAAGGACAAGCTTGTAATAAGAAAAGGCGCAAGAAAAGCCGCCAAGAAAAAAGCATAATAAGTTAAATATATAAAACACAAAAACCCCCAAACGGGGGTTTTTGCATTTATAACGGTAATATTTGAGATAGCAGCCGGATAGGGAATAAGTAAACATTATTATCGGGAAAGTTGAAAAATTCGATTCAGTTTTAAAAGAACCTGTGTAAAATATCGGCGTTATATTATTTTAAGAGTAAAAATTACTTATATATTTTATAAGAAGGTTAGTTGTGATTAGGAGCGTTTAGATAACTTCCTACCATCCCCCTCCTGTAACGCTTACACGCTTTTATTCCATCGCATACAAATATATGCAGCATATCACAATTAGCGTCTGACGGCGGTTTAGAAGCTTTAAGCACGGCACTTAACTACTTTAAAGGAATGAAGTAGGAAACAAGGTAATAAATATGTATTCAAAATAGCCTGTTTTATCTATTCAATCGCATTGCCATTTTCAACCGTTATGCTGTTTTGAAAAAAAATAATATTTTTTCGCCCAAACCCTTGACAAAAGGTTAAGAATGTGGTATCATCCTATTTGCGCTCAAGCCGGACTGGCGGAATTGGCAGACGCCCGGGACTTAAAATCCCGTGAGAATCAAATCTCGTACCGGTTCGAGCCCGGTGTCCGGCACCACTTAATGAAAAACCGGAAAAATTCTATATCGCGGGGTAGAGCAGCTGGAAGCTCGTCGGGCTCATAACCCGGAGGTCGTTGGTTCGAATCCTTCCCCCGCAACCAAAAAATCCTCACTCATATGAGTGAGGGTTTTTTTAGGCTCTTTGTCAATAGTTGGGGTGAACCCGTAAAAAGGAATTCAGGTAACGGCTGTCAGGTCGCTGCCTGAATTTTGTTTTGATTAGAAAACATATGAAGAATGCGGTTTCGGAATCTATTAAAATTACGATATCCGTAAGCGTTTCTTTTCAGCACTTTGATCTTGTTGTTGCAACCTTCTGTAAAAGCATTCGAATATGAACAGTAGAAAGAGTTGACAATCCCCTCAAACCAACGGGAAAAGGTTTCGCCACAATCCCTGAACCGTTGTATGTGCGATTCCCGAGCCATTGTAATCCACTCTTTCAGGGCTTCTTTCTTGATATCCGGATCCCTTAAGCCGCAAAGCTTTAAGAACTGCTCCTTCATATAATGCGCTTCCAGCAGGTCGGAGCCGATGTACAGAATTGTGTCAACCCTTATCTTTTCATCAGGTGTCAACTTATCATAACGCTTGTAAAGAATACCCTTTGAGTGCTTGAAAGCAAGACGGGTTTCCTTGATATGTTTCTTTTGTTCCTCCTTGCGTACAGACTCGAACGCCCAGAACACCTGCCTTGCGTAATGATATTTATCGATAACATAGGTGGCTTTCTTAAAGTATGTATTCGAAACGTCCCTGTAGGTTTCCCACATATCGCTTACGAAATATGCCGTTTTCGATCTGTCAAAGTGCTTGAAATAGCTGAATAAATCTTGTTTATACCTTGTTTCGAGGATATCTATTACCCTGTTATTGTTAAGGTCTGTAATAATACATTGATATTTATCTTTTCCCGTATTCCCCTTGAATTCGTCAATGCCTATTGCCTGGGGGAGGGTTCCCGAGGGGTAGTTTACAAGGTTAAACACCCGTATTACTGTGGAGACGGAGAGCGCAACCTCTTTGGCTACGCTTGTGAAGGAGGAGACGCCTGCCAGCTTGTTGATGATGAAAGCGGAAAGGCGGTTGGTCATGCGGAAGTATCTTGGAAGGAAGCTGTTTTCCTCGAAAAAGCGTTTGCCGCATTGGCAGCGGTATCTCCGTTTTCTTAATATGAGTTCGACATTCTTACCCAGGATAGGTATATCCTTGATATGCTGGATACGGTAGTCATGCACTGTCCTTGTTGCGGCGCCGCAACAAGGACAGCGGTGTTCTTTTTGCGTAAGCTCGATGTGAATTTCGGTAATTTGTGCTTTTTGAACTACATTTTTTACAATTACATCTTTTAAATCAATAAGTTTTGTGCTATTATCATTGCAGGGCATATTTTCGTCTCCGTTTCATGGTGTTGTGCAATTCCCATTTTAACGGATTCGTCAAAAATATGCTCTACTTTTTTTGTTTCTGTTTTGTAGATTATTTTCCCTTACCCCAACATTTATTATAGAGCCAAATTATATACCATTACGAGTGCGCGAGAGACTTAGCTCGTTGACCGCACAGCAACCTGCCGGAAGGTAAGGTGCTCCGGCTAAGACCAATGGTTATGTTAAACGATATTATATTAATATTTTCGTTTATCGCCCATTGGTAGCAATGGGCTTTTTATTTTCCCATAAAAATAAATTATAAGGAGGAAATATTATGACCTTTGAAGAATTCAGGCAAACCATCTTTAATCCCGCTCCGCCTACATCAGGTTTGGAGTATAAGCTGGCCATGCTCTGGCTAAACCCCAGCCTCCTCCCTGTGGGGGTTGTATCCCTTGGCAATGTGAAAGACAAGGTTATTAAAATCCCCGAGCTGTATCTTAACCAGTGGGGATGTAAAGTTCCCGTAATAATGTTTGCGGGGAATGTTTTTCGTGGACAAGAAGAAATAACCGATGTTATTCTTTCAAGGTTTATTGAAAGAATACCCAGAGGTTCATTTATTGGGTGTAAAAACCTAAAAAGAATATCTATACCAAAAAGTATAAGGAGCATCCAGGAGGGAACCTTTACCGGCTGTGAAAATCTTGAAGATGTATATTACGAAGGCAGTGAGGACGAATGGAAGCAGATAAGAATAATCTACAAATGCACAAGGGTTAAGGACGAAAAACAGCTTGGCCTTATTGTAGATTTGGAGGAATATATAAAGCCCGGTAATGAGCATCTATTGAATGCCAACATTCATTTCAACTGCAATCTAAAGTATGACATCGAAACACCTGTCCCCGACCCCGGTAAGTTCGTTATCAAAATAGGAAATGATGATGCTACAGATGCGTTCAGATTGATTTAGAAAAGAGGTATAAAAGTTCCTATAAAATATTGTGTATATAGGATATTGTAGGGTACCTTACCGGATTCTATATCAAATCCGTATCCAAAAAAGTGTCATCTCACAGAATCTCCGGTATAACAAAGGTTTTCGCCTAAAGAAAATTTAGTGTTCTGATAGGAACTATATAAAGAAGCCTTAAACACAACCTTACCATTGGCTTTTGTATAAATACAACAAATTATCACGTTAATAAACGATAATATAACAAATTTACTTAAAAAGCCAAAAACAGTCAGTAACACCATTGACAACCAGAACAAGCTGTTGCATAATTGTATATGTAATAATGCAACACACAATATTAAAACAAAAATAACAAAAATGGTATTACAATGGAATATGCTTAAACAGAGGGGGAGTAATATGAAAATCCTTAAAGGATTTTTCAAAAACGAAATGGGTAAAAGTAAAAAGCAACTATGGCGATCGATATTTATTATTGCGCTGGTTGTGCTTTTACTGGCTACGGGTATAGTTCTGCCTTTGTTAATTTCTAAAAAAGAAAAACCCGAACCCATAAATGTAAAAAGGTCATATATTTTAGCCGACCCCAACAAACCCGAACCGAAAACGCTTAACGAACTTCTTCACTGCGAAAAACCTAATATTGATACAATACTTAAAACACCCTCAATAATAGAGGAATTAAAGGCGGTCGAATCACTTACTGATATTGTTGATTCACGCATGGCTATAAGCAATCTGCGTGAAATTGACAAGCAGCTTTCGGACCGCCTTGACTTATTATCCAATGCGGATGATGATATACTCTATTTCCTCGGTGAAGAAGGGTCATCTAATGATACCGCCAAAATGCATGATCTTATTAACAGGCAGAAAGATATTGTTTCAGATTTGAAGGCCGTTACCGGAAATCTGCTTGCCCCTAAAGAGAGCGACACACTGTATTCGCTGCCCCTTGATGTCAACATGAAGGGTATCTGGGAAGAAGATGGAGAAGTATATATTCATATGATTCCCTCGGGGGACTGGGTTCCCGAAGAAGGCTACAAGCTATACAGAACTGTCAACGGGAGCAAAACGCTTCTTGCCGAAAACATTGCTTCATACACCGCAATTTATAACAGCACCCTTAAAGTTATGGATGAAGATATAGCCATTCAGCTAAACTCAGACGCTATTCTTACGGCTGAAAAACTATCTACTCTTGGTATTGACGCCGAGGCCTTTCGTAATCTTGCCTACAGAACCGACTCCCTTATCCCAAAGTCACGGGTAAGCGGAAAGCTGGACTTTGAAGAAATGTATAAAGCACTAATAACAATACCGGGGACAATCGAACAGAAGATTCCCGAATCGGATATAGTAACGAACAACCCCATTTACATACAAACGAAGGTTAACAGTGTAAATCACACTGTGCAAGAAACAAGTGTGATGAAAAGATTTTCGCTTGTTCCGTCGGTTGTGCCCAAGGGAATAGACGAGCTGATAATTATGCCTAACGGACAAATTAAGTT
Organism: Eubacteriales bacterium; assembly: GCA_050953105.1. GTDB lineage: Bacteria > Bacillota > Clostridia > Oscillospirales > CAG-382 > UBA1206. The sequence goes on along the minus strand of JBMNMA010000009.1, from coordinate 407,438 downwards.
CGAACTGGCCCAGTCAATACTTTACGCACGTCAGCAGATTTTAACATTAAGCTTTACAAATGACGAATTTGCTAAAATGTCGGGTTTTTTGTATAAGGACGACGTTTCTGACTTAAATCTTCCCGTCGGTACGGAAATTGTATATACCGTCGAATCCGGCAGCTTGAAATCATTTCTTACCGTTGAATGCGGCAAGGAACTGAATTTAAGCAAGCCGCAGGAGCTTGTCGGCTACGGCATGGACGAAAGAGTATATCTTCGTTGGAATCAGACGGAAAACGAGGACGAAAAGGCCATAATAAGCGGTTATTATATCGAACGCAAACTCAAAGGGGAAGACGGGTTTAAAGTTATTAACAGCGAACCCGTGGTTATAACTTATGTGTTAGACGAAACCGATATTTATTTTGAAACCCCAATTTTTTATGAAGATTATCTTAGCAACGGCATAACCGCCGAATACAGAGTATATTCCATTGACATTTTCGGCAGGAAAAGCGAGTATTCCGATATTTTGGAAATAACCGTTGAAAAGGTCAGCCCCCCGAATATGCCGGTTATCGAAACCCCGGCGCTTTCGGAAGATGCCGGTAATGCGTCTCCTGCCGTTTTGGATGTCATTCAGCTTAATGCGGGTAAAAAAGGCATTGCCTTACCGATATTTTCTACATCCGTGGATACCACAAGATTTGTTATATATCGTGCGGAGGCAGTAGGAAGCGGCAGGTTCGGAACACCGGAGATGATAGCAAACATTGAGTATGATAATCCATACCATGACATGCCGTTCAATGCTGATAATAAAAGCAGTCCAAATATAAATCTTGCATCTAGGCCTGATGTGAATAATATCAAGTTCAACGGGGCAAAGCACATTGTGCTTGCCGAATCAAACACTACTTATCCCGACCTTGTGTATTATGATACGGATGATATTAAGGAAGGCAGGACATATAAATACTGGGTTGCTGCCCTTGATTTGTGGAACAACGAATCTGCCTGGTCGCAGTCGGTCACGGTAGGAGTCCCACTTGCCGATATGCCACAACTTATGGATGACGTTATAATCAGCATGGAAATACGCAATCTTCCGGACTACACCGCAGAACCGCCGGGACTTGTATATGACGGCTTGGTTAATTACTCGCAAGCATCATCGCCGTTGTATCCTTCAAGGCAAGTTCCGGAGGGAGCCGGTACCCAACTTATTAAGAAAGCGGAATCAGAGGGTTCATTTATCGGCAGATTTATTGCTGATGCAAAAATCTCACGCGTTTTAGATATTACCTACAACAACCTTCCCGACGAAAGGTATTTTCACATGCTGGTGGGCGTGCCGAAGGAAGACTTTCTTCCCGACGGTTCCGCCAGAGTAAAGTGGGCTGCATACAGCGGAGAAGGACTGGAGGGTTATGTCGTTTACAGGGCATTATTCAATCCCTCATCTCTTGAGGAAATGCAAAAATTATCAAAGCATGAAATTATGCAGCTTGGAAGATGGGAGAGGATAAACGACAAACCCATAACCCAAAACCAGATAGTGGTGGGCAATCTGTCCGGAAATACGTCGGAACTGGCACTTTTTCTGGTATGCCTTGTCCCTGAAGAAAGAAGCATTTACGACATATCTGTTATACCGACATTACCGAAAATAGTCAATTCCTTTATAGATGCACCCGAAGGCGGATTTGTATATATCAGCTGGCAGGCGCCGGACGACATGCAGGTTGATTACTACAGAGTATACCGCAGCGAGGTGTCGTCTTTCAAAACAGACGTTGATGAATCCAAACTTGAATGGACGCTGGTGGGCGACAGGATTACAAAAAACATATATTCCGAAAGAGTTGACCAGTCTTTCGCCCATTACTACTATTACAAAGTAACCACCGTATCCCATTGGGGAGTAGAAAACACCAACGGTGTTATAAGAAAATTCAGGGTGCCGTCTACCAAACCTCCCCAGACACCCAATCTACTTATGCCGCTGTCAAGAAAAGACGGTATACAAATTAATTTTTCGGCCGTCAGCCATTGTTCAAGGTATGAAATTTACAGAACCGAAATACCTGTAATAGACGATATGTTTATCAAAGATGTCCTTAATATGGATTCCGATATGATTTACGCCCTGTTCGGCACCAAGACAGTCATTGATTTGCCCGGTTTATCATCGCTAAAGGCAGAATCCGACCAGCCTTCAGCAAATACATTAATAAGTCAAATAAGCAAATTCAAAACCCTTTCGCTTTCAGACTATAATCTTGTTGTGTCAAGGCTTTCCGCCGTAGGTGACCAGAAGTGTGTAAACGCATATCAAAGCATACTTGAAAAAGCGGGTCCTCTTGCACTTGCCGATTACTCGGACCTTAGCATCGGAATGCTTAAAAAGATAAAATGGACAAAGGTCGGAGAAGTTCCGGTTGACGAGGACACTATGGAACTGATTGACCCGGCAACAGGTCTTTTAAAACCTCTGTCCTTTATAGATACCACAGCGGAGTACGGAGTTGTGTATCTTTATACGGTTCAGGCCTGGAATGACGATAATTTGGGTTCAACACGGCCCGAGCCGGTGGAAGGTGCAACCCGCAGGAACAGGGCATTTGACCCCATAGACGGTCTTAAAGGAGAAATGAAAAATCTTGTTCCCACGTTGTCGTGGAATACCCCCAAAATGGCAAACCTTTCACCCGAAAAATGCCTTCAGGACACAGTCGGCTATATCGTTTACAGGTCTGATACGGCAGACGGTGAATATTATCAGGTAAGCCCTCTGCTTTTTGAAACAAAATGGGAAGACACCGATGCCAATCCATACGCATCAAATTGGTATAGAGTCAAAGTATTGGATACGGGCGGTTATCTTTCGGAATTTTCAGATCCCGTACTTGTAAAGCAAACCTTTTCCACCAATATAGTGCCAATAATACCTCCGTTAGAAGAAATACCGAAACCTCCCGTAATTGTTGTAGCTCCAAAGATAACTTTCAGTGAGAGCCAATATACGGTAACGGAAGGGGTTGCTTTAAGTATATCGTATAACCTTACCGGAACCGAACCCATAACCGTGACCGCTGAAGGGAAAAACTCAGCCGGTTTGGATATCGAAGGCTTTACGGTCGACCTTGTTAACCGCAAAATAAACGTGTCGGCAAGTCTTGCACCGGGAACCTATACGGTTACCGCAACCGCTTCAAACAGTGCGGGACAAAGCATAGCGACTTTCAGGCTTACGGTAAATAGAAGGATAGTTATTGTCAAAGCCCCCAAATTAGCCCAGAGGGAAGACGAGTATAATTTTAAAATGACACGTATTGCCAGCCTTTCTGTTCAGCTATCGGCATCCGGCACGCAGCCTTTGACGTGGACACTTGAGCCTGAATCAGAACGAAAAGGCATTCCGAGTCAGGTCAGCATCACATCTAACGGAGTGCTTACCGTTGATAAAAGCATAGCGGTAGGGACATATACCTTTTATGTAAAAGTCAGCAACAGTATGGGCTATGACAGAAAGCTGATTACGCTTATAGTTCAAAATATTCTAAGGCCCACAAGTAAGACGGTATATGACATACCGGATATAACAAAGGAATACACGTCTGATTTAATGATGTGTATGAATTTCCGTTTGACAGAGGTAATGCTTGAAGCCTTTGATGACTTTGCAAGGCATGGTTATTACGGCACCGCAATGCTTGACATAGGTTGCGGAGAGTTTATTCCGGTGGAAATCAAAAACGCAATGTTCACCAAAGACTCCACCAGCCATTCAGACACCGATATTATGACCTGGGGTAATGTGTATCTGAAAACTCCATATAAAATAGATAGCCTGGGTATAGAGATTATAAGTCTTAGCATTTCTCCGAACAAAAATAAAGCTAATGTTAGCGGCACAATGAAAAGCATTGACGGTAATAAAAATCTTTTCGGCGACCTGTATGCTTTCGAGTTCAGAAATGCCGAACTGAGAAACGGATTTATTATAATGTCCGATAATATACCCGATGTCCGTTATAAACAGTTTACTTTATCCGGAGCGCAAAAACTTTGGATTAAGCTAGACGGCATGAGGCCAGATGCTCACTACCTGTTTTCATTTGAGGGTTGCAGGGTAAGTATGAAATATTGCCTTGAAACGTTAAGCAACGAGGAACTGGAGTTTGAACAGATGTCCAGCCTTGTTGTGGATATGAACGGTAATATGAGCGGTTCCCTCTATGTCAACCGGGAACAAAGCCTTCAGCTGCTTGTCCCAGGCGGTGCTGCGCTGAGGGTTGAAGACGCATTTATTACCGTTACAAAAGGTAATGTGGTTAACGGTTCTATATCGGGCAAGCTGGTGCTTCCCTTTGAACAGGGCGACATCACCGATATCGGAGTTCCCGGTTCGTATGCCCGCGGTGAACACCCCGAAACCAACGAAATGGACGAACTCGAAAAAGGAATCATCACAGATAATATTAGAGATATCCTCAAAAAATCCCTTATCCATTTCGGCGAAACTGTCCAGCAGAACGGCCTGCTTATATGCCCCGAAGATTTCGAATCGCAGGATAAATGCGCATATATTCCCATATTCCTTGAAAACTGGCTTGGCAGGGGAATTGTCATGGAAAACAGCCATATGACAACCGCCCGTATAACCGAAAGAAGCCTTGATATGGAAAAACAGCGGGCACAGGCATTGATACTGACGCCTACTGCGGTATCTGTCGATCTTGACAGGGAATCCTACATACCAAAGCAGACCGGATCCCAGACACCAAGCGAAACCGAAAAACCCTTCTGGGTGGGACTTGTGATAAAAGGCGGTAAGCTTGCCCTGCCGCCGGCATTTATACAGCAGGATGGCGGCGGAGTCATAGAATTTGCCCTTGCCGAAGGCGAGATGATTTACGACCTCAACGGCTTTAATTATCAGACTTATCTGTATAATGACGCAGGAGTCCCTGCGGATTTCGGAGATGAGCTTGGCGGCTTTACCGATGTCGTTGTATATGACTGCCTGCTTGACCTATACGCCAATAAGGTCAATCTTGAAATAAACGCAGAAGTAAAAGTCGAACTGTTCCAGAATAATTGGGTTAAGGTCAAGCTGTATACCAATAAAAAGGATAATGAGGACGGCAAAGCCGGAGAATTTTTGTGTTCGGTTGCCCCCACCATTGTTGAAAACGCTTTGGCAAACGATACCGATATGCGTATTGACGGCGGCTGGCTTAAACCGGACGGAATGCATATAAACGGTGCTCTGATACTTCCGGCAGTGAATACGGCAGGGCATGAGATAACGTCCGATACTCCGCTTTCATTTTCCGATATGCTTATTCATCCCAAATTGAACCTTATGCAAAGTAGCTACGACCCGCAACGAAAATACGGCTCGGTAACGCTCGATAAGCCCGTTAACATAAGCTTTAACGGTTATACGATTGAAGTAAGGGAATTTGACTTTGAATATATCAAAAAGCAAAAACCGTTTATCAAGCTTTCAATGCGGGGAGCTGCTCTCCTTGCCGACAACATACCGCTGTCAAAGGAAACAAGAGACAGTATAATTTTAAAATATCCTCTGCCTCTTGGCAAACCTGAAGTTTTGTATGACGAAACCTATGTCATATTAGATGCGAATTTCGATGACTGCATATCCGTCGTGGGCAAACTAATCCCTAAACATAGGCAAAACGATGACAGCCTTATGGAATTCGAAACGTCGGTGCTTGAGTTTGCGTTCCTTAAACAAATAAAAAATATGCCTGTCGAGGCTTTTACCCGTTTCGGTTATGACAAGGAAAAGGGACGCTGCTATTACGCCATAGGCATAATTCCCAAAAGCGGGAGTAAAAGCATAAGCTTCGGCGCAGGGGAAATAAAGGATTATACCGGTTTAGTGGCATATAACATGCAAATCGGCAGGGATGAGCTGGATAGATTCATGTTCCCGGAAAACGCTTCTCAAATGAATAGCTTTATTTCCTTCCTACCCGTGTATAAAGGGAGCAATAGCAGCTTTGCAGCAGGCGTAAAAGGGACGATGGTGGTTGCTAAACTGTGTGAAATCAGAAATATGTACTTTGGCTTTGAAAGCGGGCCTAAAGTCTTTGCCGGGGGCGAACTTTACCTTCCTCTTGATGTCAGCGCTATCGTAGGCGGAAGTGCTTACCGCAAAGTAGGGTCTGTTGAAATGAAGTATAGACATAATGACAGATATTTTTCCTTCAGCATGACACTGGACCGTATAAACCTTATACTTGCCACCGTTTCAGGCAGCATGGGCTTTGAGTATAGCCCGTCGTTGTTCGGCGTTTATTTAGGATATCCCGAAACAATGGTTGGGAACATTTCAATATTCCATGTAGGCGCAGGAGTGGGCTTTAGAATCGACGACAACGGCACCTCAATGGTACAGGCAAAAATGGAATTAGGTCTTGAAAAAGACATAACAGTTTCCATTGTGTACCTTCGCGGATACCTGTATGCCGGCGTTGACGGCTCGTATTACTTTGAAGACGCCACCATTAATTTGGAACTGTATCTTAAAGGCGGACTTGAAGGCGGTATTAAAGTGAAGGGAAAGAGGTTTAACATCATCAGCTTTTACTTAGACGCACGGGGAAGTGTAAGTTCATCATCTCCCTATACTTCATGGATGTTAAGATGCTCGTGCGAGGTAAGCTACAGCCTTGACTTATGGCTGTTCTCGGTGGAAGGCAGCGTCTCCGCCAGCTTTGACACCACACTGGGTTAGCAAAGTAAATTTTGCGGTTTTTAATCAAGAAAGTCCTGTTTCATTTTAACATTTTAAAATTATAAAAGAGATTTCGGAAAAATCATAATTTTCCGAAATCTCTTTTTGCATAAAAAGCTTTGATTTGAAACTGATTAGACCATCGCAAGGAGGGCAGGACACAGGAAGCACTGACAGACGCGCTCGGTGTTACCAGTCAGGCGGTTTCACGGTGGGAATCAAACGGAAGTTATCCGGATATGGAACTAATTCCGTCGATTGCAAACTTCAACCGGGAAGCACAGGCTATAAAAACTCAAGAGTGATAGTTTATACCAACTTAATGCCCCGTTGAAGTGGAGCTGTAAGTAAAAAAACGGCATCTCAATTGAATTGAGGTGCCGGTTTTTAAGGAGTTAATGTGGTAGTTTTTACTTATCGAATTATAGTTCAATTTATTTATATTTTTACAATTATGCTATTATTGATTTTTATCAGGGGCTTGGCGTATCTTCTACTAAAAACCAACGTCCGTCCACCTTGACACATAAAGCGTAATAATAACGTTTGTTCCATGAATGGTAATGTAATACTTCGGCAAAAGCCTCTATATTAAAATCCTGTATTGTTTTACCTCCCATCTCTATGTAATAACTTATACTATTACAGTAAGATTCAAACATATCATCTGTTTGTTCAAATATTTCCGCTTCCTGTATATCTTCGCAAATGTGGCTTTTCATCTCTTCTACATAAGAATTATAGTTATCCTCATTCGTTGAAATCTCGGCCTTTTCATATTTTTCATATTCTTTTGCAACAGTTTTCCTATCTGCATTAACGGGTAAATCTAAAAATAGTGCATACTCATAAACATTAAAGTCAGCAAAACACAATAATACGCCGTAAATATCCGTTTCTGAGTCAGCTTTGTGGAATTTTTCCACCACTTCTTCCGGCGTGGCTCCACCCAAGTCCTTTTTTTCTTTCTTATCGCACCCGGATAAAACAGCTGACACAATAACAAGAACACAAATAATCAGACATAAAAAATTCTTCATTATAAATCTCCTTAACAGTTTTTATTTTATATTTTATAATTTATTTAATATTAAAGCATTAGTGATTTATCTGGAGTGTATATAGCGTCTAATTTTACTTTGATTTGATACACTTTTATATAACTACAGAGTATGATGAAAATGGAAATCTTACAGAATTTGTTATGATTATGAGAATCATTTTATACGCGCCAAATATTATTTTTACGACAATTATGGAAATTTAATAAGAGTCGAAAGTATCGATAATGACGGATATATGGATTATTATGAAATGGTCTATTATGCAAATGGTGTTTTAAAAACAGCACACCGTAATTCAGGGTCATATAAAGAAATCTAGATAATCGCGGCAATATAATTGGTGAATTTGTAATTGAGAATGATTCGGAAATTCTTACAGCAACACACAAGTATAATGAAGAAACCGTCTTGTAAGGTCTGAATATTACAAAGAGGATGGCACAATTCATTCATACCATATTATTTTATATAGTGAAAACGGCAGCATATTAAGAAAAACCAGATAAGATGACAGTGGTAATATAATTGATGATGAAAAACACAAATACGATTCCTGCGGGAATGAGCTGAAAGTAACTTATTGCAACCAAAATGGCGAAATTCAAGCAAAACAATGGGAATATAATGAAAGCGGATATTTAATTAAATACGATGTTTACTCTTATGGTAAACTGGAGCATTCGTTTAAATACGAAAACGATGAATATGGAAATGTAATACGGAATAGACAATTTAATGAAAATCATAAACTGACAATGAGCTTAACAACACCTGGGAACTGGTTGAATTCCCGCAGGGATTTTATGATTTTTTAGTTATCGTACTAGGCCAAAAATCGGTTAAAAAGCATAATTAGTTTCATATGCTTTAGCTATGACAATTATAAATGCGGTCAGTTAAAACTGACTGCATTTTTTGTAAATCAATAAAAAACCGGTCCGGATGTCGAATGTTGACAAATATAGTAACGTGTAGTATAATGAGTTTAAATATATTTATAAAATTATTAATATTATATTTTATATTGTTTTAATAGTAGAAATTACAGGAGGGAAGATTAAAATGAAAAACATAGACGATAAAGAAACACAATCATGTTCAAACACACCCAAATTGCATCGCGGGGATATAATTCTTGTTCATTTAAATGAAAAGAATGGTTACCCAAACAGCGGTATCAGGCCCGTTTTGTCTTTATGCGACAACGAAAAGTATATGAATAATAATATCGTCAGTGTTTTACCTATATCAACCCGAATCCAAAAATCCCTGTCACATATTGATATAGAACCGGGCGTACTTGAATGTGACGCACAGGTATTGACCGATAATATTATCACCATCGACTTAAACAAACAGTATGTTAAGATCATCGGCAGGGTATCCGATGATACAATGAAAAAAGTTGAGGACGCATTGTTTATTAAAAAGGGCTAACTTGTCTAAAATAAGTAATCTTAATGTGTTTAATGCCGGTAAAAATACCGGCATATTATCTTTTGGATTAATAAAAAATATGGACAAAAATATCAAAATAATGTAAAATAAGTATATTCGTTTTTTTTTATTATGTATAATAGCATAGATGTAAAAATGCCCCTGTAGGTTAGAAGCTAAATTATAAAATTAGGACAAATGGTATGAAAAAGATTTTGAAATTGATATGGGATAATGAAGCACAATACAGAAAGCTTGCAATAAAAAACAGCGAAGAAATTGTAAAATACAACGACAAGATATTATCCGCATTAACTTTAATCGGAGGATTTTTAATGCTTCTTCCTCTACTTGCGGCACCTTTTGGGGAGACTAAAAAAAGCATTTTTTGGGCATATCTGATAGCGAGCACTCTTTCATTTGCAATTTTTTTTATATTTAAACTGTCTTTTATGAAAAAATACTCGCTCGGCGCACTTTATTTATACTTTTCGGCATTATTTATATTGGCTATTTACCTAAGTGTGTTTCATTCTCCGAATATGAGGGCAACGATAATACTCGGAGCATTTTGCTTTACACCCCTTGGTTTTATTGACCGGCCTTTACGTATAAACCTGTTTGTAGCTTTTTGGTTTGCAGTACATACTGTTTTATCGGTTTTCCTAAAACCGCAATATGCGCTGGACGATGCAATAAATTGCATGTGTTTTGCCATTCTCGGATGTTTTATCGGAAATATGATGATATTGGTTCGCTTAAAAGGGTATGAAGCCAACCGTCAGTTGATAATAGAAAAAGAAACCGATGTGCTTACAGGCCTTTATAATCGCCGTAAATTATTTGAAACCCTGACACTGCTGGAAACACCGGACGCAATAAAACCAACCGGTATATTTATGATAGATATTGACCACTTCAAAGAATTTAATGACAACTACGGGCATGCCGCCGGTGATAATTGCCTTAGTCATCTTGGGAATGTATTTACAACATACTCTAAAAATTTCAATCTTAAGTTTTATCGCTACGGCGGCGAGGAATTCGTGGCTATAGCTTATGATTATGACAAAAAAGAACTGCTTTCTGTCGCCGAAAGTCTGCGGATTGCGGTGCAAAGCACAAAGATAGAGGATCTTTATGTAAATATAACCATAGGCATAGCCTATTGCGGAAATCAGCAGGTAAAGAATTATGAAAAAATAATCGAGCAAGCTGATAAAGCGGCATATATTGCCAAACGTGCCGGCCGTAATCAGGTTTATATTGAGTAATATAATAAAGATTAAAAAGGTGGAACACCAAACTATATAATAAAAGTCCTTCTCCAAAACTGCAAGAAATATACTGCACACAAAAAGCCCTTGATTTTCAAGGGCTTTTATCTTTTGTATTATATTATCAAATATCCTACGCTTTTTTCTTTTTTCTTTTCCACAGGCGGTTTATTGCAAAGATTATAACCAATATTATAAGTATGCCAAGTAATATAAACGGCGCCAATATCATTAAAGCGTAAGGCCAATAGGGGTTTTTAAAAGAGCTTTTAAAGTTTTGCCACCAGTTTTCGTCGATTATAATTTTTAAATTTTCATCGGGAAGTTTGTCCGAAACATATTGATAAGTGCGTGAAGCTACCTTTTTGAATTTAAAATTGCTGCTTTTGACCACCGGCATATCTTCATCAAGATGCAAATTTATTGTCAGGCTTGAAAAATCCTTCCACATGGTGGCAGGGGCAAGGTAATAATAAATAATTCCTTCTATGAACTTATTATATCATCTGTGTGGTGATAAGTAAAATATATTTTTATTATCTTTGCCATTTCACATATAGCAAAATATTGTATTGTTTTTAAGCCTTAGGCTTTATAACCTGATAATTTTTAAAATGCCGGATTAAACCATCCGGCATTTTGCTTTTCTGCAACATTTAAAATTTATCCGCAACCGATACTACAAAAAAATGAATACTAATTTTATAAAACACTTGACAAACACGCACCTACTGTATATACTATGCATATACAGTAAATTTGCGTCAGAGAGGTGATAATTTGAAAATCACTATTTCATTACAAAGCGATGTTCCCGCTTATGAGCAAATAAAATCCCAAATAAAGTCACAGATATTGTCGGGCGAACTTAAAGACGACGAACCGCTTACATCAATGCGGCAGCTTGCCCGTGACCTTAGGGTTAGTGTTATTACCACAACCCGGGCTTACGGCGACCTTGAAGCGGAAGGACTGATATATACCGTGCAGGGACGGGGATGCTTTGTAAAGGGTAACGCCGACCTGGTGCGTGATCAGTATTTGCGCACTGTCGAAGATGCGCTGCAGACAGCGGCGGAAAAAGGCAGAGCCGCCGGATTATCATTAAGCGATTTGCAAAGCAAACTGGAGGAAAAATACAATGAAAAACGCAATTGACATTACAAACCTTTGTAAAAAATATCCCGCTTTTTCACTTAACAATGTTAGTTTTACAGTTCCGACAGGGCTGTGCTGCGGCTTTGTGGGGCCTAACGGCGCCGGAAAAACCACCACATTAAAGGCCATGCTGGGTATGATAAAAAAAGACAACGGTGAAATCCGGCTGCTTGGCAAGCCCGATGGAGATGTCGGCGTGAAAGAAGACATAAGCGTTATGTTAGATCAACCTTATTTTCAGGAAGATTGGACTCCTTTGGATATAGAAAAGGGAATAAAACCCTTTTATCACACATGGAATGAAAACGAATACCGCAAATATCTGTCAAGGTTTGAAATTGATCCCCGTGTCAAATTTAAAAATCTGTCCCGCGGTATGAAGATGAAACTGGCCATGGCAGTCAGCCTTGCCCATGAAACCAAACTGCTTTTGCTTGATGAACCCACAGGCGGACTGGATCCCGTTGCCCGGGAAGAAATATTGGATATTTTACAGGATTACCTTATAAACGAAGAACGGACAATTCTTTTTTCAACCCATATAACAAGCGATCTTGAGCGTATTGCTGATATGATTATATATATCAGCCACGGATCGATTAAGTTTTGCGGCTTAAAAGATGAACTGCTGAATAAATATTGTGTGGTTCGGGGAGGAGAGGTTCCTGAAAAGAAACGCAAATACGCCATAGGTTTGCGTGAACATTCCGCCGGATTTGAGTGCCTGATGGAAGTGGAACATATAGGCGGAATGCCATCTGATATTATAACCGAAAGAGCAACCATAGATAATGTTATCGTTTGCTTTGAAAGGAGTTCCAAGCAATGTTCAAAATGATAAAGCTTGATTGGCTTGCAATGAAATTTTACTGGCCAAGAATAATTTTACTACCGATATTTGTTTCATTTTACGGAATCATGTATCAGCCTGCAATTATTCCCTTTGTTTCTTTTATAATGCTTGCTTTTTCCGTCAACCCTTTTGGCCGTGGAGGAAAAAGGAAAGCTTGATAATCTGTATCTGACCTTGCCGATAACAAGAAAAACAATCGTGAAAACCCGGTATAGCCTGTCTTTGATAATGCAGTTTAGCGGCTTGCTTTTCGGAACAATTTCAACCGTTCTGTTATCATTTATTCTAAATGGCAAAAAAATACTGTATCTGCATACGTTTTACAGCAGATTTTCAAAATATTTCGCTGCTTGTCTGCGGCAGTTTATTCATATATGCTGTTATGAATCTTACAATGTTTCCGACATTATTCAAAATGGGGTATATAAAGGGTAAGGCTATCGGATTTTATATCCCCATCGTTTCGGCAACTCTTATCATAACGGTTATATAATATACTGACTATGCTTAACCGTGAGTTTTACCAATGGCTTTTCAAATCGTTTGAATGGGCGTATAGCAATCCCATACGCGTTTCGGTTATCCTTTTGGCATTAGCTGCACTTATTTTAACGGCATCTTATTCGCTGTCATGTTATCTCTATTCAAAGAGGGAATTGTAATAGCTTTTACTTAATCGGAAAATACACAATTTTTTTGCCGCCGCCGGTAAAACACCGGACGATTCTTATTTTGATAGGGGAGATTATCTAATGCAACTAATAAGACCTGCCAAGGAATATATAAAAAGTTATACAGAGGCCATTGAAGAAGATGTCCTGCACAGGCCGGAGTCTGAGCGGAGTTTCAGTGATCCCGCAACCATTATTGATAAGGCATACAAATTTGAGCAGGGTATTGATTTAAAGCCGGGATACGTAAAATCCACAACCTTTTGGCTTGTTGACAAAGGAATATTTATCGGCGAAATACGTATAAGGCATGAGCTTACACCACAGCTTTTAAAATTCGGAGGGACATATCGGTTATGAAGTCCGCTGGTCGGAAATTAACAAAGGATACGCCACCAAAATGCTATCAATGGCTTTACCCTATTGCAGGGATATATTGAAGTTAAGCAGGGTTCTCATAACCTGTGATGATAACAATATCGCTTCGGCAAAAGTCATTGAAAAAAACGGCGGAACGTTTTGGAAAACAAGGTTATCAACCATTTAGAGAAAGAGGTAAGTGTAACCACAAGGCGTTATTGGATAGAATTATAAATATATATTCGGCTTTAATAAGGATAAAAAAAGGTGGAGAACGCATATCTCCACTTTTTTATTTCTAAATTTATTAGTAATGTAATTTGCAAATTGAAATTATAATTATAACTTGTTTATCTGACTTCCGTTAAAGCGAATAAAACTGAAATGTTTATTTAAATAAACTTTTCCAATTTTAATAATTCTCGATTCTTCTTTGCTTTCTCAGCTCGTTTCGTCTTTTCGCTGCCTGCCATTCCTCCTTTTCCTCGTCGGTTTCAAGAATAAGCTGTGGCACTGCCACCGGTTTTTCATTTTCATCCAGCGCCACAAGCACCAGATATGCCCGGTTTATCAGGGTTTTTTCGCCGTTTAGCTTTTCTACAAACGTATCCACACGGACCTCCATGGAGGTTTTGCCGGTGTATGTTATACACCCGTGCAGCACCACCGTATCGTTTATATAAGCCGGTTCTTTAAACTGAAGATTGTCTATCGACGCCGTGGTGACGTTCCTGTTGGAATGGCGGCGGGCTACAACTGCCGCAACTACATCAATCCATTCCACAAGTTTTCCGCCGAACAGGCGGTTATAACCGTTTAAATGTTCAAATAAAACTATTTGCACATGCTCTGCTTTTGATTCACATACCCGTTTCGGGCGCAGTTTTTCCATTTTGATTTTCTCCTGATATTTAGTAAGCCTTTATATTAATACCCCAACCCGTCAACGGATGGTATAGTTTCATATAAATGGATTTATTGATTTAATTATATCATAACACCTGAATTTGCACAATACAATATTGTAATGATTAATTTAATTGAAAAATATATTATCCATGAGCATTCATAAAGCCTTTTATAACATTAAAAAGTCCGGCATTACCCGGACTTTTATAAGATATTAGGTTTTGATTAGTCCTTCTTTTTGTCAAACGTTCCGGGCTTTTTTTCTTTTTCCCGGGTTTGTTTTACCTGCTCGGTTGACAGAGGAATGTCATACACATGCCTAAAGGATTCTACCTCATGCTCGGTTTCGGGTATAAACTGGGTTAAACCCGTACATTCCGTAGAAGAAACCACCGAGGATATCTCCCTGAAGGGGTATTTATAATCCCTTTTATATTTCTTTCCCATAACTATCACCGGTCTTATTCTGCGGAATTTGGCATAAATTATGCTAATAAAAATAAAATACTTGATTTTACATGTAAAAAAGCTTATATTATTATCGACTAATGTAAAAAGTGGGTGAAAAATAAATGGTTGAAGTAAGGCCTGTCCGCACACGCAGGGAAAAAAGACAGTTTTTAAACTTTCCGTTGCAGCTATACAAGGGCAACGAATATTTTGTTCCGCCGCTGTATTCCGACGAAAAAAAGATTTTTGATAAGAATTATTTTTATTACGAAACCGCCAGGGCAGAATACTTTTTGGCCTACCGGGACGGCAAAGTGGCAGGACGAATATGTGTCCTTGTTCAGGACTTATATAACCAAAAAAATAACCAAAAGCGGGCCCGCTTTACCCGCTTTGATTCGATAAACGACAAAGAAGTTTCATCCGCTCTGTTTAAGGCTGCCGAGGACTGGGCAAGAGGGCAGGGAATGGACACCATCTGCGGCCCTTTGGGGTTTTCAGACCTTGAGCGTGAGGGACTGCTGATAGAAGGCTTTGACCAGCACCAGACCTTTGAGGAGCAATATAATTACGACTACTATGCATCGCTTATAGAAGCCTACGGCTTTGAAAAGGAAATCGACTGGTATGAACACCGGCTGACGTTACCCACCGACGAAGGCTTTGTAAAACTGGAACGGGTGACGTCGTCAGTAATAAAGAAGTATAACCTTCATATCGGCAGGGCAAAAACCAACGGCGGTTACATAAAAAAGTATCTTAAAGCTATTTTCGACCTGTTGGACGAAACTTATGCCGACCTTTACGGCACTTTTCCCCTTACCGACTCAATGCGAAAAAGCCTTGCCGCCAACTTTAAGCTTATAATAAACCGCAAATTCTGCATTATCGTCCTTGACAAAGACGAAAACCCGGTAGCTTTCGGCCTTGCCATTCCGGGTATAGGCAGGGCGGTGCAAAAAAGCGGAGGAAAACTTACACTGCCGTGTATTATTAAAATATTAAAAGCCAAATACCGTCCCAAAACCATTGATCTTGGTCTTGTGGGGGTTACCGCCCAATACCGCAATCTTGGCATCAATGCGATTATGTTATATGAGCTGGCCAAGGAGATGAAAAAGGGAAGAGTGGAGTATTTTGAAACCAATCTTACCCTTGAAACCAACGACAAGGTCCGTGCCCAGTTTATCTATTTCAAGAACCATCAAAATAAAGTCAGACGGGCTTATGTAAAAAAGATATTGCCTGAATAATGAAAAATCCGCCTTTCGGCGGATTTTTTGCTTATTCGGTTATAAATCCGGCAATGGCCCAGTCGGCGTGGTCGTAGTAATTGTTGTCTATGGACATATCCACCAAAAGGGTAATGTTTTTCGCAAAGGATGGTATTTCAATGGCAAAGGTGTGGCTTTGACCGGTAATAAGCACCCCGCTTGTTTCGACAATCTCGCCGTCTATTTCCACCGTAAACACCATTTTGCATTTGACATTGCCTATATTTACCTCGTCGTCATAGCCTGCTACGGCAATAAAGTATCTGGCACCATCAGGTATGGAAAGGGTTATTTTCGACGTGGCATGGGTGCCAATGCCTTTTTGATATTTAACCCCGCCCACCGACAAGATGTTTCCGTCAACTGATTTATCACGTTTTGTGGTCCCCCAGCCCGAGATATTCTGGCTCCACGTTAAGTCAGAGGCGTAAACGTCAATAAAGGCCTCTTCAAAATACACAAATTCCTTTTCAGCCGCTTTTTCCTCATATTCGCCGTATTTTATATAGGCCGATACGGTGACAAACAGACTGTCTTGCTTTGGCATTTTGAAATTTTTTGCCTTTTCCTTATATCCGTTGCATTCAAACCAGATTTCGTATTCCTCGTTTTCAAGGCCAAGGGTTTTTACTTCAATGGTATCCCCCTCCCGGATGAGGGTTGTATCCTTTGGCACAAACTCCACCGAATACTGCCTGTTCCAGTTATCTATTGAACCTAAAATATACACGTTTTCATAGCCTAAATAAACAAGGGTGCGGTAGGCTTGAACACTCCGCTTAAAAGCCGAGCAGTAAACGATAACGGTTTTGCTTTTATCCTTAACATATTCCTTAACCAGTGTAACAATCTGATTGTGGGGTATATTTATGCTGCCGGTTATGGCATCTTTCTCAAACTCTGCCTTTGTCCTTACATCAAGCAGAATTGCGCCGTTTTCGGCCAAGGCGTGGGCTTTAAGGGTGCCTATAACCGCCTTTTCCACCGATTGGGTAAGCACATCAGGGGTGTATTCCAGCTCCACGCTGTCGGTAACCGGAGTGTTGTTATTGTCCCATAAGAACACCCGGACGGTGCAGGGGGTATTTTCCCGTCCCTCAAAGACAAAGGTATGGGTTTTACCGGTAAGGCTTGTTTCCCGGTAGTCAATCATATCCCCTTCGGGGGAGTAAATGGCGGCAATAAGCCTGCCTGAGGTAACGCCGTCTACCGTTGCCGTAACGGAAAGACCGTTTTTTGCTTCTGCAAAAGCGTCAAGGAAGGGGGTATTTTCCACCACCTCATACCCTAAAACCTCCACATTGCCGGTAAGCATGACAGAAAGATATTCAAGTCCGGTGTGATACACCCTTATCTTTTTATAGGGGTTGCCGTTTAGGGTATATTGACGGGTGTCATGGCCCAATATTCCGGCATAAATAAACGTATCGGTGGTTTTTACATAAATGTCGTAAGCGGCGGTGTTGACACATCCCGGAAGCTGAACAACGGTGGTTTTACCGGCAGTTGTGGCGCTGACGCTTCCGGCAGGCTGTAGGTTAAGATTATCGCCGTTAAACTCTGTAACATTGGTAATGCCGTCAACTCCTGCCACAGGGCCGCCAAGGCAGGCAAAACCAAGATACACATCACCCTCCGATACCAGGTCAAGGGATATCATGCGTTGTTTGGTCACCTTATATTCCAGCGAAATAAGCCAAAGTCCTTTGCCTGCTGCAATTTTCTTTGCGGATATACCGTCGTATTTCGCCTCAATTTCAAAGCCGGTGCTGCTTCCCGCAAGGACATAGGCGGTTCGGGTATCTTGGGAAGGATTAAAGTAAAGGGTAGCTTTGTTCTTAATACGCCAGATTTTCGTCTCACTCATATCCACACCGTTACTTGTCCACTTAATTACGGTGCTTGAGTCGGTGGTTGAAATTTTATTATCGGTGTCTTCGCCTATCTCCCTGTTTAAAGCGCCTTTACGATAATGCTTTTTTCCAAAAACAATCCAGTCATATTCACCGAGTTCACTGATATTGTATTTGCCATCAGGGGATGTAATTTCACAGACAATATCAAATTCGTCGTGCTTTACCAAAGTGACGGCATATAAAGCTATATTTTTGCCCACGGGTATTGAAACGGCAATTTCCCCCGATCCGGGACATTGATAGACAAGTTCGTAAACATAAAGGGTTTTACCGTCGCATTTAAAGGTTGTGGCATTTGTCTTGTCAAAGTCGGCGGCATTTATTTTAATATCGCCTTCGGCGGAAAAATACAGCCTTGCGACTGATTTTGAATTGGCGGCAGGCAGGGAAATAATAAATTCGCCATCGGTCTTGATACCAAATCCTGTATTTCCGGTTTTTTCGCTATCCCCGTCCGACCAGGTAAATTTATAAGGTGAGCTTACCTTTTCACCCGAAACCGTATTGGAAATTGCTTTAGCACCGGCTTTACGGACACCTCTTTCAAACAAAAGCCAGTTTGCCCTGCCTTCGTCAGACAGATTTACTTCCTTTCCTGCCGGTTTAACCGAACCCGAAAGAATAAAGTCATTTTTAATGTCGGGGGTCGCTGTTACCTTGTAAACGTCGGTGCCGTGGGCGGGGACGGTTATCTTAAGGGTGCCGTCAAATACGGGTATGTCCATGTGTTCCCATAAATCCCTGGCAGAAGATACACCGTTTAAGCCTATGGCAGAAAAATCAAGATCAATATTTAATTCTTTATTGCTGCGATTAAGAATTGCCACCGCCTTTGTGTTACCGCCATCTGCGCCAAGCTGTTTTACCCAGATTTCATAGCCTTTTTCTTTATTTTCATAAACCATATTTGCCGAAAGGCAGGCAGGATCTTGGTTTATGGCTATAAGTTCTTTGTTTGACAGTATTTCAAGGGCGTCGTCGGATATGGAAGAAACGTCGCAGCCGATAAGTAGAGGCGCAGACATCATGCACCACATGGAAAAGTGGGTTTTGTCCTCCTCATAGCCCATGCCGTTACCCACCTGAAGCATGTCAAGGTCGTTCACATGCCCAGGGGAGGTATATTGGGTTATTGATTTTACCGCATCTATCTGTAAAAGCACCGAATCAAAGGTTGGGGCAATATCCCCGTAAATCCGCCAGGAATCGGCAGTCCGGGTAACCCATTCGCCGGGAAAATGCCAGCAGCAGATGTTGTAAATCTTATCTTTACCGGTTTTTTCTTCAATTTCTTTTATTATATTACCTATTTTGGTATATTGGCTTCTTACGTCAAGGCCCAATGACGAGCCGCCGCACCAGTCCACTTTAATAAAGTCAAAGCCCCACTCAACCAGATACCTTTCAAGGTCTGACTTTTCATAGCCATATAATCCCACATGCTTGTCGGTGGTGAACTCGTCGTCCTGCCAACCGCAGGTGGTGTCACCGCCGTCGGTATAAATGCCGGCGTAAAATCCGTTGGCATGGGCATAGTCGGCAATATACTTCATACCGTTGGGCCAAAAGCGATACTTTTCTTTAACAACGCCGTTTTCCCGGCCGTTCTGCCAGCCGTCATCTATGTTTACAAAATTATATCCGCAGTCATACAGGCCGGTTTCTTTAATGGCATTCATTTGGCGGATAATTATTTCCTCGGAAATATTTGTCTGAAAGAAATTCCATGAAGACCATCCCATAACCGGTGTGGTTCTTTGGGTAAAATTAAGATTATTATCATTCTCAGCCTTGTTTTCCGCCGTTGTGGAAATAGAAAAGACAGGGGAGAGGAGTAGCAAAGAGGCTATAATAAGGGAAACAGCTTTTTTCATATTTACTTATCCCCCTTGCTGAAAGATATGGTTTTGGTTATATCACCAGAAACTACAGTCAAAGTGTAGTCCCCCGGCGTTTTTACAACAAAATCATCCCCGCCACATCCCGAAAAGTCAAGCTGAATTTGGGAAAAATATACATTTTCCCCTCCCTTTGTTACGGTTACAGAAACATAACGGGAAGCATATTCGCTGCCGAAATTAACGGTTAAAACAAATTTACTGTCTTTTTCGCTAATTTCTACAATCGGCTTGAATTTATTTGCTTTCCCGCATGACATGGCAATAACACAAAGGGAAAAGACAAGGGCAAGACATAAAATAAACTTGATTTTCATATAATCCCCTTTATTCCGGTAAAATTTAACGCCGACTGATTATATCATAAAACAAAAACCAATACAATATAAAACAGCCATAAAATTCCGGTGGAAAAGACATAACAAAAAAGCCCCCGAAGGGGCTTTTTGATATAATTTTATTAGGCTCTATAATAAATGTTGGGGTAAGGGAAAATAATCTACAAAACAGAAACAAAAAAAGTAGAGCATATTTTTGACGAATCCGTTAAAATGGGAATTGCACAACACCATGAAACGGAGACGAAAATATGCCCTGCAATGATAATAGCACAAAACTTATTGATTTAAAAGATGTAATTGTAAAAAATGTAGTTCAAAAAGCACAAATTACCGAAATTCACATCGAGCTTACGCAAAAAGAACACCGCTGTCCTTGTTGCGGCGCCGCAACAAGGACAGTGCATGACTACCGTATCCAGCATATCAAGGATATACCTATCCTGGGTAAGAATGTCGAACTCATATTAAGAAAACGGAGATACCGCTGCCAATGCGGCAAACGCTTTTTCGAGGAAAACAGCTTCCTTCCAAGATACTTCCGCATGACCAACCGCCTTTCCGCTTTCATCATCAACAAGCTGGCAGGCGTCTCCTCCTTCACAAGCGTAGCCAAAGAGGTTGCGCTCTCCGTCTCCACAGTAATACGGGTGTTTAACCTTGTAAACTACCCCTCGGGAACCCTCCCCCAGGCAATAGGCATTGACGAATTCAAGGGGAATACGGGAAA
Organism: Eubacteriales bacterium; assembly: GCA_050953105.1. Classification (GTDB taxonomy): domain Bacteria; phylum Bacillota; class Clostridia; order Oscillospirales; family CAG-382; genus UBA1206. The sequence goes on along the minus strand of JBMNMA010000009.1, from coordinate 386,349 downwards.
AGATAAATATCAATGTATTATTACAGACCTTAACAATAACAGGGTAATAGATATCCTCGAAACAAGGTATAAACAAGATTTATTCAGCTATTTCAAGCACTTTGACAGATCGAAAACGGCATATTTCGTAAGCGATATGTGGGAAACCTACAGGGACGTTTCGAATACATACTTTAAGAAAGCCACCTATGTTATCGATAAATATCATTACGCAAGGCAGGTGTTCTGGGCGTTCGAGTCTGTACGCAAGGAGGAACAAAAGAAACATATCAAGGAAACCCGTCTTGCTTTCAAGCACTCAAAGGGTATTCTTTACAAGCGTTATGATAAGTTGACACCTGATGAAAAGATAAGGGTTGACACAATTCTGTACATCGGCTCCGACCTGCTGGAAGCGCATTATATGAAGGAGCAGTTCTTAAAGCTTTGCGGCTTAAGGGATCCGGATATCAAGAAAGAAGCCCTGAAAGAGTGGATTACAATGGCTCGGGAATCGCACATACAACGGTTCAGGGATTGTGGCGAAACCTTTTCCCGTTGGTTTGAGGGGATTGTCAACTCTTTCTACTGTTCATATTCGAATGCTTTTACAGAAGGTTGCAACAACAAGATCAAAGTGCTGAAAAGAAACGCTTACGGATATCGTAATTTTAATAGATTCCGAAACCGCATTCTTCATATGTTTTCTAATCAAAACAAAATTCAGGCAGCGACCTGACAGCCGTTACCTGAATTCCTTTTTACGGGTTCACCCCAACTATTGACAAAGAGCCTTTTATTATTGGTCGTAATTTGCGATAACGTCGTCGATGGCAGCCAGTACTGCGTCTTCGATTGCCTGAAGAGCCGAAACGATATCGGTGGATTTATTTTGAATAAGAGTATTGAAAAGGTTGTTCAAGTTATCAAATTTATATACGATAGCCGGATCGTAGACTATGTTATTGAAAATTATGTCGAGCATTCTCTCAGAGTCTTCGTCCTTAATGTCCTTGGACTTGAGCACCACGTTGTAGTATGTATTGGATATGTGGTTCTTGCCGCCTATGGATAAAAGCTCAATCATGTAAGCCGAAAATTCTTCATCTCTTACGGTCTTGGGAATGCATATTGCATTAGCATAGTTAGCCGAGCATTTTGTGTAGTAATTGTCCTGGGTTTCGTTGAACTTTGCGGCAGGAACAATGCCGTAGTTAACATCGTAAGGCCTTAATTTTTTAACGGCAGAGAAGTGGAGAGCCATGAAAAGGGAACGCCCTTCGCCGAATACCTTTACCACCATGTCCCATATACTGGTTCTGTCTGTCCAGTCGTCAACGGTAGCATACCAGGTTTTCTTTTCGGCACCTAGTGCAAGCACCTTCTGGGCAACGTTTATTGATCTTTCGGACTTGGTAAGGGCAAGTACGGGATAGTTGTTTTCATCCTTGGTAACAAGCTGTTCACCGCAGCCGTAGAAGAAGGAGGGGCCGGTATCTATAATACCCCACATGTCCTTTTCGTCCATAACGCCGTCATCCTCAAGGACACCGGTAACCTGTTTGCTCATTGAATAAAGCTTGTCAAGAGTCCAGGTGCCGTTATAAACATCTTCGTAAATATCGTAGCCGGGGAAATAGTTGGCAAGTAAATCTTTATTAAAAGCAATACCGGACGAAACGATTTTTTGCATTATAGACATATCACCTGTGGTGAAATACACCCGGTTGCCAATGGAAAGTGCAGAGGTGGCGTTCTGGTCCCACCAGGGAGCGTCAAGGTCAATTATGTCTTCAAATTCGGCCAGGTCATAGAAAAGGCCTTCCTGGGCAAGGGTGGCCGCAGCGGACATAAAGGGCATTGCGGCGTCAAAGGTGTTGAGGTTGCCGGACACTTCGTCACGTATAGCCTTCAGACAGTCACTTACCGGCACCGCTTTGACGGTTATTCCGTAAACGTCATATACCCAGTTATTACGGCGGGTAACGCCTTCCGCAATAGCAGAGTCGGTGGTTTCATACAGATTCTCAATTTCCTCATTGAAATAGGTTTTTTGAGTCTCATCAGAGGTTACAAGCACCCTGAACGTCTCATAGTCCCGCCATTCGTCCTTGAATGCGGGGAGGTTCTTTGTGGAATACATACCGTTACTGTCGGTATAGGGGTCTTCGCTTTCCTCACCTGAGGAGTCGGGAATACTGGTGCCATTAGAGTTATCGGTTTGGCTTGTGCCTGCTTTAGACTCGGTAGATGATGTATCTGCCGGATCGTCTGTACAGCTGACAAAAACCGCCGAAACCATCAAAAAGCACAGTAGCAAGGAGATAATGGCTTTCAGCTTCATGGCTGTTCGTTCCTTTCGAAAGTTTTAATTTAGTAAATTTTAAAAGCGTAAATATAAAATTATTAATAAACTGTAAAATAATAAGGCAATTATATAAATATAGACGTCAATATGATACAATCATTACATAATATTCCGAAACCAAATAATTTTTTCAAAAAAGGTGTTGTTATGTGCTGCAGATATTATGTACCCGGCGAAATGAGCGAGTTTTTACTGTTAAAATACCTTGACCAGATAAACGACAAGCCTAAAAAGGGGGAAATTTTCCCCACCGACCTGTCGCCCGTCCTTTACGGAAAAGATAATATCGCCATGACGGGTATGAAATGGGGTTTTTCCACAACAAAAGGTGTGGTTTTCAACGCCAGAGGGGAAACATACAACGAAAAATATCTTTTTTCTCCCCACGCATTAAACCGCTGCGTTGCTTTTTGTTCGGAATACTACGAATGGAAAAATAAAATTAAATTTGCCGTCCGGCCGAAGGCGGACATACCTTTATTTTTGGCGGGAATATACCGCATACTCCCCGACAACGGCTATGAATTTACAATAATAACCCTGCCGCCGGTTGAATCGATAGCACCTCTCCATGACCGAATGCCACTGGCAATTGATAATGCCGCCGCAGAGGAATGGTTAAAAGGGCGGGATATCCAAACCGTGTTTAAGGGTGTTCCCGAACTTTGCTACGAGATTGCATAAGCTTCTCAACTCACGGTTGTAATTTTACCATAATAAATTATTTTTGTCAATAGAGTAAAAAAACGGGTGGCATACCCGTTTTTCTTTGTTGATTATCTATATTTTTACCCGCTTTTTTATACCGCAAAAGAACGCACCATAATTAGCCTTGCAATTGAAGTGTTTTTTATATATACTCGACATGGAGTGATTAAAATGAGATTGAAAAAAGGTATAGTAATCCACCCGGAGGAAATTTCCCCGTCCTGGGAACAATCAATAACAGGCACCGACATATCCGTTCTCGGCATACATCCTGTGGGGGGACAGGGGTCCCACCAACGGGTATTGTCCCTTGCCGAAGATGGTTATCCCCCCGAACAGGATAAAATACTTACAAACTTAATAAAAAAGGGAATAGATATTGAATACGAGCTTCACGCCATGTCCCTGCTTTTACCCCGGGAGCTGTTTTATACACACTCCGAATATTTCAGGGTAAACGAAAAAGGCGAAAGAACACCCGACTATAACCTTTGCCCGTCAAACAAGGACGCCCTTGATATTGTGTCCGACTCGGCAGAATGGCTTGCAAAAAATTTAAAGTATTCGTCTGATACTTATAATATCTGGCTTGATGATGTGTTTGACGCCTCCTGTTCCTGTAACGACTGCAAGCACCTTACTCCGTCGGACCAGGCAATGCTTATATATAATGCTGTTTTAAGAGGGTTAAAACGGGTAAACCCCAATGCAAAGCAGGCTTTTCTTGCCTACTGCGCCACCTCTGCTCCACCGGTAATAGTAGAGCCGGAGGATGGGATTTTTCTTGAATTTGCACCGTTTAAGCGTCAATTTAACCTTCCTATGATTGATAGCGAAAATTCCGTTCCGGCAGGGCAGGCGCTGGATGCAATCAATTTCTTTGGCCATAAAAATTCCAAGGTGCTTGAATACTGGCTTGACAATTCCATGTTTTCATGTTGGCAAAAGCCGCCGAAAAAGTTTTTCTTGAACAGGGAAGTCCTTGAAAAGGATATGGAATTTTACCAAAAGGCTGGATACGGGTATATAACCACCTTTGCCTGCTATTTGGGAGATGACTATATCGATTTACACGGCTTTCCCGATTTGTCCGGCTATATAAACAAAAAATAATTTCTGTTATTAACAAATGAAGGCAAATCCTCCTATACTGTAAATGACAGGGGAAACGTCCGAACATCGCTAATTAGTCAATGTGCCGCAAGGTGCATTCAGGCACGTTCATTCGAACGTATTCAAGGCCGAAAGGTATGCTTTCTTGATAATTCAGGAGGTGGTGTCATCCGACAACCTTGACCGGCAGCATTGGAAATGCCTTTATATGACAGCGTCTTCGGTTGATTTTTGTCTTTTTAAACTTATCTTATGGTGTAATGTGTCACCAACGGTTCCTTCTTGTCATAGTATATAGAAGGAAGGAGGATTCACTATGGGATGCTTTGATTCGTTCTTCGGTGGCCAGAACAGCTGTACCTGGATAATCATTCTTATCGCAATCGTCATCCTTATCTGCTGCTGCTGCGGCGGCTAAAAAAAACATAAAAAGACCCCTCTTTCGCCCGGAGGGGTGTCTTTTTGAAAAAAGCACTTGAAATTCAGGTGCTTTTTTTAGTGTAATTGTTGCTTTGTTCACAGTTAGCCCTTCGGGAAGATGTTTTTATTATATAAAATATATAATTTAATGTAGAAGCAGGGATACGGGGATAATGAAAAAAGCCTTCCGACTTTCGGGGAAGGGGGACCGCGCCAGCGGTGGATGAGGGGGTGTGGCCACTTCGTGGCGACTAGATTGCTCGTTTCACTCGCAGTTGTATTGTGCCTTCGGCACAGGTATATTGCCCTTCGGGCAGTTATATTGCACCTTTGGTGCAGTTATATTTATTTTTAATCGATAGATATTTGATCTTAATGTAGTGGCAGGGAGATGAAATATAAAAAAGCCTTCCCCTTGAGGGGAAGGGGGACCGCGCCAGCGGTGGATGAGGGGGTAGTGATGCCACTATCCGGGAAAGCAGCTCGAATATAAAAGCTCTGTCTATCTCTCCGGGGGTATAATAATGTTAGCAACTATACGGCTCAGGCTATTATTGCGCTTCGGGCAGTCATAGTGCATCCCGCGGTAAGCCACCGCTATTTTTATTTATTTCATCCGGCTCCACATCTCCGTCTCAACCCGTCAGTGGCCGGGAGCCTGACGGCTGCCAAAGCCTTCCCCTCAAGGGGAAGGCTTTTCAATTACCCCTATTTCAATACCACAACATTTAAATACTGCTAACTTCTATGTTTAATTACAAATACTGTTTTTATCGAATTCACCTTTCATTAAAATAATGAGATTTATATCTGTAATATCCCCTTTTACCCTTGCGCCCCCGGAGGGGGAGCAGGTGTATTAGCCCGGGGTGAAGCCCCGGGGAAAGGATGCCCCTACCCACGCGCCCCGTAGGGGAGCGGGTGTTTTTCGTGGGAACGAAGAGAAGAGAGAAGAGAAACGGTTCAAAACCCTGCGGGTTATGGTCATTTTGCTTGTAAATATTTTAAATTAGCAGATGATTTATATTGTGGCTGGTGATGGGATGAATGCAAAAAACCTTCCCCGAAGGTCGGAAAGTTTTTTATTTCACCCCCATTTCATCCCCACAACATTAAGCTACAGCCGGCTTCGGTGTTATGCTGAATAAATATCAGAGAAGGAAAAATAATCTGCAACTACCATTCCGGCGTTAATACTAAACACACGAAAAAATCCGGCGTAAAACGCCGGATTTTTATGCTAATTTATCTTAAATTAAACCTCAACCCAAACGCCGGGAGTCTTAACAGCCTTGTTTCCGGCTTCGATGATGCCCATAATGGCAACGGTCTCGTCGGGGTTGGCCTTTACGTCGCCGGTCTTGAAGAAGTCGCACATGGCGGCGATAAAGTTGGGGAAGTAGTTGGACATAGCAGGGATAACCGCAGTTTTTCCATCGTTGTAGTTGACGGTCATGGAGAAGTCGATTCCAGTCCAGCCGTAATGGCTCATAACAGCACGTCTGCCGCCTTCAAATTCGATGACAAGGGATTCATACTTGCCGGCGCCTACCGCCATAACCCTTGTTACCTTGCTGCCCATAAGAATAACTATAGGTTCAATCTGATGGATGGCATAGGTGTCAAAGTTGCCGGGGCCGCGGGAGGAAATAAAGCATATATCCTCTTTGTTAAAGCCCTTAAGCTCGTCGGAAAACCTTAATGCCGAGGAGGAGAAGAAGGGGGTGTTGTTAGCCTTGGCAAGGTTTACGAGATTCTGAGCAATCTCTTTGGATAAAGCAAAGGTTTTGTCAACATATACACGCTTGCCGGAAGCAAGGGGTTTCTGGCACAGATCCCAGTGTCTTTCAGGGTTGTCGGGGGAAAGGACTATGATAACGTCGGATTTCTCAACAACCTCGTCAATGGTGGCACACCTTTGAACGCCGAACTTTGCGCACCATTCGTCGGTGGTAAGACCGCCCTTGGGGGAGTCGATTTCGGCATAGGCATAAGCCACTTCAAACTCACGGCCGACAGCCTGCTTTATAAACTGGGGATAGTTGTTGGCATGCCACTCGTCAAGATAGTAGTCGATAAAGCCGATTTTTTTAATGGTTGTTTTGGAAAGCAAAAAGTCAACCGCTTTCTTTATGTCGTCAAAGGGGTTGGCGCCTACTTCACGCTCTATTGTTAAAAATCCGGTGTAGCCGATTTCGTCAAGGGCTTTAAGGTAGTTGTCAAAGTCAACCTTGCCTTCGCCGAGGGGAACTTCCTTAAAGTAGTCCTCCATACGCAGGTCCTCTATGCCGCCTTCGGCAAAGAATGAGTAAATGCGTCTGGGATCGGTTTTCTGGAGCATAACGCCGTCTTTTGCGTGGGTGTGTACTATAAAGTCCTTAAGGGTGTAAACTGCTTGAACGGGATCGTCGTCGGTAACCATAACCAGGTTGGCCGGGTCAAGGTTTACGCCTATACCCTTGGAGTCAACGTCGATTATAAAGTTGCGTAAGGTTTCAGCCTTTTCGGGGCCGGTTTCAATGGCGAAGGTAACGCCGATAGCAGCCGCATAGTCGCCTATTTCCTTGCAGGCGGCCTTCATGCGGTTGTAGGTTTCGTTCTTTTCGGTGGGAACAACGCCGATATGGGTGGTAACAACCTTGGAATCAAGAGCTTTTGCAAGGTCAGCAACCTGCTTGGAGGCAGGTATTTTCCACTTGTTTTCCTCTTCGCTTTCAAAGCCGTGTCCGCCGAAGTCACCGCAAACTGCCGAAACCACAAGGTTGTGATCGGCAAGGAGCTTTCTTGTCTGTTCGATTTTTTCGGGAGTAAAGGAGGAGTAAAGCATTTCGCCGCCGGTAACGTAAAGCTGAATGCCTTCGGCTCCCACTTCGACAGCCTTATCAAGGGCTTCGGCAAAGGAAACCCTGAAGGAGTCGGTCATAACGCCGATTTTAAATCTTTTTGCCATAAAATTTGCCTTCCTTTATTTGATTATTATTTTAAAACAATGCCATGTCAAAAACAAACGTCAGTAACGTAACTATACCCGCCGCAGACAACACCCCAAGGGCAATTGCCGGAAAAGATTCTTTTAACTTCAGGTTTAACGTAATGGCAATAAGCGCCCCTGTCCATGCTCCCGTTCCGGGGAGGGGGATGGCGACGAATATGAGTAATCCCCAAAACAGCGTCCGCTTCATTTGGGCCACCTTTTTTTCGCCCAGCTCAAGTATCCACCTGAAGGGGATGCCGAATTTTTCAAACTTGGCAAAATACTCAAGGACTCTGCGTCCGAAGATGATTAAAAAGGGAATTGGTATAAGGTTGCCTATAACGGCAAGAGTGATTGCCAGGGGATAGCTTAATCCCAGTCCCAGCCCTATGGGGATACCCCCGCGCAGCTCGATAACGGGCACCATGCTAACCACAAGCACCCAAATGCATTTTGTCAACATATTTTTTATCTTCCGTTTTTTTAGTCGAATACATTATATATTTCAAATCAGCTTATGTCAAGCCATATATTGCGTTTTAAGCTACATATTCGCCCCGCGTTTTGTCATGTAGTCGTTTATTTTTTCAAGGGCGGTTTTTTCTATTCTTGAAACATAGCTGCGGGAAATACCCAATGCTGCGGCAACCTCCCGCTGAGCACGGGATACGCCATGGCCGTCAAGCCCGTAGCGCATGGCAATGATTTTCCGTTCCCGCTCATTAAGGGCCTCCTTAAGTGCCTTATACACCAGTGTGGACCGTATGCGCATGTCGATTTCGTCCACAATGTCCTCCTCGCTGCACAATATGTCAAGATATGTAAGGGGGTTGCCCTCCTTGTCGGTATCCACGGGATCGTTGAGGGAGTTTTCAAGTGAGTTTTTCTTTTGTGAACGAAAATACATTAAAATTTCATTCTGAAGGCATTTTCCCGCATAGGTGGCAAAGCGGGCGCCGTTGTTGACGTCATAGGAGTCAATGGCTTTTATAAGGCCGATAGTCCCCACCGAAATAAGGTCGTCCTGGTCCTTGTAGGAGGTGTAGTATTTTTTCACTATATGGGCCACCAGCCGCAGATTGTGCTCGATAAGGGTGTTCCTTGCCTCCATATCCCCCTTGCCGGCTCTTATAAAAAGCTCCCGCTCCGCCTTTTTGTCAAGGGGGGGAGGGAAGGAGCCGGAACCTTGGGTGCGTAAAAACAGCATAACCGCTTTGGATAAAAACCAATAAAACAGTTCCAACATAAAACGCCGTGCCGTATTTTCATCATAGCACGGCCTTCACCGCCTTTCCGCCGGAATTTGACTATTTAATATATAAAGGAATATGGATAATTATATTCGTATTTATTTGACTTTATAATCAATTAATGTGGTAAGAATGAAAAGAAGAGTGAAAAGGGAGAGTGTGAGAGTTAAGAGAAATGGTTCAAAACCCTGCAAGTATTGTTCGATTTTTATTTTATAAATTAAAAATTAGCAACAAATTGATGTTGCGGCAGCGACATGGGATAAATAAAATAAGCCTTCCCCTTGAGGGGAAGGTGGCAGCCGAAGGCTGACGGATGAGGGGTTGTTCCGTTAATCACGGAACATATTCCCACCAAAAATAAAAAGTGCCTGCAAATGCAGGCACTGTTGGGGATTTTATTAACCGCTTTGTCTGTTACTCAGCGTTAAGTTCCAGATAATTTACCACGTCCCGGACGGTCAGCAGGGTGGGGAGGACATCGTCATCGAATTCGACACCGAATTTTTCCTCGCAGATAACCACCAGATCGGCAAGCTCAAGGGAGTTAAACCCAAGATCGCCTATAAACTCTGCGTCCATTGTAATATCAGCGGGATTGATGGACATTTCCTCAACAAGGATCTCTTTTAGCTTTTCAAACATTGTTCATTACCTCTATTGATGTGTATATTTTAAATTATATGCTAAATTAAACTTTATACCGAATGATTTTCTTTGACGATGTCTTTTCAAATTCCGTCTTTTTGATTTCAATATGATGAATCTGCTTGAAGGAGGGGAGCATACGGTTTACCTTGGCTACCTCGGCCTTGATTGCTTCCTTAATCTCCTCTTCGCTCTTACCCTTGAACAGATCATAATCGGGGAATATAACGGCGGTTATGGTGTCAACCCCGTCAAGCTTGCGGGCGCAGACCACACATTCCTTGATTATGTCAAGACGGTATAAGTATTCTTCGATTTCCTCGGGATATACGTTTTTACCGTTGTCGAAGATTATGATATTCTTTTTCCGTCCGGTTATATACAAAAAGCCTTCTTCGTCCATATAACCGTAGTCGCCGGTTCTGAAAAAGCCCTCTTTGGTAAAGGCTTCCGCAGTCGCTTCGGGATTCTTGTAATAACCCACCATAACCTGGGGGCCTTTAACGCAGATTTCGCCGATCTCGCCGTAGGGCAGATCGTATTCGTTGCCATCTTCATCCTCGGCAACTATTTTAACAATGCTTCCCGGGACGGGAACGCCCACAGAGGAATATTTAACCTTTTTCCAGGGCACCACGGAAACCAGGGGAGCGCATTCGGTTATGCCGTAGCCCTGGTAGACGTAAATGCCGAACTCCTCAAATCTTTTAATATAAAGAGGGTCGAGTGCGGCACCGCCGCAGATGATGGTTCTAAGCCTGCCGCCTAAAAACTTATGGATGGAGGCAAAGACGTAGCGTTTTATATCTATACCTATGCGGTTGATATTCTTTGTTATGAACACACCGCCCTTAACAATGGTTTCTTTATTTGTCTTTCTGATTTCGGTTTCGATTTTCTTTGCCATTGTGGCCACAAACAGCGGCACAAGCACCATGGCGGTGGGGCGGAAGAGCTGAACGTTCCTTGTAAAATATTTCAGATTGTTATTAATGCACACCGTTACCCCTATGCAGATTGGGGAAAGGAGGCCGCAGGCGGTTTCGTAGGTATGATGATAGGGTAAAACCGAAAGCAAAACGTCCTTTTCATCAATGTTGACCATGTTGGAGGAGGCGTGAACGCAGGACATTATATTGTCCTCGGTAAGCATAACACCCTTGCTGGTGCCGGTGGTGCCGGAGGTGAATATAATGGCGCACACCCGTGAGGAATTGGTACGGAGCCTTTTGAAAGTAAAAGTCCCCGACGTCAGCTTTTCCTCGCCGTAGGTCAGAGCCCGTTTGAAGGTGGTGAACCGTTTGTCGCCCACCACGTCAAGGCTGTCAAAGCTTATAAAATGGTTGATGCCCTTTACATGGGGGGAGTTTTTGGCCATATTTACTATTTTTTCTGAAAAATCAGCGGAATAAAAAAGGGTGTCGGCCTCGGCAAGCTCGATAAATTTTTCCACCTGATCAAACTGAAGTTCTTTGTCAAGGGGAATCACGGTTTTGCCGGCAGCCACCGCCGCAACATAGGCAACAACCCATTCATAACGGTTTTCGGAAATAATCGCTATCCGGTTGCAGCCGTTTTCGGGCATTGCAAAATAGGTGCCCAGATTTTCCATAAGCTCCGCAAAACGCTTAAAGGTTACTTCACCCACAGAGTTGTCGCTTTTAATATATTTCAGATAGGGTTTTTCGTCGAACTTCTCGGCGGCATCATATACCATCTGTCGTAAATTGAGATACCGTGGATATTTATTTCGGAATAATGTCATTGTCATCATACCTTTACAATTGATTTGAGAATAGCTAATAACAGCTAAATTATAATTGCTAAAAATGATATGTCAAGTGTTTTAGTATATTTTTTACATTTTGCAAAAATAATATGAACGATAGATATGAAATATAACCAAACTAACGACAAATATGTTAAGGATGGTTAATATATGGATAAAAATGAATTTGTAAAATACGCCACAAAGCGGGAAAAAAAGTCACCGTCTATAAAAAACTTTATTCTTGCCTATGTATCCGGGGGGCTGGTTTGCGTTATAGGACAAGCCTTTGCCGATTTGTATAAGTTTTGGGGACTTGCAGAAAAAAATGCCTCCACCCTTGCATCTGTGACGCTGGTTTTCCTGGCAGGGCTGTTTACCGGCATAGGGGTTTTTGACAAGGCGGCAAAGCAGTGCGGTGCCGGACTGCTGGTACCCATAACGGGTTTTTCCAACGCCGTAACATCCCCGGCAATCGACGCAAAAAGCGAAGGCTTTATTATGGGCGTGGGGGCTGAAATATTTAAAATCGCCGGTCCCGTGGTGGTTTACGGCAACCTTGTGGCGGTTATCTACGGAATAATATACTATATATTTTTATGTGTAACGGGGTAAATATATTATGTCAATTATTACCTTTAAAAACGTATATATAAGCCACTCTGCCACCGTGGTGGGCAAACTGGAAGGTGAAGGGCCGCTGGGCAGCATGTTCGACCTGGTGGAAAAGGACGCCTACTTCGGTATGTCCACATGGGAGCAGGCCGAAAGCGAAATGGCAAGAAGGGCAATAAACCTCCTCCTTTCAAAGGCAAAAATGAGTGACAGGGAAGTTGAGCTGATACTAGGCGGCGACCTGCTTAATCAATGCACCGCCACCGCCTTTGCCGCCATGACAGTACCTTCCCCCTACATCGGACTGTATGGAGCCTGCTCCACTCTTGCCGAAGGACTTATGGTAGGCGGAATGTTTGTGGATTCGGGGTTTTTCACCAATGCCATAGCATTGGCATCCTCCCACTTCTGCTCGTCGGAACGGCAGTTCCGCTTTCCCCTTGAATACGGCAACCAGCGTCCTCCGGTGTCCCAGACCACCGTCACGGGAACTGGAGCCTTCCTTATAAGGTCTGCACCTGCGGAAATTCAGCTTACCAAGGCCCTCCCCGGCAGAATACGGGAGATGGGTATAATAGACTCCAACAACATGGGAGCCGCCATGGCCAATGCCGCCACCGACACTATTTTAAGGTATTTCGATGAAAGCAAGGAATCCCCCGGCGACTATGACATTATAGCCACCGGCGACCTGGGCAGGGAGGGATATGAGCTTACCACCGAGCTGCTTTCCAAATGCGGACTTGATCTTTGCGGAAAGTTTACCGACTGCGGTATGCTTATATACGACTATAACACCCAGGATGTCAATTCCGGCGGTTCGGGGTGCGGCTGCTCGGCCTGCGTTACGGCCACATTGTTTTTCGACAAATTGAAAAAGAGGGAAGCCAAGAAGATTATAGTTATAGGAACCGGCGCCCTTCTTTCTCCAAAAACCGTTCTTCAAAAACAGCCCATACCCGCCGTCGCCCACCTGGTGGTTATCGAAAGGGTATAGAAAGGAGATAAAATGCAATATTTATATGCGTTTCTTGTGGGCGGTGCTTTCTGCCTTATCGCCCAGATTCTTATAGATAAAACCAAGCTGACACCGGCGAGAATTCTGGTGCTGTATGTTTGTTCGGGTGTGGTGCTTACCGCCGTCGGCGTTTACGGATATATCAAGGAGTTTGCCATGGCCGGTGCCACAGTGCCGCTGACAGGCTTTGGCTATACCCTTGCCGAAGGGGTGAAGGAGGCGGTTAAAGAGCACGGCCTGCTTGGAGTTTTGATGGGAGGGCTGACCTCCACCTCCGCCGGCGTAACCGCCGCAATGGTATTCGCCGTCGTCTGGGCGGCACTGTTTAAGTCTAAAGATAAAAATGCATAGTGTTAAAAAACGAGCCGTTAAGGCTCGTTTTTTAAGTGAAGTGAAAAGAGAAAAGCTGCAAAACACTGCGGGTTTTAGTCTATTTAATTAAATATATTATAAGGTAGCAGTAAATTAATGTTGTGGTAGTGACATGGGATGAATATGAAAAGCCTTCCGACTTTCGGGGAAGGTTGCAGCCGAAGGCTGACGGATGAGGGGTTGGTGGCCACTTCGTGGCGGCTTGATTGCTTGTTTGTTTCACTCGCATTTATATTGCACCTGCGGCACAGATAAATTGCCCTTTGGGCAGCTATATTCAACTCCCCCATCCGTGTATGAAAAACCCTGCTAACACAGGGTGAAATGCAATCGAAAACGCTTGTATTAAGTTAGTTTTTTGGCATGTTTATGTTGGTAAAATATAGCAATATTAACCCTGGTTGATAATTAACAAATTATGAAAAAACCATTGACTTTCAAGCCTGATTGTGCTATCCTTTTTGAAAAAGGGACTAAAATTAAGAAAATCTTAATAAATTTTATTAGGTGGAAGAATGGCCGTCAACGAGAAGGAAAACACCCAAAATCAAACACAAACCCAAAAGCCCAAACGCAAGCGTAAATGGGGGGACCGGAAGGACGGTTATCTTGTCCGTGAAACCGACGGACTCCACGCCTTGATGCCCTATATTTTACCCAACCGGGCCGACAACGAGGCGGTATTGAACGAAGTTCTCGACATTACTAAGGTTAGGGAATACCTTAACGCCAAAAATGCCGGGGGCGTGGAATTCAAATACACCATGTTCCACTTCATCTGCGCCGCAATGGCAAAGACAATACAGCTAAGGCCCTACCTTAACCGGTTTTACTGCGGCCACAGACTGTATCAGCGGTATGACATATCCTTTGCCTTTGTGGTTAAAAAGAAGTTTGTGGACGACGCCGCCGAAACACTGGTTATAATGAATTACGACCCCGAAAGCGAAGTAGCCCCCATAGACCAGTTTAACTATAAAATTAAACAGGTTGTTACAAAGGTGCGCAAAGAGGATAAATCCTCCTCCACCATGGACAAAATAGGATTTTTCGCAAAAATTCCGAGATGTATTTTGCGTTTTGTTATAGGCACTTTAAGATTTCTTGACTATTACGGCAAAATGCCCATGTCGTTAAAGGCCGACGACCCCTATAACGTAACCGCCTTCGTTTCCAACCTAGGCAGTATAAACATGCATGCAAGCTACCATCATCTTGCCAACTGGGGCACAAACTCCTTCTTCTGTGTTATCAATACAATAAAAAAACGCCCCTTTTTCAAAGACGACGGCAGCTACGAAATGAAAGAAACTGTAGAACTGGGACTTACCATTGACGAGCGTATTGCCGACGGTGTTTATTTTGCAAAGAGCCTGAAGGTGCTGCGCTACTTTTTCGAACATCCCGAAGAGCTGGATAAACCCGCCTGCCATCAAGTAGAGATAGACACGTCTATTCATAACTGAAGTGAGGTATATAATATGGCATTGAAAGCTCCGTGGCTAAAAAACTACGGCAACATACCCTTTGAACTTGATTATCCCGACCATTCCATGTGCGACGCAGTATATGCGGCGGCGGATAAATATCCCGACTATACCGCCCTTGTGTATATGGGAAGGAAGATACCTTATAATAAATTAAAGGAAAACATAGAAAAAGCCGCAAAGGCGTTTTACGCCCTGGGTGTGCGCAAGGGAGACCGGGTAACAATTTGTCTTCCCAACATACCCCAGACGGTGTATTGTTTCTATGCTCTCAACCGCATAGGCGCATTGGCTTCTATGGTTCACCCCCTTTCCGCCGTCGGTGAGATTGTGTTTTATCTCAAAGAGGCAGAAAGCAAATTCGCCGTAACCCTTGACCAGTTTTATGACAAATTCGATGAGGCCATGAAGCAGGCCCCCCTTAAAAAGCTTATTATTACCTCCGCAGGTGAGGAACTGTCGGCCATAAAAAAAGCAGGCTACAAGCTCACCTCCGGCAGAAAGATAAAGAAAGTTCCCGAAAGGGAAGAAATTGTCAACTGGAATGACTTTTTAAAGGGCGGAAATACTGTTACTTCCGGCTATGCCGTTAAGCAGAAGGGAAATGACGCCGCGGTTATTCTCTATTCCGGCGGCACCACCGGCAAGACAAAGGGAATACTCCTTTCAAACCTCAACTTCAACGCTTTGGGCTTACAAACCGAGGCAATGTCATCATATAAAGTCCCCGGAATGTCCATGCTGGCGGCAATGCCCATGTTCCACGGCTTTGGCCTGGGAGTGTGCATCCACACCATGCTTATGGGGGGCGGCATATCCATTCTTGTCCCCAGATTTTCGGTTAAGGAATACGCCAAGCTAATTAAAAACAACAAGCCCAACTTTATTGCCGGCGTTCCCACGCTGTTTGAGGCAATTACCCGCAGCGAAGGCCTTGAGGGTGTAAAGCTTGACTTTTTAAGGGGCGTATTTTCCGGCGGCGACTCGCTGTCAATTGAGCTTAAAAAGAAATTCGATAAATTCCTTGACGACCACGGCTCACCCGTCCATATAAGAGAGGGCTACGGCACCACCGAGTGCGTTACCGCCTCCTGCCTTACCCCCTATCATATGTATAGGGAAGGCTCAATCGGTTTCCCCTATCCCGATACATATTACAAAATCTGCATCCCCGGCACCACCGACGAAGTGCCCTACGGCACCGAGGGTGAAATATGCCTTTCCGGCCCGTCGGTTATGCTGGGCTACCTGAACAACCCGGAGGAAACGGCAAACACCCTGCGTATTCACGCCGACGGCAGGACATGGCTCCACACCGGCGACCTTGGTTTAATGGACAGCGAGGGCTTTATCTACTTCAAGCAGCGCATTAAGCGGATGATAATAACCAGCGGTTACAACGTCTATCCTTCGCAGATAGAAAACATAATCGACGCCCATGAGGCGGTTCAGATGTCCTGCGCCATAGGCGTAAAAGACCCCTACAAGATGCAAAAGGTTAAGGTGTTTGTGGTGCTTAAGGCAGGCTACACCCCATCCGACAAGCTTAAGGATGAAATTTTCAACTACTGCAAAAAGCATATCGCAAAATATGCCCTGCCCTATGAAATCGAATTCAGAAATGAACTTCCAAAAACCCTGGTAGGCAAAATCGCCTACACAGTGCTTGAGAAAGAGGAAAACGCCAAGCACGAGACATCTGTGGCATAAACAATAAAAATTCCGGCAATGCCGGAATTTTTTTAAAACCAACTGAAAAGAGTAAATAATAAAACTGCTTGTATAAATTATTCGGAGTAAATCATGTATAAAAATGTTATTTTCGACCTGGACGGAACGATTATCCAGTCCCATCCGGGTATAATCAATGCTGTGAGATACGCTTTGGAAAGGCTGAAATTGCCTATGCCGTCGGAGGAGGTTATATTCAGCCGTATCGGCCCGCCCCTTGGTGAAACATTCTTATTCCTGGGGGTTAAAAAAGGGGAGGAAAACAACGCCGTTTCAATCTATAGGGAATATTACAACGAAATCGGCATATATGAATGCAATGTTTATGACGGAATACCCGAACAGCTTGAAAAGCTGAAATCCTCCGGCAAAACTCTCCTTGTGGCAACCTCAAAACCAAGGGTTTTTGCCAAAAGGATACTTGAAAAATATGCCATTGCGGACTATTTTGACTATATTGACGGCTCTAATCTTGACAATACCATGACCGACAAAGCTGCGCTTATAATCCATGCCTTAAACCAGGTTGGGGAAAAGCCGGACAGCAGTGCCGTTATGGTGGGTGACACAAAATATGACATTTTAGGCGCAAAGCAGGCGGGTATTCCATCAGCAGGAGTGCTTTACGGCTACGGCACAAAAGAGGATCTTATAAAACACGGCGCAGACATAATTATCCCGAAAACGGAAGATATATATAATTGCATTTGCGAATAATATAATCAAAAGGAGGGATACAAATGCCGGAAGTAATTAAAACAAGCAGGCTTACAAAATACTACGGTAAAAACCGGGGTATTATTGACATTGACCTTTCGGTAAATGAAGGGGAGATATTCGGTTTTATCGGCCCCAACGGTGCAGGCAAGTCAACCACCATAAGAACCCTTTTGGGGCTAATAAACAAAACATCCGGCAGTGCCGAAATATTCGGCAAAGACATAACGGCAAACAAGATTGAAATCCTCCAAAACATAGGCTATATGCCCTCCGAAGCCATGTTTTACGGCAATATGAGAGTTAAGGAAGTCATTAAATATTCCGCCGTCCTAAGAAGAAAAGACTGTTCGGCCGAGGCGGCCGCCCTTTGCGAAAGGCTGAAGGTGGAGCTAAATAAAAAGGTTGAGGAGCTTTCTTTAGGCAACCGGAAGAAGGTAGGCATAGTTTGCGCCCTTCAGCATAAACCGCCGCTTTATTTCCTTGACGAGCCCACCAGCGGTCTTGACCCGTTAATGCAAAAGGAATTTTTTTCAATCCTTTCGGAACGCAACGCCGAAGGGGCAACGGTGTTTCTGTCATCTCATGTGTTGTCGGAGGTGCAGGAATACTGCAGCCGGGCGGCGATTATAAGGGAAGGCAAAATAATAGCCTGCGATTATGTTTCCCGCCTTGCTCAAAACGCCGCAAAGTATGTGGTGTTAAAAGGGGTTTCCAATCCTCCCGCCATTCCCGGCATAACAAATATACGGCCGCTTAACAGTTCGGTATCATTCCTTTATAAAGGTGAAATAACCGTTCTTCTGCAATCCCTTTTGCCTCTACCCATAACCAATCTAAACATTACCGAACCCGGTCTTGAGGACGCTTTTCTTCATTATTACAGCGAGGGGGAAGGGAAATGAAAATCTATTTAAAGGAACTAAAGTTAGGCAGAAAAACCCTTATAATCTGGACTTCAGCCATTACCGGAATGCTTTTGGTATGCCTTTGGATGTTCCCCTATTTTAAAAACGAGCTGGGGCCGGAAAGCGAGCTTTTTGCTAATTTAGGCAAATTTACCGCCGCTTTTGGCATGGATAAGCTTAATTTCGGCACTCTTATAGGCTTTTACGGCATTGAATGCGGCAACATTTTAGGTATCGGCGGAGGTATGTTCGCAGCGCTTTTGGGCATATCCGCCCTTTCCAAGGAAGAAAAAGACCGCACCGCCGAATTTATTTTAACCCATCCGGTAAGCCGTTTCAGGGTGCTTAACGAAAAGCTGTCAGCGGTGTTGACGCAGATAATAATTCTTAATATTACCGTTGTCGTTTTATCCATCCCCGGTATTATATCAATAGGCGAAAAGCTGCCGGTTAAAGAATTTTTCCTTATCCATGCCGCTTTTTTGATTTTACAGCTTGAAATTGCCTGCCTTTGCTTTGGCATTTCCGCATTTATCCGGCGGGCTGGCGTGGGAGCCGGCATAGGCTTTGCGCTTATACTTTATTTTTTCAATATTATTTCAAACATAGCAGACCAGGCAAGGTTTTTAAAATATATTACCCCTTATGCCTACTGCGAGGCGGCGGAAATAGTTAACGGCAAGTCCCTTGATATGACTTTTATCATACATGGAATAGCTTATGCCGCAGTTTCAATTGCGGTGGGATATTACAGGTATCAAAGCAAGGATATTGCTTCATAACCAATAGCAAAACAAAAACAGAGGACATATAATGACGTCGAGGTGATTTTATGCCATCACGCAATTATATGTCCTCCCAGCTTATTTCACTGTTTGAAAAATCCCCGGATGCGGTGGCGGTGGTAAAGGGTATCCCTGAATACTCCCGCATTTCAGGCAGGGTGGAGTTTTACCAGACACAAATCGGAGTAGTGGTGGTGTCCTACATTACCGGCCTTCCGTATAAACCGGGAAATTGCGAACCCAATATCCTTGCCATGCATATACATAACGGCACCTGCAGCGGAAATGAGGAAAACCCCCTTGCCAACGCCGGCAGCCATTACAACCCCCATGACTGCGAACATCCGGCCCATGCCGGGGATATGCCGCCCCTTTTTGTAAACAACGGCTACGCTTTTTCGGTATTTTTAACAAGCCGTTTTAATGTCCGTGAAATTACAGGGCTGCCTGTAATTATTCACGACAACCGGGACGATTTTACCACCCAGCCTTCGGGCAATTCCGGTAAGATGATCGCCTGCGGCGTTATCGAAAGTATGATAAATCGTTTTGAATAAAATTTCTTTGCGTGCTTACAATAATAACGAAACAACACGGAAAGGAATTTTATAATGAAAGACAACGATTACAAGAAAAAAGCGACAAAAAATCCTTCTACCGATAGACAGCATTCGACAAAGCCCCGTACAAGCGGCGCACCCAAGAGCGAAACCGACAACCAGTGGACGTCCGCCGCCTGTCCCCATTGTCATGACAACAGGGAACGCCGTGACGGCCCCGGTGGGGAAAATTTATAGTATAGCCTAATAAAATTATCCTGCTTTAAACGAATCAAAGCTCACCTCCCGAACGGAAGGTGAGCTTTTTTACATTTTAAATCAGATAAGCTGATACAGTTATAAGGCTTAGTAACACAATATGAAAAATTGTCCCTAAGCTGTTGCGCTTAAAAACTTAATCATATCCTCTAAGTACGACTGGTTTACATAATCTATACCCTTTGAGAGGATGACCTCTTTATCCCCTACAATGGTATTGTTTTTAATTTCATGCTTGACAATCATTTTCATTAAAAACTTTATAAACCCTTTAAGCTTGGTAAAATCAACACCGCCGCGAAGATAAAACACATTTATTCCCTCAAGCTTGTTTGCCGTAATTAAATCCGTAACATCTTTTTCCGTCCCGGCGGTAAGCCCCACGGCACCCACACATTTGATTTTGCATTTGTCCTTAACATTCTTTAGGTTTTTAAGCTGTCCGGCGGATATCCAGCTTAAGAAAATTATTTCATCATTCTCCTTTGGGATGTAATCCTTCAGCTTAACAGGAGTGATGCCAAGTCTTTGCCCCAGCATAAGGGCATATTTTTCGGTAAACCCGGTTTTGGATTCATAAACAATTTTCATAATTTACTCCTTTATCAAGTATGTGGCAACGGGTATTAATCCTTCTGCAGGGGAGGGAGGCTTTACTCTTTCAAAGTCGAAACCCTCGTGCTTTAAGCAGATTTCAAGAATATAGCAAAAAATCCCTAAATCAATGGTGTTGAAAAAGTGCATTTTCGCTTTGGGATAAAGGGGAAACAGGGATGAGGTGCGATAAACTTCTATTTTACCTTTACCTGCCTTCACCCGCCACGGCTGCCAGTTTATTGCCGAAGGTGAAAGACGAACGACTTCGCCTACCGGTTTATAAAAATCACCTTCCCAAATTTCATCAAGCTTTTTCCGCTTGAAAAAGCTGTTTTTGCTTTGGAAAGTGTTTTCACCTGCTTTTCCGAAGGAAAGGAGAATAACATAATCCAACCCGTCAAGGGTTTTCGTATCCGGCTTTGAAAGCCCCTGCCAGCAGGCGCCGACGTTAATTGAGGGTAAAAACAGGTCAATCTGCTCAAGCATGTAACCCATATTAAGCAGATAGTCCCCCTTTTTCTCGCTATACCCCACAAGGCAGTATTCACCCCTGCCACAGGAGGTGTCGCCGTTAGGCACTACGGTAAAAGCCGTTCTAATATTTTCGTCATAGGGAACAAGGGTTTTAAGCTTTTGCATTATCAGCTCAAGCTCTTCGTCTGATACTTTTAAATTTTTATCATACTTCCGCACTGATTTGCGCTTGAAAATCATCTCGTAAGGGTTATAGTCCATATTTCACTCCATATTTTGGAATTGATGTAATTATAATAGCATTTCCGTTTTTGAATGTCAATGACTAGGGAAAATGTTATGAAAAATCGAAAATCCGCCGTTTTCCGGCGGATTTTTTTAGCCTCTTACGTTTACAACCTTTGTAACGTCAATAATTCTTTCAATTAAATCCCTTATATACACCAAATCCACCGAAACGCCCTTTTCCTTGGCGAATTTTTCTATATTCACCAGCACATAGCCCAGCTTTTCGGGGCCGGACTTACCCGTTTTTTCGGCTTCGGTTATATAATGCAAAATCATCGGATACAGCGTCTTGTCACGTGAAAGCTGAACCGTCGCCCTGAACGCCTTCCAGATGGAAAATGCCAGCGCAATGGCTGCAATCACTATCTCTAAAATACGCCAAAAATCCATAATACCACCCCCGTTTATACTGCATTCCTATGCAAAAACAAGGGCAAAAATTCCGTCTTACTGCAAAAATAGGTTTAATTATAAAGCTGCCAAAAACGCTTGACGTAGTTGAAATAAATATAGTCGTTATCAAAAAAGGGATAACGGTTCAAGCTCCCTCTGCCGGTGGCGGAAAAATAATGGGAAAGGTCAAATACAAAGTTATATTCAGTATATGAGTATTCCGCCTCAAGGGATTTTACGATTTCGTCGTAGCGTTTAATGCGGTAGGTTACATCAAAAATTTCAATGTCGTTGCCGAATATCGCTCCCGCCTTTTCCACGCCCTCTTTACAGGCGGAAATGTAGCCTTTATAGGTTTCATACATTCCATCGGGAACGGTAATAGTCTCAAACCTGCCAAGGCAGTCCTGGACAAATACAAAGTCAACAATGGGACGGGTGCCCTCCGTGTCGCTCTTAATAAGATTATACAGGCTTTCCCCAAACCCTTTGGGACTGTCGCTCCTCCATGCGGCAGGAGCAATGGCGACAGCCAGCTTTTCGTCAAGGGTTCGGATAATATCGGACTGTCCCTTATATAAACTGCGTGTAAGGGTTGTGTTGGCAGATCGTTCCTGCATAAGCCACCAGTCACAGGTTTCGTCGGTAAGGTAAAACCCGTAGAGCGAGGAATGTTTAGAATATTTTTCATACAGGTGCTTTATTATAATTTCCCCGTCGATAAGGACATTGTCTATATACTCCTGCTTTTGATATGTGTTGCCTTTAATGTCGGGGTATTGCAGGGATTTTACCGTGGAAAGATACACCTTTATGCCAAGTTTATCGCAGGCGTTAAGGATAGTTTCATTAAGGTCATACACCCCGTGGCCCACACCCTTGCGGTAGCCCTTTACGGCAAGCTCTGCCGGAGGGTCGATAAGGGTAATCTTGCTTTCAAAATCAAGGTTTTCACCGCCGACAATTATGGTGTCCATGCCCAGCTCTCTAAAGCCTTTCAGCTGAAGATAGGTGCGGTATTCATCATAATAATGGTGGTAGTTGTAACCCTGAATATAATCAATAAAAAAGGCGTAAAATCCGCCGCGGATTATGGGAAGAAGGGAGTAATCATCAATAATCGGGAAGGAATATTCGGGTTCATTTACCTCGTTTTCCGAGCCGTAGAGTTCGATCTCCTCTATCATAACTGGTTTTGAGGAGTAGATGTTAACATACACATAACGGGCCTTGACGGTATGGTTACGCATTGCCCGGTAGACATTCCGGACATAAGACGGCTGCTTAAAGCTGCCGGAATTAAAAGACATGGAAAAATCAAAAAATTCCTTGCCGTCGGTAGAATATTTAACCGAAATAAATTCCGGTTCTCCCACATTCAGACTTTCGTGGTATGGGGTATACAGATATACCTCGGAAAGGTTTTTAACTTCACCAAGGTCAAATTTTACGGTTATGACGTCCCGGTTCATAAGGGTATCTTTTTTGGTAGGAGCAAAGGCGGCAAGATATCCGCTTTTAAAGGTTTTTTCGGTAAGGCCGCCGTCGGTCAGGATACTGCCGGTGTCGGCATAATTAGGCAGGCTTTCCGGGGTTTTTCCCTCTACCTCGTAAGACAAACCCTTTGACAGATTTATCCGCTTTGCCACGGGGATACCGATATTCAAAATTGCCTTGGGATTGGTCTTTTTCCCCAAAGGAGCATAGATTATATATTTAACCGATTTTGCATATACCGGACTTTCAAATTCAAAGGTAAAGGTTCCGTTTTCGTCAAAGGACATTTCGCCTGCGTAAAAGGAGTAGTTATAGCCGTCATTGGAATAAAACAGCTCCACTTTTTCGGGGTATATTCCGCCATCGCCAAAAATTATAACCGACTTTTCAAGTTTTCCGACAAAGCCAAAGTCGTTTTCTATGTAGTAATAGGTTTCTTTTTCGGCAAATAATGAGGTTTGGTGGGTTTTGCCGTACCAGTCGCCTAAGGTGGTATTGATGTCGTTTATTATTACATTGGTTCCCTTGCCGTTTTCGGCGTTTTCTTTTGTCAAAGCAAAGCCGTCATCGCCCGAAACGGTTGTGGTGTTAATATTACTGTAGTTGTAGGACGAATTAAGCGACATGTTGATACTGCTTTCCACGGGAATTTCCTCCGAACTGTCATTTAGATTATCCGAAATATCAGACGTTTGTTCCTGTTCCGATTTATCATTCCCGCCGCCCGAGCAACCGACAAGAATTGAAAGGATAATCAGAAACGCCATAAAAAGGGATAAAATCTTTTTCATGTTACAAGCCCCTTGATGTTTGTTTTAACAATTATACTTTTAATAACCTGTTCTGTCAACTTGCCGTAATAAATTATTGTCTTATTCAGTTGCAAGAGTCCAAATAAAATGTTATTATAGTTAAAATTATTTTCGCTTCTTGCAACCTTAGCCGTAAATTTAATGTGTATATTACGGAGGGCAGACATGATAGACAATGTCGGTCAGATAGTTGACAGATTTTCGTATCAGTTGGGGATTTTACCCGTATCTTTTATATAGGCGACTATTTATATACGGTAAGCACTTCATACAACAGTTTATACGCCGTGTCCTATGACATGACAGAATACAGCGAACATGACACAATCGAATACAGCGATGTATGGGGCTGATTTAAGCTAAAAAATAAAAAACGGTCTGACTTTTACGGTCAGACCGTTTTGCCTTGTTCCTATATAAACTCCTATAGCTCTCTCATCAGCTGAAAGGATCTGAACAAGTTCAAGCTCCCGTAGCCCCAGCGGGTGTTGGGGTAGGTTTGATTTTCGCTTCTGTCACAGCCGCGGATAAGATAGGCTCTTATTTGGTAGGTGGACAGTGCTACATCGTTACCTTTGACGATACCCCATTGGAGCATTAAAGCCGCAGCACCTGTGGTTATTGCCGCCGCCACGCTGGTTCCCGACATCGTCCCCTCCCCGAAGGGGTAGTAGCCTTTAACATCCACCCCCGGAGCCACAAGGTCGGGGGCTATCCCCCCAAACCGGGTGGGGCCCCAGGAGGATAAAGGATACAGGGAACTGGTGCGGTAGTTGTATGCGCCGCAGACAATACCGACGTGCATTGCTGCCGGAACGGTGATGGTATAGTTGGGATTTGCCGCAAGATACTCAACGGTGGGCGACACAAACCCTGTCATGGGCAGCCAGGAGTGGAACTCCCCGTTAAGTATGATGTCCCCGTGGACAGTTACCGTCCAAATTCCCGGTGTGGCGTCGATTATTTTAATTGCGGTTAGCTGCCCCCCCATCCCCTCTATGGGGAAGAAGTAGGTAACACTCACCGACGACTTTTCAAGGAGAAGATCGGATAAACTGGTTACCCCCGACCTGGCGGGAACACGGGGTACAAGATCCCCGGTGGGGGAACGTATCGATACCGAAATCCGGTCTGAAACCTCAGTCCAGATAGATAGGAAAATATCCCCTGCGTTCTCCCCCGCTTTTATATCAATATCATAGGTTTCCCCAACAGCGGGGACAAATCCCATGGTGTGATGCCTTGCCTGGCTTTCGTTTCCCGCTGCCACGCAAAGGCATACCCCCGCAGAATTGGCTACGCTTTCGAGATATTCTCCGAAAATTGAAAAAGAGGTATGAGGGCCGAAGTTGGATCCCAACCCAATGCAGATGGCCACCGGCCGGTTTAACTGCTGGGCACGGTTGAGTATATAATCTATACCCAAAATTACAGCGTTTGACTCAAAAGCGTTTTCCTGTTCCGGCGGGACAGAAAAAAGATTCAAATAATAAGGTCTTGCACGTCTAAGCTTTACCACTATCAAATCAGCGTCGGGGGCGGCACCGATAAAATCATCATTCTCCCGCCCTGCGGCCACCGATGCTAAAAACGTTCCGTGGCCCGACGGATCGGTTACCGGGACAATGTCCAGGGGATTTTCGCTTTGAAGGGCGGCGTTTATCTGTTCGTTGGTGTATTCCACCCCTATGTAGTAGCCGGGTGGCGGAGTTCCCTCCACAGCCTGATCGTAAATATATAATATTTTACTCGTCCCGTCCTCATAACGGAATGCCTCCTGGGTATAGTCAATCCCGGTGTCAATAATCCCCACAATAACCCCCTGCCCCCTCAGGTCTAGGTAGGGCTGGCGGTGAACCTGGGTTATTCCCGACGCTTCAAGGCTGGGCCGGTCAAGGGGGCCTAACACAATGGATATGGAGGAAATTATCCCTGCCCCCAGAATTTTTGAAAACTCGTCAAAAACATCCTCGGTAGCATAACAGATGAGAAACCTTCCCCCAACAATAATCGCCACTGCTATTTCATAATTTTGTATCAGGGATTCAGAAAAGGTGTTTCTTCTTACAATAAAGTCCACCGTCTTAGGATCATGCAGCAAGCTTTGAAGAAGTGCCTGATTTTCCTCACTGGCTATAAGCTCCTCCATTTCCATATAAACACCTCCGTTATTGTATGGTAATCTGTCGCAGATTGTTCATTGCGTCGATAAGGTTTAACACCCCATATCCCCATGACTCGTTGGGGAACCTGACGGGGAAATCCCTTGTGGCATTACGGCATAAAAATGACTTAACCCGCTGACCATAAAGAAAGGAATCGAATCCCCTAACAATGCCCCACTCCATCATTAAGGCCGCCGCACCCGTAACGAAGGGGGCGGCAATGCTTGTGCCGGTAAAGGAGTCGTATCCTCCACCGACAGCGGTTGTAATTACCCCCACGGCAGGGGCGACAATGTCGGGTTTTTGTCCGTAAGTCATGTATGTAAACCCTAAACCGGAGAAAAAAGCCACGGTATTTTGTGCCGGTGAATATCCCCCAACCCCTATAACCGAATAAGCAGTGGCCGGTATGGTTATTGTGGAAAGCGGGGAGGGAACAAGAAAGGCAGTCCTGTCACTTACCATGTCTATCATCGGCAGCCAGATGTCAAACCTGCCGTCCACCACCACCATTCCCCTGAAAACAACCTTCCATATATCGGGGTTAATAAATCCCGATATTGCTTCAAGTCCAATGTAAATTTCCTGATTAATATTGTAGTGATTAGGCTGGCCGTAAAGCATTGTTACCCTTACACCGTCAAGCACCACCCTGGTTATGCGGTTTAAAGGCGAAATAATACCGGACGAACTGCCCGACGGGGCGATAAGCTCTACCTGAAAGGTGTCGGCAAAGTTTTTCCAGCAGGAAAGAAAAAGCCGGCTTATGTTTTCGCTTATGGCAAACTCAATCTCTAGCCTTTCGCCCTGGCTGAGTGAACCCTGATAATGGTGCCCGGCGGAACGCTCGTTGCCGGCGGCCACGCATATTACGTTTTTCCACCGCTGGGAAGCAGAGTCGAGGTAGGTTTCAAATAAAGATGAACCGTTATGGGCTCCTTCGCTGGTGCCGTAGCTAATATTTATTGCAATTGGGCGTTCAAGCCCCTCGGCCATGTCAAGACAGAATTTTACTCCCCGCATAATGTCTGTGGACCTTGAAAACCCCGGTCCGGGTGAAGGAGTCAGCTTTACCACCACAAGCTGCGCCCGGGGAGCCGCTCCGGAGTTTGTTCCGCCGGACGCCCTGCCGTTGCCCGCCGCAACCCCCGCCACAGCGGTGCCGTGACCTACCGTATCCTGTTCGGGGACAACGGAAAGGGGATTACCGCTGGCAAAGGCGGTATTTATGTCTTCCTCGGTGTACAGATGTCCGCTGCGAAATCCCGTGGGCGGAGTTCCTTCCGCCGACTGGTCCCATAAATATAAAATCCTTGTGGTGCCGTTGGTGTTTCTGAAATCCGGGTGGGTGTAGTCTATACCCGAATCGATAATTCCAACCAGCACCCCGTCGCCGTTCAGATTGAAACCCGCCGGATCCTGCACCCGGCTTATTCCGGTAATATCGGTCCCCTGGGCAATCTGAAAGGTTACGGTTTTGGGCAGCTCGTAAAACTCAACCTGGGGCACCTCAACTATAGTGGGAACCCGGTAGGCCGGCAGGGTTAAAATGGCATAGTTTTCGTTCAGCTCCTCAGCCACCGCATCAAGCTTTGCGGCTATTGCGGCCAAATCCCCGTGGTATTTTATTATAATTTCTATGTTGCCGGTGGGCTCGAATATCCGAAATTCCCGTATAAGCTGCTCCTGAATGTCCATGAAATTAACCTCCGGGCTGAAAATGTAATATAAAAAAGGGGCAAATCATAATATTTCCATAGGAAAGGAAGGATTTATATGAACGGCAATCAGGAATTAATCGACAGGGGTTTTTTGAATGTCAGCGTTACGTCGGTGCGTAACTCCATCCCGGTAGCCGAAGCGACGGTTTCGGTTTCAAGAAACGGGAGGGTTATAGAAGAGCTTACCACCGACTCGGCAGGGCAGACCATAACGGTGGAGCTGGGGACACCCCCCATTGAATATTCCCAGCAGCCTTCAGAGGTCAAACCCTACGCCGAATATACGGTAACCATTGACGCTCCCGGCTATGTTCATACGGTGATAGACGGTGTTCAGCTTTTTCCCGAGCAGACGGCTATCCAAAACGTGCGTATGAACATTATCCCCGTCCAGCCCTCCCCGGCTCAGATAACCATTGATATTCAGCCTAACACCCTTTGGGGGGATTTTCCGCCCAAGATACCCGAAGACGAGGTAAAGCCCCTCCCCGACGGCGGCGGTCTTATAGTATTGCCCGAGCCGGTTATACCAGAATTTATGGTGGTGCATCTTGGGGTTCCCGACGACACAACCGCCAAAAACGTGTGGGTTCCCTTTAAGGACTATATAGCCAATGTGGCATCCTGCGAAATATATTCAACCTGGCCCGACCAGACCATACGGGCGAATGTGCTTGCAATAATTTCTTTTGCCCTAAACCGGGTTTATACCGAATGGTACAGGGGGAGAGGATACAACTTCACAATAACCAACTCCACCGCCTTCGACCAGTTTTTCGACTACGGGCGAAATATTTATTATAATATTTCAAATATTGTGGATGAAATTTTTAATACCTACATAACCCGTCCCGGCATAAGGCAGCCTCTGTTTACCCAGTTTTGCGACGGAGCACGGGTAAGATGCAACGGCATGGAGCAGTGGGGATCCAAAAATCTGGGTGAACAGGGACTTGACGCTTTGTCTATACTCCGCTCATTCTACGGCGCTGACGTTTATCTTACCCAAGCCGAAAAGGTGCAGGGTGTTCCCATATCCTATCCCGGCGAACCGTTGCAGATAGGCTCATCGGGTTATGAGGTTAGAACAATCCAAACCCAGCTAAACTCAATTTCCGACCATTATCCCATGATACCCAAGATACGGGTGGACGGAGTGTTCGGCACCCAGACGCAAAACGCCGTCCGCACCTTCCAGCAGATATTCTACCTGCCGGTAACAGGTATTGTGGACCTTGCCACCTGGTATAAAATTTCGGGCATATATGTGGCGGTAAACAGATTATCGGAGTTCGGCTGATTAGCGGTTGTGTATTCTCCGTTCGTCAAGGGTAACAGTTTCCCGTATAAACCTTTCGCCACGCACATATATCCATTGGTTTTTGGGCATATAGCCGTGGTGGCGGACACAAATGCAAAACATATCGGGATTATTTGACCTGCCATCGGTAAAGCAGGGAAGTTCTACGGGAATGGTGGAACCGTTGGTGTTGGTTAGTCCCCGGTAGATAAGCATATGTTTGCCGTCCTTGCCGTGGAATACGGTAACCTGGGCATCGGGTATCGGCCTTGAGGGCTTTAGAGAGGTAAAAACATTCACCACAAGCCGGCAGACACCTTTTCTGTTGGCGGGATAAAGCTGATAAAATGCGGGTTTGGTCCCCTTGTTATCTTCCGGTGTTTCGGCAAGGGTTGGACTTTCCCGCTTTTGCTTTATCCTTTCGGCAAGCCCTCTGGCAACAATGTCGGCAATTAGTTCGGGGTGCCCGGTTATTAAGTCAAAATCGTTTTTATTTGTTATAAACCCCAGGTCAAGGACAAAGGCCGGCATCTTCGCCCGCTTTAGGGGAAGGCAATCAGACCGCTGGGTTATACCCCGGTTTTGAAGGTGGGTTTGGGTGGATAGTAAATTCAATACCTCCTCCGCCGTTTCCTGCACCTCCGGTGCCGGTTTATATACGGCTACCCCCGCTCCGGTGGCGAATTTATCGGGTGAGGAGTTTAGATTTAATGCCACAAACAGATCTGCTCCCTGTTCGTTGGCTTGATTAATATGTAGATTTGCCGCACCGGGCGAAAAGGTTTTGGGAATATCCTCCGGAGAAGACAAAACAACCTCAACGCCGTAGTCCTTTAATATTCCCGCGGTGCGGACTCCCGTTTCGTATAATATCTCCGCCGCTTCCTTGTTTGCCGGATTAT
This sequence comes from Eubacteriales bacterium, assembly GCA_050953105.1. Lineage (GTDB taxonomy): Bacteria > Bacillota > Clostridia > Oscillospirales > CAG-382 > UBA1206. The sequence goes on along the minus strand of JBMNMA010000009.1, from coordinate 356,521 downwards.
AACAGTTGTCAATATATATCTTCATTTCATACTCCCCTTTTCATATCTATAATGAGTATATGGCAATATAATGGGAAAGTTTACGAAACATTAGCCGCATGACGGGAAATGTAGGCAAATCCTATACATTTGTATTGATTTTTAACTTATTGCGTCTTATAATAGCTAAAAGATATATAAAGCAGGGGCAGACATATGGTGGTAAATCTTAATGAGCTTATTGGCGCATATAATAGCGAATTAAGCGAAAAAATTCAAAATCTGAAAGAATTTTTCATTCATAATAAAAAAATAGCATTGGGATTTTCGGGTGGAGTGGATTCCACCTTCCTGCTGTATGCCGGTTTAAGCTTTGGCGCAGACATAAGGCCTTATTACGTTAAATCGGTCTTCCAGCCTGATTTTGAGCTTGAGGATGCCGTAAATACCGCTAACCTTCTCGGAACTAATATAATACTGTTAAAAGCCGACGTGCTGTCAACACCGATGGTGGCCGAAAATCCGCCCAACCGCTGCTATTTTTGCAAACAGGGCATATTCGGAATGCTGAAGGAAAAGGCAGCATCTGACGGTTACACCGTTATAATCGACGGCACAAACGCCTCCGACGATGCCTCCGACCGCCCCGGCATGGTTGCACTAAAAGAATTCGGGGTTGTCTCTCCGCTTCGTGAATTTGGTTTTTGTAAAAGCGAAATAAGGCAAATATTAAAGGATGCAGGTATTCATATATGGTACAAACCTGCCTATTCCTGCCTTGCCACCCGGGTTGCCACCGGCGAAAAAATAACCGCCGAATTGCTGTCAAAAATAGAAAAAGCCGAGGAAATGTTGTTTTCCTTCGGGTTTTGCGACTTTCGTGTCCGGGTTAGCCAAAACAGGGCAAGGCTGCAGTTTGTAGAAGGTGAAATAGATAAAGCCAATGCCATGAAGGATAAAATCATAAAAGCCATAAAACAAAATTTTGATGATGTTAGCGAAAACTTTGAAATAAGGAAAAGTCATGGATAAAACGGATATAAAGGCCATACTTGAAGGGGTTTCAAGAGGGGAAATTACGGTTGATGATGCTTTGCTTTCCCTTAAAAAAGCTCCGTTTTGCGATATCGGCTTTGCCAGAGTGGACACCCACCGCTCACTCCGGCAGGGACAATGCGAGGTTATATACGGCGAGGGCAAAACACCAGAGCAAATAATCGACATTTCACGCTCTCTTGCCCAAAGCGGGGAAAAACGAATACTTATAACCCGTCTTTCAAAAGAAAAGGCAGAAGTAATTAAAAACGAAATTTCGTTTCAATACTTTGAAAACGCAAAGATCGGCTTAATAGGCGAAATGCCAAAACCCGATACGGCAGGTAAAATTCTTGTTATAACCGCCGGTACATCCGACATCCCGGTAGCCGAGGAGGCGGCCATAACCGCCGAGGTGTTTGGCAACAATGTCGTCCGTGTCTACGACGCCGGCGTGGCGGGATTACACCGGCTGCTGTCCCGGCTAGACGACATTATGACGGCGAGCGTGATTATTGCCGTGGCCGGCATGGAGGGCGCTCTTGCCAGCGTGGTTGGGGGACTTGCGTCCTGCCCGGTTATCGCTGTCCCCACCAGCATAGGCTACGGGGCGTCGTTAAACGGCCTTGCAGCTCTCCTTTCAATGTTAAATTCCTGTTCAAGCGGCGTGTCGGTGGTTAACATAGACAACGGCTTCGGGGCAGGGTATATAGCAAGCATGATAAATCATAAATGAAATAACCGGAGGATAAAAAATGTGGTTTTATAAAGAAAACAAAATTATCGAAAAAGACGAACAGTATGAAATGATGCAAAATCTTGTGGAGCAGGCAAGACAGAAGTTTGGTAAACTCAAAAAGGTTTTGCTCCTTCCTCCGGACATCACCCGCTATCATTCGGGCTCGGGGGAGCTTACCAATATGCTATATCATATCCTCGGCCCGGACTGCGATATAACCGTTATACCCACCCTCGGCCAGCATGTCCCCCATACTCCCGAAGAAAACAAATGGATGTTCGGCGATATTCCCGAGGAAAGAATTTTAAAGCATGACTGGAAAAACGACTGCAATGTTTTAGGGGAAATACCAAAGGATTTTGTTAACACCGCAACCGGCGGCCTTGCCGACTGGCCCATACCCGTTGAGATAAACAGGGAAGTAACCGCCGGCTACGACCTTGTCATAAATATAGGCCAGGTGGTTCCCCACGAGGTGCTGGGCTTTGCCAACCATAATAAAAACTATTTTATAGGTCTGGGCGGCAAAAACATGATCTGCGCCTCCCACATAACCGCAGCACTATGCGGAATCGAAAACAACCTGGGCCAGGTTATAACCCCCTTAAGGGGATGCTACAACTACGCCGAAAAGAAATATCTTTCGGGTGTTCCTTCGGTGTATGTCCTTATAGTCAAGTCGAGGGACGATGAAAACAACCTTAAAACCACAGGTCTTTATATAGGCGAGGATGTTGAAACCTATGTCAAAGCCGCCCGCTATTCAAGGGGAAAGACCGTGTTTATGTTTGAAAAACCCATTAAAAAGGTTGTCTGCTTTATGGACGGCAGGGAATTCAAGTCCACATGGGTGGCCAACAAGGCCATCTACCGCACCCGCAAGGTTATTGCCGACGGCGGCGAGCTTATTATCCTTGCTCCCGGAGTGGAACGGTTCGGCGAACAGCCCGAGGTGGATAAAATGATACGCAGGCATGGCTACAAAGGCACCCCCAACTCCCTTGAAGCCTATAACACCGATCCCGAGCTTAACGACCTTGCCCATGCCGCCGCCCACCTAATTCACGGCTCGTCGGAGGGAAGATTTAATATAACCTACGCCCCCGGCCATCTTACCAAGGAGGAAGTGGAAAGCGTCGGCTACGGCTACATGAACTACAACGAAGCCGTAAAGAAATACAATCCCGAAACCCTAAAACCCGGCTTTAACAATATTGACGGTGAGGAAGTGTTCTTTATCGACTCTCCCAGCCTTGGCCTTTGGACGGCAAAGGACAAATTCAAGCAGGCTCTTGAAAACAACCTTGCCTTCTGCGACCGCATGATAGCCCTGCAGCCCGATGAAGAAATCTGGAAACAGATTAAGCAATGGAACCTTGAGGATATGGCTGAATTTTAAGCTAAAAAGTAAATACCCAAACGGGAAATCCCGTTTGGGTATTTTTTATTAACAATATTTCTTTATAATGATATCCGCCCTTTCGGGCGGATAGTATTATAGGTATGACTTGACTATCTGTCAAATTCAGGATTATATCCGTAGAAGTTCTTGGAATTAAGATTATCCTGAATAACCCTCAATCCCTCGCCGAAACGCTGGAAATGGGTAATTTCCCGCTGACGCAGGAACCTGATGGGATCAATAACATCCGGATCGTCTGCAAACCGCAGGATATTATCATAGGTGGTTCTTGCCTTCTGTTCGGCGGCCATGTCCTCAAAAATATCGGTTATGGCGTCCCCCTTGGACTGGAGATATTTTGCCGAGAAGGGAACACCCGCTGCCGAGGAGGGATAAATGCCGGTGGTATGGTCCACAAAGTAGGCATCAAAGCCGGATGCCATTATTTCCTCGGGGGTTAAGTTCCTGGTTAACTGATACACTATCGCTGCTATCATTTCCTGATGAGCAAGCTCTTCTGTGCCTATATCCGTAAGTATACCTATAACCTCCGGGTAGGGCATCGAATATCTTTGGGAAAGATAACGCATTGCTGCGGCCGACTCTCCGTCCGGACCGCCGTATTGGGTTATGATTAACTTAGCCAGAGCCGGGTTGGGATTTTTAATATTTACCGGATACTGTAACTTCTTCTCATATTCCCACATTAGCTTCTTGCCTCCTTTTCATTCTGCCACGGCCAGGGCAAATCAACCCATGCCCACCTGTTCATTCGCATGTCTTCGGCGACTATGGGGCCGTATTGGGTTGCATACTGGTTATAAATTTCCTTCTGCTCGGCAACTGCCTTTTTATAAAACTCAAGCGCCTGTTTGTTATCGGGATGGGCGTCGAGATATAAAACCAGTTCGTGAATGACAAAATCAACATCCATCAGTTTCCTAAGTAATCTTGCCTGATCAGTATTCATCTTCTTATAACCCTTCTTCCGTCAAAGGTTTTAATTAGGTCCTTAAAGAGGGAGCCGTTGTTTAACGCATCGGCGTAGGAAGTAAAAAAGTTTGTAAACTCCTGACTTGGAACATAGGCCATAGCAAGGGGGAAACCCTGCAGTGTATTCATGTCCGGGTAGAAGGGAATTTTCATGTCTTTGTCGTCCCTCATGTCCCGGTGGGTGGAGGCCTTTAGAAGTCCCATATCCTCTTCAAAAACCGGATCCATATCGTGTAATGTCATTTTCTAACCATGCCTTTCCGCCTAAAAGTATAGTGTCTAGGCTTACCGAATTGCGGAAAAATAAGGCCTAAAGTCAAATTCCTTCCGCTGTTAAAAGGATATGCCAAACTGTCGAAAAAGGTCAGAAAAATCTGAACCGGCATGAAATATATGTTTTCATAACAAATTTCAAATAAAAAAGCCCTCCCAAAAGGGAAGGCGCATATATTAATATAGAAAAGGTTAATTGGTTGTCATTTTAAAATGCCTTATGCAAACTATAATGCCTGCAGAAAGCACCACTGCCAAAAATCCGAATGCTCTTACATACAGCACTGCCGGTAAAGCAAGCGCTTCACCGAAAATGGCCGGATAAAACGCCATGGATGCAGTTTCATACGCTCCGATGGCTCCGGGGAGGATAAATGACTCAAATGCCACGCCCAATAACGCCTGAACCGCAAGAATATACACAAGGCTTGTGCCTTTAAGCCCAAGGCCCAGGTACACCAGGCAGGCAGGCGCAAGCATGGCAACACGCTTTACCACACACAATAAAAATACCCACACCGTAACAAACGGGTGTTTTTTTATATAATCCGAACAGGCGGCATAATCCTTCATTCTTTCGCTACACGCCGCAATCCGGCTTTCGGCGTCTTTAATTATTCTAAGCTTTTTTAGTGTCTTAAAGCAGAATGTTATAACTGCCGTTACAAATTCGGGCGAAAGCATGGTCATGGCGCAAAAGAAAATAATACCAGCCATAACAATAAGACCGTATATCAGGGATGCGGCAAAGAAGTGATTGCCGGTATCAAATATTCCGTCAATGACTATAGCTGCGAAAATACCGGACACAAACATGGCCGTCTTGTTTAGACAGGTAAACATGGCAATGGATATTCCGGTATGTGTCCCGGGGATTTTATCCCTTGTCATATACATGGCCTGGGCGGGTATTCCCCCCAAGGCAAAGGGAGAAATGTTCATGTATAATAAATCGGCACCCGTCCAGACAATAGTCTGCCTGAATTTTACACAGATTCCGAAGGATTTTAACATTATATAAAAGCATAACGCCTCGGCTATATACTGCAGGACAACAGAAAAAACCGCAAGGGCATTCCACCCCCACGAAATTGTAAATAAAGTGTCGAATATCCCCGAGCAGTCAAAATTGACACCTATATATATAAAAACGCCACCCATAAGCGCCAGAACAAATAAAATATTGAATATAAGACGCTTACCGGTTACACTGTTTGCTTTACCGTTCATTATGTATCCCTTGCGATTAGTTTGCATAAATTATAAACCATACTATATATTTTGTCAACATAGGACAAAAAATGAAATTGTGTTATTCGGTATTTTCAAAAAAACACTATTTACAAAATCAACCTGTGGTGATATAATAAACGGAAATTAATGAATTTTTAGTAGTCCCTTCCTGCATAATTTTAAAAAAAGTCAAACCTGACCGAAAGGAAAGCCGTATAAATGAACAAAATTGTTTATAAAGAATCACTTAACGACTTTGTAACCTTAATGAAGGTTGAAGCCCCCCTCGTTGCAAAAAAGGCCGAGCCGGGACAATTTATCATTTTACGCACCCATAAAGAGGGGGAACGCATTCCCCTTACCATTGCCGACTTTGACCGGGAAAAGGGAATTGTTGCCATTATTTTTCAGGTGGTGGGCGCCACAACCGAAAGGCTTAACGCCATGAACGAAGGGGACTATATACACGACTTTGTAGGCCCTCTGGGCAAAGCCACAGAAACCGAAGGATATAGCAAAGTCGCCGTAATCGGCGGAGGGGTGGGGTGCGCCATCGCCTACCCTGTAGCTAAAAAGCTGTATAATCAGGGTTCTACTGTTTATTCAATAGCAGGCTTCAGAAACAAAGACCTTGTTATACTTGAAGACGAATTTAATGCTATTTCAAATAAATATATACTTATGACCGACGACGGCTCAGCAGGCACCAAGGGACTGGTTACCGACGCATTGAAAAATTTAATTGAAAGCGGCGAAAAACCTGACTGTGTTATTGCCATAGGCCCCCTGGTAATGATGAAGTTTATATCGGCTCTTACAAAGCAATACGGCATTAAAACAATAGTTTCAATGAATCCCATTATGATTGACGGCACGGGAATGTGCGGCGGCTGCCGCCTTACCGTGGGCGGACAGACAAAGTTCGCCTGCGTCGACGGTCCCGACTTTGACGGCCATCTCGTTGATTTCGACGAGGCAATATCAAGGACGGGTATGTATAAAAACCTTGAAATCAAGCAGCGTGAAGATACCTGCCGGCTTTACAAAAAGGAGAAATGATATGGCGGATATGTCTAAACATAAATACGAAATGCCGTTAATAGATCCCGAAATCCGTTCGGCCACCTTTGACGAGGTGGCTATGGGATATACCGAAGACCTTGCCAGGGCCGAGGCGGCAAGATGCTTAAACTGTAAAAAGCCTTTTTGCGTGGACGGCTGCCCGGTTAATGTCAGAATACCCGAATTTATAAAGAAAATTTCCGAAGGCGAATATGAAGAAGCCTATCAGATTATAAAGCAAACCAACGCCCTGCCTGCCGTATGCGGCAGAGTCTGCCCCCAGGAAACCCAGTGCGAGGCAAAATGTGTCAGAAGCAAAAACGGCGAGCCGGTGGGCATAGGCCGCCTTGAGCGGTTTGTGGCCGACTGGCATAATGATAACGCCTGCGATATGCCGGTTAAACCCACCCCCAACGGTCATAGGGCTGCGGTTATAGGTTCCGGCCCTGCCGGACTGTCCTGTGCCGGAACGCTGGCGGCAAGGGGCTGGGACGTTACCATTTTCGAAGCCTTGCACACCCCCGGCGGAGTGCTGGTTTACGGAATTCCCGAATTCCGCCTTCCCAAATCCATTGTTGAAAAAGAAATAATGTCACTTATTGATATGGGGGTTAAAATCGAAACCAACGTGGTGGTGGGTAAGACAATCACCATTGACGAGCTGTTTGAAGAAGGCTTTGAAGCGGTGTTTATAGGCACCGGTGCCGGACTTCCCAAATTTATGGGTATCCCCGGCGAAAACCTGAACGGTGTATATTCCGCCAACGAGTATCTTACAAGGGTAAACCTTATGAAAGCCTACGAAAACCCCCAGACACCCATCCTGCGGCCCGAAAGGGTGGCGGTGGTAGGTGGCGGCAACGTGGCAATGGATGCCGCCCGCTGCGCCAAGCGCATGGGTGCAAAGGAGGTTTATATAATCTACCGCCGGGGCGAGGAGGAGCTTCCCGCCAGAGCCGAGGAGGTTGAACACGCCAAGGAGGAGGGAATTATATTCAAATTCCTTACCAATCCGGTTGAGATAACAAGCGACGAAAAACGCTTTGTCAACGGCATTGTGTGCATAAAAATGGACCTTGGGGAACCCGATGCCTCCGGCAGGCGCAGACCGGTGGAGGTTAAAGGCAGCGAACACAAGATTGATGTTGACTGCGTGATAATGGCCCTTGGCACCACCCCCAATCCCCTTATTAAGTCAACCACAAAGGGGCTTGAAACTCAGAAATGGGGAGGGATTATTACCGATGAAAACGGTAAAACCACAAAGGCCTTTGTTTATGCCGGCGGTGACGCCGTAACCGGTGCCGCAACGGTAATCTTGGCCATGGGTGCCGGCAAAAAAGCCGCCGAGGCCATTGATGAAGAATTTTCAAAATAAAAATCAAGCATAACAAAACCGGCGTAACCGCCGGTTTTTTGCGTTTATGTTTTTAGTTTACTTTTACAACGGTTTGCTCAGGAAAAAAGTCATTTAAGAACTGATAAAATCCCTCCGGATAGCAAACCTTTTCCCATGTGTACTGATATGTATAATCTATACTGCCGTTTCTGTTGTAGTGTGACTCACTTGTTTTATTACCGTATTCGTCATACGAATACACAACTCTTTCAACCCCTTGATTGAATATATATTCTGTCAGGTAATTGTTTTCGTCGTATATCCATTCCATAATTGATGTGTATATGTTATTATTCTCGTATACTTTATAGATTTCTTTTATTTTATTTCCTCTGTTATCATATTCGTATTCATTCGATTCATCCAAATTGCCATTAACGTCGTAAAACATTTTACTTATCAGATTACCGTTGCTGTCGTACGAATAAATAGAGCTTACATATTCCGAACCGTCTTCGTTATAAACAATAACCTTAATAAGCCTTCCCGATTCGTCATATTCAAGTTTGTTTTCAGGTATTTCAATACCGTTTTCATCAATGCGTATATAGGAAATCACGTTGCCGTTTTCATCATAAACATTTTTTTGTCTACCGTTGCTCCAATAATATTCGGTAAGAATCCCTTTATCGTTATAAACCCAGCTGTTTTGGACTTGGACTTCTCCGTTTACGGTCTTCTTATGCTCAATCAAATTGCCTGAATTATCATAGGTATATGTTATTAAACTTATTTTATCTCCACTAGTATTTTTTTCCTCTTTCAGCTTTCCTTGTTCGTCGTATTTATACTCTGTTATGCTAGTTATATCTCCGTTACTGTTAAAGCCTGTTGATTTAAGCTTTATTCCGTTTTGATTATACTCGGTTTTAGAGCTGACATACATTTTAACCTTATTGGTATTTTTATCACGATGAATATTATAATGCAAATATTCTTTTAAATTGCCGTTATCACCCACAATACCGACAAATTTACCTTTTATCTCTACTTCATCAGTGATATAAATGGTTATAATGTTACCGTTTGTTTTGACATAATAGTTATATTGCGGATTATAAGGGTCTCCTAATTCTGTGTAAGGCTGCTTGATAAGAACATAAGCTTCATCAACGCCGGAAACAGGATTTTCGTCGGAATAGTCTTCCCAGGGAATATACTCCAGCTCAATATTAGATTCGTCCTCCGATGAATCATCACCTGAAAGTTCAGGGCTTGATTCCTCAAAAGAATCATCGCCGGAAAGCTCAATGCTTGACTCACCGGTGTCCGTTTTAGATGACGTTAAAGACGACTCGCCGGATTCGACATTATTGTTTTTTGCACAGGAACTAACCATAAGGATAATAAGTGCTAAAACAAAAGTGAATAAAAAATGTTTTTTCATATATAACCCTCCATTTTTGGGAGTTTAGCACGATAATATGGACAAATCAAGTACATAATATAACAAAAAATATAAATTATGGCAGATATTGTCATTTTGCCGGGTTAAAATAACGCTTTTAACCGGCTTATAAAAAAATAGCAGGCTAAAAGCCTGCCTTGGATTATGACTTTACTTAACCTTTGCATCCTTCATGGCCGGATTATCAATAAGCCTGCCGTCCTTGTCAAAGCGGGAGCCGTGGCAGGGGCAGTCCCAGGTGCCTTCGTCCTTGTTTTCCTTTAAGGCGCAGCCGAGATGGGTGCAGCGTTTTGGTGTCGGGGTAGCCAGATTAACCACCGCATTTCCCGTATTGGAAAGCAGCCGGGGTTTCAGCATACTTCTTGATGGGTTGAAAACCTCCTCAAAGGGTGACCTTTTCCCGTAAACCTTATCTGCAAGTATCATAGACGCCACCATGGATGAGGTCATACCCCACTCATTAAAGCCGGTGGCCACATACACATCTGGCAATATTCTGCCGTAAACGCCGATATAGGGAATATCGTCAAGGGTAATGCAGTCCTGGTTGGCCCAGGCATATTTTTCGGGGTAATTTTTATAATTCTCATTTACAAACTGCTTCACCGGCATAAATCCTCCTTTCTTTTTACCGGTTTTCCGCTCGCCGCCGCCAACAATAAGCAGCCTGCCGTAATCTCTGAAAAACATTCCGTCCCCCGAATGTTCAACCAGATTGCACCCCAGTCTTTCACCCTCCGGCCTTTCGAGCGCCATAACAAACAGCCGCTTTTGATACATCTTTAAAAAATACAAGCCGCTTTTGTTTATAAAAGGGAAGTGGGTTGCCACAATAACCTTTTTTGCCTTGATTGTTCCGCCGGACATATAGGCGGTGGTGCCGTCAAGCTTGTGAACATGGGTGTTTTCGTAAATATTAAGCCCCCTCGCCACGCCGTAAAGGAACTTCAGCGGATGAAACTGGGCCATGTCCGGGTAGCGGACACCGCCCCTTATTTTAACGGGAATGGGAACGTCGGTTATATATTCGGCATTCATTCCCAATGATTTTACAGCCTTAACCTCGGCTTTCATCTTATTCCCGTCGGTGGTGGAATACATTACAGATGGCAAAACCTCAAAATCACAGTCTATGCCCTTTGCCATATCCTTAAACCGGCTAACCGCCGTCAGATTGGCGTCAAGATACATTTTCGCTTTTGCCTTGCCGCTTTTTTCAATAAGGTCGGAATATAAAAGGTCATGCTGGGCGGTTATAACCGCCGTTGTGCCCTTGGTTATTCCGCAGCCGATCTGCCTTCCCTCAACAAGGGTATAGTCGATATTCGCATCATGAAGTGCCTTGGCGCAAAGCACCCCTGCCATACCGCCGCCTATAATAAGCACATCGGTTTTTATGTTTCCCGTAAGCTTACCGAAAGATGGCTTTTCCACTCCGTCGGTCCACAGATATTTCAAAAAAATTCCCCCTTTGGATTATTATGCTCCAAAGAGGGATATTTTAGACATAAAAGACTGAATTAACCGCCTTTTGTGGTTTTTCATTCATCATTTTGATTAATACCTTTTTCTGCAATAAAAACCTCCATGCCCATATCTTAAAAGCCAAAAGGTTCTCCTCAGAAAATTGAATATAACATTCAGGCATATTTATAAACACATAGCTAGTACAGTAATAACAATCAAAATTAAACCCGCCGGTTTTCCGGCGGGAATTGCTATTAATTTGAATCACAGGTCTAAGCGCCTGATAGCCCAACACATCGGGGTAGTGGCGCTGGCAGTCCCGGCAGACATTCTCTAAATGATATAGAATAATATTTTTACGCTATTTCTCCCTCGGAAACCCTCATTTCGTTCAGCATCTTCATTTCGTAGAATTTGCCCTTCTTAGCCATAAGCTCCTCGTAGGTTCCCGTTTCGACAATGTGCCCCGACTCCATAACAACAATCCTGTCGGCGTTGCGGATGGTTGAAAGCCGGTGGGCAACAATAAAGGTGGTCCGCCCCTTCTTGGACTTTTCAATAGCCTGCTGGACATGGTATTCCGACAGATTGTCAAGGGCGGAGGTGGCCTCGTCAAGAATGAGTATCTTGGGGTTTCTTATTAGCGCTCTGGCAATGGTTATCCGCTGCCGCTGACCGCCGGAAAGCTTGCCGCCCGCCTCACCTACCGGGGTGTCAAGACCGCTTGGCAGCTCTTTTATAAACTCGTTAAGGTTGGCAAGCTCTATGGCGTTTTCAAGCCGCTTGGCGGGGATTGAGTGAAGTCCGTAGGTGATGTTTTCCCGTATGGTGCCGGGGAAGAGGATGGAGTTCTGGGGAACCACCGATATATGACGCCGGTAGTCGGTAAGGTCAAGGTCGGCCATATCCACGCCGTCAATTAGGATTTTCCCTTCGGTGGGTTTGAGAAAGCCTATAATCATATTCATTATGGTGGATTTTCCCGAACCGGACGGCCCCACCACCGCTATACATTCACCCTCCTTAACGTTAAGGGTGAAGTCGTTTATCACATAACAGTCGGGGTCATCGGGGTAGGAGTAGGATACATTATTGAAGGATATATTTCCCTTAATGGGGTAGATTTTTTTGCTGCCGATAAGCTCCACATCGTCGGAAATCATAATTTCGGATAAGGAGTTAATGGCCTCCGAGCCCGACATAAGGGAAGGATAGGAGTTGATTATTGCAAGCACGTTGCCGTTAATTGATGAAAACAGCGACTGGTAAAGGACTATGTCCCCCACGTCGATAACACCATTTATAGCAAGAAAGGATGAAAACACAAGGCAGATAACGCTTACTATATTGCTTATAACCCACGACCAGGAGCCGAAGTAGGCGTTGGTGTTATCCACTTTAAGGCCTTTTTGGGTTAGCTTTTCAACTTCGTTGTCAAAGGTTTGTATTTCACTTCTTTCAAGTCCGTGAGCCTTTGTTACCGGCAGTAGGGAAAGCATGGAGGTGAATTTGGCCGAAACAGATTCGTTTTCAATACGGAATTCCCGGTTTTCGGCCTTTATCTTTTTGCTAAACAGCTTTGCCACGGTAACGTTTATCGGCACTATTGCAACAAAGAACAATGTCATAACCGGAGCGTTGAAGGTGGAAATACCCACCGAAATAAGCACACCGATGATTGCCGGGACAAGGGTTATGACAATATTGCGTATCATGGCGTCTATTGATTCGATATCCCGCAGGAATTTCGACTGTATCCGCCCCGATTCTATTTCTTTATGGTAGGTTATCGACAGCCGCTGGAGCTTTCTCACCAGTGCCGACTTTAATCCGGCGTTTATTTTGCGCATTACCGTGTTTATCATTTTAGCATAGATAACATGGGTGGGGACGTTCTGAAGGAGAACGACCGCCAGAATAAGCGCATAAATCAAAATTGAAGCAAATGAGTCGGAAGCATTGGGGCCCGAAGCAATGTTTATGATTTTGGCGGTTATCACCGGCAAAATCCAAACCGGTGACGCCTTGATTATATACATCACCTGCGCCAGCAGCAGCTTTTTTCGGTTCATTTTATAAAGCATGTATAAAATACCCGACTTGCGTTTTGGGGCCTGCTTGTTTTCGGTAAACAGGTGCTCGTAGTCGGGTATCATATTTTCGCCCCTGTGCTTTTGCTTGGAGGCGGAATTCATATTAATCACCCTTTGGTTTTTCTTGTCATTTCAAGGGGATTATAACATTCAATACAATATAAAACAATGTAAAATATGCCGATATTATATGCTTTTCAATCGATTTTCCCGTCATTATCACTTTAGGTTGATAAGGGTTTGCTGTTATGATAAGAATTCCTGTCATAAACAGTGCGGGAAGATATTATAATCACAACTTTAAAGTAAAAAATAAAGGCAGCAGATTATATAAAATCTACTGCCTTTATTGGCGCGGAAGGCGAGATTTGAACTCGCGCGCCGGTTTAGCCGACCTACACCCTTAGCAGGGGCGCCTCTTCACCACTTGAGTACTTCCGCAGGTGAAATGATAAATTATTAAATTAATAGGGGATATTGGTTATAAGGTAAGTTTGGCGGAGAGAGTGGGATTCGAACCCACGGGCCATTGCTGACTCACTGGTTTTCAAGACCAGCTCCTTAAACCGCTCGGACATCTCTCCAAACATAAGAAAAGCGCCCACACGTCTTAACGTGTCAACAGACGCTATTCTACCATATTGCCTTTTTATTGTCAAGAGAAAAATTCAAAATTGACCATAGGTCAAATAAAAACTAGGTGATTCGAAAAGAGTAATCTTCAAGCACATCCTTTACCGTCCCGGGGAGGGCATTGCCGTTGGCCACATACTCAAACATTGCCCAAGCGTTGTTTTCGTCCTCAATGTCCGGGAATGAAACTATTTCGCTTTGTCCGGCGTAAAATACCGATATTATGTATTCGCCGTTTTGCTTGTCCAACCTGAACTCGATTTGTGTTCCTAAAACAGTGTCTCTTTTGACTTTTTGCATTGAAAACATTTCCTCCTGATGATATATAATATATTTGGGATTTAATAACATAAATTGTCGATTTGCCGTTAACAAATATGGGAAAAACAGCTAAAAAGATGCTAACACATCAAAGCTAATTTGTCCAGAAAAATTGTTCGACATATTCGATAAAAAATGTCAATAAATACCGTATATTTGATATACATCACCATGATTGCGTGTCTTTTAATGTCGAAATATGTTGATTAAATGTGAATAAATTTTATATAATATGCATTATTATTCAAAAAAAATCATACGATGAAAGTAAAAATTCACGAATTTTAGCTTCAAACTTGAAATATATTTAAAAACAGGTTATAATTATAGGGTAAAATCAAGCAAAGGCGGTGAGCTTGGCGGGAAAAATGAAACGGATAGTTTACTACGACGATGTTTACAATGACGACTTTGCCTGGTCAAGGGGTAAAATTGTTCCCAAAAAACTGGGTTCCGACTACAAATATGTCCGTCAAAACATTTTATGGCAGACCACCGAATTTCTGCTTTACCGCTTTATCGCCACACCCCTTTTATATGTGTTCTGTTTTCTGGTATTTGGCTTAAAGGTAAAAAACGCATCTGTTATAAGAAAGCTTAAAACCGGCTGCTTCCTTTACGCCAACCACACCAACGGCTTAGCAGACGCTTACATACCCACACTGGTTTCCTTTCCCAAGCGTTCCCGCATAATCACCGCTTCGGATTCGGTTTCAATCCCCTATATATCCGGCCTTGTGCAGATGCTAGGTGCGGTGGCTCTTCCCGATACACCGGAGGGGGCAAGGAAGTTTTTAAATGCCTTAAAGCATTACATAAACAAAAAGCAAACCCTTATGATATATCCCGAAGCACATATCTGGCCGTTTTACAATGGTATACGCCCCTTTACAGAAGCCTCCTTTACTTATCCCGTAAGACTGAAAGTCCCTGCCGTGGCGGTGACTGTGGTCTACCGGCAAAGGAAAATATTTAAAAACCTACCGCCCCTGGTTACCGTGTTTGTAAGCGACCCGTTCTACCCGGAGGAGGGGAATCCCGCCGCAGCGCGGAAGAAGCTTCGCGACCAGGTTTACAACTTTATGTGCGAAACCGTATCCCGGGAAAACAGCTATGAATACATTGCATACCGTAAAAGGCCGGAAAGCTGAAAAATGCCTAAAAAACCGGCCTTTTTTTGTTTTAATTTGTTGAAAAAATATCGTAGAATACTATTGCATTTTGCCGTAAAAGTGCTATACTTCGCTTGAATAAAGGCATTGCCTTTATATTCTGTTTGCAAGGACGATGATTATTAATGGAGCTGTCAGACTCCGAAGTTCCCTGTAGTATTAAAGGCATTAAAGTCGGAATCATCTACAACCTAAAAAAGGAGGGCAATCACAAAACACAAGACGAGCAGGCCGAATACGACAACATCGAAACCGTGTATTCCATAAGCCGTGCTTTGGCCAAAAAGGGACATAGAATAATTTTGTTCGAGGCCGACACCAATTTAGTTGAAAATTTAAAGCAAACCCCCATTGACATTGCGTTTAACATAGCCGAAGGCATTGGAGGGCGTTCCCGGGAAGGTCAGGTTCCCGCAATTCTTGAAATGCTGGGTATCCCCCACACCGGTTCAGACGCCACCGCTTTATGTATCTCCCTTGACAAGGCGTTAACCAAAAGACTGGTTTCCACCTGTAACGTAAGGACACCCAAATTTGCCATAATAAGCAAAGATACTCCTTACAGCCTGAAGGGAATGAACTACCCCCTTATCGTAAAACCCAACGCCGAAGGCTCAAGCAAGGGTATATCCTCTTTTGCCGTAGTTAAGGACAAAAAGGAACTGCACACCCTGCTTGAACGCAATTTTTCGTTTTATGGCGGCCAGATGCTTGTAGAAGAATATATCGAAGGCCGGGAATTTACCGTAGGAGTTATCGGCAACGGCAGGGACAGGATTGTGTTTCCTCCCATGGAGATAATCTATAAAAAGCCGACACAGGATAACTTTCATGTTTACAGCTTTCCGGTAAAGCAGGCCTATAATGAATTTGTGGAATATAAATCCCCGGCGGACATTGATGATAATATAAACAACCAGTTAATTTACTTTACAAAAAAGGTATGCGATACCCTTGGCTGTTATGACTTTTCCCGAGTGGACTTTCGTGTATCCGCCGAAGGCAGGGCCTATTTTATAGAAATAAACCCTCTGCCGGGGCTGGCTGAAGGGTATAGTGACTACCCCATGCTTGCCGCCTTTAACGGAGTTGATTACGACAGTCTGGTAAACGCCATTCTGGATACCGCATTAATGCGATACGGCTTTTCGCCGTCTAAGGCTGGTGAGTAGACGGTGGATAAGGATATACGCCAAAAGTATCCTTTATGGGACGACTGGAAGTGGCAGTTTGCCAACCGGATAACAACCGTTCAAAAGCTTGAAAAAATTCTTCCGTTACCTTTACAGGAAAAAGAAGAGATTGCAGCCTGCCTTGAAAAGTTCAGAATGGCAATAACCCCCTATTATGCCTCTTTAATTAATCCGAATGATAAAAACGATCCCATACGGCTCCAGTGCGTCCCCTCTATTAAGGAAACTTATATTGATGAAACAGACCTTGCCGACCCCCTTGACGAGGAGGGGGATTCCCCGGTAAAGCATATCGTCCACCGGTATCCCGACAGGGTGCTGTTTCTGGTAACCTGCAAATGCTCAATGTATTGCCGTCACTGCACCCGCAGGCGGATTGTGGGAGAGGAGGACAGAATAATCACCGAAAAGGAGCTAAACACCGCTCTTGACTATATAAGAAAGCATACCGAAATACGGGATGTTCTGGTTTCGGGGGGCGACCCGCTGGTGATGTCCACCGAGCGCCTTGAGCATATTATAAAAAGCATACGGGAAATACCCCATGTGGATATTATCCGAATAGGCACAAGGGTGCCTGTGGTTATGCCCATGCGGATTACCGAAGAGCTTTTATCAATGCTAAAAAAATACCATCCTATCTGGATAAACACCCATTTCAACCACCCTAAGGAGATAACGCCCGAATCACAAATGGCATGCGAAAAGATGGTCGACTCCGGCATTCCCCTTGGCAACCAGACAGTGCTTTTAAAGGGAATAAATGATAAACCCGAAATTATGAAGGAGCTTATGTTAAAGCTTGTCCATATGCGGGTGCGGCCCTATTATCTCTATCAGTGCGACCTTAGCATGGGTATATCCCACTTTCGTACCGATGTTAAAACGGGGATTGATATAGTTCATTCCTTGCAGGGATATATATCCGGCTATGCCATTCCCAAATTTGTCATTGACGCCCCCGGCGGGGGAGGGAAGGTCCCTGTGGGGTATAATTATGTAGTAAGCTGCGACGACAACGAGGTTATACTTGAAAATTATGCCGGCAAAAGGTATGTTTACCGTCAGCCAAAGGGTGAATCATAGCTTAAAAGCGGGTGTCAACGTAAAAATCCCGCCCTCTTTAAGGACTTTAGGTAAATATTAAAGAAAAATTTATAAAAATATTAAAAAACATATTGACATTGGTTTGATTTAGGTGTATGATTACTATACCACGATTAAAAATCAATCGTGAAAATTGAAAAGAGGTATTTCATGCACACCGACAAGACCCTTACCTGCAAAGAATGCGGAAAAGAATTCACTTGGACTGCCAGCGAGCAGGATTTTTACGCTGAAAAAGGCTTTACGAACGAACCGCAGCGTTGCAAAGAATGCCGTATGGCAAGAAAAAGCACATCCCGCGAAAGCGACGGAAACCGTAAAATGTTTGAAGCCGTCTGCTCAAGCTGCGGAAAGACCTGCAAGGTTCCCTTTGAGCCCCATACCGATCGTCCGGTATTTTGCAGCGACTGCTTTAAGAAGAATAAATAGTGATTTCTTGAAAACATGCCCCGTACCACACGGGGTATGTTTTTACATAAATTAAATATCTGGGAAGTAATGATAACATAATGCAAAAAACATTTGCTCTTGTTTTAATTATTGCGTCCCTTTTATTTTTGCTTTCCGCTTGCGGAAAAAATGAAATCAGCCTTGAAGCGGCAAGGGAAAAAATCGATAATAAAATAAACCATTACGGCTATGAATTTACAGTATCCGATAAATGGTCTTATTATAAAAACGAGGATCTACCTCAACGGGTTGTCGACTGGATAGCTAAATTTATTAATAAGGATAACGCTTAAAACAAACGGGGTTTTCCGACCTTTGGGTATATAAAAATTTATCCTTGACAATTTATAAAATGAGGTATATAATTAAATAATAAATACTGCGATGACGGAACGAGTAGCAGGAATATTTACGGACAGAGAATAAAGGCCGCGGCTGAAAGCCTTTTACGTAAACTCCTGTGAAAACCACTCCCGAGCACCCTGCGAAAAGCTTTGGCGTTAAGTGGGGCGTATGCCTGCGACAAAGGCGCAAACGAGTTAAAAATCAAGGTGGAACCGTGCTTAATCGCACCCTTGAAACGGTATTCCGTTTCAGGGGTTTTTTATTTTAAAATAATATTGGAGGTTATAATTATGAAAATCATAATGCAAAACGGTCAGATAGAGGAACACTCCTTTGAAGAGCAGATAGGCAAAGATGCCCTCCGCCACACCGCATCACATATACTTGCCCAGGCGGTAAAAAGGTTGTATCCCGAAACCAAGCTTGCCATAGGCCCTGCCATAAAGGACGGCTTTTACTACGACTTCGACCGGGAAATCCCCTTTACCGAGGATGATCTGGCAAAGCTTGAAGCCGAGATGAAAAAAATCGTCAAGGAAAACCTTAAAGTCGAACGCTTCACCCTCCCCAGGGACAAGGCTGTCGAGCTTATGGCCGAAAAAAACGAACCTTATAAAATAGAGCTTATAAACGACCTTCCCGAAGGTGAGGAGCTTTCATTCTTCAAGCAGGGGGAATTTACTGACCTTTGCGCAGGCCCCCACGTTACCTACACCTCCGCCGTTAAGGCGTTCAAGCTTATGTCGGTTGCCGGCGCATACTGGCGCGGCAGCGAAAAGAACAAGATGCTTACCCGTATTTACGGCACCGCATTTGCGTCCAAGGATGAGCTTGAAGCCCACCTTGCCATGCTTGAGGAAGCCAAAAAGCGTGACCACCGTAAGCTTGGCAAAGAGCTTGGGCTGTTCACAATGCTTGAAGAAGGTCCGGGCTTCCCCTTCTTTCTTCCCAAGGGAATGATTATTAAAAACACCCTTATAGATTACTGGCGTGAACTCCACACCCGTGAAGGCTACCAGGAAATATCCACACCCATACTGTTAAGCCGTCAGCTTTGGGAACGCTCCGGCCACTGGGACCACTACAAAAACAACATGTACGTAACCCAGGTTGACGAAAATCCCTTCTCGGTAAAACCCATGAACTGCCCGGGCGGAATGCTTGTTTATAAAACCGAAATGCGCTCCTACAAGGATCTTCCCCTTAAGCTTGCCGAGCTGGGACTTGTTCACAGGCATGAAAAATCCGGCGAACTCCACGGCCTTATGCGTGTCCGCTGCTTTACCCAGGACGACGCCCACATCTTTATGACCAAGGAGCAGATAACCGAGCAGATAAAAGGGGTTATCCGCATTATAGACGAAATATACACCCTTTTCGGCTTTAAATATCACGTTGAGCTTTCCACCATGCCCGAAGACCATATGGGTGATGTTGCGGACTGGGATATGGCTACCGAAGGACTTCGCAAAGCCCTTGAAGAGCTTAACATGAAGTATGTGGTAAACGAAGGAGACGGCGCTTTCTACGGGCCTAAAATCGACTTCCATCTGGAAGACTCCATAGGCAGAACTTGGCAGTGCGGCACCATCCAGCTTGACTTCCAGATGCCCATGCGCTTTGAGCTGGAATATGTCGGCCCCGACGGGCTAAAGCACCGGCCTATAATGGTTCACCGTGCCGCCTTCGGCTCGATAGAAAGATTTATCGGCATTCTCATTGAGCATTATGCCGGCAAGTTCCCCGTCTGGCTTTCCCCCGTTCAGGTTCGCCTGCTTCCCATCACCGACCGTAACAACGAATACACCGACAAGGTGGAATCTGCCCTCAAGGCCGCCGGCGTGAGATGCGAAAGCGACAAGCGTCAGGAAAAAACCGGCTTTAAGGTGCGTGAAGCCCAGCTTGAACGCATTCCCTATATGCTTGTCATCGGCGATAAAGAGCAGGCCGAAAACACCGTTTCGGTCCGCCGCAGGGACGGCGGGGAAATGACCACAATGGCTTTTGACGACTTTGTGGCTATGATAACCAAGGAAATCAAAGATAGAAAAAGCTAATAGCTGACAGCATTAATCCCGCCTTAACCGGCGGGATTTTTATTGACAAAATTTCCGTGGTTTTAATTTCGGTAAGGTGGTTTGATTTATAAAAGCGCAACACATTTCCATATTTATACTTGATTTATCTTGACAAACAACACCCCTTGTGTTAAAATGTTAAAAAATACATATTGGGGATGTATGAGAATGAAAACAAGAAAAATACTTTTTGCCGTTCTTACCTTAGCTGTATTGCTTTCGGTATTTACATTGAACATCCTTGCCGAAGAAGAGTCTTTTGAGTTTAAAACCGCCATTGAAACCGAAAAAACCCAGTTAGATGTGGGTGATACCTTTGAGGTAAAGGTAAGCATTAAGGACATTACCAATAAAGACGGATTTATCGGTATACATATTAAAATCAAATACGATCCTAAATATCTGTCGGTTGTTTACCAGTCAAGCGAAGGCGACGTAAGCGAAGGCGGATCGGGCGTAACATTCGGTACCATAAACCTTCCCGAAGAATGGAAGGGCAATCCCGAAGCTTTCCAGAACGTAGTTATTGATGACGGCAAAGAAACCGGTGTCATAGTTATTATGTGCAGCGCAGACCTTACTGCCGATGACCTGCTTAAAAGCGGATTTAAGTCGGACACTTTCAGCGTGACCATACCCTTCAAATGTATCGCAGCCAGCGATTCGACTTCCATTAAAATCGATACCGACAATGAGCTTACCTGCTCCCAGCTTGTAAAGGTTAACGACAGCATGATCCCCGTAGATGTCCTCGGACAGGGAAGTGAACTGGAAATTACCATTGCTCAAAGCGGCGAGCAGTCAACCGGCGGAGAAATTGCTAAAGAAAAAGATAACCTTATATACATCCTCATTGCAGCCGGCGCAGTAGTTGTTATAGCCGTTGTTGTTATCGTAATAGTTCTTGGCAAGAAAAAGAAGAAATAGTATAAAGTAAAAAAATACAAACGGTAAACGCATTTCGTTTACCGTTTTTGTTTTACCGCCCACCGGCAGTAAATGAAAATTGAATATATCACGGTGAACAGACCGAATATATTAAAGCTTGCCTATTGTCGTAGGTGAGCTTTTCTTGCCTCCGTTTTGCTATCACATTTTAATTCTTTGGTCTGTGTTTAGCTGTCGGTAATGTATATCCGAACATGCTCCGATTTTTCGGGGTTATTTTTTTGTCTATTTTGCTAAAAGTTATGGGGGTAAAAATAAACTTAGGTTCAAACATCAATCCCACATATAGTAACCAATCATTCTTTCGGCACAACATAAGGATTGGTTTACAGGGTTAACATAATACAGTTCACATAATCCTTGGGCATAATATACAATATTTTACGAATTATCCGAAAGGTATTGAAAAATTCTTTAATATGATATATATTAATATAAAGTGAAAATTGATACGCTGGAACATACGCCGAATTTATTCGGTGTGTTTATTCGTATAAGGTGATAATCGGGAGAATTCTATGGAAAAAAACAAAATCCCCGTTATAGGCTTTTTGGGAGCAGGGAACATAGCCAACGCTTTTATCCGCGGCTTTATAAATTCCCTGGTACTTCCGGAAGGTAACATAATAATATTCGATAATAATATTTCCCAATATAAAAAATTCGACACCTATAATATAATAAAAGCCGACAGTGTTTCTCAGCTTGATAATGCCGACTATATATTCATCTGTGTAAAGCCGGGGCATGTCAAAGGCGCAGTTTCAATGCTTAAAGAATCGGGCATTTCGCTAAAAGACAAAACCTTTATAAGCGTCTGCGCCGGAGTACCGGTATCCTTTATAAACGCCTGCTTTGGCTTTAACGCCGCAGTTATACGCACCATGCCTTCCACCCCTATGATGGTGGGAAAAGGGGCTGTAGCCATTGCCAGAAACCCTGACGTGCAAAAAGAAAAATTCGATTACGTCTGCGACCTTATTTCAAAAGTTGCCGTTACCTCTGTCCTTGACGAGAGTCAGCTTAATGCGGTTATTGCGGTTAACGGCTCTTCGCCTGCCTATGTTTATCTGTTTATAAAAGCAATGCTTGACGGATCGAATAAGCTGGGTATTGACGAGGCACACGCCCTTCCCCTTATCCTCCGGACAATTGAAGGCGCAGCCGAGATGGTTAGGCGTTCTGATATGTCCCTTGACGAGCTTATAAAAGAAGTTGCCGTTCCCAACGGCACCACCATAGGAGCCCTTGAAAAATTGTATGAAGGGAATTTTGAAAATACTATTGCAAATGCAATGGATGCCTGCACCAAGCGTGCAGACGAAATCACGGCCGAGCTTATAAAAGAATAGGTTATATTTTACAGCCTGTCCGAATATTCTGTAACATAAAAGGAGTGTTACAGATATATGGACAGCAATAAAACAATGGCTTTGGTCCCCTATGAGCCCAAACGGAAAAAGGAAAACAAAACCGAACTTATCTTTGCCTGCCGCAGAAGCGTTTATATCCTGCTGTTGCTTATAAGCGTGGCATTTATTTTTATCGGTTTTTGGCTGTCAAGAGGCTATGCCGCCGAAGGGGACACCGAAAGCCTTTTCGGCCTTATACAAGACAAAAGCAGCCAGGGTATATACATTTCCGCCGGAACAAGACTTATGCTTTTTGCAACCCTTTTAATGTTCATATCGGCATGGACAATCTTTTCACCGATGGCGGCGCTGTCATATTGCGCTTATATTTCATTCAGAGCAGGGCTTTTTCTGGGGCGGAAAATACCGGTTTTAAGCATGATTCTGCTGACAATTTTTCTTTTCTTTTCGATAATGTACGAAACCGAGGTGTTTTTGGCTTACAACACCTCCCGCTACGGCATAAAGCAGATTTTCAAACCCCAGAATGTTATTTCAATTTCCGTTAAAACCATAATTTATGTGATCATAATATTGTTATACGGTTTGGCTGCGGGGCTTTAGCAGTCCGACCGTAGGCGAAAGGTTATAAAATGAGTGACGTAAGAAACACAATTCAAGAGGGCATCGGCGCATATCTTGACTACCTGAAAAGTGAAAAGAACTCCTCGGAAAACACCATTCAGGCCTACCGGAGGGATTTGGCCAAGTTTATTGAATTCGCCAGGGAGACAAGCCTTAACCAATACACCGACATTAATGTGTCAACCGTTTGCGAATATAAAAAATGGCTTGGCGGCTGCGGACTATCCCCGGCTTCCGCAAGCCGTTCTCTTTCCGCTTTACGTAGTCTGTTCCAATACCTCCTTTCCGAAAACGTGGTTAACGTTAACCCCGCCAAGGAGGTTCACAACGACAAGGCCGAAAAGAAGGGCCCCAAGATACTCACCGGCAAGGAAATCGATCTCCTCCTTTCCCAGCCCGACACCAAGGACATTAAGGGAATGAGGGACAAAGCCATGCTGGAACTTCTTTATGCCACAGGCATTAAGGTAACCGAGCTGGTTTCGTTAAATGTTGACGATATTAACTTTTCCATTCCCTTTCTGCGTGTCGGTGACGGGGACAAGGCCAGATTTATACCCTTGTATAAGCTTGCGGTTAAATCCCTTCAGGAATACATAGAAAAATCCCGCAAGCTGCTTATATCAAGCCCAGACGAAAAAGCCCTTTTCGTAAACGTATCCGGCGAGCGTATGACCAGACAGGGGTTTTGGAAGATATTGAAATTTTATGCCTCACAGGCTAAAATAAAGCAGGATATAACCCCCCACACCTTACGCCATTCATTTGCCGCCCATTTGCTTGAAAACGGTGCGGATATACACGAAATTCAGGAAATACTCGGTCATTCCGACATTTCCTCCACACAGCGCTACGCCCAGTTTTTAAAGGAAAAGGTAAAAATGAGCTATATCCGGTTCCACCCGAGGGCATAATAAGAATTAATCATACGGGCATTTATTTGAAAGGTTAATAAAAACGTGGCAAAAGACAATAACAACAGGAAAAATAACGAAAATAAAAAGGGAAACGAAGAAAACAAACTGTTTTCCTTCTTTTCGCCGTCAAAAAACAAGTCAGGTAAGGGTGTTACCAAAAAGCAGGCCCAATTTAACGGCAAGTATGACTTTTTCAACTTCTTTTCATTTTTAAAATCCCGTTTGGGAGACATTTCCCGGGCAACGCTGATTTTTGTCCTGGCTAACTTCTCCCTTATTCTCATACTCTTTACCTTTACCGGCTACACCAACAAAACCATAACCACCCCCACATCCCCCTTCTACCAGCAGGTGTTCGGGGTTATGCAATACAATTCCTCCTCACCGGAGGTGCTTACCTATTCGGGAGTGTTCGGTGTAAGCGCAAACACGTCCATTTGGACAATCTGGACAAAGATTTTAGTATATTCGGGATACACCCTTCTTGTCACCTTCGGTCTTTCAAACGTGGGTATGGCATACCTGACAAGGGGCTTTGTCCGCCGTGAGCATTTGTTTATTTGGCATGACTTCTGGTCCGCCATTAAGCGCAACTTTAAACAGGGGCTTATTATGGGGATTATAGATACGGTTGTCTGCTACCTGCTGTATAATGCCATACTGTTTTACGGCGTAAACCGCACCACCTATTATTTACAGGTGTTTTTCTACATGACCATTGCATTTGCGGTAATTTACCTTATAATGCGGATGTATTTCTATCTGATGCTTATAACCTTCGATTTGAAGATTACAAAAATAATTAAAAACGCCCTTATTTTTTCGGTTCTGGGTATCAAGCGGAATGTAGCTGCCTTTTTGGGTATTGCCCTTGTGGTGTTTTTAAGCGTTTACATTTATATGTTTTTACCGTCGGTGGGAGTGCTGTTACCCTTTGTGTTTACAATAGGTCTGCTTTTCTTTATTTCCGCCTATTGCGCCTACCCGGTAATAGACAAATATATGATTGCACCTTATTACAAGGACGGTAAACCCGTAACACCGCCCGATGAGGAAGAAAAACCCGTATTCACCGACAGAGGCTGATAGGGAATAGATAAAAAAGGGCTCTTTGTCAATAGTTGGGGTGAACCCGTAAAAAGGAATTCAGGTAACGGCTGTCAGGTCGCTGCCTGAATTTTGTTTTGATTAGAAAACATATGAAGAATGCGGTTTCGGAATCTATTAAAATTACGATATCCGTAAGCGTTTCTTTTCAGCACTTTGATCTTGTTGTTGCAACCTTCTGTAAAAGCATTCGAATATGAACAGTAGAAAGAGTTGACAATCCCCTCAAACCAACGGGAAAAGGTTTCGCCACAATCCCTGAACCGTTGTATGTGCGATTCCCGAGCCATTGTAATCCACTCTTTCAGGGCTTCTTTCTTGATATCCGGATCCCTTAAGCCGCAAAGCTTTAAGAACTGCTCCTTCATATAATGCGCTTCCAGCAGGTCGGAGCCGATGTACAGAATTGTGTCAACCCTTATCTTTTCATCAGGTGTCAACTTATCATAACGCTTGTAAAGAATACCCTTTGAGTGCTTGAAAGCAAGACGGGTTTCCTTGATATGTTTCTTTTGTTCCTCCTTGCGTACAGACTCGAACGCCCAGAACACCTGCCTTGCGTAATGATATTTATCGATAACATAGGTGGCTTTCTTAAAGTATGTATTCGAAACGTCCCTGTAGGTTTCCCACATATCGCTTACGAAATATGCCGTTTTCGATCTGTCAAAGTGCTTGAAATAGCTGAATAAATCTTGTTTATACCTTGTTTCGAGGATATCTATTACCCTGTTATTGTTAAGGTCTGTAATAATACATTGATATTTATCTTTTCCCGTATTCCCCTTGAATTCGTCAATGCCTATTGCCTGGGGGAGGGTTCCCGAGGGGTAGTTTACAAGGTTAAACACCCGTATTACTGTGGAGACGGAGAGCGCAACCTCTTTGGCTACGCTTGTGAAGGAGGAGACGCCTGCCAGCTTGTTGATGATGAAAGCGGAAAGGCGGTTGGTCATGCGGAAGTATCTTGGAAGGAAGCTGTTTTCCTCGAAAAAGCGTTTGCCGCATTGGCAGCGGTATCTCCGTTTTCTTAATATGAGTTCGACATTCTTACCCAGGATAGGTATATCCTTGATATGCTGGATACGGTAGTCATGCACTGTCCTTGTTGCGGCGCCGCAACAAGGACAGCGGTGTTCTTTTTGCGTAAGCTCGATGTGAATTTCGGTAATTTGTGCTTTTTGAACTACATTTTTTACAATTACATCTTTTAAATCAATAAGTTTTGTGCTATTATCATTGCAGGGCATATTTTCGTCTCCGTTTCATGGTGTTGTGCAATTCCCATTTTAACGGATTCGTCAAAAATATGCTCTACTTTTTTTGTTTCTGTTTTGTAGATTATTTTCCCTTACCCCAACATTTATTATAGAGCCTAAAAAAGAAAAAACCCCGCAAAGGGAGTTAGTCTTAGGGATTTACGAAAACAAGTAAATTTTTGACCGGCTCTCTTCAAGCGGAGACAGCAAAAAAAGGACTGCACTGAAGGATAAAACCTTTTGGTGCAGTTTTCTTTTTTTGGACTTAATTTTATTTTGCGAGTTTTTCTCAAGATCTTGAGAAATTATTGGCTGTATGATATAATGTTCTAAAATATGGCATTGGAGGCTTAATTATGGCTGTTTCATATAATAAGCTTTGGAAACTGCTTGTTGACAAAAAAATGAGCAAGGCAGACTTGCGTAAAGCCTCTGGCATATCTCCAAACACCATGACTAAGCTGCGCCGGGACGAGCCAGTCATGCTTAATGTTTTGGATAAGATTTGCAGCACACTTAGTTGTAATTATGGAGATATTATGGACTACATTCCGGATGCGGAAAGGGGTGATAATACATGATTGATAAAAAACAAATGACCGAGGAAGATATCAAACTCCGATATATCACTCCGGCAATCACCGCTAAATGGAGCCTTGACCATATAACGATGGAAACAAAAATCACGGAAGGTAAGATTAACCTGAAGGGAAATTTTGTGTTTCGTGAAAAGCCGAAAAAGGCTGACTATATTCTTTATATTAATCCAAATAAACCCATTGCCATAGTTGAGGCAAAGGACAACAACCACACTGTATCATACGGCTTGCAACAGGCCATGACATACGCCCGGATGCTTGATGTGCCTTTTGCCTACAGTTCTAATGGTGACGCTTTTTATGAGCATGACTTTATAACCGGCCAGGAACGAGAGATTCCCTTGTCTGATTTTCCCTCTCCTGATGAATTAATAGACCGGTATCAGATGGGTATAGGTATGACTGATAACGAAAAACAAATCATAGATCAGCCCTACTACACAAGCCAGACAACATATCCACCGCGCTATTATCAGCGCAATGCTATCAACCGCACGGTAGAAGCTATCGCCAGGGGACAGCAGAGGATTCTACTTGTCATGGCAACCGGCACCGGCAAGACGTACACTGCTTTTCAGATTGTTTATCGCCTGTTAAAGAGCGGCATCAAGAAAAAGATACTTTACCTTGCTGACCGAAACATTCTTGTTGATCAGTCGATTCAGCAAGATTTTGCACCGCTGGCGAAAACGATTCATAAAATCAATTTTGCCAAGGATGATCCTATAACCATCACCTCCTATGAGGTCTATTTCTCTCTGTATCAGCAGTTGACAGACCGGGAGGATGACGAGTGCGAAAGCGATGAAGACGAAACCGTCAGCCGTCTTGCCAAGCTGTTCCATAAGGATTTCTTTGACCTTATCATCGTAGATGAGTGTCATCGCGGGTCAGCGAAAAAAGACAGCAACTGGCGTAAGATTCTCGAATATTTCTCGTCAGCTACGCAAATTGGTATGACTGCTACTCCGAAGGAAACTAAATATATCTCTAATATTGATTATTTTGGGGAGCCAATATACACTTACAGTCTCCGTGAAGGTATCGAAGACGGTTTCCTTGCTCCGTTCAGGGTTATCAATATCCGCACCAACATTGGTGAAGGCTGGCGTCCATATAAGGGCCAGCGGGACAAGAATGGCAATGAGATTGAAGACCGTATTTATACAAACAGTGACTTTGACTACAACATCATCATCGAAGACCGTACATACGAGGTTGCCAAAGAGATTACGGAATACTTGAAAAGTACTGACAGAATGCAGAAGACGATTGTGTTCTGCGCCAACGAGGATCACGCCGAACGGATGCGGATTGCGCTTAACAACCTAAATGCCGATATGGTCAAGCAGAATCCTGATTACGTGGTTCGCATAACCGGCAGTGACGCGTACGGCAAGAGCAAACTCGACTATTTCATCTCCGTTTCTTCTCCCTACCCTGTAATTGCGACTACATCAAAACTACTCTCTACTGGTGTAGACTGCAAAATGGCCAAGCTCATTGTCCTAGATCAGATGATTGGCTCTATGACTGAATTCAAACAGATTATCGGACGCGGTACCCGGATTCGTGAGAAGGAAGGAAAAACACACTTCACGGTAATGGATTTCCGCAACGTAACACGCCTGTTTGCGGATCCCGATTGGGATGGCCCCATTGAGCAAGATGACAATTACGGTAAAGGCGACAGTCATATTTCCGAACCTGGCCCTGATACACCTTGCGGCTCAAATTCAGAACCGAAAGAAAAGCCCATTGTTGATGCAAACGGTTGTAAGGTTGAAATAATAGGCAAGATTGTTTCCGTTTATGACGCTAACGGTAAGCTGCTTCGGCAGGAAAGCATTATCGATTACACCAAGTCAAATAT
The DNA here is from genome assembly GCA_050953105.1 of Eubacteriales bacterium. GTDB lineage: Bacteria > Bacillota > Clostridia > Oscillospirales > CAG-382 > UBA1206. The sequence goes on along the minus strand of JBMNMA010000009.1, from coordinate 327,439 downwards.
TTTGGGTACATATGCTTCTCTCGATAATTTTATCCGCCATTGGTCTGTCGAGGAGAAGAAAGAAAACATCAGGGCCTTGTTTTTGGAGCGCGGCATCAACCTGGAAAATCTGAAAGCAGATCAGAATATGGCGGATGTGGACGATTTTGATTTTATCTGTCATGTTGCGTTTGGCCAGAAACCGCTGACGCGCCAAGAACGCGCCAATAATGTCAAGAAGCGAGATTTCTTAAATAAGTATAAGGGCGCAGCTCGCGAGGTGCTGGAGGCTCTTTTGGATAAGTATATGAACGCCGGGATATACGAAATCGAGAAAACTGAGATTCTAAAGCTTGATCCGTTTCAGAAATTTGGCAAACCTTCAAGGATTGCACAGTTCTTCGGCGGTAAGGATGGATATCTCAGAGCAATTAAGGAATTAGAAGAAGAACTTTATAAGGTGGGTTAAATTATATGAGCAGTTTATCGAATTTTGTAAAAAGAATCCGTGACATTATGCGCAATGATGCCGGTATTAATGGTGATGCACAACGGATAGAACAGCTTGCATGGATGCTGTTTTTAAAGATATATGATGCCAGAGAAGATGACTGGGAAATAGATGATGATAATTATCAGTCCATCATTCCGGAAGAGTGCCGTTGGAGAAATTGGGCTGCGGATGATAAAAGCGGCAAAGCTATGACCGGCGATACTCTGCTGAACTTTGTCAACAATACCCTGTTTCCCACATTGAAGAATCTTAATGTTACACCAGATACTCCTCTTAAGAAATCTATTGTTAAAACTACTTTTGAGGACGCCAACAACTATATGAAGGATGGTGTATTGCTTCGTCAGGTCATCAATGTTATCGATGAACTCGACTTAAGCGATTATGAGGAAAGCCACGCTTTTGGCGAAATCTATGAATCAATCCTTCGCGAACTTCAGAGTGCAGGCTCTGCCGGTGAATTTTATACACCTCGTGCAGTAACCGATTTTATGGCAAAAATGATAAAGCCAAAGATTGGTGAGAAGATGGCGGACTTTGCCTGCGGTACCGGCGGCTTTATCACAAGCTGGCTAAAGGAATTGGCTCCGCAGGTTAAAACCACGGCAGATCAAGCCGAATATGCTAATTCTATCTATGGCATTGAGAAAAAGCAGTTTCCGTATATGCTGTGCATAACGAATATGTTGCTTCATGGGTTGGATGTGCCAAATATATATCATGATAATGCCTTGTTAAGGGATGTATTAGATTATACCGAGGATGATCAGTTTGATGTTATTTTAATGAATCCTCCTTATGGTGGTAGCGAAAAAGCGGATGTTAAGAATCATTTTCCTGCTGACCTTGCAAGTAGCGAAACAGCAGATCTCTTTATGTCTGTTATCATGTATCGACTTAAGAAAAACGGTCGTGCTGCCGTAATACTGCCTGATGGTTTTTTGTTTGGTACGGACAATGCTAAGGTTAACATAAAGAAAAAGCTACTCTCTGAATTTAATTTGCATACTATTATACGTCTTCCAAGTAGCGTATTTGCACCATATACTTCAATAACAACAAATATTTTGTTTTTTGACCGCACAGAACCGACTTCTGAAACTTGGTACTATCGTTTAGATATGCCTGAGGGCTATAAGCATTTTTCCAAAACAAAGCCTATGAAGTTAGAGCATTTTGCCCCTGTTATTGAATGGTGGAATAATAGACAGGAAATCAATATTGATGGCTTTGACAAGGCGAAAAAATATACAGTAAAGCAGCTTTCAGATGATTTTGGCTATAATCTTGATCTTTGTGGGTATCCACACGAAGAAGAAGTTATTCTTGAGCCTTTAGACTTAATTCGTCAGTATGAAGAAAAGCGGGCGTCATTAAATGCTGAGATTGACCGTGTACTTGCTGAAATTACGGCACTTTTGGGAGGTGCCAAAGAATGACACCTCAGGAATTGAAAAACAGCATCCTCCAGTTGGCAATCCAGGGCAAACTGGTTGAACAGCGCCCGGAGGAAGGAACTGGCCAGGAACTATATCAACAGATACAGGCCGAAAAGCAGCGGCTTATTAAGGAAGGTAAAATCAAAAAAGAAAGGCCATTACCGGAAATTTCAGAGGATGAGATACCGTTTGATATCCCGGAGAGTTGGAAGTGGGTATATATCGGAGATTTGTTTCAGCATAATACTGGAAAAGCACTGAACTCTTCTGATAAATCCGGTATTCCGCTGGAGTATATTACTACATCTAATGTTTACTGGAATAGATTTGAACTTGGCAAGTTGAAAACAATGCTTTTCACTGATGCTGAAATTGAAAAATGTACTGTTCAAAAAGGAGATTTATTAGTTCTAGAAGGTGGCGATATTGGAAGAGCAGCTATCTGGAATTATGATTTTCCTATGCGTATTCAGAATCATATACACAGATTACGTCCATTTAATGAAATCTGTATTGAGTTCTTTTATTATATTTTCTTTTTGTACAAAAATGCAGGTCTTATAAATGGAAAAGGGATTGGAATTCAAGGTTTATCTTCAAAGGTTTTGCACAAACTTTCTGTTCCCCTCCCACCACTTGCCGAGCAAAAGCGCATTGTTGCAAAAATCGATGAATTGATGCCGTATATCGAGCGCTATGATAAGGCATGGAGCAAGCTTGAAGAGCTCAATAAGCGTTTCCCGAGCGATCTGCATAAATCCATCCTCCAGTTAGCAATCCGGGGCAAACTGGTCGAACAGCGCCCGGAGGAAGGCACAGCCGAGGAGCTTTATCAACAGATTCAGGTTGAAAAGCAAAGACTTATTAAGGAAGGAAAAATCAAAAAAGAAAAACCATTGCCAGAAATTTCAGAGGCTGAGATACCGTTTGATATTCCAGAGAGTTGGAAGTGGGTTAAATTAGGTGAAATTGGTTATACAAATATTGGCCTAACATATAGTCCTCAGAATCAAACAAGTGATGGTACAATTGTGCTACGATCCAACAATATCCGAGATGGTCAGATGGACTATGAAGATATTGTAAGAGTCAATATGGATATTCCCGAAAACAAGATGTGCCATATAGGTGATATTTTAATTTGCGCTCGGAATGGCAGCAAACGGCTTGTAGGCAAAGCTGCAATTGTGGATCGAGAAGGCATGAGCTTCGGCGCATTCATGGCAGTTTATAGAAGTATTTGCAATCCGTATGTTCTTCATGTAATAAATTCAGCATATTTCAGGAATTCCTTGCTTGAAGATACTGGTACTACCACCATTAATCAAATAACGCAAGATATGTTGAAAAATGCACTAATACCTCTCCCGCCCCTCGCAGAGCAAAAGCGCATTGTTAAAAAGCTGGAAGAAATTCTGCCTCTGTGTGAAATATTAAAGAGAGATTAATAAACCACATCTGTCTCGCTACCATACTCATACCATGTGGCTGGTAGCGAGTTCAATTTTTATTCCTTGTTCTTTACTCCCGCCGCCTTCTTTCTTGCATAGCTTGCTCGCCTGTTTTTTCGATTACGCTCGGCCTGGCAATCCCAATTATTACAATATAACTGGCGGCTTGAATGCCGCACAAAGTATTTCCCGCAGGCAAGGCATGACAGTATCGTGCCTTGCGATTCAAAATAGTTAAGGTCTTCATCTACTGGTGGTGCAACGTCTGCTACCATTCTGGAAAAGGTGTACCAGCAAATATCGAATACCGATTGAATGTCGGCGCCGTACATCACTTTCCCGGTTTTCTTATCCAATTTCAGTCTCATACGGAAGTCCGGGAACATATCAATCACTTGGGATATGTGTTCATTGTAATTCTCTAATATACGGGCCTTGTATTCCTCATCATCCTCGTATTGTCGGTGTCTTTCAAGAAAAGCGAGGCTGTCGCAAAGCCTGCCTTCATAATAAAGATTCCTTGCGTAGTCGATTTCTCCGTAGTATTTAACCCTTCTCAAGGCAAAGTAAAGCTCAAATACAGTACCCAGACTGCATAGATCCTTTATGAATTGATCTACATAGAATGTGGCATCTTTCTGAATCAAATCCATGTACGTTATATGTGCAAACTTCTCGCTATCCAGCATTTCATAAAGACTGTCTATGTTGTAGGGGTGAATATTGTTTCTGCACCAATCCCAGACGGCATCTGTAACCGGAACAGTGCTGTCTGGGTTATTTAATTTTCCGTAAAGATTACATAGGCTGACCAATAGTTCCTGCCCGGTTAAGGAGTAATCAGTACCGCTTTCCGGAGCATGGCCCCCTGTGAAGATAGGTTTAATTATTTCGCCGTCATTGTCATAGTCCGTGATATACTCGGGAAATCGCACAGCCCTATATATCATCTCGCCAACGCCGCCAATTTCAACGAAACCGAGATTTTCTACCGGTAGTTTTTTCATGGCAATCATCCTTTGAATGTAATCGTTATTGTAAGCGATGAAAATTTAACATCACTTACATTGTATTATACAATGGCATTGAATACAAGAACAAATTGTAAAACCACTTAATTTCCGGATCCTTGACAACTGAATAGTCCGCCCGCAAGAGATACTTTTGCAGCGTAGCCGCCACGATGGTGAAAGCCGGAGCGCTTCTGCTGCAATCGGATACGGGGAGACCACGAGCAGGTGGCTGCCTTAGGAACGGTAGCGAATGGTGGATGTGGAAACCGAAACAACTATCAAGATAAGGAGGAAAGAGTATATGGAAAAGACGACCATGAGTGTGCAGGAACTGTCGGCGCAGATGGGCATTAGTCTGCCGAAGGCCTATGAACTTGTAAAAAAGCAGGGATTTCCAGTCATACGAGTTGGTACGAGAATCCTGATTCCGGTTGAAGCCTTTAAGGAGTGGCTGGTCATAAACTCGGCGAATGAATAATGGAAGCACAAAATGCAGCGGAGAGGAGGTGGACAAAACGGCGAGCTAAATGCCGATGAGGATTTAATCAACTTCAGGAATGGCCTGCTCCGTATCACTGCAGATAATGCCATTCTTCTACCACACTCCCCGGATATCCTCTCCACCATTCAGATTCCGTGCAACTGGTCGGGAAGGGAAACGCCCACGCCGGTCTTCGACAGGTATATGCACACCCTCACGGACGGAGACAAGGCCATAGAACACCTGCTCCTTGAGTTTATCGGTGTATGCATCTCCAACATCAAGGGATGGCGAATGAAAAAAGCGCTTTTCCTTGTCGGCGATGGCGACACCGGCAAATCTCAGCTAAAGAGTCTTGTAGAGCGGTTGCTCGGCAAGGGTAACTTTATAGGAATCGACCTTAAGGAGATTGAAGCGCGTTTCGGCACCGGCGCGATATATGGCACACGCCTTGCCGGTAGCTCTGATATGAGTTTTTTATCCGTAGATGAGTTGAAAACATTTAAGAAAATTACCGGCGGCGACAGCCTATATGCCGAGTTCAAAGGACAGCAGGCCTTTGAGTTCACCTACAACGGGCTGCTCTGGTTTTGCATGAACAGACTTCCCAAGTTTGGCGGCGATGATGGCAAATGGGTCTATGACCGCATCATGGTGGTGCGCTGCCCTAATGTCATTCCAAAGGACAAGCAGGACAAAACACTCCTTGACAAAATGTATGCCGAGCGTGATGGCATCGTCTACAAGGCTGTTATGGCGCTGCAGACGGTTATTGCAAACGGGTACAGCTTTCCCGAGCCGGACAGTGTAAGCCTTGCAAGAGAGCAATATATGTCAGAGAACAATACTGTGATCTCCTTCTATGAGGAATGTATGTGCGAGCGGTCAGAAGGCAAGTTTAATGATTCCGCTACAACGAGCCGCATCTATGATGTTTACAGGGCATGGTGCCATGACAACAATAACGGCTTTGCCAAGACAGCCAAAGAGTTCAGAGAGACATTGGCATCCCATCTCGGCTGCACCTTTAAGGAGATGACCGTTCATACCAATAAAGGCACCTATTATAAAAATCTCACCCTCACTATTGAGGCAAAGGAGCAGTACAAGAAGGCTTATGGTTATGACAGTACGGATTTTCTTTCTTAAAAGTGACAGAAGTGACAGTCGAGTGACAGTTCTCACAGGCAACTGTCACCGCGAAAACGCCCATATATCAAGGGTTTCCAGCCACAAGTGACAGAAGTGACAGTCTTTCAAACTTCTTAGCGGGAAGAATAAAGTTTGGAATTGTACAGAGAACAAGGAAAAGATTATGAGTTGTTGTGAGTATGAAATGAAAAGTTCTGTCACTTTCGTCACTGAAGCTTTAAAAGCCTTGCTGCAAGCCGCTTTTCAGCGTGACAGTTCATCAAAACTACTGTCACTGAACTGTCACTTCTGTCACCGGAAGTATCACTGGAGGGAGGAACAGCTATAGTGATACGTCATGATCAGCGCTCAGCAATTAGATCTACAGGAAATATCATCAACCACATTCAAACATCTTAATTTTGAGGAGGGAAAAAACATGAATTATCCGCTTATGAAAATGAACAAGGAAGGCACTCTGCTGCGGCCGCAGCACACTTATTATTCCGATGAGTATGCCCATGCCATGTGCGACCTGCATCTTTCCGATGTTGTCATCGAAGATGATAAAGGAAAGTTAAAATTGCGATACCGCCTCCATGCAAAGCATCCTCATACCATTGAAGGGGCTATGGCATATAGCATTCTGTGTCCGAAATGCCACCACCACTTGAAACAGGTAGGAAGATCGCTCAGCTACCATGACCTCGGTCTCTATGCCTGTCCATTCTGCGATAAGATTTAAGGAGGGGAACGCCATGAATTATACTGAAGTCAGAGTATATACCGGTCAGCCGGAATACAGCAGGCACTTCTGGAACGCCATGCGCGGCCAGGAAAGCGATTATTCTGGACTTTCCGAAGGCCGCAGCAGCGAGACGGGTACTTATGTCATGCCAAATACCACAAATAACAAATATGAAGCAGCCATCATAAACGAGAGCCTGTTCCGTAAAATCGGCACAACCTTTAACGTATATGAAGGCAGTTATCACATCCTTGCAAAGGAATACGATGACCTTGTGCAATTTGTGCCGGAAGGCGGCGCTATCCCAGTTTTTGACGGACTAAACGATTTCACTCAATACACCGTTGAAAGCCATAAGCTCGCTGCTCTTGTAAAAATGAATTCAGACTTTGTCCGCGATGCCGCATTCGACATTGAAAGCTACCTTGTAAAGCGCCTTGCCAGGAACTTTGCCAAAGCTGAGGACAACGCCTTTATTAACGGTACCGGTGTGCAAATGCCGACAGGTATCTTAAACGATGCAAACGGCGCTGAGGTTGCATATTCCGTCGATGAAATCACCTATGATCATATAATCCGCCTGTACTTCTCTGTGAAGCCGGAATACCGCAAAAATGCTGTATGGCTCATGAACGATAAGACAGCCCTTGCCTTGCGTACGTTGAAAGACGAAGCCGGAAACTACCTCTGGCGCGACAGCGATGATACCATCCTCGGTAAAAAGGTATTTATATCAGAGTTTATGCCGGATATGGAGTCTGATTCAAAGCCTATAGCCTTCGGTGATTTTAGCTACTACTGGATCATCTGCAGAAGCCCTGTCAGCGTGAGGGCACTCTCAGAGAAGTTTGCCCTGCTCGACCAGATGGGTTACCTTGCCTTTGAGTTTATTGACGGAAAACTTATCCGCCAAGAGGCAGTGAAGGTAATTCAGAAGAATACTGGAACCAACGGTTAAGACATATGGTGGAAAGGCACAGTGGAAAATCCTGCTGTGCCTTTTCACCTAAAAAAGCACTTTTCAAGATGAAATACACACCAAGTTTATTTCAATTATATGAATTTTATCCCGGTTGTTCCTTTAATACCCCGTTTGAATCCGCGTTTTTTCGCGCGAAACCCCACGCCCGTTGCACAATCGAAAGGGTGTAAGGATTTATTACCCCCTACCCCCAGAGTCAGGAAGGAGGAGTGTCTTTATGTCTGAAAAGACTATCAGCGTTACCGAAAAAGTAATCGGTGATACGCTCTACATTATAGAATCGGCGGTCAGCAGCACTGCCAAAGAGACTGCTTACGACAAGCTGAAACGCATGATACTTAACGGCACAGCAAATCTTGAATTAAATAAGGCTTTTTAAACAAATAACTTGACTTCTTCGCGGCAGTACGGGAAACATAGAGTACCGCTTGAAGACTGTCGGAAAGGAGGTAAACATGAATAGCAGGCAGTCTTATACTGCTGTGAAGAATAACGATAAAATAACCGCTCTGTATTGCCGTCTTTCACGAGATGACGAGCTGCAGGGTGATTCTAACAGCATTAAAAATCAGAAGGCCATTTTACAGAAGTACGCTGATGACAACGGTTTTACAAACACTGAGTTCTTTGTGGATGATGGCTATAGCGGTACGAACTTCGACCGCCCGGATTGGCAGCGCCTTATCTCCCTAGTGGAAGAAGGCAGGATTGGCACCATCATTGTCAAGGACATGAGCCGTCTCGGAAGAGATTATCTAAAGGTCGGCTATTATACCGAAGTGCTCTTTCCCGGCTCCGACATTCGCTTCATAGCAATAAACAATAATGTTGACAGTGCCAACCAGCAGGACAGCGATTTTACACCGTTTCTTAATATCATCAACGAATGGTATGCCAAAGATACGAGCAAGAAGATACGCGCAGTTTTCAAGTCGAAAGGGGAGTCCGGCAAACCACTCTGCACCAATCCGCCTTACGGCTATATCAAAGACCCGGTAGACAAGACACACTGGATAGTCGATGAAGAAGCCGCCGAAGTGGTACGCGAGGCGTTCCGCTTGTGTATGCAAGGGTATGGCCCTTCGCAGATAGCCAAGGAATTTACAAGGCGCAGAATTATGAATCCAACGGCTCACGCCAGGAAAAACGGAATCAATATTCCGGACAACAGAGGCCATGACGATGATTATGTCTGGCGAGGCAGCACAATAGTTCATATGCTTTCAAGGCAGGAGTATTTGGGACATACGGTTAATTTCAAAACTTACCGCAAGTCCTATAAGCAGAAAAAGCAGATGAAAAATGACCCGTCGGAGTGGATGATCTTCAAGAATACCCACGAAGCAATTATTGAGGAATCCGTATTCGAAGTAGTGCAGAGAATCAGGGATGGCAGACGCAGGCTCACACCGATGGGTGAAATGCCGCTTCTCTCCGGCATGATGTTCTGTGCGGATTGCGGAAACAAGCTGTATCAGGTGCGTGGGCGGGGTTGGGAACATGAAAAAGAGTATTTTGTATGCGCTACCTACCGCAAGATAAAAGGCGGATGCAGTTCTCACCAGATACGCAATGCGGCCGTTGAGGAACTGCTCCTTGACGGCATCCGCCGCGTAACGGCTTTTGCCAGAGACTGTGAGGAAGAATTCGTGGAGATGGTAACTAAGAAAACAAGGTCAGAGCTTGACAAAAGTATGCGTGACAGCAGACGTGAATCGGAACAGGCACAGGCCCGCATCGCCAAGCTGGACGAGATTATTCAAAGGCTCTATGAAGATAACATAGAGGGCAAGATATCCGATGAGCGTTTTACAAAGATGACCGCAAACTATGAAGCCGAGCAGCAGACTCTTGAGAAGCGAGTAACGGAACTGAAATCCATTATGACAGAGGAAAAAGAAAGCGCTCTCAATGTCGACCACTTCCTCTCCCTGGTAAGAAAGTATACGGACATAAAGGAACTCACAGCCGAGATTATCCGGGAATTCGTTGAAAAAATCTATGTTTACAAGGCAGAGCGCATTGATGGCAGGCGGGTACAGCGTATCAAAATTGTATGGAACTGCATTGGCGAGTTTGATCCACCGGTTTCTACATCCACCACAAAGAATGAAAAATCGGCATAGCCGGTAAATACATACCAAACTATGCCGATATTTTTCCGGGATTGAAAATCCCTAAGACGCACCCTCAAATGCGGGGTTTTGCTGTTATATGGGCAGACAAAATAAAAACCCCGTTTCAGGGGTTAATCTTTATAGGGTTTCGGTATATCCACATGGGGCTGAAAAGAGCGGAGCCAGGATAACATGGTTTTGGTTTTTTCATACAGTCCAAGGGCGTTTTCCTTGTTTATAAACCGGTTTGTTATGTTTTTGTAGGAAAAGGGATAGTCGGACATGTAGTAAAACATAACGTCCACCAAAAAATCCTCACATTCGGTCTTTCCCTCGTTAAACCTGACAATATCCGGGTGGGACTGGAATTTTTCGTTGCTTTGGATTTTCGAAAACAGGAAATTTACATTGTGGGTTTTGGGAGCTTCGTTGTTGGTATAGTAAACATACATGCCCTTAAGCTGCCGTTCTATTGCCTGCTGGCATAGGTAGGCCACATAAACCCACCGCTCGCCCTTTATTAAGCAGTCAATAGTGTCCATATCATAATCCGAAAGCATAAGCCAATAGGCGTATTTTTCATTGCTGTCCATCGTTCTTCTTCCTTGCCTGTGCTATTTTTCCTTCGTCTACAAGCCTTTTCAGCACCGACGCCACCTCGTGGTCAAAGAGGTGGGGAAGGTTATACAGTTCCTCGGCAGCATCGGCAAAGGACTTGACGTTGTTGTATCCCCGGTCGGTGGTCATGGCGTCAAAGGCGTCCACAACCGCAAGTATTTTGGCTTCGGTAGATAATTCGTGGCCAGAAAGGCCAAAGGGATAACCCGAACCGTCAATCCGTTCATGGTGATTTTCGGCTATCTCGGCTATCCTGTTGTTATAATATTTTCTAAGCAGCCTGCCCGTATCAACGGGATGGTGCCTAATGACTTTCATTTCTTCCGACTCAAGTTTGCCCTTCTTTTTTAATATTTCGTCGGGGGTATTGCATTTTCCGACATCATGGAAAAGGGAAGCTACGACAATATCTTTAAGCATCTTTTAATTTCGCTTCGTTATCCATGTCTTTATACGACTCAAACATTGTTTCGTAAATTTTTACAGCATAATTCATTACATTCATACTATGACGGGCGGTATAATGGTCTTTTGAGTCGATTTGTGTAATCAATGCTTTTAGATAGATTTCAAAATCCTTTTTTTCTTCATAAATAGGTTTGTTGAAAAATAAACTATCTTTGTGTTAAGTTTGATTTACGATTAATGTCACGTTTAAGCCCTTTAACGTAAAGGAGTCACCGGCTTAAGGAACAGTTTCATCGATCAAGTTCAATTCAACTTCGCCGGAATGAATAAAGTAAAATTCACATGCGTTCGGATCTTCTGCAGGGGAAAGCCAAACTGTAGCACCTTCGATAAATGATTGTTCCATTATTTCCATGTCGCCAAATTTTGCAAGAAGCTTTACACCTGCACGAATTTACTTCAGGTGTATTGCTATCCGTATTCCGTTTATTGATGAATACGCCTTCCATTTAAGTTATCCTTTCAGGAAAAAGGGAAAAAGAATGCCGTATTTCACTATCTCCTCAATAATTCCGCAGGGGCTTATAAGCTCGCTTGAAGGGAATGCCTGTATCTGAATGTCCAGTTCCGGTATTCGACAAATGTTAACCAGCTTTCGATAGCATTCAAGCATTTTCGACTCATCAAGGTTAAAAAAAACGGCAATATCAAGGTCACTGTTTTCGGTGGGGTTGCCCTTGGCGTAGGAGCCGTAAATATAAATTTTGTCCACGAATGATAAATCTGCGACTCTCCTGAGACAGTCGCAGATTTTTCTGTTCCGTGTACCAGGATTAAATTTTTTCAGCACCTTCGGCATCGATTAATCCTTCTCATCGGGATCAGGAGGTACTATTGGGTTTACTATCCAAATCGGGTCAATCAGCACGTACTGACCGTCAATGTAATACCCCACGTATGTGCAGCCTATATCGGCACCGATGGATTCTGCGTAAGCGTCAACTGCAGCGACAATTGCGTCAACCGATTTAAGTAACCAGGGAACATCGTTGTAGGGGGTAAGCTGAGCCACTTTGACAAGCGCGGCTATTGTTGCATTGGCGGTATCGACCATTACTTCAAGAACCTTTAGTTCAGCCTTTGTGGGACCCGATTTGGGACCTCCCTTGGCGGAAGCGGATACCGTAAATACAAATGCCGAGCAAACAAGAGCTACTACGAGAACAATTGCCAGTCTTCTTCTCATTTTCATTTTTATACCTTCCTTTCTTTCAACCGCCTTACGGCAGTTAATAATAACATTAATTATACCTTGAACAATCATTGTTCCCGATAAAAGCAAGACATACCGGAAAGGAAGGAATTAAAAAACCCAGCGCCATATGTCCCAGCGCCCGGTTGCATTTTTAAGAGCAGAGAAATGCACTCATTTAAAAAATGTCATGCTACGACAATGCAAAATATGCCTGTCGTTATTTTCTGCATATTAAAACGGCAACTGGCTGCCATAGACATTTTTTGTCCGTAGGCCCTTTAGTTTTGCGCCCTACACTTTCGTGAAGTTTGCCATTACGTGGGAATCCAATGATTCGCGTTGATTATAGCATGACAGTGTTTTTTTGTCAATAGTTAATAATGAAAAAAACTTAATTTTTATAAAGTATTTTCAAGATTTTTTTAATAATATTCGCTATTTTTCGTCACCATAAGACATAGTGAAATTATATACGACAAAATTGCCATCAATATACCAAAAAGCTCCGTTTCTACAACGGAGCTTTTATAATTTAATTCAGACGATTATTATCAAAAGGTTTCCTTTTTTATCGATTCTTGGCATCATACTTATAGCGAAGCTCCTTATCGAGTATACGCTTGCGAAGGCGGATATTATGAGGTGTGATTTCAACAAGTTCATCCGGCTTGATAAATTCCAGAGCCTGCTCCAGGCTGAATATTACAGGAGGAATAAGGCGTAAAGCCTCATCCGCACCCGCAGAACGGGTATTGGTCATATGCTTTTTCTTGCAGACATTGCAGACGATATCTTCATTCTTGGGGTTTTCGCCAACAATCATGCCTTCATAGACCGGGATTCCCGGGCCTATAAACAGCCTGCCCCGGCTTTGGGTGTTATAAAGTCCGTAGCTGGTAGTTTCGCCGCTCTCGTAGGCAACGATAGAGCCGGTGTTCCGTTGCTCGATATCTCCCTTATAGGGCTGGTAGCTGTCGAAAATGTGATTCATTATACCGTTTCCGTTGGTATCGGTCAAAAATTGTGAACGGTAGCCAAGCAATCCGCGAGCAGGTATCAAAAATTCAAGATGTGTAGTTCCGCCGTCATGGGCGCTCATGTTCTTTAATTCCGCTCTGCGGGCGCCGAGGCATTCCATTACACTGCCCACATATTCGTTGGGCACTTCAACCATCAGCAATTCGATAGGCTCAAGCAGTGTGCCGTCTTCATCCTGCTTATAAATAACCGTGGGGGGCGATACCTGAAATTCATAGCCCTGACGGCGCATGGTTTCAATCAATATGGACAAATGCAGTTCGCCACGGCCCGACACTTTAAAGGTATCGGCACTGTCGGTTTCTTCAACACGCAGGCTTACGTTGGTCATAACCTCTCTAAACAGACGGTCACGTAGGTTTCTTGATGTAACATACTTACCGTCACGGCCTGCAAAGGGGGAATTATTAACCATAAAGTTCATGGCAAGTGTGGGTTCATCGATTTTAACGAACGGAAGAGGCTCTATGCAATCGGTGGCACACGCGGTTTCTCCGATTTCAAGCTCGGTAATACCGGCAACCTGAATAATGTCGCCGATAGAAGCCTGTTCCACTTCAACCCGCTTTAATCCGCTATACATGAACAGTTTAACGATTTTGACATTGGATGTCGTTCCGTCTTTGTGGCAGAGAGCAACGGATTGGCCGACCTTAACGCTCCCCCGTTCCACACGGCCTACCCCTATACGGCCGAGATAATCGTCATATTCGATGTTTGAAAACAGAATTTGCAGCGGAGCATCAGGATCACCCATGGGCGGTTCGATTTCTCTAACAATCGCATCAAACAGCGGCTGCATATCCTTGCCTTCCACGTCGGGGGAAAGGGTGGCATAGCCGTCCCTGCCCGATGCATAAACCACGGGGAATTCGATTTGATCTTCGTTTGCCCCAAGCTCTATAAACAAATCAAGCACTTCGTCCACCACTTCGAGAGGACGGGCCATGGGGCGGTCGATTTTATTTATAACCACAACAGCCTTTTTGCCTAATGCAAGGGCCTTTTTTAACACAAAACGGGTTTGGGGCATGCAGCCTTCAAAGGCGTCAACCAGAAGCAAAACACCGTCTACCATTTGTAAAATACGTTCAACTTCGCCGCCGAAATCGGCATGTCCCGGGGTATCGACAATATTTATTTTAATATTACCGTATAAAATGCTTGTGTTTTTGGCAAGGATGGTAATTCCACGCTCCCGTTCCAAATCGTTGGAATCCATAACACGCTCGTTTACCGTTTCGTTGGTGCGGAAGGTTCCGCTTTGTCTAAGCAGCTGGTCTACAAGGGTGGTTTTACCGTGGTCAACGTGGGCAATAATGGCCACGTTTCTTAAATTTTCACGCTTAATGACTGACATTAAAAAACTTCCTTTATGTTTATTACAAAGTATACATTATAGACGAAATATCGAAAAATGTCAAACAAAATAACTGTTAACATATAATTACTTTTTTTACAACTGCCGTTCGATTTTTATATTTATTATACCTCACAAAAATAAAAAAACAGACACATCATAAGGGGAAACACCCAAGATGATGTGTCTGACTTTTAATTGCTTAAACTTGAAACGGAAAAGTTATTTATTAAATGCTTCCTCAATCGCAACGGCGCAGGCGACGGTGGCGCCAACCATGGGGTTGTTACCCATGCCTATAAGGCCCATCATTTCAACGTGTGCGGGAACGGAGGAGGAGCCGGCAAACTGGGCGTCGGAGTGCATTCTGCCCATGGTGTCGGTCATGCCGTAGGAGGAGGGGCCGGCTGCCATGTTGTCGGGGTGGAGTGTACGGCCGGTGCCGCCGCCGGAGGCAACGGAGAAATAGTTCCTGCCGTTTTCAATACACCATTTCTTGTAGGTGCCTGCAACGGGATGCTGGAAACGGGTGGGGTTGGTGGAGTTACCGGTTATGGAAACGCTTACGTTTTCAAGCTTCATGATTTCCACGCCTTCGGGAACATTGTCGGCGCCATAGCACTTTACGGCAGCACGGGGACCGTTGGAGAAGGGGGTTTCGGATACCACCTTAATGGTTTCGGTGTTGTTGTCAAATTCGGTTTTAACGTAGGTAAAGCCGTTTATACGGGAAATTATGTAAGCGGCGTCTTTGCCAAGACCGTTGAGTATAACTCTTAAGGGATTTTTTCTTACCTTGTTGGCGTTGAGGGCTATCTTTATAGCGCCTTCAGCGGCAGCAAAGGATTCGTGTCCGGCAAGGAAGCAGAAGCATTCGGTTTCTTCGGAAAGGAGCATCTTGCCGAGATTGCCGTGGCCGAGGCCCACCTTGCGGTTTTCGGCAACAGAGCCGTTAATGCAGAAAGCCTGAAGGCCTATGCCTATGGCTGCGGCGGCGTCTGCGGCCTTGGTGCAGCCTTTTTTAATGGCTATTGCAGCACCGACGGTGTATGCCCAAATGGCGTTTTCAAAGCAGATAGGCTGGGTGGAACGGACGATGTTATCAACGTCAATTCCTTTTTCAAGGGTGATTTCCTTGCATTCGTCAATAGAGGAAATACCGTACTGCTTTATGACTTCAAGAATTTTCGCTTCGCGTCTTTCGTATCCTTCAAATTTTGCCATGGTTCATTCCCCCTATTCAACCCTCGGGTCTATGTATTTAACGGCTTCGTTAAACCGCCCGTAGGTTCCCTTGGATTTTTCGTAAGCCTCGTTGGGCTCGACGCCCTTCTTTATAAGATCGGTCATTTTGCCAAGCGAAACATATTCGTAGCCGATGACCTCATTGTTTTCGTCAAGCGCCATTCTGGTGCAGTAGCCTTCGGTCATTTCAAGGTAGCGTACGCCTTTTGCCTTGGTGCCGTACATGGTGCCTACCATTGAGCGGTGGCCTTTGCCAAGGTCTTCAATGCCGGCGCCTATAATAAGGCCGTCTTCGGAAAATGCCGACTGGGTGCGGCCGTAAACGATTTGTAAAAACAGTTCCCGCATGGCGGTGTTTATGGCGTCGCAAACAAGGTCGGTGTTGAGGGCCTCAAGAATGGTTTTGCCGGGCAAAATTTCGGCAGCCATTGCTGCGGAGTGGGTCATACCCGAGCAGCCTATGGTTTCAACCAGGGCTTCCTCGATAACTCCGTTTTTGACATTCAGGGACAGTTTGCAGGCGCCCTGCTGGGGAGCGCACCAGCCCACACCGTGGGTGTAACCTGAAATGTCGGAAATTTCTTTTGCCTTAACCCATCTGCCTTCCTCGGGAAGGGGGGAGGGACCGTGGTTGGGACCCTTGGCGACACAGCACATTTGTTCAACTTCTTTAGAGTAGCTAATCATGTGAGTTCCTTTCCTTGTATAGTTTTTTGTGTAATTACTTAATTATTTCGCCGTAAATTTCGCCGAAAGCGCAGGCGGCATTGGCCTCGTCGGTGTCTATGTGCATTGCGGGGGCGAATTTTTCGCTGACTCTTACCACCACGTTGCCAAAGATTGCGGGACGGTCGGTGTTTTCGATTTTAACCGAAACAACCTGTCCGTTTTCAAGTCCCCATTCGGCGGCTTCCTTGGGGGTAATGTGTATATGCCGTTTTGCGGCTATACATCCTTCGGTAAGCTGGATTTCGCCTTTGGGGCCGACCAGCTTTATAGGAGCAGAGCCGGCAACGTCCCCGGATTCCCGGACAGGAGGATTAACGCCCAGCGTCCTTGCGTCGGTAAGGGAAACTTCAATTTGTGTGGCCCTGCGGACGGGGCCGAGGATGGATACGTTTTTTATTGTATTCTTCGGTCCGACCACGTCCACTCTTTCCTCGCAGGCGTACTGACCCGGCTGGGACAGCGCTTTCTTGGGAGTGAGCTCATACCCCTCTCCGAAGAGGATTTCCAATGCCTCTTTCGTCACATGGACATGACGCGCAGAGGTTTCTACGAGAATTTTTGACATGATACAGTTCCTTTCAGTAATTTTCAGAATAATATGACATAACATTATACATCAAACAATTTGTCTTGTAAATGACTTTTTCCAAAAAATTTATTGAAAAATCGGAAAATGTATGATACAATACAATGAACTCATACAATATTTAGTATTTTTATACGGGAGAGTTAACAATGGACGACGGGAAAAAGAAACGCATATTATCGGGAATAAAGCCCACCGGGGACCTTACCCTCGGTTCATATATAGGTGCAATTAAAAACTGGGTGTCATTGCATAACGATTATGACTGCTTTTTTATGCTCGCCGACCTTCATGCCATAACCATACGGCACGACCCGGCGCTGCTTCGCAAGCGTACCATTGAGCAGCTTGCCGCCCTTATAGCGTCCGGCCTTGACCCGGAAAAGAACGTGCTTTTTATTCAGTCAATGGTTCCCGCCCATGCCGAGCTTGCATGGGTGTTGAATTGCTACGCCATGATGGGCGAACTCAACCGCATGACACAGTTTAAGGACAAGGCCGCAAAGCAGGCCGACAATATAAACGCAGGTCTTTACACCTATCCCGTCCTTATGGCGGCGGATATTTTACTCTATCAAGCCGACCTTGTTCCGGTGGGCGAGGACCAGAAACAGCATGTTGAGATAACCAGAGACATCGCCAACCGTTTCAACGGCGTATACGGCGACGTGTTCACTCTGCCTGAACCCTATATACCCAAGGTGGGGGCAAGAATCATGTCTCTAACCGACCCGGAAAGTAAAATGAGCAAGTCGGAAGAATCGGTGGGATCCGTCCTGATTATGGACAATCCCGACGTTATAATGGCAAAATTCAGACGGGCGGTTACCGACAGCGAAACCGAAGTAAAGTTTGATCCCATAAACAAACGTGGCGTTTCCAACCTTATGTCTATCTATTCCGCCTGTACCGGCAAGACCTTTGATAAAATTCAAAACGAATTTGCCGGTCGGGGCTACGGTGACTTTAAAAAGACGGTGGGCGAAGCCGTGGTTGAAACATTACGCCCCGTCAGGGAAGAAACCACCCGGCTGCTTAAAGAAAAGGCATACCTTGAAAAAATAGTCGCCGAGGGAGCGACAAGGGCAGCCTACACCGCAAACAAAACAGTATCTAAGGTTTATAAAAAAGTAGGATTTTACCGGGCAAAATAACAATCCGTTCCGGAGGTAAACGTGGCAAAAAAAAGAGAATACACCGAACAGTCCATATCCTCCCTTAAAGGGGCCGACCGGGTCAGAAAACGTCCGGCGGTTATTTTCGGCTCCGACGGCCTTGAGGGTTGCGAGCATTCCTTTTTCGAAATACTCTCCAACGCCATAGACGAGTACCGGGAAGGATACGGCAAACAGATAAACGTAACCGTTTACAAGGATAAATCCATAACCGTTGAGGATTTCGGCCGGGGTGTTCCCCTTGACTGGAACGAAAACGAGGGTAAATACAACTGGGAACTGGTGTTTTGCGAACTGTATGCCGGCGGCAAATACCAGAACACCTCGGGGGGAGCTTATGAATATTCCCTCGGTTTGAACGGTCTCGGCGCCTGCGCCACCCAGTATTCCTCCGAATTTATGGAGGTTACCGCCTATTCCAAGGGGACGAAATACACCGTTTCCTTTAAAAAAGGCGAGCCGGTTTCAAAGCTTAACAAAGAACCCTGCCCCAAAACCAAAACAGGAACGGTTATCCACTGGAAACCCGACCTTGAGGTTTTTACCGATATAAATATACCCAAAGAGTATTACGAAACCACCCTAAAAAAGCAGGCAGTGGCCAACGAGGGGCTTTTGCTCTGCCTTAACTGGCAGAATGCCGACGGCAGCTTTGAAGCATCCCAATTTCTGTATCCCAACGGAATTGTGGATTATATCTACGAAACCGTGGGGGTAAACTACCTTAACGAACCCGCTTTCTACTCAACCGAGCGTGTGGGCCGGGACCGGGCGGACAAGGAAGATTATAAGCTTAAAATTAACTTTGCCTTCTGCTTTTCCAACGAAGTGCAGATGATAGAATATTATCATAACGGCTCATTCCTGGAACACGGCGGATGTCCCGAAAAGGCGTTAAAGTCGGCGTTTACAAGCGTAATTGACAAATACCTAAAAACCAACGGCAAATACAAGGCCAAGGAGGTTAAAATAACCTTCGGGGACATTGAAGACTGCCTTGTGTTTGTGTCCAACTCCTTTTCAACCCAGACCTCCTACGCCAACCAGACCAAAAAAGCAATAAACAACCCCTTTATAACCGAGGCGATGACCGACTTTTTCAGGCATTGCCTT
Organism: Eubacteriales bacterium; assembly: GCA_050953105.1. Classification (GTDB taxonomy): domain Bacteria; phylum Bacillota; class Clostridia; order Oscillospirales; family CAG-382; genus UBA1206. The sequence goes on along the minus strand of JBMNMA010000009.1, from coordinate 308,057 downwards.
GAGGTATATTTTCTTGAAAACCCCCAGGCGGCAGAGCGTATCTGTGGACAGGTGCTTATAAACAAGCGTTCCCGTGAGCAAAGCGAAAGCATGCGGGTAAACGTTAAAAAGCAGCTTACCTCGTCCCTTGACATTTCCAACACGGTGGACAAGTTTGTCAACTGCCGTTCCAAGGATAAAAATAAATGTGAACTTTATATAGTTGAAGGGGACTCGGCGCTTACAAGCTGCAAGCTGGCCAGAAATGCCGATTTTCAGGCTATTATCCCCGTCCGGGGCAAAACCCTAAACTGCCTTAAAGCAACCTACGATAAAATACTTGCCAACGAAATTATAACCGACCTTATAAAGGTTATCGGCTGCGGCATTGAGATGGGCGGAAAGGGAAAGGCGGCTAAGGCCAGCCAGACCTACAACCGTGATGCCTTGAGGTGGAGTAAAATTATAATATGTACCGACGCCGACGAGGACGGCTACCAGATAAGAACCCTTATTTTAACAATGCTTTTCCGGCTTTTGCCCTCTCTTATACGGGAAGGGATGGTGTTTATTGCCCAAACCCCTTTGTATGAAATAAACACCAGGGATGACACCTATTTTGCCTACGACGAAAGGGAAAAGAACGATATTTTAGCCACCCTCGGCAATGCAAAATACACCATTCAGCGGTCAAAGGGTCTCGGCGAAAACGATGCGGCCATGATGTCACGGACCACCATGAACCCCGCCACCCGCAGACTCCTTCAGATAACAATGGAAGATGAAGCAAAAACCTTCGAAATGTTTGACATCCTCCTTGGCGACAATATCGCCGCCCGCAAGGAGTTTATAGCACTCTACGGAGCAAAATATCTCCCCTTGGCGGACATATAAGAGTTTTTAATAAAGACGTTAAAGGTGAAAAATGGCAAAAAGGAAAAAGACAATCGATGAAGAAAGACCGGCAGTTATTGAAGTCGGGGAAATAACTGACGTTCTTGAAACTAACTACATGCCATACGCCATGACGGTTATAGTTTCAAGAGCGATACCCGAAATTGACGGCTTTAAGCCTTCCCACAGAAAACTCCTTTATACCATGTATAAAATGGGGCTGCTAAACGGCCCCCGGACAAAATCCGCCAACGTGGTGGGAGCGACAATGAAGCTCCACCCCCATGGGGATATGGCGATTTACGAAACCCTTGTCAGGCTTACCACAGACAAGGAAGCTTTGCTGCACCCGTTTGTAGACTCCAAGGGAAGCTTTGGCAAGCAGTATTCCGACATGGCGTTTGCCGCCTCAAGATATACCGAAGTAAAGCTTGAAAAAATATGCGAATACGTTTTCGGCGGTATCGAAAAGGATGCGGTGGACTTTGTGGACAACTACGACCACACCACCACCGAACCGCTGCTTTTACCCATCGCTTTCCCCAACATTCTCGTTTCCCCCAACTCGGGCATAGCGGTTGGGCTTTCAAGCGTAATATGCTCGTTTAACCTTGCCGAAATCTGCGACCTTACCGCCTTGTTTTTGAAAAACGGTGTCGTGTCTGACAGCGAACTGCTGGATACTTTAAAGGCTCCCGACTTTTCCACCGGCGCACTTTTGTTTTACAACCGGGAAAAGATGCTGGAAATTTATAAAACCGGCAAGGGGTCTTTTAAGTTAAGGTCAAAATACAGGTATGACTCCAAGGCAAACTGTATTGAGGTTTACGAAATTCCCTATACCACCACCGCCGAAAAAATAAAAGACGCAGTTACCAAGCTGGTTAAAGAAGGCAAGATAAAGGAAATTTCGGATATCCGTGACGAAACCGACATAAACGGCCTTAAAATTGCCATTGACCTGAAGCGGGGAACCGAACCCGACAAGGTTATGGCCAAGCTGTTTAAAATGACTCCGCTGGAGGATTCCTTTTCCTGCAACTTCACCGTGCTGGTGGGGAACGTCCCCAAAACCCTTGGGGTTATGGATATTATCGAGGAATGGTGCGCCTTCCGCATAGAATGCCTCCGCCGCACCTTTGTGTACGACTGGAACAGGAAAAAAGAACGGCTGCATCTTCTTGAAGGCTTAAAAAAGATACTCCTTGACATTGACAAGGCCATATATATAATCAGGCATACCGAAAACGACCGGGACGTTATTCCCAACCTTATGTCCGGCTTTGACATAGACGAGCCCCAGGCCGAATATATAGCAAATATAAAGCTCAGAAACCTTAACAAAGAATACATCCTTGACAACATAGAGGAAATTTCGGGTCTTGAAACCGAGATAAACCGTCTTTACGAGCTTATCGAAAGCGACGCAAAGATTAAAAAGTATATTATCAAAGAGCTTTCCGACATTAAAGCAAAATACGCAAAGACACGAAAAACCGATATAATTTATGAGGACATGGCCGAAGAAGTAATGGAGGTTATGGAAACCCACGAGGACTATCCCGTAACCATTTTCCTTTCCAAAGACGGTTACTTTAAAAAATGCACCGCAGCGTCGCTCAGGGGTAACGATGTCCAGAAGTTTAAGGAAAACGACTATCTGGTCTATACCCAGGAAACCAACAACATTGCGGAAGTGCTGTTCTTTACCTCCGCCGCCCAGGTGTATAAGGCACATCTTTATGACTTTGAGGACACCAAGGCGTCGTCCCTGGGGGACTATATACCCGCCAAGCTGTCCTTTGACCAGAACGAAAAGGTGGTTGCCGCCCTTTGCCTTTCCGATTTTAACCAGGAAATCGCCCTTTTCTTTGAAAACGGCAAGGCGGTTAAAATTTCCGCATTAAATTACGAAACCAAAACCAACCGTAAAAAGCTGAAAAACGCCTTTTTCGACAAATCCCTGCTGGTTAACGCCATGTTCGTAACGGACAGCCACGAATTCCTTATCCGTTCCGACGCAGGCAAGGCCCTAATTATCAAGGCAAAGCAGCTTACCTTTAAAACCACCCGCACCTCCTACGGTTCGACGGTTATGACTCTGAAAAAGGGACAAAAGGTTATTTACGCCAATTATTATGACAAGGTGAATTCACCCCTTTCAAAGGAAAGCCGCTACCGCAAGACAAGCCTGCCATCACCGGGGGGATTGTTTGAGGAGGAGGACCCCGATTTCCTTCAGCAGTCAATTGAGTAACGACGTTTACGGAGATGAAATATGAACCCGAAACATTTTTTTAAAAACAATCTCTTTTCCTTTGTAATAAGCACGGCTTTTATGGCGTCCTTATGCGCCATTGCCTTTGTCTTTAACACAAAGGCGGGGGTTTTTTCCACAATTCTGTTCGGGTGCTATCTCATCTATGTTATCATATACGTTTATTTCGGCTCGGGGGATGCCAAAAACCTCCTTGCCGGCAAATCCCTTGCCGCCCATACATTTGACTTTATATCAGAAATGAGCCTTCCCGTCCTGCTTTGCGACGGCACCGGGGCCATTTCCTGGTATAACGCCGCCCTTGAAAGTCTGTATTCCGATTATAAAATCAAAATCGGCGAAAACGTTTCTACCATGGGCGATGGCGTTGTAACCGTCGATAAGTTCAACGAACTTAAAGAGCAGGGGAAAAAGCATTACACCATAAAACAGGGGGATAAATATTACCGCATAACCCCCTATCCCATAGAGACAATGCGTAAATCCTTCTTTCTCATAATCTGGTCGGATGTTACCGATTATGAAAACCTTTATGCCGAGCACCTTAATTCCAATGTTCTTGTGGCCTATGCGGTGGTGGACAATATATCCGAACTTACCCAGGGGATGCAGGACAGATACAGAGAAATTTCGGCAAAAATTGCCAACGTCCTTTCCGAATGGGTTTCTTCCATGAAGGGTATTATAAAGGAATACGAACGGGATAAATATATTATCTTTTTTGAAGAACGCCACATGAGCAAGCTTATCGATTCAAAGTTCGATATTCTTGACAGGGTTTATGAAATTTCCGAAACCGACGAAAACTCCCCTCTTACAATTTCTCTCGGCGTTGCCCGCCTTGACGGAACGCTGTCGGAAAAAGAGGAGGCCGCCAAAATTTCCCTCCAGCTTGCCTTGCAGCGGGGCGGTGCACAGGCAATAGTAAAAACCAAAACCGACACCGACATTTACGGCGGCAAAACAAAAACCCTTCAAAAGCGTACCAAAATCAAGTCCCGCATGGTGGCCACCCAACTGGTGTCGCTTGTAAACAAATCGTCAAATGTTCTTATAATGGGCCATATCAACCCCGACTTTGACGCAATAGCGTCGGGTATCGGTCTGGCAAGGCTGGTGATGTATCTCGGAAAGGATGTTAAAATCATCACCGACTTTTCAAACCAGTCATTTAACACCTTTGCCAATATGCTTACCATGATAAAGGACTACGACAATATTTTCGTGGACAAAATCTACGGCCAGGAGCTGTTAACCCCCGATACGCTGGTTATAATAACCGACGTTAACAACGAGCGGATACTGGAATCGCCGGAAATTTACAAAAAGGCTGAGCATATCGCCATAATAGACCACCACCGGCAAACCCAGGAATTCAACCGCAAACATGACATATCTTATATCGAGCCCACCGCCTCCTCGGCAAGCGAGCTGGTCAGTGAAATGCTTGAGCTTGTCCTGCCGCCAAACACCTTGTATAAGGAAGAAGCCGAGCTGCTTCTGGCAGGCATTCTCCTTGACACCCAAAACTTTACCCGCAACGTGGGAATACGCACCTTCTCCGCAGCGGTATATTTGAGGGGTGAAGGGGCAAACACCGGTAAAGCTCAGTCGGTTTTCAAATACCGGCTTGGTGAATTTAAAAAGCTTGCCGAATTTGAAAAGAACATAATAGTTTTCAGAAAAATTTTCGCCATAACCCAATACGACCTTGACAACACCCCCGAAAACCGGGTGATTGCCGCCCAGGCGGCGGAAAGAATGCTTCAAATCGAGGGGATAAAAGCCTCCTTTACATTATCCCTTGCCGATGACGCCATTCATATCTCCGCCCGCAGCGATGGCTCCGTCAACGTGTCGCTTATCCTTGAAAAGCTTAAAGGCGGTGGTCATTTCGACTCCGCCGGGGCAAGGCTTACCGGCGTTTCAATGAAACAGGCGCTGGTTATGCTCAGGGAAGCCATTGTGGAATACTGCGAAACCGAATAAACACACCAAACAGTAAAGAGGGAAGAAAAATGAAAGTTATATTGCTTGAAGATGTAAAAGGACAGGGTAAAAAGGGGGACGTTATAAACGTTTCAGACGGATATGCCAAAAATTTTCTTTTACCCAGAAAGTTAGCCAAAGAGGCTACCGCTCAGCTGGTAAATGAGATTGAATCCAAGAAAAAGGCAGAAGAATTCCGCCATGCCGAGGATAAAAAGGCCGCCCTTGCATCTAAGGAAATTATAGAAATGGCCACCCTTGTGTTCACCGCTACCGGCGGTGCCGACGGCAAGCTTTATTCCGCCGTTACAAACAAGGACATTGCCGAAAAAATAAAAGCCGAACTCGGTCTGGATATTGATAAAAAGAAAATTGTAATTAACGATACCATAAAAACCACCGGGGAATATGTTGTAAGTATAAAGCTGTTCCCCGAAGTTCAGGCTAAATTAAGGTTAAAGGTGCAGAATTAAAAAAACTTCAAACGGAGTTTGAAATGGCAGAATTTGATAACATTAAGCAAATGCCCCACTCCCTTGTGGCGGAACAGGCCCTGCTCGGCGCAATCATAATCGACCAGGGAAATCTGCTAAAGGCCGAAACGCTCAAACCCGAGCATTTTTATATCGAATCACATAAAATAATTTTTTCGTCCATCCGCAGCCTGTTTGCAAAAAGCCGGTCGATAGACGTGGTTACCCTTATTGAGGAAGTTAAAGCCGAAGCGGGGATAACCGAATTCGACGTGGCCAAATACATAAAAATAATATGCGACGTTGCCGCCGAAAACACCAACGTGGCCGAATACGTGCGCATTATTGAGGAAAAGGCCACTTTAAGGGAGCTTATAAACATATCCAGGGACATTGCCGAAACCGCCTTTGCCGAAAAAGGGGATGTCAGGTCTATTGTTGACTATGCCGAACAGACCATATTTTCAATAGCCGACAGCCGTTATCGTACCGGACTTACACATATAAGCGAAACCTTAAAGGAAAACTATTCATACTACCAGTATCTTGCCTCCCACCCCGGTGAGGACCTCGGTCTTAAAACCGGCTTTTCCGACCTTGACAATATTTTTGTCGGCCTTGGCGAAGGGGACCTTGTGCTGGTGGGGGCGCGTCCCGGTATGGGTAAAACCACCTTTGTGTTAAACCTTGCCCTAAGCATGGGAAAAGCCTATCCGGATAAGTCTATTGCCATTTTTTCCCTTGAAATGTCAAAGCAGCAGCTTGTCCACCGGCTTATATCCTGCGAGGCGGTTATAGACAACTACACCGTCCGTAAAGCCTCCTTCACCGACGAACAGTGGGGGGACGTAGCCTTAGCCTGCTCTAATCTGTCCGCTACCGGCATTTACCTTGACGACACCTCCAACATTACCATAACCGAAATGAAGTCTAAAGTCCGCCGCCTTAAAAACGTGGGGATGATTGTTATAGACTATCTTCAGCTTATGCAGTCGGAAAGCCACAAGGACAACCGGGTGCTGGAAGTGGCCGAAATTACCAGAGCGTTAAAGCTATTGGCAAAGGAAATGAAAATTCCGGTTTTGCTCTGCTCACAGCTTTCCCGTCCTCCCAAGGGAGTAAAGGAAAGACGGCCGGTGCTTTCGGACTTGAGGGATTCAGGCGCTATCGAGCAGGACGCCGACATTGTTATGATGCTTTATCGTGACGACTACGACACCGGCGAGGAAAAGCCAACCGTCCCTGCCGAACAGCAGATAATAGAATGTATTGTGGGGAAAAACCGCCACGGCTCCACCGGAACGGTTAAATTCGCTTGGCACGGCCAGTATTTTAAATTTGTCCCCATTGAAACAAAATATGAGTAAAAAAATTACCGATATTGTCCGGCTTAAAGTCATCAAAACCATTGAAAGCCATAACCTCCTTGACAACGCCAAAAGGGTTATGGCAGGCTTTTCGGGGGGCGCAGACTCCTCGGTGCTTTTGGATGTGCTTATGTCCCTAAGGGAAAGATACGGCTTTGAATTGTCTGCCGTCCACGTCAACCACCAAATCAGGGGGGAAGAAAGCGACCATGACGAAGCCTTTGCCAAAGAGGTTTGTCATAAAGCGGGTATCATCCTTTGGACGGTAAGGGTAGATGTGCCGGCGCTGGTTAAAGAAAAATCCCTGTCCCTTGAAGATGCAGCCCGGCAGGCAAGATATGAGGTTTTTTCAAAAATAGCCGCCGAAAACGGCATTGACCTTATCGCCACCGCCCACAATGCCGACGACAATGCAGAAACGGTGCTTTTCAACCTAACCCGGGGTTCGGCACTTAAGGGGCTGGGGGGTATCCCCTACAAGCGGCAGAATATAATCCGCCCGTTGCTTGACGTAAGCCGGGAGGAAATAGAGGAATACGCAAGAGACAAAAACATTCCCTATGTAACCGACTCCACCAACCTGTCTGACCTTTACACCCGCAATAAAATAAGGCACCAGGTGGTTCCGGTGCTAAAGGGAATAAACCCATCATTTATAAACACGATAACAAGCCAGTCAAAATTGTATGACCGTATAAGCCGTTATCTTTCCGAAACAGCCGAAAAGCTTGACGGCGATATTTCTGATAAGGACGAGGTTTTGATTTTGCAATATATTTACAACCGCTGCCCGGAATTTCTTGACCTTGAAACCGCATGGAAAATCGTTAATGCGGTTAAGGCAAAAGCAAGGCGGAAATTTGCCGTAACCCAAAGCCTGTATGCCTTTACCGAAGGGGGAAAAGTTAATTTCGGTTCACAAACTAATGATGAACCCGAATATATTGAATATACCCTGCTTAAAGAAGGGAAGAATATACTTGCCAAGGGCAATGTGGTCATATATTATAATATCAATAGCAAAAATTTTAACGATATTAACAAAAAGTCAACAACAATAACTTTGCATTCTGATATTATAAATGAAGATATTTTCGTACGGACAAGGTGCGAAGGCGATACCCTGAAAATATCCGGTATCACTAAAAGCATTAAGAAAGAATTTATAAACAAAAAGATACCCCGTAAATATAGGGGACTCATTCCCGTGATATGTTCCGGTGGGGACATTGTATGCGTTCCCTTCATCGGCACTTCCGATAAATTCAAAGCAAAAGGCGAAAATAAATCTACTTTTACAGTTTGCCTGAATTTTAACGTCAAAACCGAAAAGGACGGTGAATACCTATGAAATCCAACCGCAAAATGCTTATTTTCTATGTCGTATTTATTCTTCTGGTTGTATTTGCGGCGTCAATGGTCGCCAATGAGGGAACAAACACCAAGATAACATACAGCGACATTGTTGATTATTTCAAAGACGAAAAAGTTGATTCCTTCGTCATCGACGAGGATAACGTTATAACCCTTAAATTAAAGGACAGCACCACCGTTAAATACCGGCTCAAGGACTTTTATATTTTTTATGAAGACCTTAATGAGACGATTGAAGAACAACGAGCAAAAAATATTCTAACAAGCTACGACTACGAACCCCGGACGGTAATCCCCTGGTGGGTTTCCTTCCTGCCCTATGTAATTGTTATTTTAGTTATGGTTGGCATTTGGTGGGTATTTATATCCCGTACTTCCAGCCAGGCCAAAAACTCCAATTCCATCGGCGGCCTTGGCGGACGGATGAACGCCTTTTCAAAGGCCCGTACCAAGCTTGGTTCTGACGAAAAGCATAAAGTCCTGTTTTCCGACGTGGCAGGCGCCGACGAGGAAAAGGAAGAGCTTATGGAAATCGTGGAGTTTTTGAAAAACCCCGAAAGATTTTCCACCCTCGGCGCAAAGATACCCCGTGGCGTACTGCTGGTAGGTGCGCCCGGTACCGGTAAAACCCTGCTTGCCAAAGCTGTTGCCGGCGAGGCGGGAGTGCCCTTCTATTCCATTTCGGGCTCCGACTTTGTTGAAATGTATGTGGGCGTTGGCGCATCCCGTGTGAGAGACCTCTTTGAAACGGCAAAGCGTTCCGCACCTGCCATTATTTTCATAGATGAAATCGACGCTGTAGGCCGTTACCGTGGCGCAGGCTGGGGCGGCGGACACGACGAGCGTGAACAAACCTTAAACCAACTCCTTGTTGAAATGGACGGTTTCGGCGTAAACGACGGCGTTATAGTTATGGCGGCCACCAACCGGCCCGACATCCTTGACCCCGCTCTCCTTCGTCCGGGACGCTTTGACCGGCAGATAACCGTTCATTATCCCGACATTAAGGGTAGGGAAGAGATACTCAGAGTTCATTCCAGAAACAAACCCCTAGACGAGGACGTTGACCTTGAAACGGTAGCTCGCTCCACATCCGGCTTTACCGGCGCAGACCTTGCCAACCTTATGAACGAAGCCGCACTCCTTGCCGCCCGTAAGAAAAAAGAGCTTATCGGCATGGAGGATATAGAAGAAGCCGAAATTAAGGTTATCGTAGGCCCCCAGAAGAAGTCGAGGGTTATCAAGGAAGAGGCCAAGCGGGCCACTGCATATCACGAGGCAGGCCACGCCATAGTGGGACATCTCCTGCCTTCACAGGACGAGGTTCACCAGGTTTCCATCATCCCCTCCGGCATGGCTTTGGGTTATACCATATCCCTGCCTCAGGAGGATAAGTATTCGATATACAAACAAGAAATGATCGATAAAATTGCCGTTCTGCTGGGCGGCCGTGTGGCTGAAAAGCTGATACTCCACGATATTTCCGGCGGTGCATCTAACGACATTCAGCGCGCCACCGAGATTGCCAGAAAGATGGTCACCCAATACGGCATGTCCGAAACCTTAGGGCCTATAGTCTTCGGCTCCGGCCATGACGAAGTGTTCTTAGGCAAGGATTTCGGCACGGCAAGGAATTATTCAGAAAAAATTGCCGCCGCCATTGACGACGAAATCCACTCCATTGTTACCAAGGGTTACGAGATTGCCGAAAAAATCCTTATCGATAACATGGAAAAGCTTCATTTCATTGCAGAGTTCCTTGTTAAATACGAAACCATGGACCGTGACCAGTTTGTGGCCGTGTTTGAGGAAAATCCCACCTTTGAAAAGCTGCTTGCCATAAAGGATGAAAAACGGCAGAAATCCAAAGCCAACAACGAAAAGCAAAGGAAAGAAAACCTTAGAAAAGAACGGGAACGCAAAATAAAAGAAGAACAGGAAAGACAACAGGAAGAAAGCCAACAGGCCGACGGCAGCTCGGATAAGACTGAGTAGTTGCCCGCCGACAAATCTTGCCGGGATATGCCCATAAAACAGGAGAGTGTGTATGGACGGGAAAAATTCACTTTACGGCATTAACAAAAACGACAACACGTCAAGGATAATGTTTTCGGTCATTTGTCTGCTTGTCGTGCTGATAGTAGCCCTTTGCATTTATCTGTTCGCATTTAAGTTAAATGGCGGTAATACCGGCGGCGACAAAAGTGAACCGACCGTATCAAACAGCGAAAGCTCCGAAGAAAGCCGGGATGTTACCGAGGAAATAAGCGATATTTCAGACGAAGACTCGGTAATACCGGTGGATAATTCGGAAGATGTGTCGGAGGATAATTCCCAGGAAACAAGCGAAACCTCCGAAACTTCCACCGATGAAATTACCGAACACGGCTGGGTTATAAACCATCTCGGTTATACCTACCTGTATTACGGCATGGGGCTTGAGCAGTTTACCTACTCCACCAACACCCTTGAAAAATACGTTGCGTCCGTCAACCAGTTAAGCACACTGAAAGGCAATGCCAACTTCTATCATCTGCTTATCCCCACAAGGTGCGAATTCATTGAATTTTCCCAGGAGATAAAAAAGGAATTTTACATTGCCAATCAGCGTCAGTTTATGACAAAGGTGTTTGACACCACCGATAAGGACATTAAAAATATAGACGTCTATGACGTCTTTAAGAAAAGATACAACGACGGGGATTATATTTACTTTAACACCGATCCCAACTACACCCACCTTGCCGCCTACACCGCTTATGTGGAATTTTGCAAATCGGCTGGGATAACCCCCATATCCGACACCTTCTATTCCATAACCAGTGTTCCCGGTAACTTTTACGGCAAGTTCTACACCGCCACCGGCGCCAAGATGCTTTATGACAACTCCGACACAATCTTGTATTACGACATTGACGTGGATTATAAGTCGTCTATCAGCATCTACAAGTCCCAGGGCGTTATTAAAAAGGACGGGGTTGTGTTCTTTGACGTCCCCTCCTACGGTTATTACTGCTTCTTAAGCGACGAGGCGGCTAAAATCGAAATTACCACCAAGGTAAACTCGGGCAAGTCAATTCTTGTCATAGGCGACTCGTCGGCATCCCCCTTCGTTACCTTCCTTGTCCCCCATTATGATAAAATAACCTTTATCAATTCAACCTTAGCCAGCGACAGCATACTTGATCTGCTGACTTCGGGGCAGTACAAGGACATTCTGGTTATAAACTACAACACTACCGCGTCAAGGACTATCTATGACAATCTTAACAAACTTGCTGGAGTAGCCAATTAATCACTTGAAGTAAACGTTGGGTATATTGCCCACAATAACGATTTCGCTTATAATGTAAGACAGACTTATTTCTGTCTGGCAGGCATTAAAAGGGGTTAAAACCTCCACAACGGCGTTGATGTTAACCGTTACCCGGTGGATGGTCTGGTTTATCCCCGCTTCAACAAAATAGCTGTTAATACCGCAGGAAACACTTCCCAGCGGTATTATTTTTACCCTTATTTTCGGCCCCAGGCCGGAAAGCAGTCTTGCCATTGTTATATTACCCAGCGGAATTCCGAAGGATGAAGTCGAGTTTTCTATAAAAAATATCGATTGGGCAATTATTTCCGCAGAAAGGAAGTTTAAAAAGGCGGCGTCAAGCACTACCGAATTAACTTTACCCTCCGGCGAATAGTTAACCGTAACGGCGTTTTTAAGATCGGCATAATACTTTTTTGTGGTGTCATAATAGATTTTGTTTATCCCGTCTGTGAGGGTGTTTTTAACATTAAATCCGGCATACTGCTCGGCTGCTTTGTCAAAATTTAGCGCAAACATAAGGCCGAAGGCAAGTACGGCAAGTAAAAGTATAAATAAAACGGTTTTTACAATTTTTTTCCTCAATTTGACCCCACCCGTTTTCGATTATATGATGCTTATTTGAAAATAATAATTAAGGGGTGTGCGGTATGAAACAATTGAGGATTTTTTTTATTCTTCCCATGACAATTTGCGTGTGCTTGATGTTTTTTTATTTTTTGGGAAACCCCTTTGATGCGCTTTTAACCCAAAAATCCGCCAAAAGGCAAAACAGCATAATGTATTCGGGTAAGATGGCTGTATCCGGCGTGGTGTTTGACCGGGAAAACAACCGTTATGTGGCGAAATTTGACGATGGCAACGGTGTTGTTTCTGAATATGTCTATGACCCCGACACCAACAGCTTTACCGATAACTACCGTGAAGATCAGATTTCCGTTATCCGCCACATCATACGGGGTGAGGTTATAAAAAAAATAACCTCCTACGGGGTTGTCCCCGGGGAGGTTTTGGTGGAGTTCGAATGCGACGCCGGACTTATAGGCCAGAACACCCGGACAAAGCTGTATAAGGTGTATGTTAAACTTGAAAGTCCGGGTAATGATGAATTTATTAATGACGTGGTTATCGTCCTCAAGGCTCTTGCGGAAACTGATTTTGAAAGCTATGAAATAACCAACGGCAGCTTCACCGGCACATTTACCAGAGGTAATATATCAAACAAAGTGTCAGATATTGCGGCAAGGATAAGGGAAAATGAGTAGAAATCATCTGTCAAACAGTTTTCTTAACCTCTTTTTATTTTCATCAAGGCGTTTTTTTGTTGTTTCCGGGTCGGGCCGGTAGGTATCTGTATCTTGGTCATAAATTAAAACATCGTTTTCGCTGACGGTAAAATCAAGAACAGAAGTATCTAAAACAATCATGTCGCCGTTGTCGCCGACCAGTGTTGCCAGATTACCTTCAATTTTATCAACTGCATATATCATATTAAAACCACCTTTAACTGTTTATAATTAAACTGTATCTTTTTTAAAACAAGTATGGACGGCCTTCGTACGGGGAAAAATTACATTGAAGTATCCCCACGGAGGTCGTTATGTCAATGTATAACAAGGTTGAAATATGCGGGGTAAACACATCAAAGCTTTTGACAATTTCTGAAGCCGAAAAAAGGGAGCTTTTGAAAAAGGCAAGAGAAGGGGATAAAAAGGCACGGGAAAAGCTTATAAACGCCAATCTTAAGCTTGTTTTGTCGGTGCTTCAGTCCTTTTCGGCAAGGGGAGGGAGTCCCGACGACCTGTTTCAGGTAGGCTGTATCGGCCTTATTAAAGCGGTGGACAATTTCGACCTAAATCAGGAAGTAAAGTTTTCAACCTATGCCGTCCCCATGATTATCGGCGAGGTGCGAAGATACCTGCGTGATGACAACCATGTCCGGGTTTCCCGCTCGGTGCGTGACACCGCCTATAAAGCGCTTCAGGTAAAGGACAAGCTGTCAAAGCAGATGTCCCGGGAACCTACGGCCGCCGAAATTTCAAAGGAATTAGGCTTAAGCCAGCGGGAGGTTACCGCCGCCATGGATGCCATAATGGAACCCATATCCCTTTACGAGCCGGTGTATTCCGAAAACGGGGACAGCCTGTATGTAATGGACCAGATTAGCGATAAAACCAATAACGACGAAAACTGGATAACCAGCATTGCCATAACCGAGGCCATTAAAAAGCTTACCGACAGGGAAAAGCGTATATTAACCTTGCGGTTTTACCGGGGTAAAACCCAGACCGAGGTATCGGCGGAAATAGGCATTTCTCAGGCGCAGGTGTCAAGGCTTGAAAAAACCGCTCTTGAAAAAATAAGAGGGGAGTTATGACGCCTTAAAGGAAACAATAAAAGTGGTGCCGTCGGTTTCGTTGGATTCAAGGGTTATTTTGCCACCGTGAATATCCACAATAGACTTTGCAATGGCAAGTCCAAGACCGTAACCGCCGTCTGTGCGTGAACGGGATTCGTCGGGACGGTAAAACCTTGTGAAAATGTGCTTTGCCGTTTTGGGTGAAATAACCTCGCCTTTGTTGTTTACCGCAAGAATGATTTTATCCTGCACCCGGTAAAGGTCAATGCCAACAACACCCCCCTTTGCGGGGTCGGAATATTTTATGGCGTTGTCGGTCAGTATCCCCACAAGGCGGACAAGCAGTTCCGTGTTGCCGTTTATGTTAATGTCAGGCTGAATGTTGGTTTTTAGTGTTAGCTGCTTTTCAAAGCAGACGCTTTCAAAGGGCAGTATCGTTCCTAAAACAAGGGATGAAAAATCAAGGTTTGTCTTTTGGTAGCTTTCCGCCGCTTCGTCGGTTTTGGCAAGGTAAAGCATTCCGGCAATAAGGTCGGACATTCTGTTTGTTTCGCTTTTTATAAAGCCCAGCCATTTTTCAAGGTCGGCTACCTTTGCGTCGGGTTTGGATGATATAATTTCGGTATTTGCCGAAATAATCGCAATAGGAGTCTTAAGCTCGTGGGATATATCCGCCACAAGCTGTTTTTGCTCGGTTATGGATTTTTCCACGGGGGCAATGGCGATTTTTGATATTATAAGGGTAATTATGAAAAAGCAGATAAATCCGCCGCAGCCGATAAGGATAATGGTTAAAAGTATGCCATGAAGGGTATTGTCCTCATAGGCCTTGTCCAGAAACACAATCCTGACACCGCCGGTTATGTTGGTTTTAAGGTAGCGAAGGTTGTATTTTTCAATGATACCGTCGTTTTCGGTAGAATTTAAAGCTGTGTCCACAATATAGACAATATAGTTTTTCTGTTCGTCGGTAAGGGTTTTTTCAAAGCCGTAGGGTATTATAACGTCGGACATTCGGTAATATTCGATTACAAACATATTCAAATGTGAATATTTGTCACCGCCGCTGCCGAAAATTTTGCCGAAACGGTCAAAGTAAATAAGCCCCGGCTGGGTTGAGGCATAGTCCTTCATAGCCGCCATGCTTTCATTATGCAATGTCCTGCTTGTGCGGATATAGAAAAATGAAAGCATAAGGGCAAGCAGCAAGGTTATAAGGCCCATTACGGTTAGGACGAATTTGATTTTCAGCTTTCTTATCATTTGCCATACTCCAGATGGTAGCCCATCTTTCTGACAGTGGAAATTTCAACCTTTGACTTTATAAATGCCAGCTTTTTGCGTAAAAAGGATATGTAAACCTCCACGTTGTTGTCTTCCGCTTCCGAAAGAAAGCCCCAGACCTTTGTTATAAGCTCGTCCTTGCTAATAACCCCTCCGGGATTTGACATAAACAGCTTTATTATTTCAAACTCTTTATATCCCAAACGGACGGAGTTTTCACCGCAGGACAAAAGATACGAATTAAGGTTCAACACCAAATCGCCGTATGTCAGTTCGTTTAATAAAATCTCACCCTTGCGCCGGGAAACCGCCCTAATACGGGCAAGCAGCTCGTCGGACGAAAAGGGTTTAGTTAAATAATCGTCGGCGCCGGCGTCAAGCCCCTTAACCTTGTCGCTTATCTGGTCCCGGGCGGTAAGCAGTATAACCGGTGTATTGATTTTATTTGCCCGAAGCTTGCCAAGCACCTCAAAGCCGTTTAACTTGGGGAGCATAATGTCAAGGAGTATGACGTCGTATATACCCGAAAGAGCATAATCAAGCCCGTCAGCCCCGTCATAAACAATATCGCAGTATATTTTTTGGGAAGAAAGTATCTCCTTTACCGATTCGGCAAGATTAGCCTCATCCTCCACAATAAGAATGTTCATTCAAATCCCTCCTGAATCAAGAGTAGACCACAAACTTTAAAATATACTTAAAAAGGGTTGATAAATCAACCCTTTAATACTATTTAATTGTTTGTATTGTAACCTTTACTTTGCGTTTTTCCTCTTCCTGTTTAGAGCCGAAGGTGTAAAGGCCGATTATTGCTATCAACGCGGCGCAAAGGCCGATAAGGCAGCCTAATACAAGAAATTTCAAATAAATGCTGTCGGTGAAAAGCATGGAAATGAAGCTGCCGAACTTGGCGCCGAAGGTGGAATAGCTTACGCCAAAGGTTGAATTAAATGTCTTTGCCAGCCCCAGCAGACAGCCGAAAAAGTGGGAAAATACAAGCAGTCCGGCAGAAATGCCACAGACGGTTATCATGCCCCTGCTAGAAACTTTACCTGCTTTGGATTTATACACCCAGAACACCACACCGCCGATAAGCAGACCAACAAGGCAGGCTAAGTAATTGGCAACCTCGCCCCGTCCGTTTATGCCAAGGAGGAAGAACAGCGCAATATAAATAACTGATGGTAAAAGACCTGCAAGAAGGGAATATAAAACCGCCGAGGATTTCGAATTAGCTTTTTCATTAACCTCTGTGGCTTGTCCGGCGTCCGACTTGCTTTCATGCACCTTGCTTTCCTCAGCCTCTTCGGCTGCGGTAAGGGCACACTTTTCGCAAAGGAGGTGCTTTTCAAGGTCTTTGCCCCGGGAAATGGTAACTATTCTTTTCTTTTCACCGGCTTTAAATTGGTTGCCGCATTCCGAACAGAAGTGGGAATTGGGTATCTGGTTGTCGTCAAGCAGCTTTGCCACATTGTCGGTAAGCTCACGCAACGCTGCAATGGGAGCAGATGACACAATCCGTATTCCGTTTTCGTAAACCTCATAGTCGGTTATTGAATATTTATCAATAATCGCTCTTATACCGTCGTTTAACACAAGATAATCTTCGGCATAATCGTCGCTGTTGCCTATATAGCATGAAAATTTTATGGTTTTTTTGTTTCTTGCCTCGGATACGGTTAAAAAGTAATTTGCGTAAACGCCGAAAGCGTTATCCTCGGTTACTCTTAACCCCAGGCTTTTGGCAAAAACCTCGGTTGATTTGGAAAGCATTGCAGTCCTCCTTAACTACTTATTCAAACCATATTAACACTCCCAAAGTTAAAATTGGTGAAAATTGTGTTAATTTTACGCTCAAATAAATATTAATACTGTTGATAATGCGGTAAACCCCAGCAAAAAGCAGTCGGTTTCAAAGGGAAACTTCTCCATGATTTTCAATATCGACTTTGCAAGCGCTACTATCCCCAAGGCGGTGCCCAGTCCGAGGGGGAGCAAAACTGCCAGTTCAAGGCTGTTTATGGCGGATATCACCCTGCCATAGATGCCTATAAATGCAAGCATATACGGGTAGCTTATCCCCGGTAGGATAAGGGATACAGAAAGGACAAACCCGGCTAAAAAGTAGGCTAAAAAGCCGAAAGACTGATTTTGCGGTGAATTACCCGACCTTAAAATAATATCTATTGCAGTAACGGCCACCCCTCCGGCGGCAGTATAAAGGAGTGCTTTCGGCGTTAGTTTTTTAATTTTTGAGTTTTTTATGTAAAAGGGAAGTGATGCCGCCACAATAACCGCCGAGGCTATTATAAATACATTCTCATATTCTGCCGAAAGCCTGCCGGGGAATACCGACCACAGCACCACCCCCGTAAGACAGGAAAAACCGGTTATGACAAGAGGGAGAAGGTATTTTTTGGGTTTTATTAAAAAAGACGAGGCTATTTCCATCATGTTTTTATATATGCCAAGTAATATCGCCATGCTTCCGCCCGACAGTCCGGGCACGCACATGGCAAAGCCGCAGAGGACGCATTTTGCGGCGTAAGCTATAGGTTTTTTCATCAAAATCACCGTCTGATAATATGACGAAAAAAAGCCTAAAAATACTTGCCTGACAAGAAAAATATTTATATTCGGTGTATTGACAAAAGAATTCAAAAAATGTATTATTAAGTAGCTTTATATACGGCAATAATGTTATTATTTTACGGAGGAAACGGATGTAGATGGAAAATGTCCTTTTACGCCTGGAGAATATATCGGTGTCCTTTGACGACGATTTAATTCTCAACAATATCAGCCTTGAAATCAAGGATAAGGAATTTGTAACATTGTTGGGTCCTTCCGGCTGCGGCAAGACCACAACTCTTAGGATTATCGGCGGTTTTGTAACCCCGGACAAAGGAAACGTATATTTTAACGGCGTCCAAATGAACGACGTGCCGCCCTACAAGCGACCTGTCAACACCATTTTCCAAAAATACGCCCTGTTTCCCCATTTAAACGTTTTCGAGAACGTGGCTTTCGGCCTGCGGATACAAAAGCTCCCCGAAAAAGAGATAAAACAGCGGGTGACGGATATGCTTGCCCTTGTTAATCTGGCGGGTTTTTCCACAAGAAACGTAACATCGCTTTCCGGCGGCCAGCAGCAGCGCGTGGCTATAGCCAGGGCATTGGCGGTAAAGCCAAAAATACTCCTCCTTGACGAACCTTTGGGAGCTCTTGACCTTAAGCTCCGCAAGGATATGCAGGTGGAGCTTAAAAACATACAAAAACAGCTTGGCATAACCTTTATATACGTTACACACGACCAGGAGGAAGCTTTGTCCATGTCCGACTCCATAGTGGTTATGGACAACGGCTGCATTCAGCAGGTAGGCTCTCCGCTGGACATATACAACGAACCCAGAAACGCCTTCGTGGCCGACTTTATCGGCGAGAGTAATATTGTCGATGCGGTTATGAAGGAGGATTTTTTGGTCTCTTTTGCTGGCCATGCTTTCAAATGCCTTGACAAGGGCTTTAGCGAAAACGAGCCGGTGGATGCCGTCATTCGTCCGGAGGACATTAATCTTGTTCCCCCCAATGACGGCATGCTTAAGGGCATGGTTACCCAGGTAACTTTCAGAGGAGTTCATTTTGACACAATAGTGGATATCCGGGGCTTTAAGTGGCTTGTCCAGACAACCGACTATTATCCCGTAGGGACTAATATCGGTATTGTCCTTGACCCCGACGATATTCATATTATGAAGAAATCGGAATATTCCGGACGTTTCGGTGACTATTCGAGCTATTCGGACGAAATAGAGGAGCTTTCCGAAAACACCGAGGAAGAGTCGTAAAATGGGAAAGACAGAAGTCAAAAACAAAAAATCCCTGCTTCAGCGCTATGCGGCATCGCCCTACCTTGTATGGTCTGCGTTGTTCGTCATAGCACCGTTGCTGTTTGTCATCTATTACGCCTTTACCGACAGAAACGGCAATTTTTCAGTAAATAACTTTTCCCGTATGTTTTCGGGCGAAACACCAAAGGTGTTTATAATTTCCCTTGCTTTCGCCTTTATCGCCACTTTAATATGTCTTGTTATCGCCTATCCTTTGGCGTATGCAATAGTAAAAACCAAGAAAAAAACACAAAATACCCTTATAATGCTGCTTATGCTGCCCATGTGGATGAACTTTGTTCTCCGCACCTATGCCATATCCTCACTGCTTGAGGACAACGGCATACTCAACCAGCTTTTTCAGTCGATAGGCTTGGGGCAGATAAAGCTTATAAATACCTCCGGAGCGGTTATATTCGGCATGATATATAACTTCCTGCCCTATATGCTACTTCCCATTTACTCGGTAATGTCTAAAATGGACAAAAGCCTTATTGAAGCATCTGAGGACTTGGGGTGCAACCGGCTTAACACCCTCCTTAAGGTTATATTCCCCTTAAGTCTGCCGGGAATAGTGTCCGGGGTAACCATGGTGTTTGTCCCCAGCGTGTCCACCTTCTATATATCACAAAAGTTAGGTCCCCCAGACTTTACTCTTATAGGTGACGAAATCGAAACCGAAATCAAATCCGCCGCCGGCGTCTACAATTACGGTTCGGCAATTTCATTTGTGCTTATGATACTCATTTTCATCTGCCTAATCGTAATGAAGCAGTTTTCCGACGATGAGGAGGAGGGAGGTTTTATCGTATGAAAATAGCCGGAAAATTATATACCGGAATAATTTTCGCCCTTCTTTATATACCTATTATTGTTATTATCGTGTTTTCCTTCAACTCCTCTGAAAGCATGGCGGAATTTTCGGGCTTTTCCCTCAAATGGTATGGCGAGCTGTTTAAAAACGATAAAGCCATAGATGCTCTTATAAATTCCCTTATCCTTGCAGTTTCATCGGCTCTTATAGCCACGGTGCTTGGCACCGCCGCTGCGGTGGGGATATACAATATAGGCAACAAAAAGCTTAAATCTGCAATTATGACGGTAACCAATATCCCCATGATGAATCCGGATATCGTTACCGGCGTTTCGATAATGCTGCTGTTTGCCTTCGGAGCGACACTTTTAAACCTTCGTATTTTCGGTTTCTGGACAATGCTAATTGCCCATGTAACCTTCAACCTGCCCTATGTTATTCTTTGCGTAATGCCAAAGTTAAAGCAGATGGACAAAAACCTCCCCGAAGCGGCCATGGACTTAGGCTGCACGCCGTTACAGGCCTTCTTCAAGGCGGAAATTTTTGAACTGCTGCCCGGCATTGCCACCGGACTGCTTATGTCCTTCACCTTGTCACTTGACGACTTTGTTATAAGCTACTTTGTGGCAGGGGAATCGTTCCAGACATTGCCCATTTATATATACTCAATGACCAAAAAACGGGTTAAACCCGACATGAACGCATTGTTTGCGGTTATCTTTTTGGTGATTTTCATATTGCTTTTGGCCAGAAACCTGCTGACCAAAGACAAAAACCAGGTCAAAAAGCCTGTAAACAGATAACTTTTGCACCCAAATTATTGTAAAGGAGATAGAGAGTTGACAAAAAAGTTTTTTGTAAAGAAAAGGGTATTTTCCCTTGTTTTAGCCGTGTTTACCATCGTTTTCGGGGTTTTACTTACCTCCTGCGGAACAGATGATGAGACTGAGTTTGAGGTAACACCCGAAACCGCCGCCATCGATTACACCCGCTTTGCCGGAACCACCCTCAATATATATAACTGGGGCGAATATATTTCCGACGGCACCGAAGGCAGCATTGACGTAAACAAGGAGTTTACAAAACTTACAGGTATAGAAATCAATTACACCAACTTTTCAACCAACGAGGATATGTACTCCAAGCTTAAAAGCGGAGCCACCAACTACGACATAATCATACCCTCCGACTATATGGTGGAACGCCTTATAAGCGAAGGCATGCTTCATAAGCTGGATTTTAACAATATCCCCAACTATAAATATATAAGCGAAGACTTTAAAGACTTATATTACGACGCCAACAACGAATATTCCGTCCCCTACCTTGTAGGTATGGTTGGCATAATCTACAACACCAAAATGGTGGACTACACCCCCGACAGCTGGTCGGTTTTACGCGATCCCAATTTAAAAGATAAAATATTAATGATAAACAACCCCCGGGACGCCTTTGCCATTGCCCAGTTTATGCTTGGTATAGACCTTAACACCCAGGACGCTTCCGAATGGGAGCAGGCTAAAAACTGGCTGCTTGAACAAAAAAACTATGTCAAAGCCTACGTCATGGACGAGATTTACAACATTATGGAAAGCGGCTCGGCTGCTGTTGCCCCCTACTACGCCGGCGACTTTTTAAGCATGTATGAAAACAACCCCGACCTTGCCTTTGCTTATCCCAAGGAAGGGACCAACATTTTTGTTGACGCAATGTGCATACCCAAGTCCTCCACCAACAAGGAGGCCGCCGAGCTGTATATAAACTTCCTCCTCGACCCCAACGTGGCCCTTCAGAACGCCGAAACGGTGTGCTACGCCACCCCCAACACCGCAGTTGTGGAGATGGAGGAATACCAGGAATTTTTAGCCGAAATCCACCCCGACGCAATGGATATCCTTTATCCCAACTATGAGGAGCTTTATCCCGGCAAGGATTCGAGGGACTACTATTTCCGCAACCTTCCCCAGTCCACCCTTGACAACGTAGCAAAGCTGTGGTCGGAGCTTAAAATAGCCTCCACCGAGGATTCCGACTCCTATATAATCTATATACTCTGCATTTTGGCTGTGGTGCTCCTTGCCGGATTGGTTGTATATTTAAAAATCAGAAAGAGGAGAAGAGCCAATGCCTGAAAAAAAGGCCATACGCCCAATATCCCTTGTAATTGCAATTATAATGATGATATCGCTGCTTGTTTCCTGCGGTAAGGGAGGTAACGACACCTCCGATATCGTCAGCGACACCACGTCCGAAACAAGCACTCCCGACAGCCAGACAGGTATTACCGTCGATATCGACGGCACTACCTTTGCCGTTAATGCCGTCAACAGCAGCTACGACGGTCTTGGCGTGGCATTATACGACAGAAACTACGTTTCTGACGGTAAGCCTGCCCTTTATCTTCCCGGCACAAATGAGGGAAGATACATACTTATAGTCAAACGTTCTGTAAGCGACAACACCGAAGGCTATACAATCCTTGACAAAATCGAGGGCAAGGGGAAAAAGGAAAAAATTTATATCCCCGTAAACGGCTTTACCTTGTCGGTGGATGCTTCGCTTATTCCCGAAAACTTTAAGGTTAAAACCGGAGCAAAGATAACCGTTACCGGCTACAATAATAAGCCTTCCTACGAACGGCTTGATCTGGCAACCGTTATCCCCGAGGACAGAACCAAAACAAGGCGCATAAATATGACCGCACCGGTTGACGGGATTTTTGAGGAAGATAAAATCTATTACGTATCTAAAAACGATACCGTTACCGTTCCCGAAAATGCGGTTGCCGTTATCCTCGATCAGTCTACCGGATCCAACTTTTCGGTTGAAGAAATTGTGGAAAGCGGAAGCAAAATATCCGGCAAATATGCGCTTATTTTCACCGGGGAATACAACGTTTCATACGCTAAGGAATTTTACGCCGAAACCAAAATGTATTTTACCCGGCTTGAACAAGCCAACGGCATAACCGACGTCGCCGCCGTTAAAATTGGGGAAAATTATTACACCTTTGACAACGGTCATATAAACACCTCCGAAGGCAATGACGGAATTTTCCTTTATACTACCGAAAATTCCTCCCTTATAACAGACAGCCGTCCGTCCTTTGTGGATGTGGTGGTGGTTGGCGGTAAGGTGTGCTATATATCACCCGAAAACACCCGCACCCTTATCCCCACTTCCCACGGCTTTGTGCTGTCATTTGCCGGTAACAAAAAGGATATGGCAAAGGAGATTAAAATGGGCGACACAATAGAAAACCTTTTAATTAAGGATACCGAATCCCCCGACAAGTTCGTGAGAATCAACGGAACAAATTATCCCTGGAACGCCATGAATACAGCCGTTTCCCAAGCAAATCCGGTGGTGCTTTACACCACTGCCTACGGCAGCTCCACCGGAAACGGTGAATGCCTTGAATTTGCCATTCAAAACGGCAAAGTTATAAGCGTTTCCACCGCAGGCAACTCGACCATACCCGAAAACGGATATGTTCTGGCTATTGCCAAAACCGGAACGGTGTATTCCAATCCCGCAAAGAATATTGAAGTTGGTGATGTCGCCCTTATTTCTGTGGTGGGCAATCAGTATGGCTATTCATCCTTCAACTACACCGCAATAAACGGAATAAGACATACCAACTATATCGTAATTTATGACGGCAAAGAAGGCAAAACCACCGGCACCAACATCTACGGTTACGAAGTAAGCGTTAATGCCGAAGGTAAAATGGTGTCCGCAAGCTATGCCGGCAATATGGAAATACCCACCGGCGGGTTTGTAATATCCGTCCACGGGGATGCCAATATAGATATGCTTAAAAATATGTATATGGCAGGGGCCAATGTCAGCCTTGACAAGACCACCAAAACCGTGTCGGTTTACACCAGCCCCGACCTTATGGTTTACAGCACCGCCGTATTGCTTGATGAGCAGAAGGCCGCCTTTGATAACGCCAAAAGCAAATTTTACTCTATAAACTATTCAGAGGTTTCATCCTCTCTCACCTTTGCCCAGAACACCCTTGATCAAGCGGACGCCGCCTTTAAGTCCGGAGATATCGCCAAAGCCGCCGAGCTTGCAAACGGCGTTACCCCCGTGCTTGAAAAGTTAAGGTTTTCTCTTTATGAATCGGCCCCCGTTGAAAACAGATCTGTGTGGTACAGGGCATACGAAAAGAGTGACGAGGACGTTTACAAAACCATCCGCCTTATGGCAGACATGAACATAAACGCCGTTTACATTGAAGCATGGTATAACGGTAAGGTTATTGGCTATTCGGAAAACAGCCTTATAGGCCATCACACCGCCGCCCACGGCAATTATGACGCCCTTGAGGGATTCTGCCGTATCGGTCACGAGTTCGGCATTGAAATCCATGTCTGGGTTGAAAACTTCTTTATAGGCACAGATACCGGAGACCTGGTCAAGGCTACACAGGGTTATCACCTCCTTGACAAGGCAGGACGCAATTACTGCCCCACCATGTACGGTAATTTCGTATTTTTAAACCCCTATGAAGAATATTCCCAGAATTTAGTCATGGGTGTTTACAGGGAAATGATAGAGAAGTATGACATAGACGGTCTGCATCTTGACTATATCAGATTCCCCGAACCCAATCCTGACGGAGCCGATTTCGGCTATAATGACAACATTATCGCCGGGTTCCAGCAGGCCTATAACACCACCGTCAACCCCAAGAATATGACTTCCAACAGCAAGGACTGGAACAACTGGTGCCTGTTTAGGGAAGGGATAATAAACGACTGGGTTGCCAAGGTTTACGCCATGGCCAAGAGCCTTGATCCCGACATTATAATGTCCTGCGCCGTTTCCAATCACTATCCAGGTTCAAGGACGACTATTTTCCAGAACTTCAACGCCTGGGTTGAGGCGGGCTACATGGACGAGGTTTTCTCCATGAGCTACACCACCAGCCTTACTGTTCCGGTGGATAATATCAAAACCTTCACCAAATACACCGACGGCAAGTGCTATTACTCAATAGGTCTTTCGGCCTTTGAAGTATCTCCTGATTATATCCTTGTTGAACAGGTCAAACTGTCAAGGGAAGCCGGTGCTTTCGGTCAGAACCTCTTTTCCTGGGGAAGCCTTATAATCCATGAGGAAAACTATTTTGACGCCTTAAGAATGGGTGTTTACTCCAGAAAGAGCGTTCAGACATACAGGCTTTCAGAAACAGTATCCGCCTATGCTGAAAGGCTTGTAGAAGACGTAGACAGCGTTTACGCCTACCTTAAACCCATTGAAGGGGACTTCTATTCTAAGGTTAAATCTCAGGCTCAGGCGCTTGTAAACCAGGCCAAAGCCTTTGACCTTGAAAAGTCAACCAAGGAAGCAAAAACAGAATACTGCCAAAACGCCATTTCGGCCCTTGGCGAGTTAAAGACACTTATGGAAAGCTGCCCCGAAAAGGATGTTTCCAAAGCAATG
Organism: Eubacteriales bacterium; assembly: GCA_050953105.1. GTDB lineage: Bacteria > Bacillota > Clostridia > Oscillospirales > CAG-382 > UBA1206. The sequence continues at coordinate 282,583 of JBMNMA010000009.1, read as the reverse complement.
GTCGAAGATATTAACTTTATTATCGACTGCTTAAACACCTCTTTGGTAAGACTTTCAAAGTAATTAATCAAATAATAAAAAACCGGTCATCAGACCGGTTTTTTGTTGTTTATATTATAGTCAAAAGGGAAGTGATAATGAAAATTTTAACCGTTAATGCCGGTTACAAATTCATCCATGGTTACAACCCTGCCGTTTTCCACACGGGATTTCTCGGCTGCCATGGCAACGTAATGGCTTTCCACCGAGCGGTCGATGGTGGTTATTCCGGGATCGGCTTCGCCGGTTCGAATGTATTTTATAAGGCTGCTTATCATTCTGCCGTCGCCGCCGCCATGACCGAAAAAGTCATCGGTGAGCTTTCTCACGTCGATTTCCTCCATGGGTTGGCCGAAAACTTCAATTTTTATGTAATTTTCGTCCATGGATGCTTCTATGTTGCCCTTTGTTCCCATTATCAGCATTGTCCGGCCGGGGCGGTTGGCAAAGGCCGACATGGTAAAGGCAATGGTAGAGCCGTCCTCAAGATTAAGGTTTACCACCTGCTGGTCAACTACGTTGTTGTCGTTGTTGAACACGCATTTACCGTAGGGGCCTTCCTCAAGGGCTTTATACAGGGATTCAAGGTCATTTTTCTGGGTAACCACGTTTACCGGCCATTCATATACGCCGTTTTTAATCATATCGCCGTAGAACTTATAAGGGTTGTAAACGCAGGTGTCAAACACAGAACATTTGTTTGAGCAGCGTTCGGATGCGCCTTCAGGAGAGTTTTCCTTTTTAAAGTAAAACAGCGAACCGAAGGAGGAAACGGCTTTGCACTTCTTATCGGCAAGCCAGAGATAAATGTCCATGTCATGGCAGCATTTCTGAAGTATCATAGAAGAGGAGGTATTGGAATTGCGCCAGTTGCCCCGGACAAAGGAGTGGGCCTGATGCCAGTAGCACACACGCTCAATGGCCTGTATTGACGCTACGTCGCCGATTGTGCCGGCGGATATAATCTCCTTAATTTTCTGATAAAATACGGTGTAGCGCAGCACGTGGCACACCACAACTTTACGGCCAAGGCGGTTTGCGGTTTCGGCAATGTCATAGCATTCCTTGGCGGACGTGGATATTGGTTTTTCAAGAAGTATGTCATAGCCTTTGTTTAAAGCGGCCATGGCTTCGGAGTAATGCTGCTTGTCAAGGGTGCAGATAAACAGTACGTCGGCAAGCTTTTCCCGGGACAGCATTTCCTCGGACGAGGTAAAGCAGTTTTCTTCGGGAATATCAAATTCCTTCCTGAACTTTTCAATCCGTTCTTTTCTCGGATCTGCGACGGCTGTGATAACAAGGTCGTCGGGGAACTTTTTGGTAAGTGTGGCGTAGGTGTCAAAGCCACGTGAACCGAGTCCGGTAATAGCGACTCTGATTTTGTTTTCCATAATAACCTCCGGAAATTTATACATTAATTTTTATAATTATTCTAAGTAAATAAATGCTGTGACAGGGAGGTGTGCGTTAAATTTATCAGCAACACAATTTCATTAGCACCTTACTTTTTTAATCTATTTACACTTGTTCGTGTTTTAGGTGTAAGATTTTATAAACCCGCGGTTTTTATAATTTGCATAAACAAAAATAGGATTTTATAATTCATCAATCATATTAATTAACTTATAGCTTAAGGCAAATTAAAATTAACTAAATTAAAACCATATCAGAACATACTTTGTTTTCAGCAACCACATTATCTACTATATCAAAACAAGTCCCGCAGTCCGTAACCAAAAACAACATGACACACAGGGAAAGGGATATTCACCCAAAATCCCAACCTTAAGGTCCCCCCTTTCTCACAGGCCTAATTATACAAAATAGAAATTTTGTATAATTAAGGGAGGTTACCGGTAAAAAAATGTCTGGTTTTGGCGTGGATGGCTTGATATAATGTCCGGCTTTTGTATAAGGTCTTTTTTGGCTTAAAACTGCTTATTATTAGCCAATCAGCCTTCCTGTGTAACCGGCAGCATGCCGCCGTAATCATATAACGGTTTATTTGATAATGAAATTATTTCAACACTTAAATTACTACAGAAATCTTTTATATTTTTATAATCCGTATATTCCTTCATATTGCCCGTAAAAGCTAAAATGTTTTTGTCAAGCTTTCCGGCACAGCCGCCGATAAATCCATTTGAAAAACCATTTAAATAAATGCCTTCGTTAGATACCTGTAAAACATTAAATTTTGCATCCTTAAGCGCCTTATAAATCGATTCGTCGCCGGTTATAAAGGAATTTTCGTCAACCACAATGGTTGAGCATTTAGCATAGCCTTGTTTTACATATATAATTTTATCAAAGCTTTCAAACAGCTTGTCATCAAAATATCCGCCTTTACCAGTTATAAGCGTGGCGCCCGCTGATACCATGTTAAACATGCAATCTTTGGGATATTTATCATCCAGCGAAATACCAGTATATACCATAGTACAAAAATCGAACATATTTTCGTTGCCTGTTTCAAACAGCCAGATACCTTTTAACACATTAAATGTCAGTATGTCCGGGTGAAACCTTAATTGAGAACGGATATTTGGCGAAGGCTTTAGAAACACCGGCTCGCAGCCCAAGCCGATTAGCGAATTTTGTATTTCATTGTCGATAATTGCAGAAACAAAAATTTTTTTGACTCTGCCGCTTGGCAGATTGGGACTTACAAATTCCATATTACTTCCCTGTCAAAACGATAATGTGAATAAAATGTTAAACAATGTAAAGAATATATTCACAAAAGGAGGTACGATATGCTAATAAACTGTACAGAAAAGTGTATATTCCAAAAAAACGGGGAATGCGTAAAGGACAACTGCTATATCGGCCAAACCTCCGCATCGTCCCTTCCCTGTGTCTACTCTATCCGGAAACTATCTGCAGAAGCTCAAACACCGAACGGACCGGAACAATCTCAACGCCTTGATACGACTTCTTAAGCCGGGAGATTGTTTTGTAAGGAACGATAATCTTTTTAAAACCGAGGCGGATAGCCTCGTTTATCCGGTTTTCGGCGTTGTTTACGGTGCGGCATTCACCGGCAAGACCGATTTCGCCGAAAGCAATGTATTCCTTAGGTATAACCGAATTTTTATAAGATGAAATTAGGGCAAGGGCCACCGCCAGGTCACTGGATGGCTCTTTAAGGTCAAGACCGCCGGCTACGTTGACGTAAACGTCGCTTTGGCCGAATCTCATGCCAAGACGCTTTTCCAGCACAGCAAGGATAAGGTTTATCCGGTTATAATCAAGGCCGGACGCTAACCTGCGGGGCGTGGGGAAAACCGACTGGACGGCAAGCGCCTGCACCTCGGCTATAATGGGCCTCGAACCCTCCATAACGCAAACGGCGCAGGAGCCGGGAACATTGTCGGGGCGCTCGGCAATAAGCATTTCGGAAGGGTTGGGGATTTCCTCAAGACCATATTCGGACATCTGAAACACGCCGATTTCATTTGTTGAGCCGAACCGGTTTTTTACCGACCGGATTATCCGGTAGGCGTTAAGCCGGTCGCCTTCGAAATATAAAACGGCGTCAACCATATGCTCAAGCACCTTGGGGCCGGCAATGCCGCCGTCCTTGTTAACGTGGCCCACCATGATAACGGCGGCGCCGTTATCCTTGGCAAAATCTATAAAACCCCTTGCTGCTGCCTTTACCTGGGCAACGCTGCCGGGTGATGAGGATAAATCCTCGTCATACACCGTCTGAACAGAGTCCACAAGCACAATGTCCGGGGTGGCGGCGTTCATTTCGGGAACAATTTTAGAAATTTCGGTTTCGCAAAGCACCAGCAGATTACGGGTGTCCACGCCAAGGCGGGACGCCCTTAATTTTATTTGGGATGGCGATTCTTCGCCGCTTATATATAAAATTTTATGGTTTTCCCCTAAATGGGAACAAATTTGCAGCAAAAGGGTAGACTTCCCTATTCCCGGCTCACCGGCAAGCAGCACCACCGAGCCTTCAACAATCCCTCCGCCAAGTACCCGGTCAAACTCGTTTATCCCCGTTTCGTATCTCGATTTTTCGGGTTTGATTATTTCATTAAGGGTAAATGCCTTTGACGGCCCCTTTAATTCGGTTGTTTTTGACTTTTTTGCCGCTTTTTCGGGTTGAGTGTCGGCAAAACCCTCCTCAAAGGAGTTCCACTCCCCGCAGTCGGGGCATTTGCCATACCATTTGGTGTATGTATTGCCGCAGTTGGTGCAGACATAATTGCTTTTCATTTTATCATCCTTTTGGTTAATTGACGCTTCCTGTATATTGCTCGATGGCGCAGAAAATCAAAAAGGCAAGCTTTGACTGGTATTTGGGATCGGCCAGGCGGGATGCCTCCGCCGGATTGGACAAAAAGCCGCATTCAATTAAAATTGCAGGGATTTCAATGTTTTCAAGTATAAAAATAGTATTACCGTCGGGTTTTATCTGGCGGTGGTTGGAGGGATCGGCCAACCGGCAGTTTTCCTGAACCAGCAGAGCAAGCTGTCTGCTTAAGTCGTTGTTATCGGAATAAAAGGTCTGTAAGCCGTGATATTTTTCAATGGGAAATTTATTCATGTGAATTCCCACATAAATACCGTTTTGAGCGTTCCGGGCAATATCAAGACGGTTTCGAAGATCGTAAAACTTCTTTCTGTCCTCCTCACCGGGTTTGTATAATAAAACATCCTCGGTGCGTGTCATTATCGTTCTGGCAGAGGATAGGGCTAAAAAGTCTTTAAGCTTAAAAGAAACTTCAAGATTCAAAACCTTTTCGGTGGCTCCGTTTGCCGTCGCGCCCGGATCTTCCCCTCCGTGGCCGGGGTCAATGACAATGGTATGTCTTTTTGAAACGGTTTCGGATACCGTTACCGCCCTTTCTCTAACTATTGCATTTATCGCCTGTGTCCGCCCCAGGGTAGTTATAAAGGAGGCAACGCAAAAATACCCCACAAGCAGCAGAAAGAACACAAAAAGCAAAATTACATATAGCTTGACCGATTTGTTTTCCGAAGTCACATAAACCACCCCGGAAGGAATATATGCTTACAGAAAGGCAGTTATTCTTTATTCTGCTTAACCTTTATGCCGAAAACACCCCGCAATGTCAAATCCCTTACGCCCAGGAAGTAGGCAAGACAGCCGAAAAATACGGTGGCAAGTATGCCCAAGGGGAAAGCGAGGGGGTTTATACCGGAAGGCAGAACAAAGAACAGTCCCACATACATACCGTGGATTAGAGTGTTAAGGAGAATGCTGACAATGGCATAGCCGTCGCCGAAATTAATTACAAAGAACAGCACGGCAAGCACGGCAAGCAGTATTGTGGGGGCATAGGAAAACATTATGAGCTTTAAGGCCTTGTAGCCGTCGTAGGTCTCTTTTTGGTTGGTTATGCGGATATAATCCTTGTTTGCCTCTTCATATATTACGTCGTAAATGAGAAAGCAGAAGAACCCGCCGCAAAATAAAAGTGCTGCCAGTGTCGGCAGAATTCCCATGGCAGGATATTTTTCTGTTATTATATTTGCTGGCCATGTTACCATTATGCCCAGCACCGAGGCGGCGAACTGGTTTATCCAGAACTTGCGTATAATATGGGAGTTTTCTAAAAAGTAGGATTTTATTTTTGTTATAAACTCGGTCATTTAGCCTACCGTCCTTTATTTTCAAGGAATTTATTATGGTTATTATACTTTATATAATTATTTTTGTCAATAAATATCGGATGGTATGTAATGGCGTGTTATATTATTATTTAAAATAAAAAAAGCTTTGTCGTCATAATACAAAAAGCGTATCTTATTAACATATTTATCATCGTAATCGAATAATAAAAGAACGCTAATATTGACACTTATTGTATCAGCATTAGCGTTCTTATTTGGCGGAAAGACAGGGATTCGAACCCTGGGACGGGTATTAGCCGTCACACGATTTCCAGTCGTGCGCCTTAGACCAACTCAGCCATCTTTCCAAGTCCGTCAATTCACAGCGAAAGAAATTATATCATAACAAACTCCGAATGTCAAGACTTATTTCAAAAAGATATACCCAAATTAAAAAGGAAAATCCGCCCCGCAGGGCGGATGTTTTTACCACAAACTTTTCAGCCTATCACAAAATCCCCAAAGAATTTGGGACAGTGGAAATCAGGCGAAGGAAGGTTAATATTGTAGTGGCAGCCGTAATGAGGGGTTATGGTTTCGTCCCCGCATTTATAAAAGTTGCCCTTGAAGGTGTAACCTTTGACAAAGGCCTCCTCACCAACGCCGAACAGCTTTTTGATAACGTCAAAGGGGAGAAGATACAGCACCCACCATTTTTCGTTTTCCCTGACACCTTTAATGACAATGTCGTTTATATCCACTAACTTGTCAATGGGGGTTTTATTTTTCCGTTCTGTCCGGACGGCGGCAAGAAAAGCACCGTTGGAGTTGGTTTCGAAATTCATATAAAGGGGCGACTTGTTGTTGAAGGATACGAAAAACTCCAGGCAGCTGTCCTTATAAACGGGGTCGTTGTAGTTTTTATAAACCGCCTTGGGCTGATTTTCAAAAGCGGTGAGCTTTACGGCAATACCTTTTCCCTTTATAAGGGCAATCTGGCCGTAGGAAATTGGGGTGTATTCCCTCCCCCAGGGGTAGTTTTCAATGTATGCCTTGGGAATGGTTTCCCAATCGGGCTTTTCGGTAGTATAAATTGTGTAAGCCATTATTCTTTGGGTGTCCTTCTCCTTAAATATATTGCAAGAATAAGCGCAAGGGCAAGCAGGATTATTGAGGAAAACAGGACAACCCCGCCCCACCACGAAGGTTCCTCAAGGAATGTCTTTACTTCCTTAAACAGGTATTGGGCTATCGGAATAAACAGCAGCACAAGGGTGGCCACAAAGCAGATGGTATAGCACATAAACCGCATAATACGGGTTGAAACCACTATATTGCGGAACTTCTTGGCCTGAGTTTCGATAACCTGGTTCTGCTTTTCGTAGATGGCCTGGTATTCCTTAAGCTTTTGCTCGGTAAGCTCGGCAACGGATGCCACAAGCGCCTCTTTTACCGACTCCTGCCATTCCTTAAACATTTCGGTTTTTATAGTCTCGATTTTATCAGAAATGGACTGGGCCAAAACCTCGTCAACCTTTTTGGTTTTTTCAAGGTTTTCTTCCATTTGGGCAATAAGCTCGGTTTGCTTTGCCCTCAGAGCCAGCTCTTCTTCTTTAAGGCGGTTGTATTCCTCCCGGGATTCCATAAGATGCTTTTCAAGGAGGGTTATTTTGTAGTTTGCCTCTTCCTTTTCAAAAATAGCATCGAATTCGGCTTTGGAGGATGTCTTTGATTTTTCCATCAATTCCTCTACCATGGCATATCTCCTTTCTTAAGGGAATATTACCATTTTATCACCTTTTTGTCAAGTCCGGAATGGTTGTAAAGCGTTGCCGAAATGGTATTTTATTCGTTATTTTTGGCGAAAAAGGGGATATTCATAAGCCGGACGATTACGGGGGAGGCCAACAGCACCAGACCTCCGTCGGGGCCGAGATAGGTAATGTTGTAAATAAAGGAATAAACCCAGGCAGAGTATTTGAAGACATAATCGTTCCACTCCCCTGCTTTGGTTATTTCATACCATATAACAGCTCCGGCAAAAAGATGGCACAAGAAGCGGAGTGTAATTGCAATAAAAGTGCCTGCCACCACAGCTATATAGGCGTTGGACTGCTTTTCCGGCTTTTTTATCATGGTTATTCCGGCAAGTCCCAGAACGGTAAAGGGAAGAAGGTAGTCAAACAGTATGCACCCTACCACACCCAAAGGCGTGGGTATATAGGCTATGCTCCCCAAGCCGAAAATAAGCTGGGTAACGCTGTATATGAACCCTGACGCCAGACCCCAGATAACACCGTGCTTGAAGGATATATAAATAACCGGCAGCATTGAAAGCAACGTTACCGCACCGCCCAGGGGGGCTTCGTATAATTTACAAAAGGACAGCACCACCCCAAGGGCGATAAGCAGCGAGCATTCTGTTAGAGTGTAGATTTTCTTTTTCATATTTTTCACCTTTTCTATTTTGTCCCGCCCAAGGCGGATGATGCCATTGTCCTTATTACTGAAAATTATAAACGCCGTTATTTTACTAACGGCGTTTGAAAACAATAATCGGTATCTATTTTCCCTACGCCGGCATTATCCGAACAGGTTCAGCGGGTATAATCTCAGCTTTTTACAGCACCCCGTTATTAAATTTTAGTTTATTTCGTGAATGTTTACAAAGTATTTGGCCGGATCGTTGGAAATATCCCTAATGGCCCGGTTTTCAAAGAACTTGGTGGCTACGTTTTCAAACAAAGCGTAGGTAAGCACGTCCTCGTCCTGCTTAATATACTTTGCAGCCTGCTTGCGCAATGTTTCAAGCTCGGGCTTAAGGTCGTCGGCGGGACGGTGGGTAATAACAGGTTCGTCGCCAACAATCTTTTTGAGTATTTCCGGGGAAATAGGCGCAGGTGTTTTACCGTATTCGCCACGAACCATTGCCTTGAATTCCTTGGTAACGGTTTTATATCTTTCACCGGTGAGGATGTTGAACACCGCCTGGGTGCCCACGATCTGGGATGTGGGGGTTACCAGCGGAGGATAACCGACGTCTTCCCTTACACGGGGAACTTCCTCAAGCACTGCCTGGAGCTTGTCGATCTGGCCCGCCTGCTTAAGCTGGGAAACCAGGTTGGAAAGCATTCCGCCGGGAACCTGATACAGCAGGGCGTTGATGTTAACCGTCATAACCTTGGGATCAAGCAGTCCGGATTTTAAATATTTTTCCCTTAATGTGTTGAAAAAAGTTGAAATAACGTCAAGCTTCTTAAGATCTATGCCGGTATCGAAGGGCGTTCCCTGAAGGGTTGCCACGATAGGCTCTGTGGGGGGCTGGGAGGTGCCCAGCGCCATGGGGGATATTGCGGTGTCCACAACGTCAACGCCGGCTTCGATTGCCTTAAGCAGAGTCATAGAAGCCAAACCGGCGGTGTAGTGGGTGTGGAGCTGAACGGGAACTTTAACCTTGGACTTAATGGCCTTTACAAGGTCATAAGCGTCGTAGGGCTTAAGCAGGCCCGCCATGTCCTTAATGCAGATGGAGTCTGCGCCCATTTCCTCAAGTTCCTTTGCGTAATTTGCAAAGTACTCGTTGGAAAACACGGGACCGGTTGTGTAGGAAACCGCTGCCTGAACGTGGCCGCCTTCCTTTTTGGTGGCGTTGATGGCGGTTTTAAGGTTGTGCGGGTCATTGAGAGCGTCGAAAATTCTTATAATGTCAATGCCGTTGGCAATGGATTTCTGAACGAAGTATTCCACCACGTCATCTGCGTAATGACGGTAGCCAAGGATGTTCTGGCCACGGAAAAGCATCTGGAGCTTGGTGTTCTTAACGTTCTTTCTTATAGTGCGGAGTCTGTCCCAGGGATCTTCGTTTAAGAAACGAAGGCAGGCGTCAAATGTGGCTCCGCCCCAAACCTCCATGGAATGATAACCCACTTCGTCAAAAGCCTGAAGAATGGGTAACATTTCATCGGTGGTCATCCTTGTGGCGACAAGGGACTGATGGGAGTCCCGAAGGACGGTTTCTGTTATCTTAACTTGTGGCATTATATTACCTCCTAATGTGATGCGGCCGCAAAAGATTTTGCAGTCGCTCTTCCGTCCCCGGTATGGGGCGGAAAGGTTACGCGCTTACCGGTGAAACCGGTAAAATGGTTTTCTATATAAAAGTATTTATTACTGGAACAGATAGAGGAATACGCCTGCCGCCACTGCCGAGCCTATAACGCCGGCCACGTTGGGGCCCATTGCGTGCATAAGCAGGAAGTTAGAGGGGTTGTCCTTCTGACCGACTACCTGGGAAACTCTTGCCGCCATGGGAACAGCCGAAACGCCGGCCGATCCGATGAGGGGGTTGATTTTACCCCTGGTAATCCAGTACATAAAGTCACCGAAGATAACTCCGCCAAAGGTGGCAAAGGCAAAGGCGCAAAGGCCGAGACCTATTATAGACAGTGTTTCTATCCTTAAGAAGTTTTCGGCATTGCAGGTGGCGCCTACAGATACGCCAAGGAGTATGGTTACTATATTAATTAATTCATTTGATGCGGTTTTTGTAAGTCTTTCAGCAACCCCGGACACCTTTAAAAGGTTGCCAAGCATTAGCATACCAATCAGAGGAGTAGCGTCGGGGAGAATGAGACAGGTTACAAGGGTAACCACTATGGGGAATATAACCTGCTCGGTTTTGGAAACGGGCTTAAGCTGTTCCATAACCGTAGCACGCATCTTTTTGGTGGTGAAAGCCCTCATTATAGGCGGCTGAATAAAGGGAACCAGCGCCATATATGAGTAGGCGGCAATGGCTATTGCCGGCAGAAGGTGGGGCGCCAGTGTCTTGGTAACAAATATTGCCGTGGGGCCGTCTGCGCCGCCGATAATGCCTATTGAAGCTGCTTCGGGAACGGTAAAACCTAAAAGCAAAGCGCCTACAAAGGCTACGAATACGCCGAACTGTGCCGAAGCGCCTAAAAGCAGTGATTTGGGGTTTGCAATAAGAGGAGAAAAGTCAGTCATGGCGCCTATACCGAGGAATATAAGCGGGGGATAAATACCCAGCTTAACACCCAGATAGAGGTAGTCAAGAAGACCGCCGTTTTGGGCAAGATCTTTCCAGTTGATTGCGCCCTGTTCATTTATAAAGTAATTAGCATGGAATATGTTTCCAAAGGGTAGATTGGCAAGCAGCATGCCGAAGGCAATGGGAAGAAGTAAAAGAGGTTCGAACTTCTTTACGATAGCTAAATAAAACAGCACGCCGACAATGATATACATGATGATATATTTATAGTTATCGGCAATGCCTTTTAAGCCTGAGGAAGAGAAAATTCCGCCTATTGTCTTAATTAAATCCAAAATAAATCACCTTTTCAAAATATTTTTAATATTATGCAATCACAAACAGCAGCTCACCGGTATTAACCGAAGCACCGGTGCTGATTGCATGGGTGATTTTTCCGTCAACAGGGGACATTATTTCATTTTCCATTTTCATGGCTTCGAGTATGCAAAGCAGTTCGCCCTTCTTAACAGTGTCGCCGACTTTAACGGGAACTTTGAGAATGCTGCCGGGAAGGGGGGCATTGACCTTGGTGCCGTCTCCGGTGGGAGCGGGGGCAGCTTTCTTTTCGGGTGCGGCAGGCTGTTCGTTCTTAACTGCGGGAGCAGCCTTGGGTTCTTCCTTCTTGGGTTCGGCAGGAACATAGGTAGCATTGGGATCGGCGTCTTCAACCGCCACTTCGTATTTAACTCCGTTTATTGTAATTATATATTTCTTCATTTTTTAACTCCTTATTGCAGTTTTTTAACAGAAATCACTTTAAAAGCGGCGTCCTTTGAATTTCTCATTGCTGCTATGGCAGCTGTGGCAAGGACAACAACCGTTTCTTCGTCGGGTTCGTCTGTGGCTGATGCGGTGGGTGCTACACCTGCCGCCTGGGGTGATACGACCTGGTTTTCCTCAGGCGCTTTGCCTGATCCCTCCTTGATGCTCCTTTCGGAAATCTTCCTGAATACAGCAAGAATAAACCAAAGGAGGATTAGAACGATGAATACGACCGCTATTCCGATTACGGCAACTTTTAGACCGTATAACAAGCGGTCGGCTAATGAGGCGTTTTCAGGCATCATGGAATAACCTGACTTTGAAAATACATCCGCCTCGTTCAACAGAGTTTGCAGTGTCATTTCTCATCCTTTCCGGTAAAAATACCTATTTGACCATTTTATCAGCACTGGCATTTTACACTACTTTTGCCTAAAAATCAATATATTTTTGCTTATTTATTTAAAATCTCTATTTTCGACATGTCAATGTTGACAAACATTAAATATTGTAGTAAAATATACAAAAATTTTTTCCGGGGGTCAATATGTCCGTTTTAGAAGAAAACATTGAGAGGGTTTTAATATCCGAAGATGAAATACAGGAATGCGTTAAAAAGCTCGGCGGAATAATCACCAAAGAGTATGAAGGCAAAAATTTATTGCTGGTGGGTATCCTCAAGGGTTGCGTTGTATTTATGTCTGACCTTATGCGTCACATAGACCTTAAATGCCACCTGGACTTTATGTGCGTGTCATCCTATGGCAATTCCTCATCTTCTACAGGTGACGTTAAGATAGAGCTAGACCTTAAACGTCCTGTCGGCGGCTATGATGTACTTATAGTCGAGGATATCATCGATTCGGGTAACACCCTTTTCCACCTTAAAAAGCTGCTTTTAAATCGTGGTGCCAAAAGCCTTAAAATCTGCACTCTGTTGGACAAGCCCGAACGCCGCATGGCCGACATTAAAGCCGACTATGTAGGGATAACCATTCCCAACGAATTCGTGGTTGGTTACGGCCTTGATTTTGCCGAAAATTACAGAAATCTTCCCTATGTAGGCGTATTAAAACCTTCCGCATACGAAGGCAAGTAATTTTCAGTATAACTTTTAAAAATTTTATGCATAACAAAACCGCCGTTAACCGGCGGTTTTGCTATTTATTGCGGAAATTTATTTTAATTTTGTGAAAGATAGCTGTCTATAAGCTCGTCAATGGCATCCTCTATCTTGTTAAGCCTTGAGTCGTATTCCGACCTTAAAGTGTTTTGCTTGTTCTTTACAAGGTCGGCGAACAATGTGTTGATGCCACCGAAACGGTAGATTTCGCCGGTATCGTAGGTGATGTTGGCGAAAATTATATTCAGCATTTCAAGGCTTTCGTCGTCCTGAACGTCCTTACCCTTAAGGTTGATTTCAACGTATGCAGGAGTGATATAGTTTTTGGATTCACAGGATATAGCCTCAATCATATAGGCCGAAAATTCAGGATCGGCAGCGCAGGCGGGAATAGCAACCCCGGCAACTTCACCGGTGCCGCAGAAGGTGTAGTATTCGTCCTGATTTTCGTTCCATAAAGGCATGGGAACTATGCCGAAGTCGGTGCCGGCAAGACGCAGCTTAGTGGTGGCCGAGAAACCCGATGGCCTGAACAGTATTCTTCCCTCTTTAAATGCATCCAGAGATGTTACCCAGATGGGATCTTCAAAGTCCTGGGCGTAAACAACCCATGTCCCAGCTTCAATCATGTCGTTTATAATTTTTTGAGCAATAGTAAAGGTGGTTTCATCACCGAAGGCAAGATAGGGGAAGTCGTCGGAATCTTTAAGGCAGAGTTTTTGTCCGGCAGCGCCGTAGAAGTTAAGAGCATCCATATGGGCGGCAAGCATACCCCAGGTATCCTTGGTGGACATTCCGGCTTCGCCGTCTGTATCCTTGGTGACAGCTTTAGCCATCTGTATAACTTTGTCATAGGTCCACTTATGCTCTTTAACCAGATCGTAAGGATTATCAAGGCCGTAGGTTTCAATAAGCTGCTTGTTGAAAAGCATGCTGATTGAGCAAACCTTGTTTAGAATTGTAATGTCACCGGTGGTGAAGAACAGCTTGTTGCCTATCGAAAAGGTTTCGTTGGCGTCCTTGTCATACCAGGGAGCGTCAAGGTTAATATAATCGAACTGGGTAAGGTCATACAGACCTCCCTCAAGTGCCAACACTGTCAGACCGGGTATAGCAGGCATTACTGCGTCATAGGTGTTAAGGCCTGATTCTATGGCACTTCTTATATTCGATAAAATCGGGTCCGAACCGGTCAGGTCGCTTTTGTAAACTTTGATTTTAACGTTGTATTTTTCTTCGATAACCTGGTTACGCTGGGTTACGGCGTTGTCAAGGGTGTCACCGTAAAGTTCGCTTCCCGTGGTAAAGTCGTCCGACTGGTAGGTTCCGGCGCCGACACCGCGGACAATTACGGCAAATTCCCTTTCTTCCCAGTCGATAATTTGGTTGGTTATCCTATAAATCCCGTCCTGTCCCAGATATGGGTCGTCGTCGGGGTTGGAGGTATCCGACACCTCCTTGGATTGGTTTTCGGAATTTTCGCTTTGGGTTGGTGTTGACTGGTCGGCTTTGCTTTCATCTGTATCGCCATTGTCAGTGCATGCGGCAAACATAGCGGCACAGAGCAAAACTACCAGCATAAGGCACAGTAGCTTTTTCATAACAATCTCCTCTTTATGATAATATTTTAACCGTTATGGAACGATATAAACCGCAAGACAGACAGTAAATATTTTCCCTAACTAAACGCCGGAATAGGCAGAAAAACCGCCGTCAACCGGTAATATTACCCCGTTGACAAAGGACGACGCTTTTTCGTCACACAAAAACAGCAGTGCACCGATAAGTTCGGAGGGGTTGCCGAACCGCCCCATGGGGGTGGCAGCAAGGATCTTCCTTGTCCTGTCGGTGGGATTGCCTTCTTTGTCAAACAACAATGCTTCGTTTTGCTTTGTTACGAAAAAGCCGGGGGCAATGGCGTTTACCCGGATGTTGATTTTTGAAAAATGGACGGCAAGCCACATGGTAAGGTTTGAAACCCCTGCCTTTGCCGCCGAATAGGCGGGAATCTTGGTAAGGGGGCGGTATGCGTTCATTGACGAAATGTTTATAACGCTTCCCCCGCCGGTTTTTGCCATTGTTTCGGCAAACACCTGAGTAGGCAGCAGGGTGCCTAAAATATTCAGGTTAAAAACAAAGTTGAATCCATCCGGGGTGAGGTCGAAAAAGCTTTTGCCTTCACTTCCCTCTTTGCTTTCAAGGTCGGACTCCGACAGATATTCGTTGTCGGTGGTGGCTTTGGGGGAATTTCCCCCTGCGCCGTTTATTAAAATATCCACCCTGCCGAAATCGGCTATAATTTTATCTTTAACCTCAATTATATTTTCTTTTTTAAGCACATCGCAGGCATAGGGTACGGCAAAACCCCCGCTTTGATTTATTTTATCGGCGGTTGCTCTTGCCTGCTCCTCATATAAATCCAAAACTGCAATTTTGGCACCGCATTCGGCAAGGGCTAATGAAAATTCAGAGCAAAGCACCCCTCCGCCGCCGGTTACCACCGCAACTTTACCCGTTAAATCGGTTTTATACATAGTTTTATCCTTACAAGTTTAAATGAAATGATAAAAAACCGAAGTTTTTTACCTTTTCTCTTTACTCTTTACTCTTCTCTTTTATCTTCCTATGCGTTAACCTTGGAAAGCTTTTCGGTAAGGAAGTCAACGGCCAGCTTGATATCCGCCGCGGGATCTTCACCGACTTCCCTTTCAATGGTTAGATAGCCTTTATATCCGATATCATTCAGTGCTTTGAGATAGTTATCCCAGTCAACACCGCCGGTGCCTAAGGGAACCTCCTGCCAGGATCCGTCGGGTTTCTTTATGCCGTCCTTGGCGTGGGTGTGGACAATATAGTCTTTAAGCACATATACTGCCTGCACCGGGTCATCCCCTGCCACCATTACCAGATTGGCCGGGTCAAGGTTAACCGCAATACCGCCGGAAACCCCCAGAGAGTCGAGGAATTTCTTTAACGCAGGAGCCTTTTCGGGGCCGGTTTCAGACGCTATGAATGAACCTATACTTGCGGCGTATTCGGCTATTTTAACCGAATTCGACTGCATAAGGTAAAGCTTTTCCTGGTTGTCTTCGGGAACCTTGCCGATATGGGAGGTAACGATGGAGCAGCCTAGTTCCTTGGCCTTCTCAAGCACCGCTTTTGTTTTGTCGACTATTTGAGGATGGGCAAAGCCCCAGCCGAAATCACCGCAGATTGCCGAGAACACAAGACCGTTGGAATCCATAATGTCTTTAATTTCGGCAATTTTGGCAGGTGTCAGATTTTCCGTGGCAAATTCCCCGTAGGTCATATATTTCTGTATGCCCTTTGCACCGAGGGATGCTGCCCTTTTAACGCTTTCGGCAAAGGGAAGACGGAAAGAATCGGATATAATTCCTATTTTCATTTTGAATCTCCTTTATGATTAAATATCTTTATTTTGCAGTTCATCAAGGGACTTGTTAAAGGACGACACGTAATTGGCCATAAAGTAGTTTAGCTCTTCGCATTGTAAATTATCAATAATCGTCTTTGTAGAGGAAAGAGCCGATTGAAATTCGTTGTTTCCCAAATTTGTTTCCTCAAGGCATTTTATATAGGCGCAAAGCTTGTCGGCAGACTTTATAAGCTTTTTCTCGTCGTCGGTATATCTAAATAATGATTCGTATTCAGGTTTGAAATTGTCGGGCAGTAATGATATAAAACGGTCTATGGCGTGGGATTCCACCGCTTTGTAGGCAGAACGGGTGGATTCATCAAAATATTTTACCGGGGTGGGCATGTCACCGGTTATAATTTCGGGTGCGTCATGATACATTGCCTTTAACGCAACCGCAGCCGGGTCATAGTTTTTTCCGAATATTTTATTTCCTATAACCGCAAGGGAATGGGCAAGGATGGCGCATTCAAGGGAATGTTCCGAAAGGTTTTCCTGTCTTAACTGACGCATAAGACCCCAGCGGCTTATGTATTTCATGCGAAACATTAAGGCGAAAAAATCACCGTCCATAAAAACCCTTCGCCCCCTTCAGTTTCACTAAAAAAACATTTATTTTTGGAAATTATATCATATAAATTAACAATAGTCAACCGAAAAAACATTGCATTATTAAAATTCATTAGTATAATTTATATCATAAACCTAACAGCGTATATGGCGAGGATAATATGAAATTTACAAAAATGCAGGCCTACGGCAACGATTATGTGTATATTTCCCTTATAGACCAGTCAATGAATAACCCCTCTAAATGGGCAGTCTTTGTGTCAGACCGGCACAAAGGTGTGGGGAGTGACGGTATGATACTAATCTGCCCTTCGGATGTAGCCGATTTCAGAATGCGGGTTTTCAACCCCGACGGATCCGAAGCCGAAATGTGCGGCAACGGACTAAGATCAGTGGGCAAGTTTGCTTATGCCAAAGGCTATACCGATAAAACAGATTTTACGGTAGAAACCTTAGGCGGTATAAAAAAAGTTCACCTTTGGGTTGAAAACGGCGAGGTTGTCAATGTTTCGGCAAATATAGGCCAGCCTGTGCTTGACGGGGATAAAATACCGGTAACGGTTACAAATAAAGAAAATACCCTTGTGGGTTATGAGTATAAAGTTATCGATAAGGTATTCCGGCTTACCGCCCTTTCTTTCGGCAACCCCCATTGCGGTGTAGAAACCGAAGATGTGTTCAACCTTGACATTGAAAAATACGGTCCCGCCCTTGAAAATGATAAAATTTTCCCAAACAAGGCTAATATCCATTTCTATGAAGTAGTGGACCGCCATAATATAAATATGCGGGCATGGGAGCGCAACTGCGGTGAAACTTTAGCCTGCGCCACAGGCTGCTCCACCGCCGTTTATTCCGCCATCCTTGCCGGAAAGACAGCCAATTCGGTGGACGTTCACCAACGGGGCGGCATAGTTCATATAGACTACGACCCCGCTGACAACACCATAACCATGACGGGAAAAACCGAGATAGTCTTTGACGGGTATATCGACGACAAACTGGTTGAGGAGAATTAAAATGCGTTTATACGAAATTTTACATAACACCGGTGTTTCCCTTGCTTTTCCCGACACGGAAATATCCGATATCTGCTACGATTCCCGCAAGGCTGCCAAAGATACGGTTTTTGTCTGCCTTAAAGGCCACGAGGCCGACGGGCATAAATACGCTGCCGACGCCTACAATAAGGGCTGCAGGGTGTTTTGTGCTCAAGACGATATTTCCCTTCCCTCCGATGCGATTATAATAAAGCACTCCAACACCAGGCAGCTTCTTGCCTTAATGTCTGCAAACTTCTTTTCCCATCCGGCATCAAAGCTGCTCACCATTGCCCTCACCGGCACTAAGGGTAAAACATCTACTGCCTATATGATTTCGTCCATCTTACAAAAAGCGGGGAAAAAGGTGGGGATTATAGGCACCATAGGCATTGCCACCGGTGACAAGCTGTATAAATGCGACAACTCCACTCCCGAAAGCTATCTTATACACAAATATCTGCGGGAGATGGTTGACAGCGGAATAGACGTGGCGGTTATGGAAACCTCCTCCCAGGGCTTTAAGCATGACCGGACATTCGGCATGGTGTTTGATGTGGGTGTTTTCACCAACCTTTCCCCCGACCATATCGGTGACGGGGAGCATAAGGACTATGAGGAATATCGAAACTGCAAAAGAATGCTGTTTTCAGCCTGCAAAGCCGGATTTTTCAATACCGACGACGGTGAAAGCGGCTATATGAAGGATAACGCCAAATGTAAAGTATTTGATTTCGGTTTAAAAGACAGCTTTGACTACTATGCATCCGATATAGTTTATGCCAAAAACGCAGGAAAACTTGTGTCGGCTTTTGACTTTTGTCATGGCGGCAAAAAAATAAGTTTGTCTGTTCCCTACCCTGGTATTGCGGGTGTGTATAACTCGGTTTGCGCCGGTGCGGTTTGCTCCTATCTGGGTGTTAGTGATGATATAATTAAAGAGGGGCTTGAGTCAATATCCGTAAAGGGGAGAAACGAAATAATCAATTCCCCTTTAGGATTTTCGATAATAATCGACTATGCCCACAACGAGCTTTCTGTTAAGACATTGTATGAAACCATTTCTCCCTACCGCAACGGAAAGGTTTGGACGGTTTTCGGCTGTGGCGGCAACCGGTCAAAGTTGCGCCGTTATACCATGGGGGACATTGTTACAAAAAATTCTGATGTTGCGGTGGTTACCTCCGACAACCCCCGGTTTGAAAAGCTTGACGATATTATAAGCGACATTATGCAGGGCATTACATCCCCTATGGGCGAAGTAAAGGTTATAAAAGACCGCAAAGAGGCAATAGAATATTGCCTAAAAAACGCAAAAAGAGATGATATTATCCTTATTATCGGAAAAGGCCACCAGGGTTATGAAGAAATCGAGGGGGTAAAATATCCCTTTGACGAAAGAAAAATCGTAACCGATTTTTTAGGGTTATAAAAAATAACAAAAACAAATAAAAACCCGCCTTTGGCGGGTTTTTTGCGTATCCATTATAACCTTCTCCGTCAGTCTTGGGATAATCTTGCTTCAAGATAATTTATCCTAAAGCCTTTTGCGGAAAAGTTTTTCTCATACTCGGTCTGAATGTTGTCTTTACTTAAAATTTCGTCATTGTGAAGGTCAAAGCATACATTCCGTAAAATATAACCGCAAGCGGCAAATGTTTCCAGCGAATATTCGAATAATCCGATGTTATCGGTTTTAAAATAAATACAACCGCTGTCCTTTAGCAGCTTTTTATATCTTTCAAGAAAAGCGGGGCTTGTAAGGCGGCGCTTGGCGTGTTTTTTCCTTGGCCACGGGTCGCAGAAGTTAATGTAAATGGCATCGGCGCATTTTTCGGGAAAAACATCGGTTATTGTTTCAATATCCAGACTTAAAAATTTAAGATTCCGGCATTCCTCCCGACATGCCTTTTCCATTGCCATCATTATTACATCCGTAACCTTTTCGACGGCAATAATGTTAGATTCCGGGTGCCTTTGGGAAAGGCGTAAGGCAAATTCACCCTTGCCGCAGCCAAATTCTAAAAAAAGCACATCCTTCTTTTCATCAAAGGTTTTTTCCAGATCCAGCTTACCATCGTTTAATGTAGCAAAGTATTCTGATACGGCCGACAGCCGTTTTTCACGGTTTTTTTTTGGGTCTTAATCTCATTTATGGACCTCACAATGTATATTCCTTATAATTTTAGACAAAATATCAACGCAGAGAGGAGAAAATATCATGCTTGACAAATTTTCACTTGTTCTTGTTATTATCGGTGCAATCAACTGGGGGCTTATAGGCCTGTTCCAGTTTGACCTTGTAGCCTGGATTTTCGGCGGTCAGGGCGCGGTAATCAGCAGAATTATATATACACTTGTCGGCCTTTGCGGGCTGTGGTGCATAAGCCTTCTGTTCCGGCGCACGTCAGAAACCGTCGACGAAAGACGTTAAATACCGGCCTGTTCAGGCCGTTACATAAGTCTTAATTTATCTAAGCAAGTTCAGGTAAACCAAAATTAAGATGACCAGTCCAGCGAAAATATAAATACCTATAAGCGAGCCTATTAAAGCAAATATAAACCCTATAATGGGTATTTTTGCAAGAAAGGCGACGACGGCTCCTAATACCGCACCGACCACCAGATAAATCAATATTGTAATTATAAGACCTGCAAGGTCTTTTTTTCCGAATGACAGGGGAAATATTCTTTGTAAAAGTTCCATTTTTTATACCTTTCTTTATAATTCTCACACTGATTTGGAGCAACTGATTATAGCATTATCAGTAATTTGTGTCAAGAGTTTTGGTATGCAAAGATGCAAACAGACGGGTAAAAGGTAAAAACACAGTCATTTTTAACCTATGATTTGGCGTGAAATACTTTGTTCCGCCTTTTATCGTAACTAAGCCACACTTACCGACTTTTGAGCACTTAACTTTTCGACAAATATCTGAAAAAGCACCTAAAAGGGTGCTTTTTTTACATTTTAACAAAAAAGTAGAAAAAATAAAATTTTTTTTACGCCCATATTTAAACAAAATAATCGATTATGCCGAACTATAATATCAGCGATGAATATGGAAGCGGTTACCATTACACTGAAAGGACAATGACTGATGGCAGAAGAAAAACTCCTAAGGCGTGTTCCGAGCAAGTTTAACGCATTTAAAAAAACCAGGACAGCTAAAGTGTTAAAAATTGTATTCAATGTGGCGTATATATTTGCTTTCCTGTTTTTGGTCGTAATTATCTATCTATCGATAATTAGCAAATCCACCGGCGAAGTGGTAAAAATAGGCAACTACCAAGTGTATTCGGTTATTGGCGGCAGTATGGAGCCTACCATACACAAAGGATCAATAATTATCGTATCCCATCCGGGCGATAAACCGCTAAAAGTAAACGATATTGTTACTTTCATAAGCCCCAGTGACAAGCAGACTATTGTAACACACCGTATCGTCAAAATAAATGATGGCAATGTAAGAACCTATGTCACTAGAGGGGATGCCAACGAAATAGACGACATGGATCCTCTGCCCAATGAATATATTTTAGGCAAAGTTCATTTATCAATACCCTTTGTGGGAAATATCATGAACTTTGCTAAATCAAAAGCAGGACTTATTCTTTTGGTAATGGTACCCGGTATATTACTTATCCTTATAGAAACGTTGAATCTTTTGAAGCTAATTAAACTTCAAAGGAAGAAAAAGGAAGAGCTTTTAATGGAAAAGTTAAAGCAAACCCTTATAAATAACTCTTCTGAAGGAGGTAGTAATGTGACTTAGCAAAGAAGTAAAAATATATCGGTTTCCCACTCCTGTTCCCCAGTTTCCTGTTTTTCCGTTTCCTGTTTCCCCTGTTTGTCTCTATACCGATAAAAGCTGTCGGACAGTGCTAAAAAAATGGTAGTAGACTACCAAAAAAATATTTTTTTAAAGGAGAAAAACAAAATGAAAAAAAGGATTCTTTTTAGCATTATGGTAATCGCAATTGCGGCCGCTCTGGTAGCCGGCGCAACCACCGCTTATTTTTCCGATGTTGAAAGAAGCTTCGGCAACACTTTCACAGCCGGAAAACTGGACCTTAAGATTCAAGGCGGAGACGAAAACTTTATCAGGTTCGATGTTAAAAACATGAAGCCCGGTGACCAGCCTAAAGGTTCATACAGATTAACAAACGACGGCACCATCTCCGGTTATCTTAACATAACCAAAATTGTTGTCACCGACTTTGAAAATGATCTTGTTGAACCCGAATTGGAAGCCGGAGACACAACTGCTGATGTCGGTGAACTCAGCAGTATGCTGAACATCAGACTGTTCTTTGATAATGACGGCAACGGCTGGATCAGCGATGGTGACGAAATGATCTATAACGGCAAAATGAGCGCAATGCCTTCCGCACTTCTTGTGGATAAACTGATGCCTGCAGGCACCAGTGTTGATATCATAGGCGAAGCTATTATTGACTGGTGGTCTTCTCCCCAAGATAACCTTGCTCAGACCGACAGCTGCATCCTTGATATAGAATTTACTCTTCATCAGGTCAAACAAGGGGCTAGTCACTAATTATATTTCAGCTATTATAAAAATGATTTTCAACTGAAAGCAGCAGAAGGAATACCTTCACAAATAAAACCGCTGCGTTTAGATTTAAAAAGAGCTGCGAAATAAAATCGTAGCTCTTTTTTTACAAAATAAAATGCGGGAAAGGAGATAAACGGTGTTTAATACCTATTATCCGGACGTGTATGTGCTTGATAAAAGCCAAAAAACGGCTACTGTTAACCCTTATATCGCACGATTGCTTAATTCAATATTTCTTGAAGGGATTTTACTGAAAGCCGGCAATATACATATAGAACCTTACGAAAAAACAGCAAGGGTTAGATACAGAAAAAACGGAAGGCTATATGAAAAAATGGGGTTTTCAATGGATATGTATTCCGCAATCACCACAATGCTTAAATTAATGTCGGGGATGAGCATAGCTGAAAACAGCATCCCACAGGAGGGCGTAATAACCGTTTTTGTAAATGACAGCGAGTATCATTATAATATATCAACCCTGCCGGTGGTGTTTGGTGAAAAGTTTGTAGTTCAATGTGATTTATAATAATGTAAAATTCGCTAAGTTAATTAAACCTTGTTTTGTATATTGCTCTACAAGTTCCCGGTTATATTGTTCGCTTTGCTCACAGTAATATTACCGACTTCGTCGGCAGTTATATTAAATTCGCCTTCCAAAACAGCACCATAGGTGCAATATAACTGTTATTTGCCCTTCGGGCGAATAACAATAAAACTCACCGCCTGAAGGAAGGCGAATACAGTTGACACCAAAAAAGAAGCAGGTCACATAGACCTGCTTCTTTTTTGGTGAAAAACCCTTTTTTAATACAATAATATGGCACATTAATCCTTCACGCTAACACCAGATGTGTTGTTTTTATAATCTGATTTTATTAGTCCATAAAGATAATAATCGCAATACTTACGCCCAAATTTTCCTTGTCTTATAAAACCTTCACGAGTAAAACCACATTTTTCAAGTGCTTTCCAAGATGCAATATTTCTAATATCAACACTGGTATAAAGTCTTTTTAATTCGGTTTTTTTAAAACAAAAATCAACAACCGCTTTAATAGCTTTTGTTACATAACCGTTATTCCAATATTTTCGGGATATCCGGTACCCGATATGTGACATACGGTTGTTTTCTATTTTATTTATAAAAATTTGACCGATTAATTTATTTTCATCTTTTAATATGATACCCCAGTGAAAACAATTGCGCTTTTCATTTGGGGTTCTTTGTAAAAATCTCTTATAATAACTAATCACATTTTTTTCTAAAGTTGAGCGGTTATCACCCCAATATTTATAAATCTCAACATCAGTTATACATTCAGCCAAATCATTAAGGTCTGCTTCTGTTATTTCTCGTAACAGAATGTTGTCATATTCAATAACAGGAAAATTCGTGTAGTAATATTTTAAATTAGTTTTCATTTTACTAACCTCTTTATTGGGATATATAAGTCCAATTGGGATGAAGCCGATTGGCAATCCCACCGTTCATCATAATATTCAAAATCCGCACACAATTCGTCCGATAGACAATATTCGGAAGTTGGCAGCCAGGTATCATAAATATACCGAAAAGCTTTACCTATTTCACCATTAGAATTATTGCCGTTCACGGTAAAAACCGCATAAAGAGATTTTGGAATCTTCTTAACATACATGCCTTCAGGAATGTTAGAATCACTTTTTGCATCAACTGCTGCCATGTAATAATACTGAAGAGGGTCTGAACTAAAATCCTCGGAATAATCCTCAAAGCCATACATTGAATTTGGATTTACTCTGCTTATTTTATCCATATTGGCTTTGAGTTCTCCCCACGCTTCGCCTATAACATGCCATCCATTACTTGTATGCTTTCGTGAGCCAATAAGGATAAATTCATCTTTTTCAACAAATTTGGGTTCCATAATATACTCTCCTTTAAAATGAATTCTTTTTTCATAGCCGGAGATAATAGTTTGAACACTTTTATAATCAATTTTAAGGTGTTTCTTTCTTACATCAGACGGAAGCATATCAAAGGTTTCTTTAAATATACGGTTAAATGTTTGAATACTCTTAAATCCGCAGTCATAACAAATGTCGGTTATGGTTTTATCTGTGCGCACCAGATCCATAAACGTATGTAAAAGTCTGCGTTTCTTTAAATAATCGGTTATGGTTTGTCCTGTGACGGAAGAAAAAATTTTGTGAAAATGAAAGGCAGAATAACCAAATTCATCTGCTATAGTTTCAAAAGTTATATCGTCAGCCAAATGCTCATCTATGTAAACTAAAACAGATTCTATTAATTGCAGGTTATTCAAAATATCACCTCTTTTCATTTGAAGTATAAATGAAAACGAACAGTTTGTATTATCAATTCTTGCGGTCCTGTTTGAGAAATAATCAAAATTTAGTTTTTTCTGATATCTCTTTACACAGTCAACCTTTCGCGAATCATTGTCGCAGTTTGGTTGATTGTTTTTATATTATAACGTTTGAATGTGTCTTTTTCTATCATTTAAGTTATTACATCGAAAGGAGGCGGAAGAATGCCGAAATCAAGAAACCTGAACACGCTTTAAAACTCTTTATCCGCTTCATCATAGCAAAAATGGTCATAACATATACTTGCTGTGTTCTCTATCGTACAGGGCATTGTGTCGAAAATCATGCAAAGCTCCGGCTTCGGCTCTGCGAAAGCATCTGTATTACCGCAGGAGAATGTGACGGTAATCAACGACTGATGATGTAAAATAAAAAACCCTACGATTACCCTCTAATTCACATGATTACCCACAAATCCTACGATTAGGCGAATAAGAACAACGATAACACTTTCAATATCTAACTATTGATATACTTAATATCAGTAATACATAAAAAACCGCAGCAAAAATAATTGCAGCGGTTGATTTATGCCGTAAAATCTAGATTATTAATGTTTACAAAGAAATAAGCACCATCATTTTGAATTTAAATGATGGTGCTTATATGGTGCCGGTGGCGGGACTCGAACCCGCACGTCCTCACGGACAATAGATTTTGAGTCTACCTCGTCTGCCAATTTCAACACACCGGCAAATATATAACGCTCGTCAAAGAGCCTGCTTATTATAGCACCGATTGAGTATAATTTCAAGTATATTTTAATTATTTTTTTATCCAAATGTATAAAACCGCTTTTTGTGAATATAGTAAAATTGATGTAAAACGAAAAGTAAGGAAAGGTAATAATCATGAAGAAAATTTTACTTGTTGTTCTGACCATTTCCCTTCTTGCCATACCGGCGGTGGCAGTGGCTCAAGCAGAAGGGAATCTGCTTTCCCAGGGGAAATCCTACACACTGGTAACCCCCGCATCGGCAGCTTACCCGGACGACGACTCCTTTAAGCTCACTGACGGGGTAAAGGGTGAACGGGTAGACGATCTCTACTTTAAAAGTCCTGCTTATGTAGGCTTTAACCAGGCAAACAAGGACGAAAACGGCGACTTTGTAATTATTCTCGACTTAGGCGAAAGCTACGATAATATTAAAACTCTCACGTTAAGCTATCTTGCCGAAACCGACATGGGCATCTACGCTCCTCAGTCCTACTCGGTCTATATCGCCGACACCGCCGAAGGCTCCTATATCCACGCAGGATCGGTGACGATAGGTGAGGATAACGCCTCCGGTATTTCAAAAACCGGTGTAGCCTCCATCGAGCTTCCTCAAGCGGTAACTGCCCAGTATATAAAATTCGTTATCCATCATCAGGAGGCCTTTGAACGGGACGGCACTCCGGTTACCCCCGGATGGGTATTTATAGACGAAATTGAGGTCTACGCTACCACCCCCGTTCCCCAGACAAATGACGACAGCCTGGCTGTATTTATTATCCTTGCCATAATATCAGGTTCCGCCTGGGTGGGATTGAAGCTAAGAAAACACATCGCATAACACTTCCCCTTTAACTATATGTAAAAATAAACAACGGCGGCTTAAATTGCCGCCGTTGTTTTATTGTGTTTGCACACATAAATGCCGAGTGCTAAAAAATAATGTAAATATCTTCATTTTTTTTACATGAAAGTCTTGACAAATAAAAAAGTCGATGCTATTATATGGGCAGTTAGCAGACATACGGTATGAGTGCTAAACGCATAATATCAACCCTTTTTTGCATATTAAATTTCGGGAAAATGCCTTAGGGCAGAAAGGCAAGGAAAATGGAGCTTACCGAAAGACAAAAAAAAATTCTTAAATCAATAGTTGACGCTTATATAGAATCGGGGGAGCCTATCGGTTCCAAGTTTCTTTCAACAAGCTATGATTTTTCGGTTTCCCCTGCCACCATCCGTAACGAGATGAGCGAGCTTGAGGAAATGGGTTATCTTGAACAGCCCCACACCTCTGCAGGCCGGGTGCCCACCGCTCTCGGGTTCAAAACCTATGTCAATTCCCTGATGGAAAAGTATTTCCTTACCATGGACGAATTAAGCCTGCTAAACGAGCTTACCACCTTTAAGCTTAACGAGCTTAACCGCACCCTCGAGCAGGCAAGCAAGGTTATAAGCCGGCTCACAAACTACACCTCGTTTTCGGTGCTTCGCACCCCCGACCACACCGCACTGCGGTATGAAACACTGCTTATAGACTCGGCCAGCTTTCTTGTTGTTATGATTTGCGACAACGACGTGGTTAAGTCCACCCGGGTGAAGGTAAACGTCCCCATAGATGAAATTGCCGTAAAGGTTATTCAGGATTCCCTAAACGCTCACCTTACCGGCAAGCGGGCCGACGAAATTACAATGCCCGTGTTTATTGCCTTTGAAAAGTCTTTGGGTATGTTTTCCCACTATGCATCCGACTGTGTCAAGGCAGTTTATGAAATGCTTTCATCGGACACAAAGGAGCACGTCCATGTTGACGGAGTTACAAAGCTTCTTTCCTACCCCGAATATTCCAGCGTTTCCAATGCCAAAAACGTTTTGTCGATTATCGAGGAGCAGCACCGGCTTATTGAGCTGCTCTACACAATGATGAACGAAAACAAGCTTAATTTATATATAACCGACGACGAAACCGACAACATCCTCCCTGCCCGGGATACCAGCTTTGTGTTCCACCCCATCACCTACAACGGCAAGCCCGTGGGAGCGATAGGAGTTATAGGTCCCAAAAGGATGGATTACAAAAAGGTTATCGCAAGCCTTAAATACCTTGCGTCGGGTATAAGTGTTGAGCTGAACGAAAAACGCCGAAAAGGGGAGGCCGAGACCGTCCCCAAACCGGAGAGCGAAGCAAACACCACTCCATCTGAAAAATAGAAAGGCACGGTAGGTAAACAGTAAATGAAAAAACAGGCAGAAAACGAACAGATGAACGAAAATATAAACGAAAACACCACCGAGGAAATAAAGGAAACCACCGAAAAGGACACCTCCTCCGAAAACACCCAAACCAAAGCCGGGCAAAATCCGGCAGAGGAGGCTAAAGAGGAAAAGAACAAGGCCCTTGAGGAGTTAAACGACAAATATATACGCCTTTATGCCGAGTATGACAATTACAGAAAGCGCACCGAAAAGGAAAAAGGCGAAATGTTCCAGGCAGGACTTGTTTCGGCCGTTTCCCTTCTCTTACCCGTCCTTGACAACCTTGAAAGGGCGTTGTCCTTTGAACCCGAAAATGAAGGATTAAAGCTTTTGTGCAAGCTTATAATTGATTCCTTTGACAAAATGGGTGTTAAGGAAATCGAATCGGACGGAAAGGAATTCGACCCCGAACTTCACAATGCGGTAATGCATGAGGAGGACAGCGAAAAAGGGGAAAATATTATTGTCCAGACCTTCCAGAAAGGTTACACCTTAAACGGCAAAGTCATAAGACACGCCGTGGTTAAGGTGGTTAATTAGCAAATAAAAATTTATATACAAAATTACGGAGGATTAAATTATGTCAAAAATTATAGGTATAGACCTTGGAACAACCAACTCCTGCGTTGCGGTTTATGAGGGCGGCGAACCCGTTGTTATCCCCAGCGCCGAAGGCGCCCGCACCACCCCGTCGGTAGTTGCGTTTTCCAAATCCGGCGAAAGAATGGTGGGCCAGGTAGCTAAAAGGCAGGCCATAACCAACCCCGACAGAACTATTGTGTCTATTAAAAGAGAAATGGGCACCGACCATAAGGTCAACATAGACGGCAAAAACTACACCCCGCAGGAAATTTCCGCAATGATTCTGCAAAAGCTTAAAACCGATGCGGAAGCCTATCTGGGGCAGAAGGTTTCAAAGGCGGTTATCACCGTTCCCGCCTACTTTACCGACGCTCAGCGTCAGGCTACCAAAGACGCAGGCAAAATTGCCGGCCTTGAGGTTCTGCGTATAATCAACGAACCCACCGCCGCTGCCCTTGCCTACGGTCTTGACAAGGACATCAGCCAGAAAATTATGATATTCGACCTAGGCGGCGGCACCTTCGACGTGTCAATTCTTGAAATCTCCGACGGAGTATTTGAAGTTTTGGCCACCGCCGGCAACAACCGTCTTGGCGGCGACGACTTTGACCAGAAGTTAATCGACTGGATGGTAGACACCTTTAAGAAGGAAAACGGCATTGACCTGCGGACAGACCGTATGGCCCTTCAAAGGCTTAAGGAGGCTGCCGAAAAGGCAAAATGCGAGCTTTCCTCCACCATGTCCACCGAAATCAATCTTCCCTTCATAACCGCCGACGCAACCGGCCCCAAGCACTTCACCACAACCCTTACCAGAGCAAAGTTTGACGAGCTTACCGCCGATCTTGTTGAAAAAACCATGGGCCCCGTGCGTCAGGCTCTGTCTGATGCCGGCTTAAAGCCCAACCAGATAGACAAGGTGCTGCTTGTAGGCGGCTCCACCCGTATCCCCGCCGTCCAGAATGCGGTTAAGAACTTCACCGGCAAAGAACCTTTCAAGGGCATCAACCCCGACGAATGTGTTGCCATAGGTGCTGCCGTTCAGGCAGGTGTCCTCGGCGGTGAGGTTAAAGACCTCCTTCTCCTTGACGTCACTCCCCTTTCCCTGGGTATTGAAACCCTTGGCGGAGTGTTCACCAAGCTTATCGAGCGCAACACCACCATTCCTGTTCAGAAGAGCCAGGTGTTCTCCACCGCCGCAGACGGTCAGACCTCGGTGGAAATCCATGTCCTTCAGGGCGAACGTGAAATGGCGGCCTACAACACCTCTCTTGGCAGATTTATTCTTGACGGCATAACCCCCGCACCCCGGGGCGTTCCCCAGATAGAGGTTACCTTTGACATCGACGCCAACGGCATTGTCAAGGTATCCGCTAAGGATAAAGGCACCGGCAAGGAGCAGCATATAACCATTCAGTCCACCAGCAACATGTCCAAGGAGGACATTGAAAAGGCTGTCCGTGAAGCCGAAATGCACGCCAATGAGGACAAGAAGCAGCGTGAAGCGGTTGAGACTAAGAACAACGCCGAGAACGCCATCTACCGTGCCGAAAAGACCTTGTCCGACCTGGGCGACAAGGTAACCGAGTCCGATAAAGCTCCCGTAAATGAAGCCATTAACAAGCTTAAGGAAACCATTAAGAGCGGCAACACCGAGGCTATCAAGGCTGACACCGAAGCCCTTGAAAAATCCTTCTACGCCATTTCCGAAAAGCTTTACAACACCCAGTCCGGTCCCGATATGGGCGCCGGCGGAACAGGCGGCAACACCGGTAATACCGGCAGCGACGGCGTATACGACGCAGACTTTACCGATAAATCGTGACTTGTATAAATGTTTTTGTAAGCGGAGCTTTCGCTCCGCTTACAAAATGATACCATATCTTTTTTATTTACTCTTGTTTTTATCTTAAAACTTGATTATAATGAAATCCGCCCTTTGCGGACAATTCCCTAACCTAACTAACAAGGTGATTTAATGGCAGATAAAAGAGATTATTACGAAATTCTTGGGGTTGCGAAAACCGCCACCGAAGACGAATTAAAGAAGGCCTACCGCACCCTTGCAAAAAAATACCACCCCGACGCCAATCCCGGAGACAAGTCAGCCGAGGAGAAATTTAAAGAAATAAACGAAGCCTACTCGGTGTTGTCCGACCCTGAAAAGCGGTCGGCTTATGATCGTTACGGCCATGCCGGGATAGATCCCAACTCCATGGGCGGCTTTGATATGTCGGGCTTTGACTTTGACCTGGGGGACATTTTCGGCTCCTTCTTCGGCGGCGGCTTCGGCTCACGCTCCACCCGTTCCAACGTCCGGGACGGCGAGGATATCGGTATGGAGCTTACCATAACCTTTGAGGAAGCGGCTTTCGGCTGCCGTAAGGAGGTTTCCTACTACCGCATTGAAAAGTGCGCCGCCTGCGGCGGTGAAGGTGCGGCTCCCGGCACACACCCCGAAACCTGTCCCACCTGCCGCGGCACCGGTTCGGTGAGAACCACCCAGCGGACAATGCTTGGTATGATGCAGACCACCCGCATTTGTACCGAATGCGGCGGAACGGGTAAGATAATAAGAGAACGCTGCCACGACTGCAAGGGCGAGGGCAGGATAAGGAAAAAGAAAACCCTTGAATTCAACATCCCTGCCGGTATAAATAACGGCGAGAGAATTTCCCTGCGCAACCAGGGCAACGCCGGCACCGGCGGAGGTCAGAACGGGGATTTGATTATTGCCATCACGGTTAAGCCCCATTCCTTTTTCAAGCGCAAGGAGTATGATTTGCATTGCGATATGCCGATAACCTTCCCTGAGGCGGCTTTGGGGGTTAAGGTAACCGTTCCTACCCTTGACGGTTCAAGCGAGCTTACCATACCCGAAGGCACCCAGCCGGGGACGGTGTTCACCTTAAAGGGTAAAGGGATAAAACATATTAATTCCGACCGTAAAGGGGATTTATACGTTACCATAAGCGTTGAGGTGCCAAAAAACCTTACCACCAAGCAAAAGGAAGCGCTAAAGAAATTCAGCGAATCCTGCACCGGCAAGAACTACGAGAAAAAGCAGAAGTTTTTTGACTTTTTTAAGAAGTAAGGATATATGGAAAAGAGCAAGCTAATGCTTGCTCTTTTTATGTTATTATCTTTCTTCCTTATAAAAGTTATATTGCATACTTAAGTTCGCAGAGATATTGTTCGCTTCATAATATAAACTTGCCGGTCAGACGGCGAATATAACTGAAAAATGCACTTGACTTTAGCAAGTGCATTTTTCTGGTGATCCACCGGGGACTCGAACCCCGGACACCATGATTAAAAGTCATGTGCTCTACCGCCTGAGCTAGTGGATCATTTTTGGCCGCCCGATAAGAATATCATATCGTGACGGCTTTGTCAAGTATAATTTTTGAAAAATGCGAAATTATTGTCGCAATATCAGCTTAATAGAACCTGAAATTGGCAATAACTTTGCCTAAAACCTTAACATCTTTTGAATAAATAGGTTTCATTGAGGAATTTTCGGGCTGAAGGCGTATCTGGTCTTTTTCCCGGAAAAATCTTTTAACGGTAGCTTCGTCATCAATCATGGCCACCACGATTTCCCCGTTGTCGGCATACTGTCTTCCTTCCACCACCACTATGTCCCCGTCAAGTATTCCGGCGTCCTTCATGCTTTCCCCGTAAACACGCAGAGCAAAGAGGTTGGATGCAGATCTGGTCATGCTGACGGGAAAATCCACATACCCTTCATAGTTCTGGACGGCGGTTATGGGCATACCAGCTGTTACCTTGCCAAGAAGAGGGACTCGCAGTGTCTTTTCCCTGTCGCTGTATTTTGAACGCTCAAGGGATACCGCCCTTGACTTGCCGTCGAATTTTTTAATGTAACCCTTTTCATCGAGTCTGCGAAGGTATAGGTGCGCCGTAGACGTTGACTTTATACCCAAAGCGGCACATATGTCCCGCACGGTGGGGGCAT
Organism: Eubacteriales bacterium; assembly: GCA_050953105.1. Lineage (GTDB taxonomy): Bacteria > Bacillota > Clostridia > Oscillospirales > CAG-382 > UBA1206. The sequence continues at coordinate 250,483 of JBMNMA010000009.1, read as the reverse complement.
AGCCTTTGTTTTCAATGGTGGATTCGATATATTCGTATATCCGTTTTTCCTTTGGTGTAAGTTCGGTCATATTATCCCCCGTAAAACGTAAATTTTACGGGCTTTCACACCTGCCTTTCGTTTTATTTTACTCCATACTTTCATTGTCGCTCTTTATGGGAAAGCAAATGTCAAACAGCTGCCTTGCCCGATTATGGTCGCTCCGTATATACAGCCAGCCGAACAACGCCTCAAGGCCGGTGGCCCTGCGATAGTCTGCCACAGGGGCGGAACGGGGGGTGTGATTTGACTTGGCGTTTCTTCCCCGTTTAAACACCGCTTCTTCTTCGGCCGTCAGGACGGGGATAAGCCGTTCGCAGGCCGCCGACTGGGATATGGCGGTTACAAACTCCTTAGACTTTTGGGAAAGCTCTGCTGTCCCCAGTCCGTACTTTGCTATAAGACGCTCCCGGGCAAGTAGTTCGAAATAGGCATCCCCAAGGTAGGCTAACACCAACGGTGAGGTTTCCCGTTCATTTATATCGGTTACATTATTTATACGGGTGTCCTGATTCATGCCCTTTTCCATTTTGTACCCTGAGGGGTGTCCTCGAGAATAATTCCCATTTCTTTAAGTTTATTTCTTATTTCGTCAGCTTTAGCGTAGTCCTTTGCTTTTTTAGCCTCAAGCCGGAGGGAAATAAGGCTTTCAATCTCGGCAGCCTGGTCGTCAGTTACGGTGTTTTCCTTTTCTTTATATTCCCTGGCTTTGTTTATAAGGTCAAGAGATAAAACTTTATCGAAGGAGGATATAAGCTCAAGTTTCGTTTTGCCGGATATGTCGGCTTTTAACACGTCATAAAGGGCGGTTACCGCCAATGAGGTGTTTAAATCGCCGTCAAGGGCCTCACGGAAGGTTTTATCATAAGTTTCAAAGGCAGCCTTGTCAAGCTCCCCCTGGTTTTCAATTTGCGAAATACGGGATATCAACTTGTTATAGGCGGATGTGGCGTTATCAAGGCTTTCCCAGGTGAACACCAGCACCCTGCGGTAATGGGACATTAAGCAGAAATAGCGGTAGGCCAGAGGGTCGTAACCCTTTTCCTGAAGCAGCGAAACGGTTAAGAACTCTCCTTTGGATTTTGACATTTTACCGGTATCGTCGTTAAGGTGGCGGACATGAAACCAGAAGTCGCACCAGTCATGGCACAGATATGCCTCGGACTGGGCAATCTCATTGGTATGGTGGGGGAAAGCGTTGTCAATGCCGCCGCAGTGAATGTCAAGATGTCCCCCAAGCTCCTTAACCGCAATGGCAGAGCATTCGATATGCCATCCCGGATAACCTATACCCCAGGGTGAATCCCACTTTAATTCCTGTGAATCGAATTTGGACTTGGTAAACCACAAAACAAAGTCGTTTTTATTTCTCTTATTTAAGTCGTCCTCAACCCCTTCACGGACGCCGACTTCTAAATCTTCGGCATTGTGGCGGTTGAAAACATAGTATTCGTCAAGCTTTGAAGTGTCAAAATACACGTTTCCCCCGGCAACGTAGGCATAGCCTTTGTCAAGGAGAGTCTGTATCATTTCAATAAAATCATCAACCCTGCTGGTGGCGGGGACAACGATTTCGGGCTTTTTGATGTTCAGTTTTTCGCAGTCGGCAAAAAAGGCATCGGCATAGTAAGCTGCGATTTCAAGCACCGACTTATGTTCCCGTTTTGCGCCAAGGAGCATTTTGTCCTCGCCGTCGTCGGAATCGCCGGTAAGGTGTCCCACGTCGGTTATGTTCATAACACGCTTTACGTTGTAGCCGGCATAGTTTATATATTTTTCAAGGACATCCTCCATGATATAGGTCCGGAGGTTTCCAATATGGGCGAAATGATAGACGGTGGGACCGCAGGTATACATCCTGACGGTGTTGTCTTTTGGTTTAAATTCATCTATGCTTCTGGTCTTGGAGTTATAAAGTTTCATCATTACCTCGTATGCTATTTGGCGGGATTGATGTGAACCCAGTATTTTTTAACATAGGTGTAGGCCGAAAAAATGGTGAAAAAGATGGTTACAATCATTGTGATAAGGGATAAAAAGCCGCCGGTTTTTGAAATCACCGGTTCAAGTATAACCACGATAATACAGGCTATCTGAGAGACGGTTTTCATTTTTCCCCATATGTTGGCGGGTATGACTATGTTTGCGCCACCGGACACCACAAGACGAAGGGAGGTAACCATAAGCTCCCTGAAAATTATAACAAGGGACATCCAGAAAAACACGTTGGACAGAAAGCCTTTTGAAAGTGTCTGCCCTTCGGGGAAAATGATGTTTGAAAACAGCACTGCTATTAACGCTGCGAAAACCATAAACTTGTCGGCCAGCGGGTCCATAAATTTACCGAAAGAGGTTACCATCCCCCGCATACGGGCGATTTTGCCGTCAAGAAAGTCGGTAAGAGCCGCAAGGATGAATATGGCGGCGGCCACAATCCGAGACCAAGTGATATGTTCGCTGCCGAAAACGGGATAAATTATGAAAAACACAAAAAAGGGGACAAGCATAACACGGATAAGGGTTAACTTGTTGGGGAGATTTAACTTCATGGCTGTTCCTTGCCTTTCTGTTGTGGATTTATAACAGCAACACCCAATAAATCGTAATCTAGGAAATCTGTAATCTTAACGTTGACAAATTCCCCTTCCTGTATATTTTTAGAGGAATTGAAATACACCTTTCCGTCAATGTCGGGGCAGTCCCATTGACTGCGGCCGAAGAATTTTTCGGCAACCGGGTCGTAGCCTTCGCAGATAACCTCAACGGTCTTCCCTACCTTGGCTTTGTTGTTTTCCTCATGGATTCCCATCTGTAAACGCATTATTTTATCAAGGCGTTTCTTTTTGGTTTTATCGGGAATCTGGTCGGGGAAATTATATGCCGGGGTGTCCTCTTCCCTTGAATAGGAGAAAACACCGAGCCGGTCAAAGTTGGTTTCCTTTACAAAATCATACAGCTCGGCAAAATCGTCCTCGGTTTCGCCGGGGAAGCCCACAATAAGAGTGGTGCGGATGACTATATCCGGAACGTTTTTACGGATTTTGGCTATGACTTCCCTTATTGCCGCCGAGGTGCCTTTGCGGTTCATTCGCTTTAACACGTTGTCGTTTATATGCTGAATGGGCATATCGATGTATTTAACAAGCTTTTGGTTGGTGGCAAATTCGTTTATTATTTCGTCGGTTATCCTTTCGGGATAACAGTAAAGCACCCTTATCCACTCTATTCCGTCGATTTCGGAAAGGGCGGATATAAGCTTTTCAAGGCAGGCTTTGCCGTATAGGTCAATGCCGTAAAGAGTGGTGTCCTGGGCAACAAGTATAATTTCCTTCACCCCGAGCCGGGCAAGGTCGGTTACCTCTTCGACAATCTCATTTACAGGCCTTGAGCGGTATTTTCCCCGCAGGCTGGGTATAATACAATAGGTGCAGCGGTTGTCGCAGCCTTCGGCTATCTGCACATAGGCATAATGGGAGGGTGTGGTTACCACCCTGTCCTTGTTAAAGGCAAGCTCCTCAGGCCGGCGGCAGGATATGAAACGCTTTGAGTTGTAGGCGTTTTCAATGGCGTCCACCACTTCGTCATAGGAGCCGGTGCCGATTACGCTGTCAACCTCCGGCATTTCTTTAAATATCTCGTCCCGATATCTTTCGGCAAGACAGCCGGCCACCACAATTCCTTTTAAATTGCGGTTCTTTTTAAGCCAGGCTATGTCAAGGATGTTTTCGATTGCCTCCTCCTTGGCCGACTTGATAAAGGCGCAGGTATTAATGACCATAACATCGGCGTCAATGTCCTCGGCCACTATCTCGTAGCCTGCTTCGTGGCATTTGGCAATCATATTTTCGGTATTTATTAGGTTTTTAGGGCAGCCTAAGGAAACAAAGCCCACTTTGATCGGCATAACATTAATCTCTTTCGTTATTAATTATTCTGTCCATTCACCGTCGTCGGATGAAAATTCGGCAATGGCCGTTCTGATTTCGTCCCAGCTATAACCCAGACGGTAAAGGAAATTGTTTAATTTTGCTTTTTGTTTTCTGTCGGTTAAATTATACTTTCTGCCCTGAGTTTTTAACAGATATTCAAGGTTATCCCTTAACATATCGTCGTCAAGGCTTTCTAAGGCGGTGGAAATATCATCGGAAGAAAAGCCCTTTTCATACAGAATCGCTTTTATTCTTGTCCTGCCGTAGCGGCGTTTCTGGGCAAGATTATCGGCATACCGGACCGCAAGGCGTTCGTCGTCGATATAACCCTTGTCGGAAAGCAATTTCACAACGGCTAAAATGACATCCTCGTTAAAATGTCTTTTTAGCTTGTTGCAAAGCTGCTTTCTTGAAAGGTCGCCGTAGGACAGATAGCTTTCGGCTTTCTTAATGCACGACAGCTTCTCTGCCGCAAAGGCAAGAAGCGAAATGTCGGCATATCCGCTTTGAATGTTTAGCGAAGCGAAATCTGCGAGGGTGATAAGATAATCTACACCCCCTGCCGTTACGGTTACCTCGTTTTTGTCCTCGTGAATAATTATATTTTCAATTCCGCTTTGTGAAAACCGGTCAGTCATTATTCGTCAAATTCGCCTATGTCGGCGGTAAAGGAAAAGCCAACGTTTGATTTTTTGTAGGCATCTCTTACCTTTGACTGGATTTCTTCGAAAAGCTCACGGTTTTCGGTAAGTATTTTCCTTAAATTATCCTTGCCCTGGCACAGACGCTGACCGTTATAGGAAAACCATGAACCGGATTTTTCGATAATTTCAAACAGCACGCCCATTTCAACCAGTTCGCTTTCCTGGGAAATGCCCTTGCCATAGATAATGTCGAATTCTGCGGTTCTGAAGGGAGGCGCAACCTTGTTTTTAACCACTTTGCATTTAACGTGGTTGCCCACGATTTCGGCTCCGTCTTTTATCTGTTCGCCTTTTCTTATGTCAATTCTCACAGATGCATAAAACTTCAATGCCCGGCCGCCGGTGGTAACTTCCGGATTGCCATACATTACACCCACTTTTTCACGCAGCTGGTTTATAAACACCACAATGCAGTTAGATTTGGATATTGCGCCAGAGAGTTTACGCAATGCCTGGGACATAAGCCTTGCGTGAAGGCCAACGTGGGAAGCACCCATGTCTCCGTCGATTTCGCTTCTGGGCACAAGAGCAGCCACCGAGTCGATAACCACAATGTCCACCGCACCGGAGCGGACAAGGGCGTCGCACACCTCAAGGGCGGTTTCGCCGTCGTCAGGCTGGGAAACAAGTAGGTTGTTTATGTTGACACCGAGAGCCTTGGCATACACAGGGTCAAGGGCGTGTTCGGCATCAATAAAGGCTGCCTCGCCGCCTTCCTTTTGGACTTCGGCTATCATGTGAAGGGCGACGGTGGTTTTACCCGAAGATTCGGGCCCGTAGATTTCGACTATTCGTCCTTTCGGAACTCCGCCTATCCCCAGTGCTAAATCAAGGGAAAGACTTCCGGTGGATACCGCCTTGACCTCCATTGAGGGGTTTTCGCCAAGACGCATAACAATACCCTTTCCCTCCTTTTTTTCAAGTTGGGAAAGTGCGGTTTCCAATGCCTTTTTCTTTGCGGCAACGTCTTTTACCTGTTCATTATCTGCCATGGCCTACGTCCTTTCAATGTAATATATTAAAAAAATATATGCGCATTTGTAAATAAAGGAATAGTGCGCATAATAAAAGTCCAAACGAACTAATGTTCATTTAATTGTAGCATATAACCGGAAAAATGTCAATATTTTTTTGATCATAGTCAACATTTTGATAAAAGTAGTCATTTCTCACCATTTTTATCCCATATTTTGTGGAAAGCGTATATTTACTTTGCTGTAAAGCCGTTATATAATAAAGGTGTCGAAAAACCAAGGCGTTTTCGGCTAAATCAAAGAAAGGCAATTTAATATTTAAACAAGGAAGGTTTGTTATGAAAGCAACTTCTAATCACGGCGAGCTTTGTCTTATTGTTTTAAAAAGCGCAAGAGAGCTCGGCAGCAAGGTGGACAACTGGGTAAAAACATTAAGGAACGCAAGCGATTCCGAATTAACCTATGTGCTCCCCATTGAGGAAATCAGATTCTCCAACGGCGAAGGCAAGGTTAAGCTTGACGATTCGGTGCGGGGCAAGGATGTGTATATCATAGTGGACGTGGGCAACTACTCCATAACCTACCCCATGTTCGGGTTTGAAAACCATATGTCCCCCGACGAACACTATCAGGACGTTAAGCGGGTACTGTCCGCAATAGGCGGAAAAGCCAACAGGGTTACAATAATCATGCCCCTGCTGTATGCATCCCGCCAGCACAAGAGAAAAGGCAGAGAATCCCTCGACTGCGCCCTTGCATTAAACGAACTTGAAAATTTAGGCGTGGACACCATTATTTCCTTCGACGTTCACGATCCCACCATTTACAACGCCATTCCCAACTCCTCATTTGAGAATATTTTCCCCACCTATTCAATGCTCAAAAGCTTTATAGCCCACGAGGGGAACAATATTTCAAAAAACAATATGGTGGTTATATCACCTGACACGGGAGCCATGGACAGGGCGATTTATTATGCCAACGTTCTGGGCGTTGACGTAGGCATGTTTTATAAACGCAGGGACCATACCCGCATTGTAAACGGTAAAAACCCCATCATACAGCACGAATATATCGGCGGATCCCTTGAGGGCAAGAAGGTGCTTATCGTTGACGATATGATAGCATCCGGCGAATCTATTATTGATATTATTAATGTTATATCCAAAGAAAGCATAGAAGCTACTTATGTCGCTTGCACCTATGCTTTGTTTACCGAAGGAGTTGCAAAATTCGACAAACTTTACGAGGAAGGCAAGCTGAAAAAGCTTTACACCACAAACCTTTCCTATATACCCCCCGAAATAAAGCAGCGTCCCTGGTTTATGGAGGTTGACCTTTCAAAATTCATCGCAAAGATAATCAACACCCTTTCCCACGATGGATCAATATCCCCCCTCCTTGACGCTACCACAAAAATAAGGCGTCTGCTTAAAACCGCTCCCTTTAAGAACGATTAATTTATATCCATAAAAAGCGGCAAAATGAACTGACCCCAAAAAGTTAGACAAAGATTTATTAAGAAACTTGTGCAAAGTGAATATTAAATAGCATTAATGGCGTGAGATCTGTATTTGGCAGGTGTCAAGCCATTAAGTTTTAGCTTTATCCTGCAATTGTTGTAATAGTCAAGATAATTCTCCAACTCCGAACGAAAATGTTCAAGAGATTTAAACTCCTGTAAATACAACAACTCACTTTTAAGTATTCCAAAAAAGTTTTCAATCACCGCATTATCAAGACAGTTTCCTTTCCGGCTCATGCTCTGACGGATTCCTTTTTCTTTTAACCTTCTTTGATACTGCTTGTGTTGATATTGCCATCCCTGATCGGAATGAAGAATCAGATTTGTATTATCCGGTATTTCTTGAAACGCCTTTTCCAGCATATCTGTAACCATATACAAAGAAGGATGTTCTGAAATAGTATAGGAAACCAAACTTTCACTATATAAGTCCAGTATTGGTGAAAGATAAAGCTTCCTACCAAACAAGCTGAATTCTGTAACATCAGTAACCCATTTTGTGTTCGGCTTTGCTGCATAAAAATCCCGTTCAAGCAAGTTTGGCGCTACCTTACCAACTTCACCTTTGTAAGAACGATACTTCTTCATTCGTACCTTACAATTAATCCCCAGTTGTTTCATAAGTCGTTGAACGGTTTTATGGTTAATTACATAACCGCGGTTATGTAATTCGGCTGTTATACGCCGATAACCATATCTGCCTTTGTTTTCATGATTAATCGTAGTGATCTGTTTTTTGATTTCACTGTATTTATCTTCTTTGTTTCTGTGTTTTACATAGTAATAGTAGGTACTACGGGGCAATCCGGATACTTCAATTAACAGTGATATCTTATGTTTATGCCTTAGTTCCCAGATCACTTCCGCCTTTTGTTTTGGCGTTCCTCTTCCATAACCAAGGCTTTCAATTTTTTTAAGTAATCATTCTCCGCTCTTAATCGTTGGACTTCAGCAATTAAGTCTTCTTCTACCTTTTTATCAAGTTTTGGCGGTCGTCCTTTCCTTGTGCCTGTGGCAGAGTTGGCTTTCCCTCGTCGCTCGACATACAGCCCTTCCGGTCCTTCCTCAAGGTAGATACGCTCCCAGTTAGCAACCATACTATGATTGGCAACCCCAAACCGTCTGGCTGCTTCGCTGTAACCCAACTTCTCCTTCTGCATGGTTTCGACTACCTTTTGCTTGAACTCGCCTGTGTACTTCTTATTCGCCCTTCCTTTGGACATAACAAAACTGCACCCCTTTCTGTCGTTCATGTGTTTATTATACCACATGTCTAACTTTTTGGGTGCAGTTTAAAATGCCGCTTTTTATTTTTATTTTCCGCTTTTAACAATCGGCTTCTTTATTATGGTAAACATAAATCATATTTCCCAAAATATATATTGACAAACATAAAAATATCTGCTAAAATACCTTGATTGAAAAGCGGTGATAATTTTATACCGTATTTTCTCCTTACTGCAAACCCGAATAAGTACGGAATAGCAGTCAAAAGTCCAAAAGGAGGTGTAAAGAATGGAACACAAAAAGTTGTATGAAACCATTTTTGTGGTAAACAACACCATAGGCGAAGAGAACATCAAAGCGGTGGTTGAAAAGTTTACTAATCTGGTTTCCGAAAACGGCACCATCGAGTCGGTCAACGAATGGGGAACAAGACGTCTTGCTTATCCCATAAACGACTATACCGAAGGCTACTATGTGCTTGTGAAATTCTATTCAGGTCCGGAATTCCCTGCCGAACTGAAGAGACTTTACAACATCAACGACTCGATACTTCGTTCAATCATTATCAAGGTTGAAAACTAATTATTTTTTAAAGTAAGTCTTTGCGGCAAACAGCAAACGGAAAGGCACGGTAAATATTATGGCAAGCTTTAATCTGGTTGTTCTGATAGGGCATCTTGTTGCCGATCCCGAACTTAAAACCACCCAAAACGGCACGCCCGTTACATCTTTCAGAATCGGCGTTACCAGAAGATATTCCCAGGGAGACCAACAGCAGACTGATTTTATAGATATTGTATGCTGGAGGAAAACCGCCGAATTTGTAACTAAATATTTTACAAAGGGAAAACCCATCCTTGTCCGGGGAACTCTCCAGACCAGGTCCTGGACCGACAACAACAACGTAAAGCGCTACACCACCGAGGTGGTTGCCGACGAAGTGTCCTTTGTAGGCCGTAAAGACGACTACACCGGTGGCGGAATGTCTGCCGGCTCGTCAATTCCCAACTATTCCACTCCCGTCCCGGAAGGATCCTTTGAAGAGCTTTCCGCCGACGACGAGCTTCCCTTCTGATGCGTTTGTAAAACGCTCATTAATCTGAAAAAGGAGAACCGAAATGGATAAAGATTTCAAGGACAGCGGTAAAGGCTTTAAGCCCCGCAGAAAAGCCAAGGTCTGTGTCTTTTGTGCCGAAAAGGTCGAGCATATCGATTATAAGGATGTGGCACGTCTTAGGAAAAGCATTTCCGAAAGAGCTAAAATCCTTCCCCGGCGTGTAACCGGCACCTGCGCCAAGCACCAGAGACAGCTTACCGAAGCCGTCAAACGCGCAAGGCAGATCGCTCTTTTACCCTATATATCTGACTGATTTTAACACCGGTTTCCGTCTGGAAACCGGTGGTTTGTTTATCGGGGTGTTTTAATATGCCAAACAAAAACAAAATTTTTAATATACTTGAAAACTTCGGCATAGATTTATACGGCTTTGTTCCGTTTTCTGCCTGTGTTCCCGCCAACCGGCGGCTTTATGACGAATGCAGGAATATCGGAATAAAGACGGCGGTTATTTTCGCCGTTCCCTATAAAACAGACCAAACCCACGGTGACGGTTATAATATGTCTGCCTATGCCAGGGTGTATGATTATCATAAAAAGTTTACGTCCCTTTTTGATATAATAATTCCCCGACTTAATGAATCTTTTCCCGACAACACATTTAATGCCTTTGCCGACCATTCGCCCATAAATGAAAAGCTGGCCGCATCTTCCGCCGGACTTGGAGTTATCGGCAATAACACGCTTCTTATAACAAAAAAATACGGCTCCTTTGTGTTTTTAGGGGGTATTTATACCGATTTGGATATTCCGTGTGATGTTATATCCCCAGAACGCTGCCTTGACTGCGGCCTTTGCAAATATGCCTGCCCAACCGGTGCCATAGGTGAAAAATCCTATGACCATACCAAATGTTTATCGTATATTTCCCAAAAAAACGCAAAAACTGAATGTGAAAAGGTTCTGCTTTATAAAACCAAAACCGTCTGGGGATGTGACATCTGCCAAAATGTCTGTCCTTTAAATGATAAAGCCCAGAACACCGCCGACAGTTACTTTACCGGCAGCTTTATAAAGAACCTTTCCTATGATTTTATTGAAAAAATGGATAACAGCGAGTTCTTAAAATATCCCTTTTCCTGGCGCAAAAAGCAGGTTATTCTGGACAATATTGCAAATGCCGATAAAAACAATTTTCATAATGATTGACTTTTAAACTTACGATATGTTATAATTTTTTACACAATTTTACAGAAAGCATAAGCGAATGAGCAATCAAATAAAAGCCAAAAAATATTACGGACAAAACTTTTTGACAAACAAGGCCATCCCCGAACGGATTGTAAAGGAATCGGGAATAACCGAAGAAACGGGTGTGCTTGAAATCGGCCCCGGCAGAGGGATATTAACCGAATTTTTATCAAAGACCGCCAAAAAGGTTGTGGCCGTTGAAATTGACACCGATCTTATTCCCTTTTTAAACGGAAAATTTAAGGACAGTGAAAATGTAACCATAATCCATGGCGATATCCTTGAAACCGACATACAAAGCATAATAGACACCTATTTTCAAAATCTTCCCGTTTCGGTGTGCGCCAATATTCCCTATTACATTACCTCGCCTATAATATTAAAGCTTATAGAGGGCAATTACTCCCTTAACACCATCACTGTTATGGTGCAAAAGGAGGTAGCCCGGCGGCTTAGCGCCAAAAAGAAAAGCCCCGATTATTCGTCATTAACCGTGTTGTGCGACTACTACGCAACGGTAAAAAAGCTGTTTGATGTTCCGGCAGGCAATTTCAACCCCAAACCCAAGGTGGATTCGGCGGTGATAAGGTTTGATATGCGAAAAAACCCGCCGGTAAATCCCATAGACAAAGAATTGTTTTTCACCGTTATCCGCCTTGCATTTCTTCACCGCAGAAAGACATTGTTAAACTGCCTGGTTTCTTCACCGGATTTGAAGTTTACTAAGGATGAAATATTACAAGCCATAGCATCTGCCGGCTTTTCCCCCAATATAAGAGGCGAGGAAATGGATATATATGACTTTGAAAGGTTAATAAACAGCCTTCCCCAACCGGGTAAGCCTGCAGCGAATTAGATAGTTGCCATTTATTTTTTATATTATAAGGACATTAAAATGACCAAAAGCATAACCGATTTAAGCTTTATAAATGACGCTCTTGCTTTTTTTGAAAAAGCCGACCGCAAGGGCTGGCACGAGCGAAACGCCGGCAACCTTACCTACCGCCTTGACAGGGCCGAGGTTGAAAGTGCCATACCCTATTTCAACGACAGCCGCCATTTTGCTCTAAATGTCCCCGAAAATTACATACAAAATATTGCCGGGGAATATTTTCTTGCCACCAATGCCGGCTCGTTTATCGGTAACATTCCCAAAAATCCAACCTCCACCCTTTCGGTGGTTAAAATAGACGACGACGCAAAAGGTTATACAATCTTAATCGGTGACGGAAAGGGCATACCCACCTCCGAGCTTGCCAGCCACCTTATTGCACATTCGATTAAGCAAAAAACAGGAAAAAGGGTTGTTTACCATTCCCACCCCGAACATATAGTCGCCCTTACTTTCCGTCTACCCCATACACCCGAGGCATTTTCAAACACCCTGTGGCGGTGCAACACCGAATGTCCCATGGTGTTCCCCGAAGGGATAGGCGTTCTCCCCTTCCACGTTCCCGGCAGTTTAACCCTTGCCCTTGAGTCAGCAAGAATGCTTGGGGAATATAATATTCTTATATGGGCACACCACGGAGTATTTTCTGTTGGATCAAGCTTTGACGACACCTTTTCCCTTGTTGACGTAGTAGAAAAAGCAGCTAAGATATACTTACTTTTTTCCTCCGGCGGCGAGCCGGTATCAACCGTATCACGGCAAAACATATTAGATGAATGTAAGCAATTGGGAATAAACATAAACGACAAACTTTTGGTATAGGGATGTATTATGGCAAAAAGCATTATGGAACAATTTAAAAGCAAGCTCTACCGGGTGCGGCATATTACCGATATTAGGGATATGATCCTTCAAAGCGGACGCATCTATAAAAAACGCAACGCCTTTATGCTGAAAGACAGCGGCGGCAATATTTATCCTGTAACCTACGAAAAATTCTGCTCGGACTATATTTCCCTTGTAACCTTACTGCTTTCCAAAAAAGCGGAAAGAAGCACAAGAATTGCGGTTATCGGCGCCAACAGCTACCAGTGGTCGCTGTCCTATGTGGCCGCCGTAACGGCAGGAGTGGTTGTGCCTATCGACAAGGAGCTGGCGGAGGAGGATATAGTTAATTTTATTAATGCCGCAGAATGCAAATTTGTCTTTGCCGATGGCATTATTCTTGACAAAATAACCCCCCTGCTTTCCGGAAAAGAAATCACCTTTATATCAATGCAGGAACATGCCGGGAAATACCCGTATATTTTTAATTTGGTTAAGGAAGGTGAAGGCCTGCGGCAAAAAGGAGATAAATCCTTTGAAAATATTAAGATTGACCCGTATGCTATGTCAATCCTTCTTTTCACCTCCGGCACCACCGGCTCGTCAAAGGGAGTCTGCCTTTCCCAACATAATATCTGCATTAATATAATGCAGGTGTCAAAGATGGTTAAGGTTAAATCCAGCGAGCATGTGCTTTCCATCCTCCCCCTCCATCACACCTACGAATGCACCCTCGGATTTTTGCTTATAATTTATTCCGGCGGCTGCATTTCCTATACCGACGGTATAAGGCATATCGCTAAAAACTTTAACGAATACCATATAAGCGTGGTTATCGCCGTTCCCCTTCTCCTTGAGCATATGCTAAAACGGATTTCCAGCTCGGTTATTAAAGAGCTGCCCGCAAAATATAAACCAAAGGACGAGGACATTGACTTTTTGGAACTATATAAGTCCCTTCCCTTTTATGTCCGGCTTGTGGTTAAAGCAAAGGTTAAAAACTCCCTTGGCGGAAGGCTGCATCTAATGATAGTCGGCGCTGCCGCCCCCAGTCCCAAAACCATAGAAACCCTTGACGCATTGGGATTCCGCACACTCCAGGGTTATGGTCTTACCGAATGTTCCCCCCTTATCGTAGGTAACAACGACTTTTTCGTAAAATACGACTCGGCAGGACTTCCGATTCCCGGAGTTGATATTAAAATCGTTGACAAAGACGAGGGCGGTGTGGGTGAAATTATCGCCCGTGGCGAAAATATAATGCTCGGCTATTTCAATGACGAGGAAGCCACCGCCGCTGTGCTAAAGGACGGCTGGTTTTACACCGGCGACCTGGGATATCAGGACGAAAACGGCTTTGTATATATAACAGGCAGAAAGAAAAACGTCATTGTAACAAGCGGTGGAAAGAATATTTATCCCGAGGAAATCGAATACTGGTTAAATAGGGAAAAGCTTATCACCGAGGCGGTGATTGTGGGTGAAAACAGCTATGACGACGTGCTGGTAAAGGCAAAGATTTTCCCCAATATAGATGCCATAAAGGCCCAGCTTAGCGTGTCCATCCCCACCACCGAGGAGATTAACGAAGCCATAAACCAAGCGGTGGCAAGGATAAATTCCCGCCTGCCGTCATATAAGCGGATAAAGAAAATAGTTATCCGGGACAAGGACTTTGAGCGCACCACAACCAATAAGGTCAAGCGGTATGGCAAGAATGTCGAGGACGACGAGTAGATTCAATCATATCCGTTGTAATAACATTATGTAAACAAAAACCCCGTTAACACGGGGTTTTTTTATTGGTATATTTTATTGTTCTTAAGCCACACCGTTGCCGTTAAAGGCTGCGTACTGGCTGTAATAAATCTCGCTGTAAAAGCCGCCCTTGGCAAGTAGCTCCCGGTGGGTGCCCTGCTCTACTATCTTGCCGTCGTTAATAACCAGTATAATATCGGCATTTACAATGGTAGACAGCCGGTGGGCAATAACAAAGGAGGTTTTCCCCTTCATAAGCTTATCCATGGTCTGCTGAATGAGAATCTCTGTCCGGGTGTCCACGTTGGAGGTGGCTTCGTCAAGAATAAGCATCTTCCTGCCCGAAAGATAGGCTCTGGCAATGGTTAACAGCTGTTTCTGACCGCTGGATATGTTGGAGGATTCCTCGTTGATAACGGTATCATAACCTTTTTCAAGGGTTTCTATAAAGTAGTCGATATGGGCATACTCGGCGGCCCGTTTGACGTCCTCAAAGGTGGCGTCGGGATTGCCATAGGCTATGTTTTCATACACAGTCCCCGAAAACAGCCATGTGTCCTGAAGCACCATGGCAAACTGATTTCGCACCTCTTCCCGCTTAACTTTGGAAATATCAACCCCGTCAATGGTTATGCACCCCGAATCAGGGTCATAAAACCGCATCAGCAGATTGACAAGCGTGGTCTTGCCTGCTCCGGTGGGGCCGACTATGGCCACCTTCTGACCGGGCATTATGTCAACTGAGAAGTTTTGAATCAGCGGCTCCTCCTTTTTGTAAGAGAAGTTCACATTCTTAAATGAAACACTGCCCTTTACATCATTAAGCTGCATGTTTTCGGTTTCGGTCATTTCATCTTCACCAAGGATTTTATAAACCCTGCGGGCAGATGCTATGCAGTTTTGCATGTTGCCGAAGCCGTAGGCAATGGCTTCAAGGGGAGCGGCAAAGTTTTTGGCATACAGCACAAAGGTAACGATTATACCCACATCCATCCTACCGCCGGAGGCGAGGTAACCACCCAGCAGGCAGATGGCTATATAGGCCACATTGTCCACAAAGGCGATAATGGGCTGAACCATATTGGAAAGATAATTTCCCTGCCGGCTTAAGCCCTTGTAGCTTTCGCTTAAATCGGCGTGGATTTGATTTTGCCTTTCGGCAAGACCGAATGCCTTTGCCGTGTCAAAACCGGTGCAGTTTTCCTCCACATGGGCGGAAATTTTACCGTTGGTTTCTCTGGCTTTTGCAAAATACTTTTCGCTTTTTCCCGCCATTTTGGCCGCCAGCACCACCGAAAAGGGTACAAACACCACCACTATGGCCGCAAGCATGGGATTAAGAATAAATATAATCACCGCAATGCAGACAAGCTTTAGCACCCCGTTTATAAGGGTATCTATAACCGTATGGACGGTGGTTCCCAGCACCGAAACGTCGTCGGTCATGCGGGAGATAATTTCTCCTATAGGAGTTCTGTCGGCATAGGCTACGGGTAATCTCTTAATTTTTTCGCTTATTCTTACCCGTATGTCACATGTAAAGCGGCGGGAAACCACGTTGTTTAATATCTTCATGCGGATGATGGAGATAATCGTTATAGCCGCATAGATAAACCCAAGCACGATGGTGGAGGTTATAAAATAACTGCTGTCAATGGAAGTTCCGTCATGCCATGCGTCATAGATGTTTTCGGTCAGCTTGCCAAGGATATACGGCCCGGCAAGGGAAAGTAAAACCGAAATAAGGGTGAGTATTGCTCCGAAAATAAGATAACCTTTTATATGGGAAAGATCTTTAAGCAAACGCTTTATAATTTCCTTTACGGACATTGAATTGTTGTCCTGTTTAGGTGTTTTTTTCATACTGCAACCTCCTTTGCCGAGGTGCGCTTAATCTGGGAATCGTAAATTTCTTTGTAAACGGTGCAGCTTTCCAAAAGCTCGGCATGGCTGCCGTGGCCTACTACCCGTCCCTTGTCCATAACATATATCCGGTCGCAGTGCATGGCGGTGGCTGCCCGCTGGGTTATTATAATTTTGGTTTTACCCTTAAGGCGTTCGTTTAGCGCTTTGCGCAGCTTTGACTCGGTTAAATAGTCAAGAGCGGAAAACGAGTCGTCGAAAATATACACCGGCGCATTTTTTATTAGCGTTCTGGCAATATTTATCCTTTGCTTTTGACCGCCGGATATGTTGGCTCCGCCATGGGCAAGGCGCATATTGTAGCCGTCAGGCTGGCCTTCTATAAAGTCGGCTATCTGGGCAACCCGGGAAGCGTCTTTTATTTCATCAAGGGTGGCGTCGGGTTTACCCATTTTTATGTTTTCTTCAGCAGTTCCCTCAAAAACCATTGACTTTTGCAATGCCACCGAAATGTTTTTGCGTATAGCGAAGGCGGAAAGATCCTTGTAGTTATTCCCTCCCAATGAAATGGAGCCTTCGTAATCGGAATAAAAGGCAAGCAGCAGTTTAACTAGGGTGGATTTGCCTGATCCGGTTCCGCCGATAATACCCACCGTTTCCCCTTCCAATGCCTTGAAGGAAACATCCTCAATAGCCGGGCTTCCCCCCTTGCCGTAGCGGAAGGTAAGGTTGCTTATGACGATTTCGCCTTTAAGCTCCTTGTCGCTGTCCTTAAGCAGGGCGGGATTGTGTTCGTCCTTGCCTGTTTTGGCAAGCACTTCGGTTATTCGCTTTAGCGAAACCCTTATATGGGGCATCCATGCAAAAGCCCAGGACAGCATTATAACGCCACCCATGATTAGGGAAATGTATTGGATATTGGCAATAATTCCCCCGGCGGTAATTATCTTTGAGGTGGAAAGCCTTGCGGCACCAATGCCGAGGAGCACAACCGAGGTAATGTCAAGAATAAATGTAGTAATGGGGGTTATATAGCCGCTTCTGATATTGGCGGCAATAATATTTTCCGCCATGGTGACGGTGGCGTTTTTTACCCGGGTATGCTCGGAATCTTCCCTGTTAAATGCTCTGATAACCCGAAGGCCGGATATACGCTCACGCACCACTTTATTTTGAACGTCGATATATTTGGCTGAATTTTCAAACAAACCATACATTCCCCGGGTGATAAGCCATACGGCAAACAGCACCAGCGGGCAGAGGGCAAGGGTGATTAACGCCATTATCCAGTCGGTTAAAAAGGCGAGAATACCGCCGCCGATACACATTACCACCACATATATAAGCAGATGCATAGTGTTGTAGGCCACCATTTCAAGGGAAAACAGGTCCTGTGTCTGGCGTGTAAGCAATGACGCAGTTCCTATTTCGGAAAACTCGTCAAAGGAAAAGGAGTTTACCTTTCTGAAAATGGCTCTTTGCATGTCGCTTAAAAAGTCTGCGGAAATGCCGGTGTTAAGCTTAACGGTTATAAGCAGGCAGGCTAAGGAGGTTGCCGCCAGAGCCAGCATTATTCCGCACATTATGAAGATATATTTCATATCACCTTTAGCAATGCCGGTATTAACAATTTCCGACATTACATAGGGCATAAACAGAGCGCATAAAACCGACAGCATGTCGATAAGCCCTGCAATAATAAGTCGCTTTCTATATGGCTTAAGATAAGACAAAAGCAGTTTCATAAATCCTCTTTGAATAATAGTATAAAAACATAAATAGTTTAGCTATCGGTCTAAACCTGCCGTAGCTATGCTAAAATTACACACAATGCCTGTAATTTGCAGCCTGTGACGTAAACAGCCGGTAATATGTACCGACGGGGTTTTTCATAAGCTCCCGGTGGGTATCGAAAGCTTCCACTTTGCCGTCGGATATGACAAGAATTTTGTCGCAAAACATACTCGACGACATACGGTGGGAAATATACAAGGCGGTTTTATCTCCCACAAGGGAGTTGAAATTCTCGTATATTTCGGCCTCTGCCATGGGGTCAAGGGCGGAGGTAGGCTCGTCAAGAATAACCAGTGACGCATCTTTATATAAAGCCCGGGCGATGGCGATTTTTTGGGACTGACCTCCCGAAAACTCAACGCCCTCCTCGTCGTATTCCTTACCGAACAATGAATCGATTCCGTTTTTAAGGGAATTTATTTTTTCAGACAATCCAACTTTTTCTACAAGCTCATACACTTTGTCCCTGTCGGTATCTGCCGGACGGCAGGTAATGTTTTCACTGATAGTGAAGTTAAACAGCCGGTAGTCCTGAAAAACGGCGGTAATCTGCCTTAGGTATGAACTATGTTCATAATTGTAAATATTATGGCCGTTGATTAAGATTTCCCCTTCGTCGGGGCGGTACAGCCGGCAGATAAGCTTAACCACCGTTGACTTCCCTGCGCCGTTTAAACCGACAATACTTATCTTTTCCCCTTCCTTTATTTCAAAGGAAACCCTGTCAAGCACTTTCTTGTTTGTTTTGGGGTAGGAAAAGGACACGTTTTTAAATTCGATTGTTCTGACCTTGTCAAGGATAATATTTCCCGTTTCGGCAACCTCGTCGGGGGTTGTCATAAGCTGGACAAGGGGTGTGAGATAACCTAACATCTGGAACACCGTTATTACAGCCATACCCATTGCCAGAACCGCAGACGAAAATGACACCGCCGAGGATACATACATTGTTAAATCCCCTATTCCAATACCACCGGCAAGGGTTTTTGTCCCCACAAAGCCGTAGGCAAGCATGGTCTGGAGTACAACCACAACCTGAAACAGCCCCATAGCAATGCCCATGCGGCGGTTGAACTTGCCGAACCAGCGGTTTATTTCCTTATTGTATGTTGTTACCGTTTCCCCCAGCATTTCCTGCATTTCATAAAGTCGGGTTTCTTTTTGAATCTGCGTATCGAATGTAAGGTTCAAGTAATAACCGTATTTACGGTTTACCGGAATAAGCTCGGAATAAAATTTCTGCTGATACTTGGAAAAGGACGCCTGAATAAGCACCGAAATGCCTATGGTGGCCGTGAGTGACACCACCAGCACCCATGACAATGTAAGCATTATCGCCACAAGGCCCGCAACGGTGAGAAGTTCGTTAAAAAAGGTTATGGCATTGGAAACAAGGGTATATGTAACCCCCTGATTGGACATGGCAAAGGAAGCCCGCTCTTTCAGGTCAAGGAAAGCCGGATCTTCAAGATGTCGATATTCCACCGACATTATTTTTTCGGCAAACAACCGCTCGATTCCCCAGACGATTTTTCTTTCAGATACCTCAATATACCGCCTTAACGCCCGTTTAATTAAAACGAAGGCAACATTCGAGAGGGTGATTGCACCCACCCAATAAATTATTTTTTGGGTGTCCCGGTTTACCATAAGCTCGTCAATAAGGTATTTTGGCAGCATTATGTTTGCCATTACCTGTCCCGAAAACATAAGGGGGTTTACCACAAGGACGGCGAAATAGGCTTTGTTCACCTTCCACACCATGGAAAATACGAGGGACAGCTTTTTAAAGTTATTCATGCCGCATCCCCTCCGTCCTGATAGTATTTTCCCTGGGTGGTGAACATTTCATAGTATATGCCACCCTCGGCCATAAGCTGATCATGGTTGCCGTATTCCCTAAGTCCGTTATCGTCAATAAGGGCGATTTTATCGCAGAACTTGGTTGACGCAAGACGGTGGGACACATATATTGCGGTTTTACCTTTTGTCAGTTCGTCAAATTCCGAATATATTTCCGCTTCGGCTAAGGCGTCAAGGGCAGACGTGGGTTCGTCCATTATAACACAACTTCCGCCCTTATACAAGGCCCTTGCTATTGCCAGCTTCTGGGCTTCGCCACCCGACAGCATAAGACCGTTTTCGTCTATTATTTTAAGCATCATGGTATCTTTTCCCTTTTCAAGGGAATTGATTTTGTCATATAAACCCACCTGCTTAAGCACTGCGTCCACCTTTTGGCGGTCTATATTATCCAGCGAGCAGGCTATGTATTGGGAAACGGTGAAAGCCATAAGATTAATGTCCTGGAACACGATAGCAAACATTTTATAAAGGCTGTGTTTGTCGTATTCGTTAATGTTTTTTCCGTTTATTAATATCCTGCCTTCGTCAACCCTGAAAAGTCCGGTAAGCAGCTTTACCAGAGTGGTTTTACCTGCCCCGTTTACCCCGACAATGGCAAGCTTCTGCCCGGCAGGGATCTTAAGAGAGAAGTTTTTATATATATATTTATCTGTCCCGGGGTATTTAAAGGAAATATTGTCAAACTCAATATCCATGGGGACAGAGCAGTCAACTTCAAAGCCGGTGTTATTAACATCGCTTTCGCCGCTTAAGTCCTCGTCAAGGAATTTATATAAATCCTTAACATACATAAGCTCATTCATTATGAATGTTATATTTGAAGAAAGGTCGGTGGTGTGAGAATTTAGCGAGGTTACCGCCGCAAGATACATTGAAAAATCAGCTATGCTCATTCCATTTACCGTAAGGTAGGCCAGCATTCCGTAGGTGGCAATATCCGACACCAGCAGCGTGAACAAGGATATAAAACCGAGAGCAAATTCCCTTCTTTTTATTAATTTATAAGTATTTATATAGCATGAAATTTCTTTTTTAAGGTTTTCGGTTATCCGGTGCTTAAGGCTATACAGGCGGATATCCTTGCCGTAGGAAAAATCCTTGGCAGTGCGGGTGAAATAGCCTACCCGCCGTTCACCCTTTGACAAAACCTCTTTTTTGGAATATGTTAACTTCTGAACCCGAAGTGTTACAAAGGTGGATGCGGCAAGATGAACTATAATTGCAAGGAGGATGACAACACTTTTTAATCCGATAAACACCGAAAGGGCAAGAACTATTATAACAAGCTGAAGCAGGTCAAACAGCTTGTGGTATATCCCCTCAATGCCGTTACTGTTGTTATTGGCAGAGGAAAAAGCCATCTGCCATTCCTGAAAGAAGGTTGCCGATTCCATATATTTATAATCTATGGACATAAGCTTCACCGCCAGCTCCCGGAGGAAATCTATCCGAAGGGCGGTTATGCGGGGATATGTCCAGTCGTGGATAAACCGCTTTGCAAAGTGAATAGTTCCCCCCACTGCAAAAAATATAGCGGATATCAATGCTATTCCCTGTGCGGTGGGCTCGGATGATGTAAGGTAACTGATTATAACCTTGGGTAAAAGGACATTAAAAAGCGGTATTGAAACAGCAGAGACGGTAAAAGCGGCAAGGAGTATGAAAATGACCGGATCGTCATTAGCCGCCTTGTTTATAAGCCGTATAATAGGATGTTTTTGTGGTTTTTTGTGTTTCTTGTCTGCCATAATTTTCTCCGTACCGGTTTAATTTTAATTATGGTTCCCGGTTGCCTCAATACATTTTGGTTTTCAAATTACACCAAAAGACGCAACTTTCGGTTGCGTTTCGGTTTACATATGATTTTTAGGTAAAAATATTTACAAAGCAAATTATATGCCGGCTAAAAATAACCGACACACCTGTCGCTTATATGTGTTTTTTAACAGAATATCCGTTCGAACATTATACACTAATTGTTATCATTTTGCAATATGAATTTTTACATTATTTTGGCAAAAAAATAATCCGCCGAAACCGGCGGATTAATTGTATCGGTTTAACGCTTTAATCAGATAAAAATTTACTACAATTATTTACTTGTATTGCGGTGTATCAGGTAAAAAGCGTGTAAAGGGATAATGCCGTAAAAACTACGGCAAAAGCCAGGAAAAAGACTGTGTTAGTCTTTTCGATTTTATCGCAGGGGAAACGGCCCGCCGTTTAAGCGGGCAGGGCAAGATACTGCTTTTAAACCGTGGTCTTTGCTTCTTTACGCTTTCTGATTTTTTTCACAATCAGCATAAGCATAGAAAAACCAAGGGAAATAAGCGTAATCAGCCAAAATGCTCTTTTCATAATTTTTTTCCTTTCTTATAAACTTTTTTCCCTCAATGCCCTCACATATATAAACTGATTTTAAGCCAAAAAAGTTTCGTTAATTTTGTTAAATAATTGTAAATAATTTCACATTAAATATTATATTAAGTAATAAAAGCAATTTCATGAGGATTTTTCAAAAAAATGAACGTTTAGGGCGAAAACATTTATTATTTTGCTTGAAAACTTTATTTCACAATGATATAATTGACAATAAAGACATAAGTTATAACCTTATAAGTAAAATATTTAAATTGAGTTTAATTCAAGCTATAATATATAACATAAAAGGAAAGGAAATAATTATGGCAGACACTTCTTTAAGAATCGGCATTATCGGCTGTGGCGGTATTGCCATGGCCAAGCACCTTCCTGCTTTAAGCAGACAAAAAATCGCATCAATGGTGGCCTTTTGCGACATTATCCCCGAAAGGGCCGAAAAAGCCGCAAAGCAATACGGCACCCCCGATGCCAAGGTGTATACCGACTATCGCAAGCTCCTTGAAGACAAAACCATCGACGTGGTTCACGTTCTCACCCCCAACCGCTCCCATTCCTTTATAGCAGTTGACGCTCTTGAGGCCGGAAAGCACGTTATGTGCGAAAAGCCCATGGCCATTAACACCGAAGAAGCTAAAAAGATGCTTGATGCATCTGTCCGCACCGGCAAAAAGCTTACAATAGGCTATCAGAACCGCCACCGTCCCGACTCCCTCCACGCAAAGTATGAGGTTGAAAACGGCACATTAGGCGAAATTTATTTTGCAAAAGCTACCGCACTCAGGCGGAGAGCCGTTCCCACCTGGGGCGTTTTCCTTAACGAATACGAACAGGGCGGCGGCCCCCTTATCGATATAGGCACCCATGCCCTTGACCTTACCCTTTGGTGCATGGACAACTTTATACCAAAATACTGCGTGGGCACCACATATAAAAAGCTCGGCAGCAAGTTCCCCACCGGCAACGACTGGGGCGACTGGAAACCCGGCGACTTCACAGTTGAGGATTCCGCCTTCGGCTTTATAGTCATGGAAAACGGCGCAACCGTTATTCTTGAATCCTCCTGGGCTCTTAATATACTTGATCCCCGTGAAGCTGTTACCACCCTTTGCGGCACCGACGGCGGCATTGACATGAACGACGGACTCCGTATAAACGGTATCCGCGGCGGCAGACAGTATGTGCTTAAACCCAACCTCAACTCCGGCGGCGCTGCTTTCTATGAGGGCAGAGGCAACGAGCTTCCCGAAGACCGTGAAGCAAGGCTGTGGCTTGACGCTGTGGTTAACGACAAGACACCCTTTGTAACCGCCGAACAGGCCTACTGCGTATCCCGTATCCTTGACGGCATTTATCAGTCCGCTAAGACGGGTAAACCCTTCTATTTTGAATAAAGACAGGGAGTGAAACCAAATGAAAATAGGCGTTTGCGCAGTTTTACTCGGTGACAGGCCTCTTGACAAAGCTCTTGAATATTTAAAGGATGCCGGCATTGAGGCCCTTGAAATAGGAGCCGGCGGTTATCCCGGCAAGGCCCATTGCGATCCCGCAAAGCTTCTTGCCGACGACAAGGCTCTTGATGAATTCAGAAAAACCGTTGACAAATACGGCATGGAGCTTAATGCCCTATCCTGCCACGGCAACCCCGTCCACCCCAATAAGGAGATCGCAAAGAAGTTCCACGACGACTTTGAGAATGCCGTCCTCCTTGCCGAAAAGCTGGGAATTAAAAAAATTATAGGCTTTTCCGGCTGCCCGGGCGACCATGAAAACGCAAAATACCCCAACTGGGTTACCTGCCCCTGGCCGGAGGATTACTACTATATCCTTGACTGGCAGTGGAAAGAGGTGCTTATTCCCTACTGGAAGAAGGAAGCCGAATTTGCCGCAAAGCACGGCATTGAGAAGATTGCCTTTGAAATGCACCCCGGCTTTTGCGTCTACAACCCCGAAACCTTAATGAAGTTAAGGAACGCCGTGGGCGAGATAGTAGGCGCCAACTTCGACCCCTCCCACCTTATCTGGCAGCAGGTTGACCCGATAGCGGCTATACGCTATTTAGGCAAGGCCATATATCATGTCCATGCAAAAGACACCAAGGTTGATCCCTACAACACCGCAATTAACGGCGTTCTCGACACCAAACATTACGGCGACGAGCTTCGCCGTTCCTGGATATTCCGCACCGTAGGCTACGGCAACGATTATCAGTATTGGAAGGATTTTGTGTCCAACCTCCGCCTTGTGGGATATGACGACGTGCTGTCAATTGAACACGAGGACTCGGTTATGACAACCTTCGAGGGCCTTAAGAAAGCAATAGCGTTTCTTAAAGATGTCCGCATAGAAGAACCCAAGCCCACCGGCATGTTCTGGGCATAATATTGTGATATTAGAAAGCAGCTTGCATGACGCAAGCTGCTTTTTGTTTTAATTATATTGCTCACTATGTTCCAAGTTATATTGTTCGCTTTACTCAAATTTAAATTGCTGTCTTTGTCGGCAGTTATATTATATTTGCCTTCCAACTAAGGCAAATATAATTGAAAAAGCACTTGCATACGCAAGTGCTTTTCTTCCTGGTGGAGCATACGGGACTCGAACCCGTGACCCCAACACTGCCAGTGTTGTGCGCTCCCAGCTGCGCTAATGCCCCGTGGCGCATATTATAGCACAACATATTAAACCTGTCAACAAAATTTTTAAATTTATATCAAGTTATTTTAGTTCAAAATTAAGTTAATTAAAGCCATTTTTTTCATTGTTATTTTACACTTTTCACCTTTTCGGGGGCAAAAAATCAATATCGGCATAAAATGAAAATGAATAAACAGATGGAGGGAAATTATGCAAAATAAACTGGTTACCGAGATTTTTGCCGGTATAAATTCATCCGACGGCTACGAATCCCTGCTTGAAGGGGAAATTTCTACCTGCGAAAAGGTGTTTATCCTTAAAGGCTCCCCGGGGTGTGGCAAATCTACTTTATTAAAACGTCTGCTGGCAAATGCCATTGTCCGGGGTGAGAGGATTACCGCAGTTAAATGCTCTGCCGATCCAAACTCCCTCGATGCCGTCATATTCCCCGAAAAATCCATAGCTGTTGCCGACGGCACTCCCCCCCATGTCCTTGAGCCGACACTCCCCGGTGTGCGGGAAACAATAATAAACCTTTCGGAAAACATTGATACCGATATTCTAACAATCAACAAAAACCTTCTTGAGCGGCTGAACGCCAACAAAAAACGTTTATACAAGGCGGTCTATTCCCTCCTTTCCGCCGTAGGCAGAATATCCGACTCCCAGGAGCAGATACTATCTAAAGGGATGAACGATGAAAAGATTGCTGCTTTTTCCGCAAGATTTGTAAAAAAGCACCTTAAGCCCTCTATCCATTCGGCTCCCTCCCTTTTTCCGGTGGTGTGCTTTTGCGCCGACGGCTTTGTCTGGCTGCCCATAAACACCAAGCCTATTACATATTCTGTCGGAGATTTCTGCGGCTGTTCAGAAAAAATCCTCACCCATCTCTGCTATGCTGCCCTGTCATCGGGTGTAAGGGTGTTGGTTGTTCCCTCCCCTGTGGATGCCAGGAAACCCACCGCATTGTTTTTCCCCGACGAAAACATACTTGTTATGTCAGAAAGATACTCCACTCCGGAGGGCGAAAAGCATATAAACCCCTTCCGCTTTATCGACAACGCCTACCTTAAAGACAACAGGGGAAAATTAAAGTTTTTAAACAAAATCCGCACAGAGCTTATAGGACAGATTCAATCAATTATGATCGAGGCCAGAGAGGTTCACGGCGAAATAGAACGTATATACACCTTTGCCAACGACTTTGCCAAGGCAGACGACACGGCAGATATGTTAAGGGGGATAATTTTCGGCGAATAACATTGCGGACAGCCTAATATAAATTAATGAATAAAAAAATAAAGGAGAATTTACATGAAAAAATCATCAAATGCCTTGAATTTCATCTATGCCTTTCTCCTGTCGGCAGGTATTATGCTCATTTCCGCAGTTGTGCTGGCTTTTATTCTTTTAAAAAGCGGAATGGGTAATGAACTTGTGGGATTTGCAGCAGCCATTTCGGCCTTTGTCGCATCCCTTGCAGGGAGCATCTATTCTGGGAGAACCACCAACAATCCCTATTCCTGCCTAATTTCCGGTGGAATTTTCCTTGCTGTCCTAGCTTTAATCGGTCTTGGAACTTCCGGCAGCCAGTATTCCATACCCTTTGCCGTTCCCCTTGCTTGCATTGCCGGAGGGGTGTTGCCCTTTATTGCCCTGTCAAAATCCAAAAAGTCAACCTCCAAACAGGTCAAGCGTGCAATAAAGAGACGAAAAAGTTTCGGCTAAAAACCAAATTAAAAAAAACTCTTGTAATTTTGAAACGTTTAATATAAAATGATGTTAAATTATCCCGAAAGGAGAAAACGCCGGAACAAAAGGCGAATATTTCTTCAAATGGCAAATAAACAGAGGAAAACAACCGACGAAAAAAACACCGCCGACTTCTCTATTTCCGGCCAAAGCTATATCGATACCGGTCCGGACGCAGCTGCAAACGCCGTTTCACAGGATACTCCCCCGGCCGGCAGCCGGAAAACCTTTAGGGATTATAAGGCTATATTCCTGCTTATAGTAGCCTGCCTTCTGGTAATGGCCGTAATACTGTATTACCGGAACATTCTTGACGTAATAAACTACTATATCGGTAAGCTTTCGGCAATTATTTACGGTCTGTTTATCGCATACCTTCTCAATCCTATAATGAGATTTTTCCAGCTAAAGCTTGAAAAACGCTTTAGCGTTTCCAAAAAGGAGAAGGTGCGTAAAAGAGCCCATATAAAGGCAAGAAGGTGGGCACTTGCCATATCGGCGATTATAGGTATTCTTATAATTGCCATTCTTATGATGCTCATTATCCCTCAAGTGTTAAAGTCGGTTATTGCCCTCGGTAAAGAGGCGCCGTCGTTAATCACCCGGATAACCGAAAAGCTTAACGAATGGAACGCAGACAGAGCCTGGGCAGGTTCTTTCCAGAAATATATCGACGCCGCTCTTGATTCCCTTGAGGTCTGGATAACCACCACCCTTGTCCCCAAGGCTTCGCTGGCTATTTCGGTTATAACCTCTGCGGCCTGGTCGGTGGTTATGTTCATTGTCAATTTCCTTATAGGCATGATTATTGCTATTTATGCCTTAAAGGAAAAAAAGAGGTTTGTATCCTGGGGCAAAAAGCTGTCCTTTGCCTTCTTTAAACCCGAAACCGCAAATTTAATTATAGACACCGCCCGTCACGGCAACCGCATTTTCGGCGACTATCTGGTAGGCTCCCTTGTGGATTCTGCTATTGTAGGGGTTATATGCTTCATTTTTAACCTTATTGCAGGTATTCCCTATCCCCTGCTTATTGCCACAATGATTGGTATTACCAATGTCATCCCCTTCTTCGGGCCTTTTATAGGCGCAGTCCCCTCAGGATTTATCATATTGCTTATTGACCCTATAAAAGCACTGATATTTGTGGCGTTTATAGTGGTTCTAAACCAGATTGAAGGAAACATCATTGCCCCCCGTATTTTGGGGAACATTACCGGCATTTCGGAATTTTGGGTTACCTTTGCCCTGCTTTTCTTCGGCGCCATGTTCGGAGTTTTCGGAATGTTTATGGGTGTTCCCATACTTGCGGTAATATCCTATGTTTTCAGCCGGCTTACCGACAAGCACATGACTAAAAAAAACCTATCACCCGACGCTGACTTTTACTTTGAGGTGGACAGGTTTAACACCGAAAACGGCGACTTTGTAATGTTTGATAAAGACCATCTCGAGACTGAGAGGCTCAATAAAGTTAAGCCGAGAAACGAAAGACTGGTTAAAATGTGGGGTAAAATTACAAGCAAGCGTAAAAAGAAAACCAAAAAAGACGAATAACCATAAAAACAACCCTCCGGCTGAAACCGGAGGGTTTATTTTTATTTTTCCTTTTTCTTATTTCTGACAAACAGCAATACTCCAATAAATATTACTATGCCGGTACCCACTGCTATATAGGGCAGGGGACTTCCCTTTTTACCGGATGTGTTGCCGGATATAACATCACCGCTTTCCAAGCTGCTTTCGTCAGGATTTCTGCCGTCGGTAATAATATCGGCTTCGGTGTTGTAATAGACGCAGTTTGCTTCAAGTGACTGTTGGGTAAACACTGCTTCAAGGATTATGTTTTCGGTAGGTTTAAGGGGGAAAACCGCCTTTTCCCCGTTTTCATAATACCAGCCGTCAAATACCCATCCGTTTATGTAGGGGGATGGCGGCGGGGTTATTTCATTGCCTGTTTGGGTGAAAACACGTTTGATTGTACTGTCATCCACCTTAAAGTCTACATACACTCCGGTGGGTTTTCCCACAAAAAGATAGTCAAATGTCAGCTCCTCATTTCTTGAGGCGTTAACAAGATATATGCTTGTTACCGTTTCTCCATCTTTTACATAACCGGAAAGGTCGATAATTCCGTGCCACGGGCCGCGGATGTCACTGGTGGATCCGTAGTCGGGATAACCGAATTGTTCAAACAGGTTATGGGAAAAATAGATTGATTTTTGTGTGGTGTTTATAGATATGTTCCATTTAACACTGCTTATTGCCGAAACCGAAAAGAATATATAGGGGTTTTCGTATAAATTAATCCTTTCGGTGGGTGATGTAACCGAAATCCAGGTGGTGTCGGTGCCGGTAAAGGTAAGGGAAACCTTTCCGTCCTCGGTTACCTCTGCTTTATAGTCGACGCTGCCGGATGTTTTACGTATACTCTCGGACTTTGTGGGAAGAAGAGATGAAATAACCTCTGCCGTTTTGCCCGCCGGATTAAATGGGGCG
Organism: Eubacteriales bacterium; assembly: GCA_050953105.1. Lineage (GTDB taxonomy): Bacteria > Bacillota > Clostridia > Oscillospirales > CAG-382 > UBA1206. The sequence goes on along the minus strand of JBMNMA010000009.1, from coordinate 221,512 downwards.
GCAGTATTAAACAGTGTGGGTGAAATATTGCTGTACCAGATAGATTCAACAACAGTTGTGTCGGTTATATACTGGGGCTTTTCGCCGGTTACGGGATACGGATAGGCGTAATTTTCCCTGCCGGCTAAAACGATTGACGAAATGTTACCCTTATTGTCCTTGACATAAACCCCGTCAAAGCCTTCCATGGTTTTAGTTTCTTCAGAGTCAAAACCTACGGCAAAAAAGGTGGTGGTTATTGAACGGTTGTCACGGTTTAAGTCGAGGTTGTAAACAAAGCTTTCCTCATAAGGGGAAAAATAGTTGTCAAGGTCATAATTGGCTGAGTAGGTTGACATTATAAGCTGGCCCATGTTGTTGAATTTTATAAGCCTGAAAAAGCCCTCCCCGTCACATGGATAGCCGTTTTCAATATGCTTCGGGCCCTCATTTATCTCAGCAAACTGATAATCATGCAGTATTTCAAGCACCGTCCGGTCTGTGCCTTCCACCTGGCGGAGCCGGTTGGAGGTGCCCTCGTTATGTCCGCATAAAATTATTTTAACATTATCATTTGGAACTGCGATTTTTTCCCAGATTTCCTTTGCTTTAGCCGACGACCATACTCCGCTTGCCAGCAGATATTCATGGGTGGCGATAATGGCGTTGTAACCCGAATGAGCTTTAAGCACCGCATTGGCCCAGGCTACCGTCTGTTCGTCGGTTTCGCTGCCGTAACTTAGGTAAAGAACTAAAAAGTCATAGCCGCCGACGGTAATCAGGTCGTAATGGTTTATGTTGTTGTTTATTGTTCCGCCATACCATTCTTTGCCCTCGTAACGGATTTTGGAAAAATACTTTAAGTAATATGTATAGTCATATTGGGTATGTCTGACATCATGGTTTCCTGCCAGCACGCCGTTGGGAACACCTGCACTGTCAAGGATTTGCTGCATTCTGTCGGCTACCTTGTATTCCCGGTCGGCTTCGGCATCTGTGTTCATCTGGTCAATAAAGTCACCGGTGAAAGCGACATAGGCAATATTACCCTTTTCATATTCGCTTTTGGCGTATTCCATAATGGATTGGTAGAGGAAATTAAGGTCATCATAACGGGTATAATACTGTGTGTCGGTAAACCACAAAATGGTGTCGCTGCCGTTGCCGGATATGTCGGGGTATATGTTTATACGCATTTTACCGTCCTTGGTATAGGAATTTGCGTTAACTTCCACCGACAGTTTCTCGCCGCTCTGTGCTCTACCGATAATCTCCCATTTCTCATTATTATAGTTCCACGCCGCCGCAATATAGGGCATATAGTCCCCCGTTACTGCCGAGCAGGAAATCACCGCTTTGGTGCCGGAATAGGCAGAAACATCAACCACAAAGGACTGATAAGGAACGGTGTTTCCCATTGCGGTAGTTGTGATTTTACCGAGCTTTGTTATATCCACAAGCTCCTCATAGGAGTTTCTTAAATTCTTGTTTTCTATATCCCCCATGGGATTAACATACATGTTAATTGTTTTGGGGACTTTTACGCCGTAATACGTGTAGCCGTCAAACTCATTTAATTCATTATCAATAATTATCGGCTCAATTTTATTTTGGCAAACGGTGAAAAAACCGAAAAAGTAACCGGTGTTGCCTGCATTGTCGGTTGTAATTACCATGGCGGTATGCCTGCCAAGGGAAAGATTGTAGGTGGAAAAGGCAAATTCCCCTGCCTTTTTTATTTCCTTCTTCTTGATACCATCAATATAAAGGACCGCCGATTTTACTCCCGAAATACTATCTTTAACGACCACCGTCCTGCTGTCATTAACCTCAATGGCTTCGTTGTTTGCAAAGTAAAACTCTACCTCCGGCGCTTTGTTGTTGACGGTTATAAATTCCTCACTGTTATAGTAGGTTTCATTCTCGGTATCATAAAACCTTACAATGTTTTTTCCTTCGGGAAGAAGGGTGGTGTCAACCTCATATACCATTCCTCCCCCCACTTCCTCAGACTTGTAATTAAAGCGGAAACCCACCATAACCGGAACATTGGGGGTGGTGCCGCCTAAACCGGTGGATGCGTTCCAGCCGTCACCGATATCAAGCACCGCTTTTTCATAGCTTTCGGTGGTCTCGTTTACTCCGGCGCTGCCGGTAACGGGGAGATATTTTACCAATGTCAAGGGGATGGTATTACCTTTGACGTCGGCAAGGTATAGCGAATTTAACTTAACATCGTCGAGATTGTATGTGCCGTAAACCAGGCTGTCGTTATACAATTTACCCGAATTGGTGATAAGAACAATTTTAAGTTCATTCTGCCCTTCCTTTAAAACATCATCTGTAAGCTGAAGGGCGCCTTCTGCGGAAAGCTCGCCGATGTCGGTATCATTTAAAAACAGCCTGCTCCCTTTTGTGTCTATTCCCGAAACGGAATACACAAGGTTAAGCAGGTTTTGAGCCTTACTAAAAGGCATGACCTTAATACTTCCTACCTCAAGGCGGGTGGTTTCGGGGTAGTCATAGATTAGATTAACCGTTCCCCTTAGATAATCGGTTTCCTCCTTAGAAGATACATTAATTGGAAGCAAGGAAAAAACACAAGAAAACACTGTAATAAATACGATTGCTTTTTTCAAAAAAATCTTGGTTTTACCCATACGTCACGCCTTTCCCGTATATAAAAAATTAATAATTAAATTATAATTGGGTAAAACACAAATGTCAAGTTATACATCAATTTATTTATAATGTATATAATTTAGGTTGACGGGTAAATTTTTCATAATAATTCATTGATTTTTTATCAGGTCGGTGTTATACTGTAATGTGAATTAAATTATGTTTATAATAAAACGGCAGGGAAAATAAAATGGACGGGAAAATTTTAATAGCCTTCGACGGCCTTGACGGTTCCGGCAAGGAAACCCAGACAAAGCTTTTAACTTCATATCTTGAGGAAAAGTCAATACCCTACCGTTATCTTTCTTTTCCCACCTACCACAAAGACTGGTCAAGGCTGGTTACCTGCTACCTTAACGGTGATTTCGGCGAAAATCCCGACGATATAAATCCCTACGCCGCCTCCACCTTTTTTGCCGCAGACAGATATATATCCTATATCCTTGACTGGAAAAAGGATTATGACGAAGGAAAGGTTATCCTTTGCAACCGCTACACCACCTCCAACGCAGTCCATCAGCTTTCCAAGCTGGACGAGGACAAATGGGACGGCTTTTTAATGTGGCTGTATGAATATGAGTTCGGCAAACTGCAGATACCCTCCCCGGACCTTTCGATTTTCCTCTGTGTGCCGCCGGAAATTGCATTAAAGCAAATTATATCCAGGTCTGCCGACGGGACAAGGGTTATGGATATACACGAAAAGTCGTTTAACCACCTTGAAAAAAGCTACAAAGCGGCAAAGTATGCGGCGGAAAAATTAGGTTGGAAAACCATCGACTGCGTTAAAAACGGCAATATGCGGTCTATTGAGGATATACATAACGAAGTTATTGAAAAAATAAAGGAGTGTTTGTTATGTTAGCAAGAGTATATCTCCTCCTTGCCGAAGGCTTTGAGGAAGTCGAGGCCATAACTCCATGGGATATTCTCCTTCGTGCCGGAGCAAAGGTTACCGCCGTTGCGGTGGGTGACTGCCCTGTGTTAAAGGGCTCCCACGGGCTTGAGGTCAAAGCAGACACCACCCTTGCCATGGCAACTACAAATTTTGATATGCTTATCCTCCCCGGCGGAAAAATAGGCACCGAAAACCTTGCCAAAAGCGAAGACGTTAAAAATCTGCTGCTTCACGCCGTAAATGCCGGAAAATATATAGGAGCTATTTGCGCTGCTCCCTCCATACTTGGCAAATACGGTTTTTTAAAGGGCAAAAATGCTATCTGTTTCCCGGGATATGAATCGGTTCTTGAAGGAGCAATCATTTCAAATGAAAGCGTTGTTGCCGACGGAAATATTATAACCGCAAAAGGAATGGGCGTTTCGCAGCAATTCGGTCACAAGCTTGTCGAGGTGTTATACGGACAAGACAAGGCCGAGGAAGTTAAAAAGCAGTCCCAATACGCCTGATATTTTATGAACAAAAAACGGTCATTTACCCTGACACCAATATTCACCCCGTTTTTAAGCGTTGTGCTGCTTATCCTGCTTTCGGTAAGCGGTAAAATTCTCATGTCAAATAGCGTAGGGGAAAACCCCAATGAGTTTCTGCTGCTGCTTACGGTGGTTCAGCTTATTGTTTTCGTTTTCCCCTGCATTTTATATTACTTTTTAAAAGGGCGTAAGCTTAACACGCCGTTTCTTGTGTCCCCAGTAAAGCCGGGGCAGATAATTTTTATTATCGCTTCTGCCCTGCTTCTTATTTCGGGCAACCTGCTTATTAAATGCTTTTATTATATAGGCATGGGTTCCCTTCCATCCGGTGTTGACTATCTTATAAGCGACACGGCCAATGTATCCGAAGCCCCCATGGCGGGAGTTATAATTGCCGTTGCCTTAATCCCCGCCATCTGCGAAGAGCTGTTTTTCCGTGGCATTGTCCTTGCGGAATACCGTATATACGGCACTTTCAATTCCGTTGTTTTTTCCGCCCTCTGCTTTGCCATGATACATTTTTCTATTGTATCTTTTCCCCTTTACTTCTTTTCCGGACTGGTGCTGGGGGTAACTGCGGCGCTGACTGGTTCGGTGTTTGCCCCGATAATAATTCACTTTATATCCAACGTTTTAAGCATTTACATAAGCGACTCCTTTTTAAGGGTAACTATTCAAAAAAGCGGGGGATTTTTCGCCGCTTTTATCGCAGGAGCACTTTTCCTGTTTTTCCTTGTTATCGTGCTGTCCAGGGCGGAAAGCCTGCTTTGGAAAAAAAGCGATAGCAAAATCGAAACCGAACTTCCCCCAAAAAGCATAAAGCATTTTTCCACCGTATTTTTCACCCCCGGATTTTTCGGGCTGGTGCTGGTTTTTATACTTATAACCCTTTTAAGCTGACAGGAGTGTCCTATGACTGATAAAAATACTCCAAATCCAAATAACGCCGAGGATCTTTTAAAGTTAATCGAGGAATACCGTTCGGAATACGAACACCTTGACGACGATGAAACTCCTAAAAGCAAGGCGCAGGAAGAAAACATATTTCTTGAGGAAGAACTTATAAAAAAGGCCGAATCGGCCTGGGCAAACCATTTCGGTGACGTCCCCGTAACCACGGCTATCGGCGAAAGCACCGGTGAGGTTAATATTGACGCCCACCTTTCCGACACCATTCCCGAAGCGGTGGCCGAGTTTGCTGAAGAAACCGAAGGCGAAAATAAACCCGATGAGGTTGAAACACCACCTTCCGACAGTAGTGTCACCTCCGTTTCGGAGGATGACGACGAGGATGAAAAAAAGCCTCTTCCTTTGCGTATACTGTTTTCAATTTTCAACTTCTTCTGGAACATGGGCTTTATGGTCAAGGCGGTAATCTATGTGGTTATTGTTTTGATAATTTCCGCCTTTCTTTCCTACTATGTAATCTCGGTGGGCAACGACGTGTTTGCCTTTGTAAAACCCGAAAAGGAGATTACCATAACCATTGAGGAAGGCATGACACGCAAGGAAGTTGCCTATCTCCTTGAAAAGAACGGCATTATCGAATACTCTTGGGTTTTTAATCTTTTTATGATTTATCAGGGGGACGAAAACGTGGAATTTCTCCCGGGGGAACGCACCGTCAAGTCCACCATGAACTATTCCCAGATACTTCAGGCCCTTACCCAGGAACCCTTTGAGCTGATTCAGGTTTCGATAACAATACCCGAGGGCTTTACCACCGACCAGATTATAGATTTGCTGGTGGCAAACGGGATAGGCGAACGGGATGCCTTTGTTGACGCAATAAATAACTATCCCTATAAACATGAATTTGTTCAGATGCTTGACAAGCAGGGATACCCCGAATCAAGGCGTTACCGGCTTGAAGGCTACCTCTACCCCGACACCTACTTCTTTTATAAGGATTCAAAGGAATATCTGGTTATAAACAAGCTGTTAAACAACTTTAATGACAGGGTTTGGGTGTATTACGAATCCACTTTTAAAGAGGATATCGCAGTCCACGGTATGACCTTTGACGATATAATAACCCTTGCATCCATGGTTCAGGGTGAGGCTAAACTGTTTATAGACTTTGAGCCTATATCCTACGTTTTCCACAACCGCCTAAAAAGCTCCGACCCGCAGTTTAAATACCTCCAGTCGGACGCTACTATACAGTATTTTCTCCCCGAACACGTGGAGGATTTAACCGAAACCCATCTTAAAACCGACAACCCATATAACACCTATTTATATCAGGGCCTTCCCCCGGGAGCCATATGCAACCCCGGCTTTGACGCCATTTCGGCGGCAATATATCCCGACGCTCCGGTGGACGAAGACGGCAAGTCTATAAACGCCTACTTCTTTGTTTCCAACAAGGCAGGCAAGACCTATTACGCCGTAACAAAGGCCCAGCACGACGCAAATAAAAGACAGGTAGCAAAAGACAATGCAGCATTGGCAAGCAATGATGACTGAAATATTATCCCCCGCCGGAAATCCCGAAAAACTCAGGTTTGCCGTCAACTACGGCGCCGATGCGGTTTACTGCGCCCTTAAAGAGTTCGGAATGCGGGCTTTTTCCGACAATTTTTCTCCCGAAGAGCTTAAAGAAGGCATAGAATACGCCCATGCCAGAGGTGTTAAGGTGTATCTTACACTTAACACCATGCCGGCCGAAAGCAAGATAACCGAACTGCCTGATGTGCTTGAAAGCATAAAAGACGCTCTGCCGGATGCGTTTATAATAAGCGACCCGGGGGTTATGGAGGTTGTTAAGTCAACCTACCCAAAGATTGACATCCATCTTTCCACCCAAGCATCCACGGTTAATGCCGCAGGATGTAACTTCTGGTATAAAAACGGAGTTAAGAGGATAGTTCTTGCCCGGGAGCTTACCTTAAAGGATATTAAGCTTATAAGGCAGAACGTCCCCGACGATTTGGAACTGGAGGCGTTTGTCCACGGAGCGATGTGCATTTCCTATTCGGGCCGCTGTCTGCTTTCAAACCACTTTACCGGACGCAACGCCAACGAAGGCCGCTGCGCCCAGCCCTGTAGGTGGAAGTATTACTTTAAAGAAGAAAAACGCCCCGACGAGATTCTTTCCGCCGAAGGCTATTCCGAGGGGACATATATCTTTTCAAGCAAGGATACCTGCATGATTGAGCACATAGGCGACCTTGTTGAAGCAGGTATCAATTCCTTTAAGATTGAAGGCCGAATGAAGTCGGCCTACTACACCGCCTGTGTAACCAACGCCTATAAAATGGCACTTAAGGATTATAATAACGGTCTGCCCTTCAACAAAGCCTACCTTGATGAGGTGGAGGGGGTAAGCCACCGGGAATATCACACCGGCTTTTTTTATGAAAATCCGTCGGACAACCCGAACACCGTTACCCAGCCGGGATATTTATGCGAAAAACCCTTTTACTGCGACGTTTTATCATACGACGAAAAAACCTGCCTTGCCCGGTGTTATCAACGGAATAAAATGATAAAGGGAACAACCGCCCAGCTGCTTACTCCGGGAAAAACCGGAAAAGATATTATAATCGAAAAAATATACGACCTTGAAATGAACGAAATCGACTCCACCCCGCACCCAAAAATGGAGTTTTATATACACCTTCCCGGGGCAAAGCCGGGAGACATAATAAGGGGTAAATGATGTTAAGGCTTTTAAAACATAAAATCGTTATAATCTGCGGTCATTTCGGCACTGGCAAGACAAATATTGCCGTTAACCTTGCCATATCCGGCGCAAAGGCGGGTATGAAAATGCTTATTGCCGACCTTGATATCGTCAACCCCTATTTCCGCACCGCCGACAACGCCGAATACCTAAAAGCCCTTGGTGTTACAACCCTTATCCCTCCATACGCCAACACCAATGTGGACATACCCTCCCTTCCTCCCGCCATGCATACCATTTTTTCTGACGACAATTATGCAATTATAGACGTGGGTGGCAACGCCGAGGGGGGCGTGGTTTTAGGTGTGTTTAAGGAGGATTTTGAAAAAGCAGGTTATGACATGTATTACGTTTTCAACGCCTGCCGGCCTGAAAATCTGGACGCCCAAACCTCACTTTCATCGTTAAAATCCATTGAGCGCTCAAGCGGACTAAAATTCACCGGCATTATAAACAACACCAATTTAGGTGTTGAAACCACAAGGGATCTGGTTGAATGGTCTATTCCGAAAGCTGTGGAATTTTCAAACCTTGCGGGAATAAAACTTGTTATGACCACCGCTTTTGAGCAAAGCGCATCCGGTGACACCGTGGCAATACAGGACATAACCAAAAAGATATTTTAATTATAGAAAGGAAACACAATGAACAGGGTTACCTTTAAGAAAGACAGCTGCAAGGGCTGCGGACTGTGTGTGGACGCCTGCCCTAAAAAAATAATTTTCCTTGACAAATCGGTTATAAACCTAAAGGGCTACCATCCGGCCAAGGTGGAGGAATTTGATAAATGCATTGCCTGTGCCATGTGCGCCACCATCTGCCCCGACGTGGTTATAACCGTGGAAAAGAATGTTTAATACATACTGAAAGGATTTTGTGCAATGTCCAAAATATTAATGAAGGGTAACGAGGCGATTGCCGAGGCGGCAATACGGGCCGGCTGCCGGCTGTTTTTCGGTTACCCCATAACCCCGCAGACCGAACTTTCCGAATATATGGCAAAGCAGATGCCCAAACGGGGGGGACTTTGCCTTCAGGCCGAAAGCGAAATTGCTGCTATAAACATGGTGCTTGGTGCCGCCGCATCCGGGGCAAGAGCCATAACCTCATCCTCATCCCCCGGAATATCACTTAAAAGCGAAGGCATTTCATATATAGCCGGTTCAGATCTTCCCTGCGTAATTGTAAACGTGCAGCGGGGCGGCCCCGGACTTGGAGGAATTCAGCCTGCCCAGTCGGACTATTATCAGGCCACCAAATCGGCCGGCCACGGTGATTTTCATCTTATAGTCCTTGCCCCTGCCTCGGTGCAGGAAATGGCGTCATTGACCGTTCTGGCCTTTGACCTTGCCGACCAATACCGTATGCCCGCCATGCTACTTGCCGACGGCGCTTTAGGCCAGATGATGGAACCGGTTGACTTTGACGAAATAAAACTGCGTTCGCTTCCCGAAAAAACCTGGGCTTGCAACGGACACGAACACAAGCGTCCCCACAACGTAATAAACAGCCTATACATAGAGCCGGAAGTGCTTGAAAAAATTGTAGATGACCGGTTTAAGAGATATGCTTCCCTTGAAGAAAACGAAGTTTTATATGATGAATATCTAACAGACGACGCCGATATTATAATCGTCGCCTACGGTATAACCGCCAGAGTTGCCAAGTCAGCAGTCAAGGCGGCAAGACAAGCAGGCATTAAGGCCGGTCTTTTCAGGTGCATTTCCCTTTATCCCTTCCCTTCCGCAAGGCTGAATCAGCTTGCTGATAATGCAAAGCGTATGATTTCGGTGGAAATGAACATGGGTCAGATGGTAAACGACATTAAGGTTGCTATCGACTGTAAAATCCCCGTAACTCATTTCGGCAGAACGGGTGGCGTAATTCCCTCCGTTGACGAAATTTTCGGGGAAATTGTCCGCCTTGACAAAACCCAAAGGGAGGAAAAATAAATGGTAGTTTTTCAAAAACCCAAAGCCTTAACCGACACGCCCTTTCACTACTGCCCCGGCTGCACCCACGGCATTGTTCACCGCCTTGTGGCCGAAGTGCTTGACGAACTTGACATAGAGGGAAAAACCATAGGCATAGCCCCGGTTGGCTGCGCTGTATTTGCATATAATTATTTTAACTGCGATATGATTCAGGCCCCCCACGGCAGAGCCCCCGCAGTCGCCACCGGCGTTAAAAGGGCAAATCCCGATAAAATCGTCTTTACCTATCAGGGTGACGGCGACCTTGCCGCCATCGGCACCGCAGAAACCGTCCATGTCGGCGCAAGGGGCGAAAACATAACCATAATATTTATAAACAATGCCATTTACGGCATGACCGGCGGTCAGATGGCCCCCACCACCCTCCCCGGGCAGGTAACCACCACCTCCCCTTATGGTCGGGACAGGGCAATTCAGGGCAACCCCATAAGGGTTTGCGAAATGCTTTCCACCCTTGACGGTGTTGCATACGCCGAAAGAGTTTCGGTTGACTGCGTCAAGAACGTAAACGCCACTAAAAAGGCTATAAAAAAGGCCTTTGAGATACAGAAAAATAGCCTCGGCTTTTCTATAGTCGAAGTCCTTTCCACCTGCCCCACCAACTGGGGAATGTCCCCCCAAAAGGCCTGCCAGTGGTTAAGGGATAATATGATACCCTACTATCCGTTAGGGGTTTTCAAAGACATTACAAAGGAGGGTAAATAAATGCCAGCCATTTTACTTGCCGGTTTCGGCGGTCAGGGCATTCTTTTTGCAGGCAAACAGCTTGTCCTTGCAGGGATGAACGACCAAAAGCAGGTTTCGTGGCTTCCCTCTTACGGGCCCGAAATGCGGGGCGGCACCTGCAACTGCTCGGTAAACATAGATGACGAACCCATTGGTTCTCCCTTAGTTACCAATCCGGATGTCCTTGTGGCCTTTAACAAACCCTCCTATGATAAGTTTATAAATAAAGTCAAACCCAGTGGATTTGTGTTTATCGATTCCTCCCTTGTTAATGAACAATGCGAAAGAACTGATGTAACCGCCATTTACATACCCGCAACGGGAATAGCCGACCAGAACGGCTTTGCAAAGCTAGCCAATGTGGTTATGCTGGGGGCATTGATAAAAGCTTTAGGTTTATTCACTAAAGAGTATTTTTTAGAATGCCTTGCCGAATCCACTCCCAAAAGCAAGCCCGAACTGTTGGAACTTAACCAAAAGGCCTTCGAACTGGGGTATAATTATAAATTTTAAGCCGTCAAAGGATGGAAAATGAATAAAAAACCGTATGTTGGTGTTGTTATAGTAGCCGCAGGTAGCGGCACAAGAATGGGAAATGTGTCAAAGCCCCTTATAAGGCTGGGCGATAAAACGGTTTTAGAGCATGTATTATCGTCCTTTTCGGTTTGTCCTTCGGTGGACGAGATCGCTATTGTCTGCAAGGATGAATTTGCCTTTGAAAAGCTGGTTAAATCGGAAAAACCGGTTAAGTTTGTCGCCGGGGGGAAAACCCGGTTTGAATCGGTGTCCAACGGAGTTGACGTCTTGAAAAAAGCTGATATTTTATGTATCCACGACTGCGCCCGTCCGTTTATTACTTCGGAAGAAATCGAAAAGCTTATTGACGCCGCCACAAAAACCGGCGCAGCCACCGCCTGCACAAAGGTAAAGGATACGGTAAAGTATGTAAGCTACGAGGAAAAATGCTTTTACACCCCCAAGCGGGAAAACCTTATCGCCGTCCAGACGCCTCAGGTGTTTAAACGGGACGTTTACCTTGCTTCAAGGGCAGTGGCTTTACGGGATAATCTTTCAGCCACCGACGAAACCACCATTGCCGAGCATGCAGGGTTTACGGTAAGTTATATTGAAACCTCGGAGTTAAATATCAAGCTTACCGATGTTAACGACATTAAAATTTCAAAAGCAATAATGTTTCTTAAAGAAAGAGGGGAGCTTTAATGCGTATCGGCCACGGTTATGACGTCCACCGATTCGGTTCGGACAAAAAGCTGATCCTCGGCGGTGTTGAAATTCCCTTTGACAATGGCTTAATTGCCCATTCGGACGGTGATGTGGTTGTCCACGCCTTATGCGATTCCCTTCTAGGCGCAGCGGGGCTTAGGGATATAGGCTTTCACTTTCCGGACAACAAAGAGGAATTTAAGGATGTTTCCTCGTTAATACTGCTAAAAAGAGTATATAAAATGGTAAAGGACAAGGGTTTTACCCTTTCCAACTGCGACATTACAATAATTGCCGAAAAACCAAAGCTTGCCGCATTTATACCTAAAATGGTTAAAGAGATTGCCAAAACCCTTGACGAAGACGAAGGTATAATAAACATAAAGGCAACCACCGAGGAAGGTCTCGGTCTTGCCGGAAACGGCATCGGCTGCCATGCGGTGTGCATAATATGCAAGGAGTAGAATATGAAAACAAAGCTTAAGGGAAACATAATCACCCCTGTCAGAATAATTAAAAACGGCGAAATCACCTTTGAGGACGGCCATATTACATATGTGGGTGTCCGCAAAAATGACGACTCTCTTTATGATTGTGTGGATTTCGGTGAAAATTATATTTCCCCGGGGTTTATAGACCTACATGTCCACGGCGGTGGCGGATACGACTTTATGGACGGCACCGAGGAGGCCTTTGAGGGTATTGCTGCCCTGCATCAGGCCCACGGCACCACCTCCCTGCTTGCCACAACCCTTACCTGCCCCGACGAGGAATTGTTTAACATATTCGATATTTTTGATAAAATAACAAAAAAGGACAAACCCACCTGCCTTTACGGGATTCATCTTGAAGGCCCCTACTTTGCCAAATCACAAAAGGGGGCGCAGGACGAAAAATTCATTAAATCTCCCACACCCGAACATTATTTGAAAATCCTTGAAAAAGGCGGCAATTATATAAAAAGATGGTCTATTGCCCCCGAACTTGATGGTGCCATGGAGCTTGGCAGGCTGCTTTCCGAAAAAGGCATACTACCATCCATAGGACATTCCGATGCAGAATACGATACTGCCCTTGAAGCTTTTGAAAACGGCTACACCCATCTTACCCACTTTTATTCGGCAATGTCCACCATCATCCGCAAGGGCGGCTTCAGGCACCCCGGACTTATCGAAAGCGGATATATTATTGATGACCTAACGGTGGAAATTATCGCCGACGGCTGCCATTTGCCTCCATCCCTGCTTAAGATTGTTTATAAATCCAAGGGAGCGGACAAGGTTGCCCTTGTTACCGATGCTCTGCGGGGTGCGGGATCGAATTCAGGAACAATGATTTTAGGTTCACTGGCTAACGGTTATGAGGTTATTATCGAGGACGGCGTTGCAAAGCTGCCCGACCGTTCGGCCTTTGCCGGCTCTATAGCCACCACCGACCGTCTTGTGCGGAATATGATTAACCTTGCCGGCGCAACACTGGAGGATGCGGTTAAAATGGTTACCTTCACTCCAGCGAAAATTGCAAACATGCCAAACAAAGGCCTGTTAAGAGTGGGCTTTGACGCCGATATATCAGTGTTTGACGAAAACATTAACATACAAGCCGTCTTTATAGGCGGCAACCGGGTTGTATAACGAAAGGGGATAAAAATGATTATCAAACAAGGGAAAGCAGACAATTTAGAATATCGTGTCTATGACAGCCGTGCCAACATGGGACTTGCGGCTGCAAAGGACGTGGCGTTTACTATAAAAAAGCTGCTTAACGAAAAAAGCGAAATTTCAATGATATTTGCAGCAGCGCCTTCTCAGAACGAACTTCTGTCAAGTCTTGTGGCGGACAAAACCATTGATTTTCGCCGTGTCAACGCCTTCCATATGGACGAGTATGTTGGGCTTGATCCCAATGCTCCCCAGGCTTTCGGTAAGTTTTTAAAGGACAGGCTGTTTGACCTGGTGCCTTTTAAATCGGTTAATATTCTTAATGGCTGTGCCAAGGATATTGACGACGAATGCGAAAGATACGGCGAGCTTTTAATGTCGGCCAAGCCGGATATAGTCTGCATGGGAATAGGCGAAAACGGGCATATCGCCTTCAACGATCCCCATGTGGCCGAATTTGACGACAAGAAAATTGTCAAGGTGGTTTCCCTTGACGAAATCTGCCGCCGGCAGCAGGTAAACGACGGCTGCTTTGAGGATATATCCCTTGTTCCCACCCATGCTCTTACCCTTACCATCCCCACCCTTATATTCCCCGACTATGTTTTTTGCGTAGTTCCCGCCCCCACCAAGGCTAACGCCGTTTACACCCTTATAAACGGCAAAATAGGGGAATACTGCCCCTGCACAATACTTCGCAATCATAAAAACGCAATCCTTTACACCGACCAAGATTCAGCTTCACGGATAATATAAACTATGTATAAAAGAACAAGCCTTACCGGAGGCGTTAATCTAACCGGCGTTTATTCTGGCAAGCATAAGACAAATCTTCTGCTTGTAAGCTTTCTGCTTGACTTAAATCCACTTAATGCCACCTCTTTAAACCTACTTTCAAAGGTGCTGTTAAGGGGAACGTCATCATACCCCGACCTTGCATCCCTTTCCAGAGCCTGTGACGATAATTATGCTCTCGGCCTTGATGCCTTTACCATTAAAAAGGGGGAGGGAATTTCCCTTGTCTTTTCCCTTTCGACCTTGAAAAACAAATACGCCCTTGACGGTGAGGACATTTTTGCCCGGGGGCTTGAAATTCTTTCAGAGCTTATATTTTCCCCTTACCTCCCCGGCGGAACGTTTTATGTTGATTATGTAAACCGTGAGAAGGAAGCTTTAAAAGAACAGATTTTATCGTTAATAAACAATAAACCCGCCTATGCCATGCGTCAGGCCATTAACCTGATGTGCCAGAACGAGGCTTATGCCGTTCCATCTTATGGTGATATCGAAACCCTTGAGGGACTTGACAATACAAAGCTTACTGAAATATATAATAGCGTCATATCCACCGCACCGGTGGAGATTGTGTTCTGCGGCGAATATGATATTGATTATGTAAACCATATGCTTGCCCAAAATCTTCCCTTCACCCAACGGGACTATTCCCTGCCAAAGGTTTACCGGCCGGAAAAGCCTTCAAAGGTTAAAACATTCACCGAAAAAGCCGACGCAACACAGTCGAATCTGGTTATGGGTTTCAGAACCGGGGAATATCTTACCGGCAAAGCCTATTCGGCTTATACTATATTTAACGAAATTTTTTCCCAGTCACCGGTTTCCAAGCTGTTTATGAACGTGCGGGAGAAGAAATCACTGTGCTACTACTGCTCCGCCCATGCTGACAGATTAAAAGGGGTTATGGCGGTTACCGCTGGAATTAACGCATCCGCCTTTGAAAAGGCCAAAAAAGAAATTATAATTCAGCTTGAGGACATGAAACGGGGAAAAATAACCGAAAACGAGTTTAAGTCGGCAATAACATCGGCGGTCAGCGCCTGCCGGGAGCTTGACGACAACCCCGCCCAGGTTTGCTCCTATTACCTTTCAAGGCTGATAAACGGCGAAATTATTACCCCTGAGGACGAAATAAAATCAATTAATTCATTAACCCCCGACGATATCATTCAAGTTGCTAAGGAAATAACCCTTGATACGGTGTTCCTGCTTGAGGGCAATTCATAATGAAAGGCAGTTTTGATGGAGATATTTGAAAAAACCTCTGCCCGGACAGGCGAAAAATACACAAAAATTTTATTTGACAGCGGACTTGTCGCTTTTATAATACATAAAGACCATGTTTCCTCCTACGCCACCATTGCGGTCAATTTCGGCTCGGCGGATGAAAAATTCGTATCAAAAACAGGTAAAACAAAAGCCTTCCCTGCCGGGACGGCCCATTTTCTTGAACACAGGATGTTTGAAACTGCCGACGGGGACGCCATGGAAAAATATGCCCTCTATGGCGGTGACGCCAACGCCTATACTGCCGGCGACCGGACCTGCTTTTACTTTTTGTCATCAGATATGTTTTACGAAAACCTGTCGGTTTTAATCAACCACGTTACCAGGCCCAGGTTTACCAAAAGGGCGGTGGAAAAGGAAAAGGGCATTATTATACAGGAAATTAACATGTATGACGACAACCCGGCCTGGAGGGTGAGAAACAACCTTCTTAGCTGTCTGTTCGGCCATTCCTCCCTTGCCAATGACCCTGCGGGAAGTCCCCAGTCGGTTTCGGCAATTACAAAGGAAATTCTTGCTGATTGTTATAAAACCGTATACACCAAGTCAAATATGGTCCTTTGCGTATGCGGAAATATTGATAAGGCCGAATTTATAGAAAAGGTTAACGCCCTTGTAAAGCCTCTGCCGGAGGGCAAATTTATTCGAGCCGACGAATCGCCGGGAAAAGGTATTTATAACGAGTATTATGCCGACTACATGGACGTTTCCCTGCCGGTTTACGATATAGGTATTAAATTCCCAACTCCCGATAAAAAGAACGGCATTAAGGAATTTGCCGCCGTTGAAATTATAATGGATCTGCTTTTCGGCAAATCAACCGACTTTTATTCGGAAAACTACACCAACGGTATCTTCGAAAGGCTGTCATACAGCTATCAGACCATGCGCAAGGGCTTTTTTGCCGAGCTTTCCGGCCTGTCCCGCAATCCGGAGGAACTATACGAAAAAGTAAAACAACACATTGAAAACACCATCCGAACCGGGTTTTCGGCAGCCGATTTTGAACGGGCGAAAAAGGCATTATATGCCGACATTATATGCGACTATGACTCGGTTGAAAATATTGCCGACACCTTTATTTCCTACTATTTTGAAGGGGACGACATGTTCGACTACCCCGACGTAGTGGCGGGTATAACTAAGGAATATGCCGAAAAATGCCTGATAAAACTTTTTAATGTCAAAAACACTTGTCTTTCGGTGATACTGCCGAAAAAGGAGGTTAAAGTATGACAAACACCATAGGCTTTCCCGGTCTTGGCATTGAATTTTCAATAAACGAAACCGCTTTTACCATTTTCGGTTTAAAAGTTCAATGGTATGGTATTATCATAACCACCGGTATTATTTTAGCATCACTGTTCTTTTACCGTCTGACGGTTAAGCAGCAGAAAATTCCCGAAGACCATATTTTAAATATAGCTCTGGTAACCATACCCACGGCTATTATCGGCGCCCGTTTTACTTATGTTATAACTAATCTCGACCATTATGACAGCTTCAAGGATGCCATAAACATCCGTGAAGGGGGACTAGCCATCTACGGTGCTGTTATTTTCGGCCTAATTGCCATATTCACCTACTGTAAAATCAAAAAGCAGCCGTTTAGAAAAATTATCGACGCTGCCGGCCTTTCGGTTATGATAGGCCAGATTATCGGCCGCTGGGGCAATTTTATCAACGCAGAGGCTTTCGGTTATTCCGAAGGGGTTAAAAATCTGCCCTGGCGGATGACAATTAGCGAAAACGGAGGGCCTATAAGAACCGTCCATCCCACCTTCTTGTATGAATCTCTTTGGAATTTACTCGGGTTTATAATCATCTACCGCTTTTATAAAAAGAAAAAGTTTGATGGCCAGATAGCCTTGATGTATCTTGCTTGGTATGGTCTTGGCCGGGGACTTATAGAGTTTTTACGCACTGACAGCTTAAGGGGTATTTTTGGTGAAAAAATATTCGTCTGGCTGGGACTGGGATCATTCTTGATATGTACCGTTTTGCTTGTGATATTCTTCAATAAGGTCATCAAAGCAGAAGAGGAGCTTAAAGCCTATGAGTCGGTTTACGGCGGTGCGGATAGCGAAAAGACAACGGATGAAAATATAAACACCGAATATTCAACAACACCCGACAAAGAAGGAGAAAACAATGGCGACAATTATTGACGGCAAAATGACAAGCGCTAAGGTTAAAGAGGAGGTCAGGCAGGCGGTTTTAAAGATAACCGAAAGCGGCAAGCGTCCTCCCTGCCTTGCGGTGGTGCTGGTAGGTGAAGATCCGGCGTCCCAGATATATGTAAGAAACAAAATCAAAGACTGTGAGGAAACGGGGATAACCTCTAAACCCTGCATTCTCCCCGAATCCACTACCCAAAAAGAACTTCTTGACCTTATCGAAAACCTTAATGGCGATAACTCAGTGGACGGCATACTGGTTCAAATGCCGCTTCCTAAACATATAGACGAAAGAGTGGTTATTGAAGCCATTTCCCCAAAAAAGGACGTGGACGCTTTCCACCCCGTAAACGTGGGTAAAATCATGACGGGTAACTTTATTTTTGCCCCCTGCACACCATCCGGGGTTATGCGCCTGCTTGACGAATATTCTATTGACGTTTCAGGCAAAAACTGCGTGGTTATCGGACGGAGCAATATTGTGGGTAAACCCATGGCAATGCTGCTTATGCAGCGCAACGCCACCGTTACCATATGCCATTCCAAAACCAAAAGCCTTGCCGAACACACCAAAAACGCCGACGTTTTGGTTGTTGCCACCGGTAGAGCCGGACTTGTGGACGGCAGCATGATTAAGGAGGGCGCGGTTATCGTTGACGTGGGAATGAACCGTCTTGACGGAAAGCTGGTTGGCGACTGCGACTATGCTTCCTGTGCCGAAAAGGCCTCATACATTACCCCGGTACCGGGCGGAGTCGGACCCATGACAAGGGCGATACTTCTTTGCAACACTCTTAAAGCATACGATATGAAATAGTAAAAGCCCGCAGGCATCGCCTGCGGGCTTAATATTTACGAACGTTTAATATTAACGTTTATAATTAACCCAACAACGGATATGGAAGTTAAAATTATAAATGTGGGTATGTAGGAGTTATAGCTTGAAACCAGCATGGCCGAAAGTGTGGGGCCGAAGGATGCGGGTATAAGAATAAGGTTGAGCAGGCTGAAGTTTAAGGCAAAGTTTTTCATTCCGTAAAACTCCGCTGCAAAGGCTGCCGAAATGGTGGGGGCAAAGCCGTAGGAAAATCCGCAAAGGAACAGACCTATAACACCAAGCACCAATGAATCGGTTAAAAAGCTGACAAGAGATATACCTGTTGCCAAAATAACCACCCCGGAGGTAAAAAACTGGGTTTTCCGGAGCCCGAAAATATCAAAAAGCAGTCCGCTGACTATACGGCCGAAGGAGTTGCACACCGGCACAAGGAGAGCTATAACGGTTAATCCCTTTACCACACCAAGGCCAGTCATCATGTTTTTGGCATCGGCAATGGCGGTGGAGCCTACCGAGGCGAAAAGCATTAAGAAAACAAACAGCATCCAGAAGGTGGGGGTTTTAATAACATCTCTGGTTTCTAAGTTAACCACAGGTGCTGCTTTCTTTCCCTTTCTTTCGGGGAATACCGTTCCCGGTGAGGGTAATTTTACAAAAATTGCAGCAATAAGCATTATTACGCCTAATATTATACCGAAAATGCGATAGGTTTTTTCCCAGCCTATGGAGGGGTTGTTGAACATTTCGTCTGCGATAAGACCTATAAAGAATGAGCCTATGCCGAAAGCCATCATCTGGGCGCCCGAAGATAAGCCTTTACGGTCGGGAAACCAGGAGTTTGTGGCGGATATAACCACGTTGTAAACCACCCCGACACCAGTTCCCATCATAAATCCGTAGGCAATATAAAGCATAAACACGCTTGAGTTTTCATTGAGGAAGGATACGATAATAAGTCCGGCAGCCGTCAGTATTGCTGAAACAAGAAGTCTTATAAAAGGTGATACTTTTTTTGAAATAAGTCCCGACACAAAGCCGCCTATGCAGAAGAACGCCATGGTAAGGGTAAAGTTAAGCTGAAGCTGTGGTTCGGTCCAGCCGAAGCCGGCAAAGGGTTTTCTAATTGTTGACCATGCATAAAGTATGCCCGAGAACAATAGCACAACTACTCCGAGGGCAAGGCGTAGATACCTGAATTTTACCGTCTTTTCCGTACTCATATTATTACCCCTTTATGATTTGTTTTGAATTTCCACAAGGGCGGATGCGTGATATTTTTCCCTTAACTTGGGTTTTTCGATTTTTCCGGTGGGATTACGGGGAACGTCGGCAAATATAATTTTGCGGGGGCGTTTGTATTTGGGTAAAGCAAGGCAGAACTGGTTTATTTCCTCCTCGGTGCAGGTCATATCCTTTTTAACCTCTATAATCGCTGCCGCGATTTCACCCAGCCGCTTGTCGGGCAGACCTATTACCGCCACGTCTTTAACTTTGGGGTGAGCCGATAAAAAGTCCTCTATCTGAACGGGATATAAGTTTTCCCCGCCGGTTATGATAACGTCCTTCTTCCGGTCAACCAGGAACACAAAGCCGTCCTCGTCTTCCCTTGCCATATCTCCGGTGTAAAGCCAGCCGTCTTTTAGCACCTCTTTTGTTGCCTTTTCGTCCCGGTAGTAGCATACCATAACACCGGGGCCCTTGACGCACAGCTCACCTACTTCGCTGGGGGCAACATTTTCACCTTTTTCGTTTACTATCTTATGCTCCCAGCCGTAGCCGGCTTTGCCAATAGAACCTACTTTATGAAGGTTTTCTACCCCTAAATGCAAACAGCCGGGGCCTATGGATTCCGAAAGGCCGTAATTGGTGTCATACTGATGGTCGGGGAAATACTCCAGCCAGTGCTTTATAAGGCTTTGAGGAACAGGCTGAGCGCCTATATGCATAAGCCGCCAGGCGGATAAATCATAGTCGGAAAGCTTTAAATCCCCTCTGTCAAGAGCCTGCAAAATATCCTGCGCCCAGGGCACAAGCAGCCACACTATGGTGCATTTCTCTTCTGAAACGGCTGATAGTATGTATTCGGGCTTTGTTCCCTTCAACAGCACCGCTTTTGAGCCTGCCAGGAACGAGCCGAACCAGTGCATCTTTGCTCCGGTGTGATACAACGGAGGAATGCAAAGGAAAACGTCATCCCTTGTTTGGCCGTGGTGGTTTTTTTCCACCTCGCAGGAAAATACAAGGGCTTTATGTTTGTGAAGAATTGCCTTGGGAAAACCCGTGGTGCCGGAGGAAAAATAAATTGCCGCATTATCCTCATCTGTAAGTTCGGGCCCTTTATATTCCGAGGACATATTTTCGGTAAGCTTTTTATAGTTGTCGGCAAAAGTGGGGGTTATGCCGTTGCCGACATAGATTAGCGAACGGTTAATGCCTATACGTTCCACAACCTCCTCCACACGGCCGATAAATTCGGGGCCGAAAACCAAAGCGTCGGCTTCGGAAAGGTTTAGGCAGTATTCAATTTCACCGGATGAATACCTGAAATTCATGGGAACAGCCAGCGCTCCGGTTTTTAGAACGCCGAAATAAATGGGCAGCCATTCGAGGCAGTTCATAAGGAGTATTGCCACCTTATTTCCCTTCCCCAGTCCTAAGTTAGTAAGAGCGTTGGCAAAGCGGTTGGCCTTATCGTCAAATTCCTGCCAGGTCATTTCCAGCCGGTAGGGTTTATAGGGAGTGGATTCGATAAGGCTGAAATCTTTCCAAATTTTTTTAGGGGGCTTTTCTTCGGGGTTTAGCTCTACCAAAGCAACCTCGTCGCCATATAGCTTGGCATTTCTTTCGAGAATTTCGGTAATAGGCATTTTAAGTCCTCCGTTTTTATACAAAAATAAGGACCGCTTACAGCGGTCCTTTATAAACAAGCTTTGGATTTTACGCCATAACTTATTAGACCGCGCTTAGAGAATAAGCGTAGTAATAATAAGAATAAGCGTAAGCGTAATTGAAAGCCATAAATCCTCCGGAAAAATGGATTGACTAACTATAACACAAGATAAAAAGCTTGTCAATGGTTTTTTAACATTTTATAAAAAATTATCCAACAGTTATCTTAACAACACATTCTGGTGAATCGCCGAGATAGTTGTTATAGGTGTAGGTAAAGGTGTCTGTTCCGGTAAAACCTTTATTGGGATAATAGGTAAAGGTTCCGTCGAGGTTTATGGTTACCGTGCCGTTTTGGGGAGATGTTTCAATCTTATACCTTGCCATCCGGTCAAATTCGGCGAGCTTATCCTTTAAAATTGTGTCTTTTTGGACATTAAAGGATATATCCGCCCGTTTGTCGGGGTTGGCCTTAAGAACGCCCTTGGCAAACTGGTATGTATAATCATACTGCAGTCTGGGGATAAATCCTTCGGCGTAGGCCATACGGGCAAAGAAGTTGTCATCGTCATAATAGAAGTGGGTGGCATCCTTCATGTAGCCGTAAACTGCGCCGTAATAGAGGTATTCCAGATACCGGCTTACATAATACATATCGCCATAGGACTGGTATGCCACCTCAAGCTCAACGCACATGCCGTATTTAAGGGAGTTTTTAATGGTTGAAATAAATCTGTCAACGCCGGCTGTAATGGTAAACGCGTAGTTGGGTTGTATTGAGGTAATGTCAAAACCCATATCGTTGCAGAAATAGAATTTTTCGGCGTTGTAATATGGTATCCACAGATAGTTCTGGCCGAATTCGTGGACATAATTCCCTACTTCGGTCATAACCGGGGAGTAGTCCACCTCCCAGCCTGCGGTTTCATGGAGCCAGTAGAACCCGTCAAGGGCGATGTTTTTATATTCTCTCTCCTTGAAGGTGTCGTCGCACAGCTTCATAAACCACATTACGGCTTTTTTACGCCCTTCGGCGGTGGTTAGGTCCTCGCTGACGCCGTCACCGTCCACATCACCGAAGTTTTTGACCTTTTCGGATACATTAAGCAAGGAAATATAGACATAAACCTTATAATTATCGTCAAGCTTGAGGGATTTTTTAACTTCGGCCACAACCTCCTCAAGCCTGTCGAGACCGTTTACGCCGTTAAAGGTAACGTCATAGAAATACAGCCAGTCTGCTTTGTCTGTATCACCAACGGTAGAATGGCCGGAAGGCAGGCCGCTGCCTGATGGTGTGTAAAGGAACCCGTTCATAAAGGTGTCGACAATGTTTCCGCTCTTGTCAAGGTAGGCCACATAGGGGAGAAGGGTTTTGTCGTTCCCCTTGTCACCGAACACAAGGGCAACATCCGATGCCTTTACGTTGGTGTTTTTATTGCTGGCATATTCCTCATCGTCAGGACGGGTATAAAATTTTACAGGCTTAATTCCGCTTTGGGTAATACTTATGGTGTCTTTTTCAACCGCTTTGGTTCCCCAGATTTCCATTTCGTCAATAAAACCAAAGCCCCTTGTCTTAATCATTATCCGGACAAAACGGGCGGCGTAGGGAGTGTCGAGGGTAACGTCAAGCATTACGGGAACACCTTCAAGCCCCATCATATCATATTTGCCGTAATAAACCCCGTACCAGTTGGTGCCGTCATCCGACAGATAAACCCGTATAAATTCGGGGTATTCAATTCCGTAGCTTTTTTGAACAAGAATGTTTATCTTAAAACCGGTGACAGTGGAGGTTTTTTCAAGGTCATAGAAGAAATCCCTTGAACCGCCTTTGTTGGCAATCTCAAACCATTCTCCGGAGTAGCAGTAGTTGCTTTTGGCGTATTGGCCGTTGGTAAGCAGTGGGGATGTCTGGGGTGTGTCGTCGGTTAGATCTGCATCAATATAAATCGAGGCGGAAATCTGCTGCGGTCTGCCTAAAATAAGGTTTTGAGGTGTGGTGTAATCGGGTTCGGTAGAATCCCAGTAAACGGGAGTGTCGACTTTAGGCAAATTGAGTGGGGGATAAATGTTCCCCTTTGAAAAGCTGTTTGAAGAGCCTGCGTAAACCTCAAGCTCCTCCACCCAGTAATAGTCCACGCCTGAGGGGAAGGCAAATTTAACATACCTTGCCTTTATAAACTTGGCAAGATTGATTGTATAGGCAAAATTGGGGACATTTTCCGGGGCGTAAACCCGGCCTATAATGTAATAGTCTTTGCCGTTTTGTGAAGCGTAAAAGTCAATGTAGTCGGGGTATCTGACGCCGGTTCCCTCGCCTAAGGCATACACCTTGAAGGAATAAAGGTTGTCATAAACTTTGCCCAAGTCAAGGACAATATTGGGGTTATCCTTGGCAGAAAGGCCAACCCAAACCTTATGCTCAAACCGGTTGGGAAGCGTTCCGCCGGAGGTCAGTTTCTTATTTGGCTCATTTTCAGGGACATCGGTTGCCCTTTCGTCAATTTCGGTAGCGTTTATGGTATATTTCATCCCCGCCGCCACGTTTTTGGAATAGGTTTTAACGGTGGCAACGCCGGTGGTAAGCTTTTTTATTGCGGTGTAATCGTTATTGTCGTTTTTATATTCTTCGGCTGTGTTGTTTTTCAAAACCTCTCTCGAAGGCACATCGGCGTAAACCAGAGCTTCGTCGGTAAATAAAAATCCGGCGGAGTTGTTTACCCTGAACCTTATATACCGTGCGTCTATCGGCTCATCCAACACAAGGACAGCGTTTCGCATGGTGCGGTCGACATACTCTTCTATTTCAGCTCTTGCCAAATATTCATATTTACTTCCGTCGTTGGAGTAGTAAATGCTTACCCTTGAGGGAAGGCCAATGCCGTAGATATTCATTGCCAGCAGGCGTATGTTGAATTCATAAAGCCTTTTGCCGTCGTCGCCAAGGTCGATATTTAACACAAGGTCGGTAGTCCAGCCTGCCAGCTTGCCGTCAAGGTGGCTGACTCCCTCGTCACAGGCAAGTATACCGTCGGTTAGCTGGGAACTAAATAAATCGGGGTAGTCTTTATCGGCTTGAAACGATACGGTATAGGGTTTACCAACGCTGACAAGTGTGCGGTAGGTACGGGCGGAACCATCCTCTTCGCTGGATTCGCCGCTTTGCTCCTCACTTGACAGACTATCCTCACCGTTTGATGATTTTCCGGTTTCAATATCCTTTTCGCAGGATGCTAATATAACGGTGGAAATAAGCAGGGTGATGATAAGTAGGAAAGCTAAAAGTTTTCTCATAACGAACTCCTGTATTTCACTAAATTTGCTTGCAAAAAAATGTATATATGGTATAATTCAATATATTACGGTTTATTTGTTGAAAGGCCTGATTTTTATGAATGTTACCGTGATTTGCGATGTGCTCGGGCTTGAAAACAACGGCACGTCCATAGCTGCAATGAATCTTATAAGATCCCTAAAATCAAAGGGGCATAATGTCCGGGTGGTATGTCCCGATTCTTTCCGCCGGGAGGAGGAGGGCTTTTATGTAGTCCCCACCATGAGCTTTGGCGATTTTTTAAACGCCTACGTTGAAAAGAACGGGGTTGTGATTGCCAAGGCCGACGAGGAAATCATAAGCTCGGCTATAACCGGTGCAGACGTTGTGCATGTAATGCTTCCCTTCTTTTTAGGATATAAGGCAAGGGTTATTGCCTGCGATATGAACATACCTCTGACGGCGGGTTTTCACTGCCAGGCGGAAAACATAACCAGCCACCTGTTTTTAATGGACGCCAAGCTGCTAAACCATTTGGTATATAAGGCTTTTTATTCCATACTGTATAAATATTGCGACGCAGTCCACTACCCCACCGAATTTATAAAAAACGTGTTTGAAAATGAGGTAGGCTGCAAAACCAACGCCTATGTTATATCCAACGGTGTCAGGGATATTTTTAAACACATCCCCGGCGAAAAGCCGGCTGAATACGCAGATAAATTTATAATACTGTTTACCGGACGCATATCCAAGGAGAAAAATCAGAAAATCCTTATTGATGCGGTGTCGATGTCGAAATATAAAAATAAAATTCAGCTTATTTTCGCAGGCAGCGGCCCTCTTGAGGAAAAGCTGAAGGAATATGCCGGACAAACATTACCCGTAATGCCGGTGTTTAAGTTTTTCAGTCAGGACGAACTGGTTAAGGTAATGAATTATTCCGACCTGTATGTCCACCCGGCAAAAGTGGAAATTGAGGCGATATCCTGCCTTGAGGCAATGGCCTGCGGTCTGACACCGATTATCGCTGACTCCCCCAAGTCCGCCACAAGATTTTTTGCCAAGGACGAAAGAAACCTGTTCAAATACGATAACCCAACCGACCTTGCTTCTAAAATCGATTACTGGATAGAGCACCCGGAAGAAAGGCAGAAATGCGGGAACGACTATGCCTTGTCCTCTGCATCTTTTTCAAGAGACTACTGCATGGACAGAATGGAAGAAATGCTGTTTGATGCGGTAAAAAGGCGTAAGGACAGCGAAAATGATTTTATTCCGCCCTGTCGGCAGGAAGAAACACCGTAAATTCCGTTCCTGCCCCAAGCTGGCTTTTAACCTCCGCATGGGCATTACATAAATCAAGAATTCGCTTTACAAGAGTAAGTCCAAGGCCGTTGCCCTCGGCACGGTGGGATAAATCACCCTGATAAAATTTGTCGAACATATGCTCTAACGTTTCGGGGGACATGCCCACCCCTTCGTCGGTGACGGTTACGATAA
The DNA here is from genome assembly GCA_050953105.1 of Eubacteriales bacterium. GTDB lineage: Bacteria > Bacillota > Clostridia > Oscillospirales > CAG-382 > UBA1206. The sequence goes on along the minus strand of JBMNMA010000009.1, from coordinate 195,358 downwards.
TAAAGTCAACGCTCTTTTCAAGGGTTATGTCAATGGTGGAATTTTCTTTTGAATATTTCACGGCGTTGCCGATAATATTCGTCCACACCGTGAAAAACAGACTTTCCGAGGCGTAATACCACACCTTATCCATTTCTATGTTGAAATCTATTCCCTTTTCACTCCATTTGCTTTCAAGGGAAAGTATGCATTTTCTAATCTGCTCGTCAAGGCTAAACCAGGACTTGTCTGTTATAATATTCTGGGTTTCAAGCTTTGATAAAAGCAGAATGTTGCCGGTTAATGTAGAAAGCCGCTTTGAGTTAAATAATATTTTTTCAATATATTCTTCCCTTTCATCGTCTGAAAGCGCTTTTTCCTGAAGAAGGGTGGCATAACCCTCAATGGCGGCTATAGGTGTTTTAAATTCGTGGGACACGTTTGTAACAAAGTCGTTTGACAACGCCTCGTTGGTTCCCAGTTCCTTAACCATTGCATTAAATGAGTTTATAACAGTTTGTATTTCATCTATATAGCTTTTGGCGTCAAGGGTGGCGTTAAAGTCTCCCTTGGCAACCCGGCGGGAAAGGTCTGAGAGCTTTGTAACCGGATCGATAATGTTTTTACCCAGCATAAGCGCCGCAAAAAAGGTTACCAGCACGCTTATTATTATGGTGGTTATAAGTGCAATGGTATAGCCGCTTTCGCTGCTTTCGATAACACCGAAGTATTTGAACACAACAACCGTAACCACGCCGAAGAGTATTGTCCCGGCCATTACTGACGCAAGGAGAATTATGTAATAAAGGCCGATACGCCACTTTTTATCTCTTGTCATGTTTATCCCTTATTTTCTCACCGCTTTGTAGCCAAGGCCACGGACGGTTACAATTTCAAAATCAGGATTATCCCTGAATTTATCCCTTAAGCGGTTTATGTGCACATCCACCGTCCGCTCCTCGGTTTCGGAATCAACCCCCCATATATCGTCCATAAGCTGACGGCGGGTGAATATACGGTTGGGGCAGGATACCAGCTTGTACAACAGCAAAAATTCCTTTTGGGGCAAAATCTCACGGCTGTTGCCCGAAACCACCGTCATTGAGTCGTATTCAAGGGTAAAGCCCCCTATTGTCTGCATACGTTCTGAAAGTATCTGGGCACGCCTTAACAGCGCCCCGACACGCAGCACCATCTCGTTTACATTTACCGGCTTTACCATATAATCGTCGGCACCCGTCATAAAGCCCTGCTGCATATCCTTAAAGCCGTCCTTTGCGGTAATTATAAGCACGGGTATGGATGAACCCATGTCCCTTAACTTTTTAATAAGCTCATACCCGTCCATGTTGGGCATCATTATATCGGAAATTACCAGGTCAATATAATCGCCTTTTATAATATTCATTGCCTCGTCCCCGTCTGTGGCACCGAAAGCCTTGTAGCCGTTTTTGGAAAGCACCCGCATAAATAAATTGCGAAGTTCGTTGTCGTCCTCAACCACAAGAATTCTATACATTAAAAACTCTCCTTCGCTTGTTTGTTTCCTTAAATTATGCCATAGTTGAAGGCAAATATCAATATATATTTTTAAAAAATCTGCCAATAGCAAACCGGGAGTATAAACTTATGAAGCACATTTTCGTTGTCAACCCAGCGGCGGGAACCAAAAACCCCTATGATGAAATAAAATCGGCATTGGAAAGCTATAAAAAGCTTATCGATTATGAAATTTACGTTACCTCCCGCCCCCTTGACGCCACAAAGTTCGTCCATGCCTACTGTATGGAAAACAGCCATCCTGTCAGATTTTATGCCTGCGGCGGGGACGGCACGTTAAACGAGGTTGTAAACGGCGCTGTGGGACATAGCCATGCCGAGGTTGCCTGCTATCCCTGCGGCAGCGGCGACGATTTTGTAAAGCACTACGGCGGCAAGGAAAGGTTTATAAATCTGCCGCTTAACATAGAAGGGGTCGTAGAGGAAATCGATCTGCTGAAAATCGGTGAACGGTATGCGGCAAACGTTATATCCTTCGGCTTTGACAGCGTGGTGGCCAAAACCATATTCAATATCAAGCGAAAGCCGGTTATAGGCGGCAGAAATTCCTATTATACGGGTATTGCCCTCGGACTTTTCACCGGTATGAAAAATAAATGCACGGTTTATGTGGACGGCGAAAAAATCAACTCCGGCGAACTATTGCTTTGCACCATAGCCAACGGCAGCTATGTAGGGGGACACTTTAAATGCGCCCCCAGGGCAAAAAACAACGACGGGCTTATTGAGGTATGTCTTGCCCGTCCCGTTTCGGTTTTAACATTTTTACGCCTTGCCGGCAAATACCGGGAAGGAAAACATCTTGACGACCCCCGTTTTGACGGAATGATGACCTACCGGCAGGGCAAGGTGGTTGAATGTGAATCACCCGATACTAAGTTTTGCATTTCGGTTGACGGTGAGGTTATAAATATAACCAGATTTACCGTTGAAATAGTCCCCAAAGCAATAAAATTTGTGGTGCCGGGAGAAAAATAAGATATTTATAGTTTAATGATAAAACTTATCAATCTAACAAAAAACCCGCAGGGTTACTTCCCTGCGGGTTGCTTTTAGTTATTAAGCCGGTCAATAAGATAGGGCAATACCTTTTCAAAATTTACGCCGTATTTATTGTGTTCGGGGTCTTTAAGGGTGGTGGAAATGCACTCAACCGTATAATCCACCGCCACCTTTAATGCGTCACCCACGGTTTTGTTGTTCATCAATGCTCCAAGCAGAGCGGACGCAAACACGTCCCCGGTGCCGTGGAAGTTTACGGGTATGCGTTCTCTGTAATAGCTGAAGTATTCCCCGGTTTCGTTGTTGTAGGACATTACACCAAGTTTGTTTTCCTCAAAGGAAACGCCGGTAAGAACCGCTACCTTGGCTCCAAGGCCGCATAAGCCTTTAAGCATATCCTTTATATACCCCTCGTCGTATTTTTCCTTGTAGGGCATATTAAGCATAAAGGAGGCCTCGGTTATGTTGGGAACCACAATATCCGCCTTGCTGCAGAGCTTGGCCATTTCGGCGGCGAATTCGGGTGTAAAGCCTTTGTATAACACACCGTTGTCGGCCATTACCGGGTCAACCAGAACAATGGCATTTTTGGCTTTATATATGTCGAAAATTGACGAAACTATTTCAAGCTGCCTGAAACTTCCCAGATATCCGGTGTAAACCGCCGAAAAGTTAAAGCCTTCCTTTTCCCAATGGTTGATTATGGGGATTATGTCGTCGGTTAAATCCCTGAAAGTCCAGCCGGTGAACATGGTGTGGGTGGAAAGCACCGCAGTGGGAATAACCGCCGCCTCCACACCTGCGGCAGATATAATGGGGAGCGCCACCGTCAGGGAGCATTTCCCAAGGCAGGATATATCCTGAATGGTAACTATTCTTTTCATAAAAACCTCCGTTTATTTACTTCCTTTGCTTCCTCCGCCGATTACCCGGGCAACAACCGACCGCTTTACCTTCATTGCCCCTTTGGGGCAGAATTCCTGACAGCAGAAGCAGGATATGCATTCTTTGCGGCTTATAACCGGCTTTTTGTTTTTCATTTCGATTGCCCTTGCGGGACACACCTTAAAGCATTCGGCGCATCCTATGCATTCGCTCTTTTTAAGCACCGGCCTCGACCGCAGTGCTCTTGAAAAAGCTTTGCCCACCAGTCGGCCGGTAAACGATTTGGAATCGCTTAAAAACTTCACCGAACGGTTGGAGTTTACCTTTTTATAGTCGGGGATAATGAAGCTATTATAATCCCCGTAAATATCAAGCATTTCGCATTTTTCGGGTATATAACCCAGCCGGTATGCTACCTCAAGGGTGGGAATATCCGCTATTTCATAGCCTATAAGCCTGGCGCAAAGCAGGTCCAGCTTATGAGGGGATTTTGATGCGATAACCGCACCGATTTTTCGTGGAGTTCCGGCGGTGGGGCCGTTTCCCTCCATACCCTCAACGGCATCGCAGATGGTAAGCACCGGCTTGAAATAGTCGTTTAAATCCACAATCATTCCGGCAAAATCAAGCTGATTTGTGTATTTGTAATGGTATTCGGGCTTTATAATGCCGGGGACAACACCGAACATATTTTTTACCCCCGCCGACATTCCCATCATACCATGTGTTTTTAACTTGCAGAAGTTGATAATGTAATCAGCTTCATCAAGATAGGTGGTGTAGAAAAACTCCTTCGCCACTTTTGCGTCGGGGTATTTAGCCAACGCTTGGCCGAAATTCACGTTTAGCCTTGCACCGTGCTTTTCCACTTCCCTGACACCCGAAATTGAGTATATGCGGTTGACATATACCGCCGAGTATATCCCTCCGGGGGAGTCCCCCACAACCACCTTTGCTCCTTTTTCGGTTAGAAGCTCCGCAAGGGCGCAAAGCATGGCGGGATGGGTTACGGCCGCTTTTTCGGGCTTTATTCCTGCCACAAGGTTGGCTTTTATGACAATCCTTGTGCCTTCTTTAATAAAATCAAGACCTCCGGATTGGGCTATAACCCTTTCAAGGGCGTTTTTACATTCTGAAATATCATAGCTATTGCAGGCGGTTATTGCAACGTCAGGCATTATCGGCACCCTTTGATTTTTATGGTTGATTATATCATTATAAAAATAATTAGTCAATATTAACTTTTATATTAATTCAGTTTTCAATCTTTATGAGTCCCAGGGATATTTTCCATTTGAGCACCCTTAGAACTGCCTCGTCAATGCGTTCCACAGGTATAACACCGTCCTCCACCGCCTTTATAACCGCCGGAATATAGGTGACAAAGTTGGAGCCTAAAAGCATATCGTTCCCTGCCATCACCGCAAGGACGGCGGCATTATTGTCGCCGGTGTATTTCTTAATGGCGTCCATACCCAGGTCGTCGCACATTACCACACCGTCAAAGCCTAAGTCATTACGCAATATGCCGATAACTTTTTCCGACAGCGAAGCAGGCTTGTCGCCGTCCATACATTTGACGACATTATGGCTTATCATAACCGCACCGGTACCGTTTTCTATACCGGCAGTAAAGGGTATAAAATCGCTGTTTACAAAGGTGTTGTAATCCCTTTCATCAATGGCAATACCTGTGTGGGTGTCCTCGTTATTGCCGTATCCGGGGAAATGCTTAATCACGCTGCCTATATTTTCGTTTTTCATAACCGTAACAACGGTTTTTACATATTCGGCGGTTTGATGGGCATCCTTGCCTAAGGAGCGCTGATAAATAAAATCCGTTGGATTTGTAGAAACATCCGCCACCGGAGCAAGATTGACGTTTATCCCAAGACCAAGCAAAAGCCGGGATTTTTCAATAGTATCGCTTTTTATTTGCTCAAAACCGCCAGAATTGTAAAGCTCCTGAGGGGATAAAAACTTACTATCCCTAAAGGCGGAATAACGGCTTACCCTTGTAACCGTTCCCCCCTCCTCGTCGACGCCAATAAGCAAAGGCAGCTTTGATGCCGCCTGAAAGCCGGCAATTAAGGCTGTTACCGATGCCTTGTCCTCGTTTTCAAAGTCAATGGCATACATAATAAACCCGCCCACATGGTAGGTGTTTATGTCATCTATGGCCATATCCTTCCTTAGCCTTACAAAAAACAGCTGTCCCACCTTTTCCTCAAGGGACATTTCGGATATTATGCTTTTTGCATATTCATCCACAGGGTCGGACGAAACATCACTTGATGTTTCTCCTGAACTTTCACTGCCGCTTACGGCATCCGAATTATCGTTATTTGTATTTCTTCCGCAGCCGGAAATTAAAAGCATAAAAACAAGAAGTAAAATAAAAAGCTTTTTTGGCATATTAATCACCCAAAACCTTTATACTACCATTTTGTGGCTTTGTCAAGCATAGCCTTTTTTTACAGTTTAGTATTTTCCTTAGCATTTATAATATTAATCATTATATTCATTGCCATTTCCCGTTTAATTGCTTTTTACATTCCTGCATTTAATAAATGTTGTGTTAAAATATCTGCCACATGTTAACATTTACTGCTTTTATATGTAAAATGGCAATAGCCAAACTTTATGAGTTTATAAAAGGCAAAAAAACATAATTAAAAATTCGTGGAGAAATCAAAAAAACTTCATTATTTTTAGGAGGGTTTTATGAAAAAGTTTCTTGTTTTTACTCTTACCGGTTTATTACTTGTTGGACTTATTTCATGCGGCAAAACTTCTGTTGACAACTCCTCGTCCTCGGCTGTGGATACAAAGGAAAGCAATAGTCTCACAAGCACGATTTAAAGTTCGGACGAAGACTTGACCGAAAGCTGGGAAAGCAGCAAGTTGTCGGATGAATATTTACCGGAAGGAAAATATTTTGCTCTTGAAGCAGTATCGTATGAATTTTATTTATATTTTGAGAAGAATCTCTATATGTGCTTTCAGATGAAGCTTTTGATTAATGCTATATTATTCTTCCTGAAGAATTGGCGTTTGATATCGCCCATGGCTATCATCTGGATATTAATAACTATTAAAGTATTTAGCAAAATCTAAACATTCTGCAATTAGTAAAACACGTTAACAATCAAATTATATTTTATATAAAAGCCTATTAGGGATGCGTTTCATTATAAAAGCCATCACACCCCACCTTTTTGTAACATAGGCTATATATTTCTTTTTGACAATCTTTATATATATCTGTTTTGCGGCTTTTTCAACCGGCTGAACCCAAAACAATCCTTCCCCCATAGCCATTGCGGTATCAACCAGTCCCGGCCTGATGTCGGTTACGGTAATATTCATGCCTGATTTTTTAACCTTGCATCTTATACCTTCAAGATAGTTGGAAATATAGGCTTTTGAAGCATTGTATGCGGGGCTTTCTCTGCCGCCTCTTAAAGCAGCTACCGAGGATATAACCGCAAGATGGCCGGAATTCTTTTTAATAAAGTATTTTAACGCTACGTTTATCATTGCCGTAACTCCGCTTACATTTACGTCAATAGTTTCCTTTTCCTTTTGCCAGTCAAGCTCGTGATTGATATGCCCTGTCCCGGATGTGATAACAATTAAATCGACATTCTTCATTTCGTCAATCAGCTCGGAAAGCTTATTCATCGCTTCCTCGGGTTTTGAAATATCAATATATTTGACATAGGTTTCTGTTTTCAATTCATCCTGAAGGTTATTTAACAATTCAACTCTTCTTGCTGCAAGTCCCAGTATGTATTGGTTTTTGGATAAAATTTTCGCAAGTTCTTTACCTATTCCGCTGCTTGCGCCGATAATAATCGCTTTTTTCATGCAAATCCCTCCATAATTACCTATAATTACAATTATGTAAAAAAATAAACCCTAGATCAAATTAAACTGCCTAGGGTTTATTATTTTTTATTTTGGTGGTGGAGACGAGGGGGCTCGAACCCATGACCTCACGGATGTGAACCGTGCGCTCTGACCAACTGAGCTACGCCTCCATAAGCGAATTTATTATACACCTGCGGTTATAAAAAATCAAGAGTCAATTTACTTGTCTTAACAATTTATTATTAATTCCTGTTAACTGATATCAGCTATAAAAAATATATCCCCCGGCAATGTTTTTTTGCCGGGGGATAATTTATATTCAATTTCTTATCTGACCGAAACCGGGGCTTTTGCCTTAACATCATCAGGTGAAGGGAGTTTTATTCCCAGTTCATCTGCGGCTTGGACAAGCAGGTCAAGGGCTTTTGAAATCTGTTCGGGTTTATGGTCGGAAATTACGCAAAACCTAAGCCTTGCCTGGCCTTTGGGCACCGCCGGGAACACCGCCGGGGGGACGAATACCCCAAGCTCATAGAGCCGGTTGGATAAAGCAAAGGCATCGGTATCCTCCCCAACTAAAACGGGGATTATAGCCGTTTCCCCTGCAAGGCAGGTGTTAAGGCTGCGCTTTCTTGCTTCCTCCATAAACACACTTATGTTGCGGTGAAGGTCCTCGATTATAGACGGGTTGCTGCGCAGTAATCTGATAGATTCCAGCACCGCTGCCGCAAGGGCGGGGGAAATGCCTACCGAGAACACAAAACCGGGTATATTGTAGCGCATATACTCAATAAGCTCACGCCGTCCGGCTATATAGCCGCCGCAGGCGCCAAGACCTTTTGACAGGGTTCCCATTTTAATGTCTATATCATTGGGATCAAGATCGAAATATTCGTCAACTCCGCCCCCGGTTTTGCCTATGACACAAGCCGAATGAGCCTCGTCAACCATAAGGAAGCAGCCGTATTTCTTTTTAATTGCCACAATCTCGGGTATGGGGGCGATATCACCGTCCATGCTGTATGCGCCTTCCACCACGATAAGCACCTTTTCATACTTGCTCCGCCTTGTCTTTAACAGATTGTCAAGGGCAACATAATCGTTATGGGGGAAGGGGATGGCAACGGCATCCGACAGCCGGCAGCCCTCGTGTATAGAATTGTGGGATAGGGCGTCATATACTATAAGGTCTTTCTTGCCGCAGAAGTTACCTACCACGGTAACGTTGGTGGAATGTCCGCCTACCAGAACAAGGGCGGCCTCGGCGTGTTTCCATTGGGCAATTTCTTTTTCAAGCACCTGATACAGCTCTTTTTCACCTGCCAAAAGCCGGGAGCCGCTGGCTGAGGTGCCGTATTTGTCTATTGCCGCTTTTGCAGCCTCGTTTACCTCTTTCCGCCCCGACATACCCACATAATTGTATGAGCCGAAGTTAAGGACTTCCTTGCCGCTCATAAGAGAAGTATCCTTAAGGGGGGATTCATGGCATATAAAATAGGGGTTTTTGGACGAGCCGATACACTCAAACCGCTTTGCAAATTCCTTGTATTCGGGGCTTTGTGTAAAGTCGGTTATGGGGGTAACCTCCCCTTCCGCCTTGCGGCAGACCTTTACCTCCCCGGTGTCGGTAAGGGACAGTATAACCGATGCAAGGTCGCTTACTGTCTGGCAGTATTCGTAGGATTCTTCGGGTATGATAACACCAAGCTCGTTTTCTATCCTCATCAATGCGCCAAGCCTGTGGAGGGAGTCGCACTCAATGTCGTCGGTAAAGCTGGCGTCGTCTGAGATGGTGGCGGCATCTATAAGCAGTTCGTCAGCAAAGCATTCCTTAATTTTTTGCTTAATTGACTCAAGCGACGGGCTTTCGCATATTATTTCAGTTTCATTAATTTCCGGTTTCTTTGGTTGGGGGGTTGATTGGACTTTACCCATTTCAAAGGCAACGGGGCTGCCGGTTATGGAAAGCTGCTTGCAGACAAAGGTCCCCTGCTCTATTTCTTTTTTTATAAGTCCTCTTTTTACCTTAATTCTTGACGCAGTGGGCAGCGGTTCAGGGGTGGCATAAACCAGTCTGACACGCTTTAACGGCCGGAGGGTGCGGTTGCGTTTATCAATTTCGGCAGCAATCTTTGATAGGAAGGCATCATTGTTATAATTATCCCCCACGTTGATAACCATGGTGATAAGTTCGTCTTTATTCTTGTTTATACCAAGGATAGTAAGCTGTTCTACCCCTTCGATACCGGCAAAGGTGTCTTCCAGCTCGTCGGGATAAACGTTTTCACCGGATTCGCCGATAATAACGTCCTTGCACCGGCCTTCGATCCACATTCTTCCCTTTTTGCCGATACGGGCAATGTCCCCGGTATGGAACCACCCTTCCTCGTCAACAGCAGGAGGAAGGAGCACACTTCCGGACAGCCTGCCTATATGCATGGCGTTGCACTTTACAAGCAGTTCGCCCCGGTTGGGGTTATCCCCGTCGGGAAGAATCTTATATTGTGTAATGGAAAGCGGAAGTCCCACGCTGCCCGAAATACGGCTTTTAAGGTCCACCTTGTTTTCATAGGATGTTATGGCGGTTTCGGTCATACCGAAGCCAACGGTTACGGCATAACCCAAAGCGTTAACCATTTTCATATGCTCCATCGGCACATGGGCGCCGCCGCAGACAAGGAGCATCATAGAATCGCCGAAAAGGTGTTTATTTACGCTTTTAAACAGCTTTTTGCCCACATTAAGACCCCAGTTGGGGGATATACGCTGGCAGGTGAGGGAAATTCCCTTCATCACCTTAAAGGCAAACCGCTTTATTGGCTTTTCGGCGGCCACCTTTTTTTGAATGGTAGTCGAAATGGAGTTTATAAGTAAAGGCACGGTCAGCAGCATTTTAACCTTTGCCTTCTGGCAGGTTTCAAATATGGTCTGAGGTGACCGGTCTTTAAGGAATACCTGGGGAGCATCAAGAAAGGGGGTGTTTATAACGTTGGTAAGCAGGCCGAACACATGGTTCATGGGTAAGAAAGCCAGTGACGGCATGGGAGCGTTCTTTTCACTCATTATGGTCGGGCCGGACTGGTGGATTACAAATCCCAAAACCTGCCGGCAGACAGCTTCGCCGTTGTAAACGTAAACCCGGCTTGTGGTGGTGGTGCCTGAGGTGCAAACCGCAATCATATCCGCCCAGTCGGCTTTATATGTGGCTGAGGGGGCTTGGGAGTTGCCCAAAACCTCCTCGGGAGTTTTTTGGGCATAGGGCAGGTTTCTGATTTTGCGGGTTATCAATGCGTCCGCTCCCGCCTCTTTCATAAGGTGGTCGATACCGCCGTCCTCCAGAGATGGATCAAGCAGCAGGGCGTTCCGGCCCGAGGCAAGCAGGCCCCAGAAAAGCACCGGCCAGTCCATGCAGGTATCAACGGCAATAGCCGTCCAGCCACCCTTTTTGCCGAAGTCTATATTAGTTATATTCTCTGCGCAGGCAAACACCTTGTTTTCCAGCGTCCCGTAATTATAGGATTTAACTTCGTCCCCTTCCAGCCATATAGCAAAGGGACGGGATTTATCTACACAAAGCACCTCAAGCAGGTGCTTAAAGGTCAATTCCCTTTCAAGAAGCTCGGCTTTTTCTTTCCAAGTCATAATCAATACTCCTTTGACCGAAAATTTACTTTTTAGGCGAATAATAATCAGTTATAATCTTATTGAATGTTGTTCCCGGTAAGAACTTATGCAGCCACACTGACGACCGCTGGGTGAGGGTGGCCACTACTTTTCTGAAAGGAGGATTTTTGGCGTTTATTAGCTTCAAAACCACCTTTGCCACCCTTTCCGGATCCATGCCGTTTTGTTCGTCATTATGGATTTTTTCCGTCCCGGCTATGTAATATTTGTAATAGGGGGAGTTCTTGTCAGCAGACATTTCATTTTTGTTCCGGTATTTCTGTGATCCGCCCCTGCAATCCCCCGGTTCTACAAGGCTGACTTTGATGCCGAACCGCCCTACCTCTTGGGCCAGCGCTTCGCTCCATCCCTCTATGGCGTGTTTTGAAGCTGAATATCCGCCCTGAAAAGGGATGGCCAGCAAACCGTTTATAGACGAAAAGTTTATTATTCTTCCATAGCCCCTGTCACGCATATAGGGAAGCACCGCCTGGGATGTACGCACCATGCCTATGAAATTGGTGTTCATAATGCGTTCTATTTCCTCAGGGGAAACTTCCTCGCAGGAACCCATGGTAAAAAAGGCGGCGCAGTTGACAAGGGCAAAAATTTCCCCTTCCCTGTCATAAACCGCCTTTATAGCGTTATTAACCGATATGTTGTCTGTAACGTCAAGGGGGATTCCGATACAGCCTTCGGGTGGTGAAACACCGTCGGCACCGAAAGAACGGGCGCCGGCATACACCTTAAAGCCGTTTGACGCAAGATATTTGGCAACCGCCCGGCCTAATCCCGAGGAGGCGCCCGAAACAAATATCACCTTACTCAAAGGAGACACCCCTTGTCAAAAATTTCGTTTAGTAATTATATTATTGCATTTTGGGAAAGTCAAGCGAAAAGGTTTGATTTTTCCGTCGAAAGGGTTATAATAGGTGTAATTTAAGCAATTTTTCTAAATTTTTACCCCTGCATGAAAATTCTTTGTTAACACATGTTAATAAAAGGGGTTATAAAATTTAAAATCTTTTAAACCGATTTCGCGAAAGGAAAACCAATGAAACGCCATCTTTTGCCAAACAAAACCCAGTATAAAGCTAACCTTCACTGCCACTCTACCGTATCCGACGGCAGGTTCACCCCCGAGGAGCTTAAAGAGCTATATAAAAGCCGGGGTTACTCGGTGCTTGCCTTTACCGACCACAATGTGCTTGTTCCCCATACCGATTTAAAGGACGAATCCTTTATCCCCCTTACCTCCACCGAAATTGATATCTGCGAGCCGGTAGATAACTGGTATGTGGCAAAAACATATCACCTTAACTTCTATTCAAAAGACGAAAACCTTAATGAGTTTGTCCCTGTCGACAGGATTTATGATATAAACGTCATGAATGACCTTATAAAGCGGGCAAAAGACAAAGGATTTGTCGTAGCCTACAACCATGCAAGATGGTCTATGCAAACGGCAGTCGACTATCTCGGCCTTAAAGGGGTTTCGATGTTTGAAATATACAACTCCTGCAGCGACATTGAAAAAATGAACGGCTGCAATGAAGGTGATTTCGAATCCATGCTACTTGCCGGGAATATGGTTTTCCCCACGGCCGTAGACGACAATCATAATTTCAACAGAAACGTTTCAGACCCTTATAACGATTCTTTCAGAGGCTGGACAATGCTGTGCATGGACAAGCTGGATTATAATACAGTCCTTGAAACCCTTGAAAAAGGTGATTTCTATGCATCTACCGGGCCGGAAATTAAAGAATTTTCGATAGAGGACGGGGTTGTTCATATTGAATGCTCCCCCTGCAAGGTGGTAACCGTCCGGACAGATTCACGCGTTTACTATACCGTCCGTTCCGACAAAGACGATATAACAAAAGCGGATTTCAAATTGAACACTAACTTTAAGCACAGATATATCCGCCTTGAGATATATGACGAATACCGGAATAAAGCTTTTACCAGAGCTTATCTTGAAAACGAAATTAAATAGGCGTAAAAAACCTCCCGGCCGGGAGGTTTTTTATGTGTTTTTAAATTATTCCTTTGCCTCAAAGGCGTCTTTACCTGCGCTGCAGATGGGGCAGGCAAAATCTTCGGGAAGGTCTTCGAACTTGGTGCCGGCGGGGATGCCGTTATCGGGATCGCCTACAGCCTCGTCGTATTCATAACCGCATATTGAGCAAACGTAAACCATAAAAAATCCTTTCTGTAATTAAAATTAAGTAAATTACTTCACTTCGGTCTTCCACAGGCCGTGGAGGTTGCAGTATTCGTAGGCGGCAATTACCTTGTCGCCGCAGCAAATTTTAAAGCAGGCTTCGGGTTTTTCGCCGGCTTTTAAAATCTTGCGCTGATTTCCCTTTTCGGTCTGGAGAACTATCCATGCAATGTGATGCTCTTCGGTCATGGGATGCTCAACAGAGCCTACCCGAACGGTGACCTTGTTTTCTTCGATTTCAACTACCGGTAAATGCTTTTCCACCGATGCTTCGACGGTGTTGGCGACAAGCTCTGCCATCTGCTCACCACAGCAGACCACTCTTACCCCGGAATCATAAAGGTGGGAGATGATGTTGCCGCAATGTCTGCAGCGATAAAACTTAAGTTCCATTGTTACCACTCCTTTTATTTATTATTGATTTAACAAGCGCATTAACGAAATTATCGACGTCGGTAAGCTGACTTTCTTTTAACGATGATGTTATAGCCACCGTTTCTTCAAGTATGGTGAAGTTTTTAAAGGTGGAAAGTAACTCTTTCATAAGCTTTCCGGCGGCGGGGGCCCAGGAGCCGTTGTAGACAATGCCTACTGTGCGGTTTTGAAGATTGTGAGCAGCAAGATCCCTTATAAGCTCTTCCATTTTTACAAAGATTTTCAAATTGGTGGTAGCCGATGCAAACACCAAATGGGAATATTTAAAGCATTGTGCCACAATCTCGGAAGGATCGGATACCGAAACATCATACATTGTAGCCTTTATTCCCTGCTCATGGAGCTTGACCGAGATAATCTGGGCAAGGTTTTCGGTGTTGCCGTAAATAGAGGCGTAGGCTATTAATACTCCGTCAACTTCCGGGGTGTAGGTGGCCCACTTTTTATGAAGTTCGATAATATAATCAAGGTTTGTCCGCCATACCAGGCCATGGAGAGGGCATATCATTTTTATCTCCAGCGGTGCCATCTTGTTAAGCAGCGCTAGCGTCTGGGGACCGTATTTGCCTACTATGTTGGAGTAATACCGACGGCATTCGTCAAGGTATTCGTGTTCAAAATCAACTTCGTCGTTAAACAGCGCACCGTTTAGTGCTTTGAATGTTCCGAAGGCGTCGGCTGAGAACAAAGCCTTGTGTATGTTGTCATAGGTAACCATAACCTCGGGCCAGTGAACCATGGGAGCCATGTAAAATGTAAGCTTGTGGTTACCCGTTTCAAGGGTGTCCCCCTCCTTGACGATATAAGCAGTGTCCGATACGTCAAGGTCGAAAAACTGCTTTAACATACCGACGGTTTTGGCGTTACCAACCACTTTGGCTTCGGGATAGCGATTAAGCAGTTCGGTTAAGGTTGCCGTATGGTCGGGTTCCATATGGTGAATAACCACATAGTCAAGGCTGCGTCCGGCAAGGACATGCTCAACATTTTCAAGGAAAACCCTTCCCACCGCTTTGTCCACTGCGTCAAACAGCACTGTTTTTTCGTCCAGCAGCAGATAGGAGTTATATGAAACCCCCTGCGGCACCGAAAAAACACCTTCGAACATGGCCAATCTCCGGTCCTCGGAGCCTACATAGTATAAATCATCAAATATCTTTCTAACACAATACATTATTTACTATTGTTCCTCCATGGGTTAATGATAATCATTTCTATTAAAAATTTCCGTTGCAGTTGCAACATATTCATAAACATACAGGTTATTTTTACAGCCTTTTTCCCGTAAAAATATACGGGGTGATCTTATGAACAAAAATTATGCCGTTGCCACTTCTGTTTCCGCACTTGCCGAAATTATAGCATTGAAGCTAAGTGACGAAGAACTGGTGCTTATTGCGGCAATACTTGTCCAATTAGGAGATACTTTAGCTACAATCCTTACTCTAAGGGAATGCGGTGGCAAAGGTTAATCAACGCAGGCGTTGTTGGCACGCAATGTGTCCCTTAATCTCACTATATCCACATCAGACACATTTATCTTGCTCTCGTTGGCTATGGCGGCGGCAGTGCCTGCCCCCTCGCCCAGACAGCAGACAATGGCCATTATGCGAATAGATGCCTGAGCCTCGTGGGTGGCCGATATGCATCTTCCTGCCACAAGGAGATTTTCGCTTGCCTTGGGAATAAGGCTGCGGTAAGGAATTGTATAATACTGCCCATGGGGGAAGAAATAATGGCTGGTGCCACTCCCTGTGGGGTTGTGAATGTCAATATCATAGTTGCCGCAGGCAATGGCATCTTCAAACTTGGTGCATGCCACCAGCTCTTCGGCGGTTAATATATGCTCCCCGTCTATCATGCGGCTTTCCCTGACACCCGTCTGAACGGCGGAGGACAAAATCTGGCTGTTTTCAAAGCCGGGTATGAATTTTACAAGGAAGTCGTGAAGTTCAAACATCTGCTCCCTTGCCTCAATGTCGGCTTGTGTTAAGTCAAAGCAGTCTACCGGGTTGCGCTTAACCACCCGGGTGGCGTTAAGGTGAACAATATCCGGAAAAACCGTCTGGAACACCATTATGGTATCCATGGGGTTCTTTATATATCCCTTTTTTTGCTCCTCCTGCCATTTGGGTATTATGGTGGATTTAACATGATTAAATTTATCCGGGTCAACGCCGGCTATTGAAAAGCCAAGAGTCATAGGCTGGCAGAGGTTGTCGCCGGGACGGCCCAGGCGGGTGGGAAAACCAGCGTCATAGGCCACGTCGGCATCGCCGGTGCAGTCTATGAAATAATCGGCTTCAAATTCCACAAGTCCCGACTTGTTAGCCACGGTAACCGATTTTATCCGGTTTCCCTCTCTTTTTGCTCTTACAAAGTAGGAGTTAAACATAAGTTCCACCCCTGCTTCAAGCAGCTTGCGGTTTAATATAATTTTCAGGTATTCGGGATTAAAGACATTGTTACGCATAGCCCCCATTTGACGCATGGATGCTACAATTTCCTCAAATATCCCCCGGGAAAGCTGTTTAACCTCCCCCGTTTCGGGAATTCGGGTAGCGTTGTTCATAAAAGGGTTGACTTCCTGGGTGCAGGGTGCTCCGCCAAGGCAGTTTATTCTTTCAATAAGCAATGTTTTAGCATTTCCCCTGGCAGCAGCCAGAGCGGCGCCGCAACCGGCAAGTCCGCCGCCTATAACTATAACATCATATTTTGTCATACTTTAAACCTCATGCACAAATTATATATTTTGCCTTACACCATGCTACCACAACGGCTGAAAAATGTCAATAAATAAAAAAGCACCCGGGTGCTTTTTATTATTTTATGCATTTTGCATTACATTTTCGTACTTTTCAAGGCCTGCAAATTTTATAAATGACTCCTTGGGAAGCGGTTCGGAATACAAATAGCCCTGCATATAATCCACACCCCAGCTTCTTGCCTTTTCGGCCTGGGCTTCGCTTTCGATACCCTCAACCACTATTTTGACACCGTAGCCCTTCATTGGTGGTATCATCCGCTTTACCAGATCCCCCCGCATCGGCTCCATAGCCAGACGCATTATCCCTTTTTCGAGTTTAATGACCGCAAACGGGAGGGATATAAGACTTGCCATGGTAGAATATCCTGTTCCGAAGTCGTCAAGGTAGAATTCAAAGCCGTATTCCTTCATTGTGTTTATGTTGTAGGCTAAAATTTCCTTTGATGCCACAGCTGCCGTTTCGGTTATTTCAAAGGCTATAAGTTCGGGCTTTATACCGTAGTTTATTGATTCCTTTATGATTTCCTCCACAGCCTCCCTCTGGACGCATTCAATGGAGGAAAGATTAACCGAAATATAATCAAGTCCTGCTTTTTTAATGTCGTATTCCGAAAGCAGCTGCCATACCTTTTCCCTGACACATTTGCCAAGCTCTAGGATAAGTCCCGACTGTTCGGCTATTGGTATAAATTCACCGGGGGATATTTTCCCCAAAACCGGGTCGTTTAACCTTGCCAGCGCTTCTGCCCCTATGATTCTGCCTGTGTCGGCATCGATAATGGGCTGATAATAAACGTCAATCTCCTTTTTTCCAATAGCTCTGGTTACCGCATTTATAACCAGTTGCCTGCGGCGGTAGTTGTTTATATGGCTCATGCGAGCTATAAGCACCCGGTTACCCGAGGCATTCTTTATGCTCTTTAGGGTCCATTCCATAAAATCGATAAGGTCAACCCCTGAAGTAAAGCGGTTGCCGTCGGCTATTACTGTTGAGGCTCCTACCGGAATCATATAATTATCAATTTTTATAGTATCGGGTAGTTCTTTTATAAAGGTGTAAAGCTCTTCCTTGGTGGTATTGGAATCGACAATCAGAAAAAATTCATTGCCGTATATCCGTGCAAGCTGCCCCTTGGACGACAGATTTTTCGACACCTCAAGCAGCAGCTTATCCCCTATCTGCTCGCCGTATACCTGGTTAATATGTCTTAAATCATCCAGCGAACAGGCTATAACTATAAAGGATTTCTTATGACTAATATAATCGTCAAGCATTGATTCAAGGGCGAAGTAGTTAAAGGAGTTTATCAGCGGATCGGTTAATTCTGCCGAAGGCTGCATGGTGATAAACATAATGAGCACCGACAAAGATGCGGCAAAGTCCACCACCTGACACCGGTAGTTGCAAAACTGGATATACAATGCCATAGCCTGCATAATAATCATAGCCACAACCGCAACTTTGTATTTGGTTCTTACCTTCCGCTTCGGCATAAAAAGAATATACAAACCTAAAATTATGTAATAAAGATAAATACCGAATAAAACTGCCGTAAGTTTTCCGTTTTGAAAGCAACCGTCCTTTACATAAAAGGCATAGCCCGTCCAGGGTGTGGTTATTATTAGCAGGGCACAGATAACATAGGGACCATGTAACCCGATATAATACCGTTTTTTTAAGATGGGCAAGTCTGCCGGTAAGCTCGAGAATATAAAAAAGCGATAATACCGGCAGAAGTGAAATAAGCAGTTTGTGGAAAATATTTAAACTAATTATAAAAAAATCCTGTCCTTTTCCGTCGCAATAAAGGGCGGAAATGTTAAGGACAGGAACTGCTGCCGAAACAACGGCTATTGCAAAAAACAGACTGCTTAATATATTTTTAATTTTCGGGGATGCGATAGAATAGGTCAGCGTTATTATCGAAATAATAAATGCCGCTATTTCGTAATCGAAAATATAATCCATGAAGACTCCTTTGCCGCCCAGCCCATGATTTGCAGTCGGTTACGGTTTTAGGTTTATGTAAATATAAAATTAACGCATGCCGAATTTTACGCACCATAATAACACTTTTCAGATAATTTGTCAACAAAATAATACATCTTCATAAAATTATTCTTTAACTCCCAAAACCTCCCCTACGGTAGCGTCGAAGGCTTTTGCAAGCTCGTCTAAAATGGTAATATCGGGGCACGAAAGCCCCCGTTCCCACTTTGAAACCGCCTGCGGAGTCACTCTGAGCTGCTTTGCAAGCTGGCTTTGGGTAAGCCCTGCCTTGTTTCTGTAAAAGCTAAGCCGTTTGCCTAAGTTAAGGACATCGATCATACGGATGTTAGGGGTATAGTCCCCCGCACCTTCCTTTCCTTCAGTTTGCGTTTACCCGGTCTTTATAAAAGTCAAAAAGAGGGCGCACCCTAACCGGATGCGCTCCCTGTCATACGGGATTACGTTTTTTCGCCAAAGGAAACGTCAAAGGCTATTTGACATTACCGGAAAGGCGAAATGCAATGCATCCGTGTATGCAGAAGTTAAACATTACATCGCCCCCTTTACTTCAAATTTCGCCGTCAATGCCGGCTTTTGCCGACGATAGTGCCATTATAGCATTTTTTTTGAAAAAGTCAATCAACTTGTGGTTTATTATTTAAAAATTATTAAAATTTCAGTTTGTCGCCTCAACGCCGAATACCTCAAGCTCAGCACAGCTTATAAAGCCCGCATCTCCTCCTGCTTTGCCTATAAGGCGGATACCGTAGCAGGCTACATTATCAAGGTTCCAGGTGTATGCCTCAAGGGCTGCACCGAAGCTGCCCATTGTGTTACCGTTGGGATAGGCAGGCGTGGAGGTTGCGTTAAGAGCAACCCATGCATTTCCGTCAAAAATTTCAAGCCTTAACGTTCCGTCGGCAAACCAGCCGCCGTTGCCGAAGTGCATACCCTCGGTAAACACCACAGACGAAATTTTAAATTCGTCCGGGAAGAGATAGCCAATATAGTCTTCATGGGCGTTTAAATAACCCACATAAGTGTCATACTGGTTGGTGTTGCCGTAGGATTTATCCCCGTCACGAATGACGTTTATATCCTTGCTGCCGCTGCCGGTGGGCATTGAGTCACTTATGGTAATGGCCGAGAAGGGGGCCAGATTCCTCACCTTACCCACTTCGCCGTAGTTCTTGTTGCCGTCTTTGGTGGTTTTAACCTTACCGACCAGGGATTTAATATTACCCTCATTGTCCACGGCGGTAACGGTTACGGTGTATTCCCCGGCTTTATCATAGGTATAGCAGGCCACGTTTGCGTCTATGACCGTGCCGTCACCGAAATCAACCGATATTGATTTAATCCCCTTGTTGGAAACAGCGTATATGTCAAGCTTGACGTCTGCGCCGGTGGCGAAAAGGGACATGGTAACGACAGGTTCATCAGGCCACTGCTCAAAAGCGACGGGGGTTACCGTTGCTTTTACAGGAATAACCCAGTTGTTATCTTCCTTTACAGCGCCGTATTCTTCAAAAATTTCTTCAATAATGGAAAGGCAGGCATATACAGTTTCCTCAAGGGAATAGTTGGTGAATATGAACTTGGTGTTTTTCATATCAAGGCCGGCCTTGTATTTATCGGGAATACCGCTGTAGCCGTAGAAGTTGCCCAAAATTGCGCCAACACTGGAGGGGTTACAGTCGGAATCCTGACCACAGCGCATGGCTATTTTCATTGATTTTTCAAAGTCACCGTCGCCCCACAGTAATCCCATAAGAACATAGGCGGCGTTTAGCTTTGCATCAATATTGAATGCGGCATTGCATCCGCCGGGGCAGCGGTCGTCTGAAGCCCATTTGGATTCAAGTTCCTGCCAGCAGGCTTCCCAGGTAATTCCCCGGTCATAGGCATCTTTAACGTCGTTGATTATTTCTTTGAACTTTGTTCCGTCGGGAATAACGTCAAAGCCGGCGGCAATTATCTCATCTACAGATTCCGCCACATAGGCCTTTGAGTGCATGGCGGCAACGAAAACTCCGCCGTAAACGCCGTCGCCGTAGTTGGTTATATGACCTATTTCAAAGGCGCGCTCTGCCGCCTCTTTAACAAGGCCTACATAGATTTCACCCACAAAGTCGGCATTTATCTGCCAGTCGATATCGTCGCAATGGGGGTTGAATAAGTAGCTGCCGCTGTCGCCGGCGGCAATGCCATCCCGCAGGTTTTCCCTTCCC
This sequence comes from Eubacteriales bacterium, assembly GCA_050953105.1. GTDB lineage: Bacteria > Bacillota > Clostridia > Oscillospirales > CAG-382 > UBA1206. Next base: position 174,746 of record JBMNMA010000009.1, on the reverse strand, counting down.
TTTTTATTGGCATGGTCAAGGCCGTAGGTGGAATTCTTAAAAGCTTCACCCAAAAGGTCAAGGCTTGATTTAAAGCCGGTTTTGACCATCTGTTCGATATAGGTTATTTCAACATATAAGTCATCCTGGCCGAAAGCGTTGTTGATGTTAAGCTTAGTAAAATCGGGGACTTCGGTTTCGGGCATTATTCTGCCCTGGAACCAGAATTCGTTATCGGCGCCTAAGACAACGCCGGCCATCTGGCCAACCCAGGCACCCAGGAGCTTGTCATATAATTCCTCTTGGGAAATTGATACATACTCGGTTATTTCTTCTTCGGATACATCACTGCTGTTTGTTTCTTCGCTGGTGGTGTCAACGCTGGAGGTATTTTCCTCGCTCGACGAGGTTGTCGGCTGTTTATCCCCGCAGGCGACAAGGATAAAGCAAAATGCCAACATAAAGCAAATAATGCTTTTCTTAAGTTTCATGTAATCCTCCTTCATATCGTTTATGTTTATGAAACCATTATACATAATCATTAATTATTGTCAATCAAAATGATTGGATTTGGGTAAAAAATCAATTGTATTTAACAGCGGTTGTGCTATAATCAAGGCGTTTTGAAAGACTGAAAAAACAGAGGTTTTAACATACATATGCTGCTTACGGCGGAAATCGGAATATTCTCCTGCCTTGCCATGATTATCGGCGTTATTTTCAAGCCCAGGCTTGACTTTGGTAAAATCGGTGTAGACACCTATTGGTTCTTCCCCCTTATAGGTGCGGTTGCCCTAATTGTAACAGGACAATGCAACATTAAAACCTTATCTTCAGCCCTTACCGCCGACACCGCAATAAACCCCCTAAAAATTTTGGTGTTATTTATATCCATGACCTTTTTGTCGATATATCTCGACGAAACGGGGTTTTTCAGCTATCTTGCCCAAAAGACCGTAAGTATTGCAAAGACCAGCCAGATAAAGATTTTTGTTTTACTTTATCTTACCGTGTCTGTTCTCACCGTATTTACATCCAACGACATTATCATTCTTACATTCACCCCGTTTATCTGCTATTTTGCCAAAAACGCCGGAATTAACCCACTACCCTACCTGGTGGCCGAATTTGTAGCGGCAAACACCTGGTCAATGGTGTTAATTATAGGCAACCCCACAAACATATACCTTTCGTCCTACAGCGGTATAGGGTTTTTCGAATACTTCAAGGTTATGATTGTGCCGACGGTATTTGCCGGATTAATCTCCCTTGCGGTTTTGCTTTTGGTGTTTAAAAAGCAGCTTTCAAAGCCGGCAAGCGTGGTTGAAAAACAGGTTAGCATTAGAAACAAAACCCTGCTTTGGATAGGACTTATCCATCTTTCAACCTGCACCGTGCTCCTTGCGGTGTCATCTTATACCGGCTGGGAGATGTGGATAATTTCCCTGCTTTCTGCAGTAAGCCTTATAACTGTAACGGTTGTTATAAATTCCGCCCGCAAATCCGAGCAAAGCATTATATTCGAAAGCCTTAAGCGTTCCCCCTGGCAGCTTGTTCCCTTTGTCCTTTCAATGTTTATAATCGTTTCCTCACTTGAGCAAAGCGGAATAACAAAGCATTTTGCCCAATGGCTGGGTACCGATTTTCCCGTTTTCAAATACGGAATATCCTCTTTCGTGGCGTCCAATGTTATAAACAACATCCCCATGAGCGTGCTTTTCTGCTCGTTTTTGGGAACATACCCCCAAATTTCCGAATCCGCCGCCTTTGCCACCATCATAGGCTCGAACATCGGAGCATTCCTTACCCCAGTAGGAGCATTGGCAGGAATAATGTGGTCGAATATATTAAAAAAGCAGGAAGTGAAATTCGGTTTTGCATCGTTTATAAAATACGGTGCCCTTATCTCACTCCCCGCCCTTGTTGCCGCCCTTTTGGGTTTGGCATTGGTTCTGGGTTTTTAGTCTACTTTAAGTTCCACCACAGTAACGCCGGTATCTCCCTCGCCGTAGCGGCCGGAACGGTAGGAGCGGACACGCTTGTCGTGCTTTAAATGCTCCCACACAGCAGCCCGGAGCGCTCCCGTGCCTTTGCCGTGGATAATTGATATAGTGCGGTAGCCCGCCAGCATGGCGGTGTCAAGGTAACGGTCTATTACAAAATAAGCGTCGTCGCCGGTCAATCCCCGCACGTCAACCTCGTTTTTAACCGCCTCGGCCGGATGGCTGTATGTGGCGGTTGATTTTTTTACTTCCTTTGCCTTTTGGGTTTCCACAAGGCGAAGATCCGAAATCCTAACCTTTGTGGTTATTATCCCGGCCTTTACCGACGCATTTTCACCGTCTATGGCCTCGATATAACCCTTTTTATTTATACTTGCTATTATAACCTCGTCACCTATGCGGAAATCCCTTGGGGGTATATATTCCCTGTCGTCATCCTCATCCTCGGCAACCGTAGCTTTATCTGCCTTTTTAAGCTGTTCCCTGACAGCAAGGCGGGCCTGCTCAAGGTTGTCGAATTTTTTGTCCTTTTCGGCCTCTTTTTTAATCTTATTAAGCTCGGCAAAGATATAATCGCTTGACGCTTTGGCCTGGGCCAGAATGCGGTTGGCCTGCTCCCTTGCCCTATCGGCTTCATTTGATACGTCCTTTTGAACCTTTTCTTTATATTCCTCTGCCTGCTTTAGCTTTTCCTCCGCTTCCCGGCGGAGTTTTTCTATATGCTCCCGTTCCTTTGAAAGCTTGTTCTGGGTTTCTTCCAGCCTTGAAAGCACGTCCTCAAAGCGTATTGATTCCTCGCCCATGGCCGATTTGGCTTTTTCGATTATCCTATCGGGGAGTCCCAACCGCCTTGCAATGGCAAAGGCGTTGGATTTTCCGGGAAGTCCCGTAACCAGACGGTAGGTGGGACGCAACGTTTCCACGTCGAATTCGCAGGAGGCGTTCATTACCCCCTCCGACTCAAGGGCGTAGGTTTTAAGCTCGGCATAATGGGTGGTGGCTGCCACCGTTGCTCCGATACGCTTCATATCCTCAAGAATAGCCACCGCAAGGGCGGCACCCTCGGTGGGGTCGGTTCCGGCGCCCAGCTCGTCAAACAGCACCAGCGAATTGCAGGAGGAGTTTTGAACTATCCCCACAATGTTGGTCATATGGGCTGAGAAGGTGGAAAGGGATTGTTCTATTGACTGCTCATCGCCGATATCGGGCAGAATTTCGTCAAACACCGGCAGGGTTGTGCCGAAATCGCAGGGGACTTCCAGCCCCGACTGGGCCATAAGCGCCATAAGTCCTATTGTTTTAAGGGTAACGGTTTTACCGCCGGTATTGGGGCCGGTTATAACCAGAATGGCGTCATTCTTTCCGCCGAGGGTAACTGTAATAGGCACCACCTTTTCCTTATCAAGAAGGGGGTGGCGGGCGTTTAACAGTTTTACCGAACGGTTTCTTTCGTTTATTACCGGCGAAACGCCCCTTATTTCAAATGAATAATCGGCTTTGCCGAATATAAGGGATAAATCCCGTATTACTTTGTAATTGGTGGCAATGATTTCGGCATCCTTTGCCACCATATCCGACAGGGCGGACAGTATCTTTTCGATTTCCTCCGCTTCGGAGTTTTTAAGCTCCCGCAGACGGTTGTTACCTTCAAGCACCTGTAAAGGTTCTATAAACAATGTGGCACCGGAGGAGGATGTGTCGTGGACAAGGCCTTTGATTTCGTTTTTAAACTCGGCCCGGACGGGGACAACAAACCTGCCGTTGCGCTGGGTTACTATGTTTTCCTGAAGGTATTTTGAATAGGAGCCGGAGGTATATTTAGAAAGGGTTTCCCGAATGTCGGATTCGCACTTTCTTATTTCCCGCCTAATGCGGTATAAATTATCGGATGCGGTGTCGGCAATCATATCCTCGGCGATAATGGCATCCCCTATTGCCTTTTCAAGGTGCCGGTCAAGCCGTATTGCTTCGAAATATTCAGTAAGCGCCCCAAGGTCGAAGTTTTTGGGGGGATATTCCGAAAGAGCGGCGGAATTGCGTAATACCGACCTTATTTCCAAAAGCTCTATTGGCATTAGGGTTGCCCCTTTTAATGCCCGGTCAACCGAATTTAACACGTTTTTACCGTTACCGAAGGAAGGCATTGAGTTTTTGGCTATAAGTTCCTTGGCCTTGGAAGTTTCGGCAAGGCGGCGTTTTACGGTTACCGTATCCGACGAGGGTTCAAGAGCTTTTGCCGCCTCTTTGCCGCTTTCGGTGCGGACAAAGGCGGTAAGCTGTTCTATAACCTTGTCAAATTCAAGTATTCTTATTGCTTTGCTTGCGTATTCCATTTATTCTTCCTTTATTGTCTGTTTATAAAACTCAAGGGTAGAAGGTTTCAGATCGGTGGCGGAAATTAAATATTTTTCGCAAAATTCCCCCATCTGCTCCCTTGCTTCCCCTTTAATTGAAAATGACAGTATCTTGCCGGGCGGGCAGGTGTTAAGGTAATTTAGTGTTTCTATAACACTTTCGTCAAGGACAGTGCACCTGTCAGCGTCGGGGGCGCATTCAGAACAAAACAGGGCAGATTCCTCATAGTCAAACAGTTTTCCCTTTTCACCGCATATTGCGCATTCCGAAAAATCCGGCGCAAGGCCAAGACACAGGCATAGCCGGTATTCAAACACCGCTTTTACCAAATCTGCAGGTGCTATTTGGTGTGTCAGGGCATACAGGCAATTTAACAAAAGGCGTAATATCCCGTCGTCCTCGGGAACGGCAGATAGTCCTGCCAGTTCGCACATATAACATGCCAGTGCAAAGGCAAGAACGTCGGTGCGGATGTCGTAAAAGGATTCGATTAACTTTGCCTCGGTAAGGGTGTAGCTTTTGTTTTTATCGTATATGGTAAGCTCGGAATAGGCGAATAGCTGGGCAGATTTAAGATAGGACGCCGATATTGTCCTTGCCCCGGTGGCCTTGACGGTAATAACCCCTTCGTTCTGGGTAAGTATATAAAGGAGCTTTCCCTTTTCGCCGTAAGCTTTTTCCTTAATCACTATTCCCTTTACAACCCGGTTCATGTCAAATGTCCTTTCAGGGTGATATCATTTGTCGCTGTATCCGAGGGTGGACAGATAGGCAGGCTGGTCCCGCCAGTTTTCCCTGACCTTTACCCAAATGTCAAGATAAATTCTGGAGGAAAAGATTTTTTCCATATCCTCCCTTGCATAGGTGCCGATTTTTTTAAGCATTGCCCCGTCTTTACCGATTATAATCCGCTTGTGGGCATGTTTTTCAACATACATTTCGGCTCGAATGACTATAACTTCCTTCTTTTCGGTAAATTCCTCAATGGATACGGCAATGCCGTGGGGAATTTCGTCATCGGTAAGACGGAGTGCTTTTTCCCGTATAATTTCGGCGGCTATCTGTCTTTCTGCCTGGTCGGTGTAGCTGTCGGAGGGGAAAAAGTGGGGGGATGGAACAAGGTACTTTTTAAGTTCCTTCCACACAATGTCTATACCGTCCCCGGTGAGGGCGGAAATGGGAATAACCGAATCAAAGTCATAGGTTGACGAAATATCGGCAATATACTTTAAAATTTCACTTTTATTTGTTATATCTACCTTGTTTATTATTAAAATACGCCTAAGTCCCGATTTCGAATAGCTTTCAAGTGCGGCTTTCTCGGCATTGTTTAGGGGGACGGAAGCGTCCACCACAAACAGCACCAGATCGGCGTCCTCGGCGGTCACCCCCACTGCCTTCATCATATATTCACCCAGCAGGTTTTTTGGCTTGTGAAGTCCGGGGGTGTCCACAAAGACAAACTGGTTTTCGTTATCGGTTACTATTCCGGTTATACGGTTTCTTGTGGTCTGGGGCTTGCGTGATACTATTGCCACCTTCTGGCCCACCAGGGTGTTTAACAGGGTGGATTTTCCCACGTTGGGGCGCCCCGAAATCATTATAAATAGACTTTTTGTTTCCATAATTTAATCCCTTGAAATATTAAGTGCCTGAAGAATTTCTTCCTGCATCTTTTCCATTTTTATTCTTTCTTCCTCCCCTACCTCGTGGTCAAAGCCCAAAAGGTGGAGAGTGGAATGAACGCATAAAAAGCATAGTTCCCGTCTTAGTGAATGGCCGTATTCCTCGGCCTGGGTTATGGCCTTGTCAATGGATATGACAATGTCCCCAAGGCTTTTGGGACCTGCGGGAATATCAAAGTCACTAAGGGGAAAGGACAGCACGTCGGTTTCACGGTCTATTCCCCGGTATTGTGAATTAAGGTCCCTAATATATTCGTTGTCGCAGATTGTTACCGCAACTTCAAAAGCGGTTTTGGGATAAAATTCCGACACCGTCTTTTGAATACACCTTTTCATGTCGGAAATAATACTTTTGTCGATCTTGGTCTTAGTAAGGTTTGTCCAGTATATTTTTGTCATTCCGGTTTCCTCTTGAACATCCGCGGGGCGGAATGTTCGGTTTTGGTTTTCTTTTCATAGGCCATGATTATTTTTTGAACCAGCGGATGGCGGACCACATCCTTGTGGGTAAAGCGGAAGATGGCTATTCCTTCTATATCGTCAAGAATGGATATGGCCTCAACCATTCCGCTTTTTTTAATAAAAGGAAGGTCTATCTGGGTAATGTCACCTGTAACAATGGCTTTTGAATTGTTACCCAAGCGGGTTAAAAACATTTTCATCTGCTCCGGCGTGGTGTTTTGACCTTCGTCAAGGATTATAAAAGAGTCGTCAAGGGTTCTACCCCTCATATAGGCAAGCGGCGCTATTTCTATTATATTTTTCTCCATATACCTTGTAAACGATTCCTGCCCCAGCATTTCACCCAAAGCATCATAAAGGGGGCGAAGATATGGGTTTATCTTTTGCTGGAGGTCACCGGGAAGAAAGCCCAACTTTTCCCCTGCCTCCACCGCCGGACGTGTAAGAATTATTCTGGATATCTGCTTTTGCTTTAAGGCGGTTACCGCCATTGCCACCGCAAGAAAGGTTTTACCCGTACCGGCAGGGCCTACACCGAAGGTTATGGTGTTTTTCTTAATGGCCTCCACATACTTCTGCTGGCCTACGGTTTTAGCCTTAATGGGTTTTCCCTTGTTGGTAAGACAAATACAGTCGTCATACATTACCGAAAGCTCGGCGGCCCGGTTTTCCCTCACCATTGAAATGACGTAATTTACCGTGTTTTCTTCAATGGAATCCTGAAGCCGGGACAGCTTTTCAAGCTGTAACACCGCTTCATAGGCCATGGTTGTGTTGCCTTCTGAATCACCTGTTATCTTTATTTCCCCGTCCCGGCTGGATATCCTAACGTTAAAGGCTTTTTCAAGAATATCCGCATTGCCGTCAAGGGCGCCGAACAGCTTCAAAACAAAATCAATATTAAGGCTTTCAACCTTTCTTTCATAAATATCCGCCATATATCCCTCCGGATAATATTAATCTGAATTATTATATCATAAAATTAACTAAATGTATATATTAATTTTCGTGATATTTTGAAAAAATACTCTCGTTTCGGCGCAGTTCAACAATGATCTTGACAAAAGAATGGGTTTATGTTAATATAAGTAAAAATTATTACATAAGGAGAAATGCGTATGAAGAAACTTCTGGCGTTATTACTCGTCGTTGTTTTTGTTCTTACCGCTCTTGTAGCCTGCGGCGACGAGAATAAGGATGAAAGCAAGGATCAATCCGCCAACACTTCCCAGAACACTTCAGACACTACAGGTGAAGTATCCGAATCATCCGACCAGTCTAATACAGACCCTTATTCACATCTTAGGGGATTTGACCTTGACAGCGCCGTAATCAAAATATTGGTTTATGACGATTCCAGAGCAAGGTATAAATCCGTTGAAATTATGGAACATAACGACAACCCTGACGCAATAAACACCGCTATAAGCGAAAGAAATGCGATTGTCGAAAACCTTCTCAACTGCAAACTTGAAGAAGTCCGTGTTCCCGACGTGCTTACCACTGCCACCAACGACGTTTTGGCAGGCGGCGGCGGTGAATACGACCTTATTATGCCCTACATGCCTGCGGCAGCCACCCTTGCCCAGCAGGGTTATCTGTATGACCTGTATGAATTTTCGGATATTATAAAATTTGAAAATTCCTACTGGGACCAGAGAGCAAACAAAGACCTTTCCATCGCCAACAAGCTTTACTTCTCCACCGGCGACTTCTCCCTGTTGACCTTCGACTGCACCCATGCAATCGTTTTCAACAAAAATCTGGTTCAAACCACCCCCACCGTTGAAGATCCCTATGAACTGCTTCGCGAAGGCAAATGGACCCTTGACGCCCTTCTCAGGAACGCAAAGAAAGTTACCGCCGACACCGACGGACAGGAAGGCATGACCTTCCTTGACACATGGGGCCTGTTCTTAAACAACAACTATACCACCACCATGTTCGTTGGCTCGGGCGAACGTCTTATCGACAAAGACGGGGACGACCTTCCCATCGTAGTTCTTGACAGCGAAAGAGCCGGCAATGTTGCCAGCAAAATCAGAGAAATCTACAACGAAAAAACCTCAACCATTATTATTGAAAACATTAGTAACCTCGGCGGTAAATATCCCGACGTTTATTTCGCTGCATCCGCTGCTATCGGTGAAGACAGAGCTCTTTTCAGAACCTGTGCAGTAGTCGACCTTAACGAACTTACCGATTACTCTGTTCCCTACGGCATTCTTCCCACACCCAAGTATAACGAAAGCCAGGAGGAATACTACAACATAGTTTCGGCTATTCTTGCCTCCTGCATCGCAATCCACAACAATGTTAAGGACCCCGAAGCCTCCGCAGCTGTGGCAGAAGCACTTGCAGCTACCTCTACCGACACCCTTAGAAAAGCATACTATGAAGTTGTGCTTAAGACCCGTAAGTTCAACGACGAAGAAGACGAATACGCTCTTGACGTAATCTTCAACAACCGTCTGTATGAAATGGCCACCATTTACGACTTCGGTGATCTATCCAACCTTATTATTAACGCTTCCTCCTCTGCCGGTGACACCTTCAGATCCTCCTATGATGCTATCAAGGATATCGTTGAGGATAAGATCGAAACACTTAAAGAGGCCTTTGCCGACTAATTTAATTTAAAATATTAAAGGCGTTCCGCACGGAACGCCTTTTTTATTGCTTTAAATATTAGATTTAACCTTCCGTTTTGTCTTTCGGCAAAAGTTCGATTATTTCGGAATTCAATTTTACAAACTCTTCTGTTTCTTCCTTGGTAAAGGGCCGTGAGAGTAAAAGGGCTGACATGTATATTTGCTTTGCCGCCAGCTTTCTTACATCCTCCGGCAGGTCTTTTATCCGTTTAACTGCCTTGTTCGAGGTGTTTAGGGTTAAAATTTCTTCATTTTTGTTAAAGGCGTCTTTGTTCAAGCCGTACATTTTCATCATGTCGCCTATACGCCTTGACTGCTCGTCCACGGTGATAAGAGCGGGAGCGCCATCATCGCCTAATGAAACAAACTTTATGCCTTCCTGTTTCTTACCCGTAACCGACGCAAACAATTCCTTAAGCAAGCTGTCCTCTTCGCCCTGCTCGCCAAGTGCGTCAACCTCGGAATCTATGCGGCGGAACTTGATTTTATCGTTCTTCCGTTCGATAAACTGTATAAACTGGGTGTCGACAATGCGGTTAGCCTCGATAACGCTTATACCCTTGGCATTGTAGGCGGTAACATAGTAACTGTGGGACAGCTTGTCGGCGGTGTAGTAGACGGTGCCCTCCTCCTTGCCCTCCAGATATTCGCTAACCGTTACAAAGGTGTTGTCGGTCTTTTTAAGCATTATGTTGTCTTTAATGCGGTCATAAAATTTATCGTCCCGCAGGCAGCCGTATTCCACAAACAAGGAGAGATTTTCATACACCTTTTCAAGCTTTTCCCGTTCGTTGGTGAAAATGTAATTGTATCTGTCGGCCACCTTTTTGGAAATATGCTTTGCCACCCTGTCCACGTAGGTGTTTGTCTGAAGGTAGCTTCTCGACACGTTCAAAGGCAGCTCGGGACAGTCAAGAACACCCCGGACGTTTATAAGAAACTCGGGTAACACCTCTTTTATATTGTCCGAAACGAAAACCTGATTGTAGTATAAGTTTACCTTAGGTTCAAGGGTTTCAAAATCGTTTTTGATTTTGGGTATATACAGTATCCCCTTGAAATTCAAGGGATAGTCGGCGTTAATATGGATGGCCATCAACGCATCCTCATAGTCGCCGGTGAGCTTTTTATAAAATTCGTTATATTCCTCGTCGGAAACATCTTTGGGATTTTTTTGCCACAAAGGATTGGTGTCGTTTATCTGCTCTTCATTATCCCCGTCAATGAAAATTACCGGATAAGGCATAAATGAGCAGTATTTGTGTAAAATTTCTTTTATTTTTTCGTTATCAAGGTAGCCGGCTTCATCCTCGGATATATGGAGGATAACATCGGTTCCCCGTCCTTCGCGATCATGCTCTTCCATTTCGTATTGACCGTTTTCGTCGCATATCCAGCGGACGGCGGGGGATGAGGTAAAAGATTTGGTTATAAGCTCGGCTTTTTCGGAAACCATGAAAACCGAATAAAATCCAAGGCCGAAATGACCGATAATGCCGGATGTATTACCTTCCTTCGACTCGTATTTATCGATAAATTCAAGTGCACCCGACAGGGCTATTTGGTTTATATATTTTTTCACCTCGTCGGATGTCATGCCGATACCGTTATCGCTTATGGTAAGGGTTTTGGCGGCTTTATCGGCTTTGACGGTTATTTTATAATTTTTCTCCTCATCGGACGCCTCGCCAAGGGATACAAGGCGTTTGTGCTTTGAAATGGCATCGCAGGCGTTGGACACCACCTCCCGCAAAAAAATATCCTTATCGGAATAAAGCCAGCGTTTGATTACCGGAAAAATATTTTGAGTCTGAACGCTTATTCCGCCTTTTTCCATAATTTATATCATCCTTTCGGTTTAGTATTATTACGCTTTTTCCCCATTCGCAGAAAAAATACAGCTTGCACTGTATTTTTCCGGTGTATTTAATTGGATAATTGCTTATTCGGCAGCAGGCTGGGGTTGACCGTCCTCAAAGGCGCAGAATATGTCGTCTTCATCGAAGGTCGATTCAAAGTTGTCCTCTTCGGGTTCGTCTTCTTCATGGGTTTGCTTTTGGGCTTCTTTTTTAGCCTGAACAAGGAGAACTGTCCCGGCTATGCCACCCAAGGCCGCAACTGCGGCAAAGGCATTGGCTAGGCTTTTTTTCTTATTCATGTAAATAAGGAAAAGTAAAAGGAAGGCCGCTGCCTGGACTATAAGGCAAATACCCACTACAATTTTAGCTTTTTTCTTTTTCATAATGTAAACCAATCCTTTCAGTGATAGTGGTTTCGTGAAAGATGACAAAGGGACGTTTATATGTAGTTTATTTTTTTACCTGTGATTTAAGATAGGCGTCGATAAATCCGTTTAAATCCCCGTCCATTACGGCATCAATAGATCCCGTTTCATAGCCGGTGCGGTTATCTTTAACCAGAGTATAGGGCATAAACACATAGGAGCGTATCTGACTTCCCCATTCAATGTTAAGCTTTACGCCCTTAATGTCCTCAATTTTTTCAAAATGCTCCCGTTCCTTAATTTCAAGAAGCTTGGATTTAAGCATTTTCAAAGCCGTTTCCCGGTTTTGCATCTGGCTGCGTTCGGTCTGGCAGCCCACCACAATCCCTGTGGGAAGATGGGTTATGCGCACCGCCGAGTCGGTTTTGTTAATATGCTGTCCGCCGGCACCGGAGGAACGGTGGGTTTCAACTTTAAGGTCGCTTTCGTTAATTTCAATCTTGATGTCGTCGTTCATTTCGGGAATTACGTCAACAGACGCAAATGAGGTGTGCCGTCTTCCCGATGAATCAAAGGGAGATATTCTAACCAGACGGTGAACCCCTGCTTCCCCTTTTAAATAACCGTAGGCATTTTCACCGGAAACAAGGATCGATACGGATTTTATACCCGCCTCTTCCCCTTCAAGGTAGTCAAGGACTTTTACCTTAAACTTGTTTCGCTCGGCAAAGCGGCAGTACATTCTGTATAACATTGCCGCCCAGTCCTGGGCTTCGGTACCGCCGGCTCCGGGGTGGATGGTTAAAATGGCGTTGTTCCGGTCAAATTCTCCGGAAAGCATAATGGCAATCCGCTGGATCTGATAATCCTTTTCGAGTTCGGTTAATTCGGGTATGATTTCATCTGCAAGGGCTTCGTCTTCCGCTTCAGAGGCAAGGGCGATAAGCTCCTTTAAATCCTCAAAACCCTTTTTAAGAGTTATAAAGTCGGTATATATACCCTTTTTGCGCTTAAGCTCGGCAAGGACTTTTTTTGATCTGTCCAAATCGTTCCAAAAGCCCTCCTCGCCGGTGACGGCCTCAAGGCTTTCTATCTCCCTTGCCAGTTCTTCTATATTCAACGAATCGCCGAGGGAGGAAATATTTTCCTCAAGGGATTTAACCCTCGGCATATTCTGCTCGAGTTTGATTATCACTGTCCTTCTCCTTTTTCCTTTACTACATTATATAGATGAAGGGAATAATTGTCAAGGACAAAAATGTCAAAAACAATTAATTATACGGTATTTTCGGCAAATTTTCGTCCTGTTTTGAACCGTTAGGACAAAAAATTAATATTATGTAAACTAGGTGATAACTGTAGTTTATAATTTATGTTAATAAAAATATTTAATAAAACTGACCGATCGTCCCTGTAAGCCGGGTTCTGTTAAAAACGATCATCTATCTTGTGCTTACGTTGCCGCAAGCATCCTTGCCACCTGCGGGAGCTGCCGAGCAAGCATTAAACGCCCCCATATGCGGTGTTGCTCCGGATAGGGTTTACAGGGCCGCGCGGTTGCCCGTGCAGCCGGTGAGCTCTTACCTCGCCTTTCCACCCTTGCCGCAAAAAATGCGGCGGTTTATTTCTGTTGCACTAGCCCTAAAGTCGCCTTCGGCGGATGTTATCCGTTATCCTGCTCTGCGGAGCCCGGACTTTCCTCACGACAGGACCTTTCGGTATGCTGCCGCGCGATCGTTCAGGACGGTCGGTCGAACCAATTATATCATAAATAACGGTGTTTGTCCACCGGTAAAATTTATTTTTTATATTGATTATTTCATCAAAGACATATATAATTGATACATAGTCATTATCGGCAGAAGGAGTGGCATTTATGCCTGAAAATATATTAAATTACCCCCGGAATTTTTCCATAGGCTTTATTGGGCTGGGTATATCCAATATGCCGGTTGCAAAGATGTTAAAAGACCAGGGGTATGCCGTTTCATTAAGGGATAAAAAGGTTCAGCCGGCCATTGACGGCTTTGACTGCTTTTTCGGTGAAAATTACTTAAGTGATATATATGAAAATGTGCTTTTTCTTGCTCCCGCCGTCCGGCCCGATCTGCCGGAGCTGGTAAAAGCAAAAGAAAATGGAGTTATAATAACCAACGAGGTAAACGAGTTTTTAAGGCTTAGAAAAGGTAGGGTTATTGCCGTAACCGGCAGCGACGGCAAAACCACCACCACCACGCTGATATATGAAATACTTAAAGCCTCCGGTGTTAAGGTTAATCTTGGGGGCAACATAGGCGCCAACCTGCTTGTCAACCTTGAAAACGAGGACGAAAACACCGTTACGGTTTGTGAGCTTTCCTCCTTTCAGCTTATGAAAACCAGATATGCTCCCGATGTGGCAGTTATAACCAACATATCCCCCAACCATCTCGACTGGCATAAGGGTATGGAGGAATATATAGAATCCAAAAAGAACATTTTCAAATTTATGCAAAAGGGTTTTTGCGTGTTAAATGCGGATGATAAAACATCTATGTCATTTACAGATGAAATACCCGTAAAAACTGTTTTTATTTCAGGGGAAAAACGTCTTGACAACGGTGTTTGGTTTGACGATAATGCCATTTACTTAGGAAATCAAAAAATCCTTGATCTAAAGGATATTTTTATACCCGGCAGACATAATGTGTATAATTATTCCCAGGCCATTGCCGCCACCTGTGGTTACACCACCAGATATATTATCGAAGAAACGGCAAAAGCATTTAAAGGCGTTCCCCACCGGATTCAGCTTGTGGGCGAGCTGGACGGAGTGAAGTTTTACAACTCCTCCATTGATTCCTCCCCCACCCGGACTGCAGCGGCGTTGAATTCCTTTAATCAAAAGCTTATAGTCATTGCCGGAGGATATGATAAAAAAATACCCCTTGAACCACTGGGCGAGCTGTTTAGTAAAAAAGCAAAGCATGTGGTTTTAATGGGGACAACCGCCGGTAAAATTGATGAAATACTAAAGAAAGTTAACTTTACCGGAGCTGTTAAAACTGTATCTTCCTTGGAAGATGCGGTAAATGAAGCCTATAGCCTTGCCAATGAGGGGGACATTATAATCCTTTCCCCTGCTGCGGCAAGCTTTGATATGTTTAAAAACTTTGAGGAGAGAGGAGACAGGTTTGCCAATATTGTGGCGAACCTTATAAAAACACGACATGGAAAGAGTGTTTGAACTTGCCCGGGCTCTAACTTCCCTGCCCTCGGTTTCGGGGTATGAGGAAGCGGCCTTTGAGGGCCTTTCCCGCATATGCGAAGGAATGTTTGACGAAACATTCACCAATCCGGCGGGAAGCTTTGTAGGTGTGGTGAAATGCGGCAAAGAGAATGCCAAAAAATTGCTGCTTGACGCCCATCTTGATGAAATCGGCTTTATAATTTCCCAAATTCACGACGACGGATTTTTGTCGGTTGTTAATGCCGGAGGGGTTGACACACGGGTTCTGCCCGCCTCCGAAGTTACCATCTACGGAAAAGAGGTTTTAAGAGGTATATTCACCTCAAAGCCCCCCCACTTACAGGCTCCGGGTGAATCGGATAAAAAGCTGGAGCTGAAAGATATTTACATTGACACCGGCTTATCGGGGGATGAAATTAAAAAGAAGGTGCGTATTGGCGATTACGCCGATATGTATTCCCCCATCTTCCGCCTTCAAAACGACTTTGCCGTGTCAAAAAGCATGGACGACAAAATCTGCATTGCTCAGATTTTAAGAGCCCTTGAGCTTATCGACAAAAGCAAGCTTGATGTAGACATTTACTGCGTATTTTCTGCCGGTGAGGAAATCGGCGGCAAGGGTGCCACCACTGCCTGCTATGTAATTGACGCAGATTATGCCGTTGCTCTTGACGTTTGCAACTGCCATATGCCGGGCGGACCTGCTTTTCTTAAAAACACAAAGCTTGGTGACGGCTGCGTGATATCCTATTCATCCACCACAAACCGGCCCCTTACCACAAAGCTTGTCAACTGCGCCAATGATAACAATATAAAGTATCAGCTAAAGGGCGAACCAGGACGCACCGGCACCAATGCTCATCATATTCAGATATCCCGCTGGGGTATACCCTGCACCAACCTTTCGGTGCCTTTGCGATATATGCACACCGGGGTTGAGGTTATAAATCTTGAAGACATAAAAACCGGTGCTGAAATTTTAGCCCGTTTTGCGGAAAGCCTTGGGAGGGATGAATAATGAGCGAACTGTTAAAAAAGCTATGCTCCGCCTTCGGCCCTTCCTCCATGGAGGACGAAGTCAGGGATATAATTATTGAAGAAATAAAACCCTATGCCACTTCCTACAGAGTGGACAAGACGGGAAACCTTATAGTATTTAAAAAAGGTAAAAAAGAACGGCAGAATAAGCTCCTCTTTTCCGCCCATATGGATGAAGTCGGCTTTATGGTGCGCCATATTGACGAGGACGGATTTATCTACTTTGGAACCGTCGGCGGTATTGACCGGAGAGTTATATCAGGCAAACGAGTGGTTATCGGTGAAAACCGTATTCCCGGTGTTATTTGCGGCAAAGCCATTCATATTCAAAAACCCGAGGAACGGGGTGTCGCCCCAATTATAGAAAAGATGTTTATTGATATAGGCTCGGTAAGCAAGGAAGATACGCTAAAATATGTAAAAGTAGGCGACCTTGTAACGTTTGAACCAAACTTTGAAACCTTCGGTGATTATAAAATTAAATCCAAGGCCATTGACGACAGGTTCGGCTGTTATATGCTGTGTGAGCTTATTAAGCAGGACCTTGAATACGACACCTATTTTGCCTTTGTAATTATGGAAGAAGAAGGCTGCCGGGGTGCCATGAACGTGGCATTTTCCGAAAAGGCCGATGAGGTTGTGGTTGTAGAAGCCACTACCGCCGGGGATATCCACGGCTCACCCGAATCGGGAAAAGCCTGCGAGCTGGGCAAGGGTGCAGTTTTATCCTTTATGGATAACGGCACTGTCTATTCCCCCAAGGTTTTACAAAAGCTTATCAGCATATGCGAAGAAAACAATATAAAATTCCAGATTAAAAACCTAGTGGCCGGCGGCAACGACGCTTCCGCCTACCAGCGGATCTACTATCCCACCAAGGTTGCGGCAATATCCGCACCGGTGAGGTATATCCATTCCGCCACCTCCGTGGCCGACCAACGGGATTTTGACGAAATTAAAAAGCTGCTTGAACTTGTGGCAGCAAACGGCATAGCTTAAAATACAGAAAGGATATAAATTATGGATATAAAAAGATATATCACCCCCTTTTCGGTTACCGGAAACGAGGAGGAGCTGGCCAATCTTATAGCGAACGACATTAAGCCCTATGTGGATTCCATTCAGACTGACCCCATGGGCAACCTTATCTGCTTTAAAAAAGGCGAGGATTCGTCCAAAAAGTCAATGCTTGCCGCCCACATGGACGAAATAGGCTTTGTGGTTACTTTTATTGACAAATCCGGTCTTATCAGGGTTTCCAATGTGGGGGGCATTCGTCCCATCAACTCGGCATATAACGAGGTTGTATTTAAAAACGGCACCAAGGGTGTTATCGTGTTTGAAGAAAATGTTCAGCCTGGCGACCTTAATATAAATAAAATGATTGTAGATATAGGCGCCAAGGATAAAAAGGATGCCGAAAAGAAAGTTAAGGTTGGGGATTATCTCACCCTTGCCCAGCGGGTAACCCGGCTTGCCAACAAACGCTATGCCGCCAAAGCCTTTGACGACCGTTTAGGCTGCTCCGTTCTGGTAGAAGCTGCAAAAACGACTAAAAAGTTTAAATATGACACCTATTTCGTCTTTACCGTTCAGGAGGAAGTCGGCCTTCGCGGCTCCAGGGCGGCATCAAACGTGATATTGCCCGACTATTCCCTTGCCTGCGACCTTACACCCTCCTATGACGCAATAGGAGCTAATCCCGGCGAGGTTAAGCTGGGCGGCGGCGCTGCCATAAAGATTAAGGATTCCTCAGTTATATGCTCCAAGCTGATTGTTGACCGTCTTACCGAACTTGCTGAGGACAGGAAGATTAAATATCAGTACGAAGTGCTTTCCGCCGGCGGCACCGACACAGCTTCTATGCAGACGGCAGGAGGTGGCAGCTATGCGGGATGTATATCCATTCCCGCCCGTTATGTTCACTCTCCTGTTGAGGTTATCGATTCGAAAGACCTTGAAAACTGCGTCAAGCTCTTTGCCGCATTTATCGAGGAAGGCATTAAATAATGATATCCCCTTATCTAAGAAACCTTGCTAATCAATGTGAAACAGAACTTGCCGATATTTTTAAAAAAATCGACGAAATAAGTCAAATTAACACCGAAAAAGTGCTTTCCGCTTTTTCGGAATGCAGGCTATCCGACCGTCATTTCAACCCTACCACCGGTTACGGTTACAACGATGACGGCCGGCAGGCTGCCGACGATATTTACGCCAAGGTGTTCGGCTGCGAGGCGGGGTTTGTCCGTCACAACATAATATCCGGCACCCATGCCTTGACAATAGGCCTTTTCGGCCTTCTCCGCCCCGGCGACACCATGTATTGTGTTACCGGCAAGCCCTATGACACCTTGCTTGGAGTTATAGGCTTAAAGGGTCAACAGGGGTCATTGGCCGATTTCGGAGTCAAATACCGCCAGACAGAGTTAATTGACGGCAAAACCCTTGATACCGATGAGATTTTAAGGGTGCTTAAAGAGGACAAGACCATAAAGGTGGTTTATATCCAGCGGTCGAAAGGTTATGCCTCACGGCGGACACTGACGGCAGGTGAGATAACCGAGCTTTATAACGCTGTCAAGTCGGTGTCTAATGCCTTTGTGTATGTGGACAACTGCTACGGCGAGTTTACCAATATAACCGAACCCAAGGCCGACCTTCTTGCAGGCTCTCTAATTAAAAATCCCGGTGGCGGAATGGCCGAAAGCGGCGGATACCTTGTGGGGACAGCCACAGCGGTTGAACTTGCCGCCTGGCGGTATTCGGTTCCCGGTATAGGCACCGAAGCCGGCGCCTCACTTGGCAATACAAAGGGGATTATAAAAGGGCTGTTCTATGCCCCGCATTCGGTGGCAAATGCCAAGAAGACCGCTCATTTTACGGCTTTGCTGTTTAAGAAGCTGGGCTTTGAGGTTAATCCCGATCCCTTTGAAATGCGTGAGGATATTGTTCAGGTGGTTTACCTTGGCGGCCCGGAACAGCTTAAAGCATTTTGCAAAGGCATTCAGGCCGGTTCTCCGGTAGATTCCCATGTTACTCCCCTTCCTGCCTATATGCCTGGCTATAAGGACGACGTTATTATGGCAGCCGGTGCGTTTACCCAGGGTTCTTCCATAGAACTTTCCGCTGATGCGCCGCTTCGACCTCCCTACTGCGTTTATCTGCAGGGCGGACTTACCTATGAAAGTGGCAGATACGGTGTGCTTACCGCCGCCGAATATGTGTTAAATTCCAAATAAAAACAACCCGCAGGTATTAACCTGCGGGTTTACTTTTTAAGTCTTTTTGATTTTGCTGTATAAATTTAATCTAAACCATAAGCCATTATAATATCGTCAAGATCAGATAATGCGGCATCTTCTCTTGCCTGATACCAGGACGCAAAGGTGCCGGCAGGCTGTTTCATAAGCTGCTGGAGCATCCAGGGCAGACCCGTTCCGCTTGACTTGCCTATGTTGTAGATAATACCTATATCACAGCCGCGGGTATTGAAGATAATTCTTAACATTTCGATGGAGTCTTCGTCTCTTGTTTTCTGATAAGTAAGGGTGCGCTGTTCGTATTCATAGGCTACCGTGCTGCGGGAGTAATAACCCATAACGTCAAGAACGGCACCTGCGAAGTAGACCTCTTCTTCGGTAAGATGAACGGGAATGGCAAAGGCGTTGCCCGTCCAGGGGTTTATAAGAGAATGATAGGAATCCTGGTTTTCGTTAAATTTAGGTGTGGGGAGTATTCCAAAATCGTCATCCATATCGGCAAAGTAGTGCATAAACGCCATGTTGTCTGAGAAAAACAGCACTCTGCCCTCTATAAAGGCCTTGCCGGTGCATTCATATGTAGGCTCGTTGGAGTCACCGAAAAAGTCGTTAGCAGATATGTAATACTTGGTGTCCCTGAACATATTATACATCTTCTCGGCCACGTCCACCGAACGGGAGTTGAACATAGTAAGCTCAAGTCCGCCGTCAGGGCTTATAGAAACTATCCGTTCCCCCGAACCGAAGAAGAAGTTCCATGTGTCATCTGCCTGGCCGGCCCAGCCAACCTGGTCTTTATAGTCTATTTTGCCGTTGTCGTCAAGGTCGACGCTCAGTTTTTTGGCATACTCATAGGCCCTGTCAAAGGTCCATTTGCCTTCCCGCACCATATCATATAAATCCATGGGGTTTATACCAAGATCAACGGCAAGGTTTTTGTTGAAGTAAATAACCGGAGTAGCGTTTTTATTATGGATGCCTATGTCACCCAGGGTGAAGTAAAGGCAGCCGTTGATTGTCATGGACTCGTTAAAGGACTGGTCCCACCATTCGTTTTCGGTATTGAGGGATTCAATTTCTCTAAGGTTGTAGAAAGACTGTTCGGCTGCAAGGGTGCCGCAGTCGTAAATGGAAGGGGCGCAAACGTCAAAGGTGCGCTGATTGCTAACAATTTCGTTTCTTATATATGTAAGAATCTTGTCGCCCACACGGCCCGACTCCACCTTCAGTTCTTTTATTTTTACATTAAGATGGTTTTCGGTAAGGGTGTTTCTTTCGTCAATGGCATCGTTAACAGCCGATGTAAGCCAGCTCCGGCTGTCTTCGGTCAGTTCATTAGTCAGAATTTCGGAAATGGTGTCCGAAAAACCGATAGACAGCACGATAAAATCCCGACCACCAAAATCTTTGGTAACGATATCGGGGGGGAGAGATTCTTCGGCGGACGAATCATCAAGACTTTCGTCCGACACCTGACCTGCACTGCTTTCATTCTGGGATGATGTATCGCTTTTACCCCCGGGTTCGTTGCAGGATGCCAGGATTGTCAAAAACATTGTCAGGACAACGATTAGGCAAAACAGTTTTTTCATCGGGCATCTCCTTTCATCGTAAAATTGCGGTTAATGTATATATTATATATATCAAAAGATATATAAAACCGAAGAAAAATATTATCTTGGGGATAATCAGCTTTCTCTTTCGTTCGTTTATCCGTTCCTGCTCTGCCAGACGGCGGATAATTTTTTCATATTCTTTAATTTTCTTATCTTGCTCTTCTTCAGTCAGGGGTTTTTCATAAGGTTTGTATTTGGTTTTGTCACGCAAAAAACCGTCGCTTTGCTGTTTGAGGGACATTACGGTTTTTTCAAGATTTTCGTCGCTTATGGTTTCAAGCTGCCAGTCCCTGTCACGGCCGCAGACACGGCATATTTCGTCATCGGCAAGGTTTTTTGTGCCGCAGCAGCATAACCAGGCGTTTTGTGTTTTTTGAGGGATAACCTTGGTGGGATGGTATTCCTCCGCCCTGTCGTAAATGTTGACCTTAGCAAAGGCATACTGTTTTTCGTAATCAAGCTCTTTAAAGTGCCGGTATTTGTTGCTAACCAAAATACCAAGCTCTTCTTTTTCTCCGTTGGCATAAAGGACCGAATTTATTTCAAGCTTTATCTTGCTGAAATAGGATTCGGGAATTTTTATATATACCGTTTTACCGAAATTCTCAAGGACTTCGATATTACAAGATTCCTTTTTATGCCAAACAATGCGTTTTAGCTTCCCCGGCTGTTCTTCGTTATCCCGGCTCCGCATACCCAAGGTCATATTTTCAAAGGAGTAGGTAAAGGGGATTTTTATATACGGAACATTGCTGTTTCTGTATAAAAACAGTCTTATATCAAGGCTTTTTATAGACTTTTGTGAAAGGTTTTGAAAGGTGAAGGTAGCAAAAAACTCGTTGGTATCCACGTCAGCCACCACATAGCCTTCATTCACCTGAACGGGTGAGTTTTCGATTATCCCGGAAAAATCAAAGTATTCCACTACCCTGATTATCCGCCGCCTGTCTTTTTTGGCCTGTTTTTTCCGGTTTCCGGTTGTGCCAATTACCTGCGTACTCATAACACTAACTCCCTGACGCTTTTACAAGCGTTTAAAATATATCTTCGGGTTTTGCCAGATATCCCCGCAGGGTATATGGATCTATTCTTTCAAAGGGCTTGTTGTCGTATGAAATAAGCTTAGTTGATTCGGCATATTCTATCCGCTTAAAGCGGACTTCATATTCAAAGGGGGACGGTATGGTATATACCTTACGGTTTTCTATATTTTTAACCGATTTTGCAACTTCCTCATAAATTTCGTCGCAGACGGCGGCGGGATGCTTTGATATACAGCAGTTCCATGCAAGGGCGGTTTTTGTCACCACCGACGGGATATCCCCGAAGGACTCTTTAGCCTGACTTATGCATATATCGTCGGAGGATACAAAAATAGGGGGAACGCCGTTGTTGCCGGCAATAGCGGCGTCAACCTGAAGCTCGCCTATGTCTTTTCCGTTTATTTTTTGGTATTGATATGTAGCGGAGGAATAAACATGGGCCAGAACTGCATTGGAGGTGTCATAGGCGTGGTAGCCTATAAACAGCACTCCGTCAAAGCCGGTATTTATATGGGGAAAACGCTGGCGGTTGCCTGCCCCCATAACGATTTTAACCCGTTTGTCAAGATTATCATAGTCAAGGTTGTAGCCCTTGCCATGGTTGTCCCATACCCATACCTCTGTGGCTCCGTTGTCAAACAGGGCTTTTATGGCGGCATTGGTTTCATTTGTGGCCTGTTTTTTGGCATAAAAATAACCGGGGGTGTCAAAGCCAAGGCCTTTGCCGTATTCGCCTATGACGCAGGCGATACCCTCAAGATCGACTGCAATATAAAACCTTCCGCCGTGGGTAAACATAATTAAATCCCCCTGTATTAATACATAATATGCAAAATATCAAATCATAAGGAAATTATAACACAATTTATGTTAATTTTCAATATAATTTTATTCCATTTACGCTTTCGGTTGCATTTCTTTTTAAATTTGGGTATAATGTATATAATGACAAAATTAGCGAGGTTAAAATGAAGGGCAGATTTGTTGACAAAAAGCTTTTTATACTCGACATGGACGGCACCATATACCTTGACGACACCCCTATTCCCGGTGCAAGGGAATTTGTAAAAACAGCAAGAGAAAAGGGTAAAAGGATAATTTATTTTACCAATAATGCCTCGAAAAGCATTGAAATGTATTACGAAAAGCTGAACCGGCTCGGCTTTGAGGTATCTGACGGTGATGTTATATCCTCTGCAGACGTAACCATAGACTTTTTAAATAAAAATCATGCCGGTCAGTCGGTGTATCTGGTGGGAACCCCCGCCCTTGAAGAATCCTTTGTGAAAGGCGGAATCAACCTTTCCGACGGGACAAAAGCCGACATTGTGGTGGTTTCATTTGACACTACCGTTACATACGAAAAGCTTAAAAATGCTTGTATGTTAATTGACAAGGGGGCAATATTCTATTCCACCCATCCCGACTTTGTCTGCCCCGTTAAAGATGGTTATATACCCGACAGCGGCGCAATTTGCGCTCTGGTTACCGCCGCCACCGGCAAGAAACCCCGTTATTTCGGCAAGCCCCACTACGAAACCGCTTCTTATCTTATCAACCACGCCAAGGTGGATTTTAACTCCGCTGCGGTTGTAGGGGACAGGCTCTACACCGATATTGCACTTGGTAAAGCTAACGGTATTACATCAATTTTGGTGCTTTCCGGTGAGTCGACAAAAAGTGACATAAACAATCAAAATGCTCCCGATTTTGTTGTCGAAAGCATTGGAAATTTAATAAATGATATATAATTGTTTACAATTTTATATTGACACATAATTCCTAAAATGCTATAATCTTGCAAGAATTTCATTTTCGGAGGACTTGTTATGAAATCATCTGGCTATGTCAGAAAGCTCGACATGCTGGGCCGTCTTGTGGTTCCCATGGAGATCCGCAAGCAACTGTCCATCAATGAGAATGATAAGCTCGAATTCTTCACTGAAAACGATGCTATCATTATCAAAAAATTCATTCCTGTATGCGAATTTTGCGGGAGTCCCGACGACCTTGAAACTTTCCGCGAAAAGCCCGTATGCAAAAACTGCCTTGCTGAGCTGAAGAATTTTTAGTGAGCAAAAAATAATGCCTTAAGGGTTAAACCTTAAGGCATTGTTTTTATATTACAGCTGTTTTATGATAAAGAAACACAGTGTTTTTATTATATTTGAATATGCACAGGATAAGTAAAATGCTAGAAATAACCTGGGAAATATTTTTGTCCAATGATATATCAGAGAAAATATTACCCGTGACTGTATAAACCAAAAACATTGCACCGAGTGATTATGCCTTATGCTTGATACACCAATAATGACCTATGTGTTGTAATACCACAAAAATTCCATATCGCTGTTGAATTTAAATACCAAAACGGTCCACAACACATATTCTGCAAGGCTTATAACACCGTCAAAAAAGTTCAAGGCATTTGAAAAATTCGTAATTACTGTAATAAGTTGAAATAGAGTTACAACAATAAGCAATACTGTGAGAAAAACAGGCATCTTACCGCAAAATGTGCCGGTTTTAATTGTTCTTATTACCCTTCTTAACCCTATTGCCACAAAAATATAAAACAGCACAACTATAATAACGGCAATTATGGCAACGGTTGCAATCACCTGGAGTAAATCTTTATCTAAAAGAAGCTTGGTAGTCTCTTCAGGCAGATCTCCGTAATATTTACTGACAAATTCAAGCAATTCTTCACTTCCTGCCCAAGACATAACGCCGATATACGCAAGTAAACCTCCCACTCCCGTTAAGGATGCAATAATTATCGTAATAACATAAAGAATTTTAAGTCCCGTGGGCTTTACGCCGGGATATTTAGTTGTCCTGCAGGAAACGTAAAAAGCTAAAATACCCGAAAATACCAATATATCGGGAATAAGAGAAAAAACCGCCATCTCCGGAGCATCACTGAAAATTAAACTAATGAGCATACCCAGACCCCGGGCAATAATAATACCCAAAAGAAAACCGGTGTTGCCGAATCTTTTTATAGCGGCGATAACGGGATTTTCGCCGTTTAGCTCCGGGTGAAGGTTATATATAAAATTTTCATTAGCCTGTCCGTTCATAGAATTACCTCATAATATTTCAAGAAAAGGCCCCCGTTTTAATGCGGGGGCCCTTATTTACTTAAAACTTATCTTCTCTTGATAACAACAATGCCGGCAAGAGCGATAACCGAAACAAGTGCAAGTGCTACATAGCCGGCGTCGCCGGTGGGGGTTGTAGTTTGGCTTGATTCGCTGGGGGTGGATACTTCGCTTACAGGTTCGCTGGTTTCCTCGGGCACATACTTATATACGCCGATTTCGGAAGTCCAAATGTGCGAGGAAGCGGTGTATTCAACCTTAATGTATCTGCCGGATACGCCTGCTTCAAAGTCAAGCTGATACAGGTAGCCGGTGAAGGTGATGCCGGTAAGGGCTTGAGCCTCAGAGTTTGCAACAGAAGCGATTTCGGTAAAGTTTTCGCCGTCGTCGGATATGGAGTACTTAACGCTGACAGGTTCGGCTATACCCCAAGCGCCATACCACATATCAACAGCTATGCGGTTGATGGTCTGAACGCTGCCCAGGTCAAGTTTAATTGATCCTGTGGGAGAGTCAAAGGCGCCGATGTTGTCGTCACCGTAAACAGACCAGTAACCGTCGGTCAGTTTAGTAAACTGGGGATCGCCGTATCCGTCGTTACGGACTGTGCCGCTGAGGACTTCATAGGAGCAGTCTTTGGCAAGATTGATCCAGGGATTGTATACGGGTTCGGGTTCGCTGGATTCCTCGGGTTCGCTTGTGCCTTCCCAAGCATTGCCAACGGGGGCGGTGAATATGGCATCACGCACGCAGGGGTCCCAGTTGTGGTTTCTGCCGTTGCCCTTGAACCAGTATTTAACATACTTGGCGTTTGCGGAAACGGTACCGCTGATTACAAAATAAGCTTCGGAATATTCGGAAACGCCGTCGCCGTTGTAGGGGGTGATGTCTTCTGCATCATAGTCGGTCATGCCCGAAACAAGAGCGTGGGTTGCGGGGAGGATGTCGGAGTCAACTTCGGTCCAGGTAACGCCGTCAGCCGATTCATAAAGCTTGCACCATTGAACCAGTTCGTGGCCGTCAGCCGAAACGGGATAGTTAACGCCGCCGGAAGAAGAAGCGCCGATACAGTGTAAGAAGCCGATTTCAACTTTGGTGTTTCCGAACACTTCAAATGCAAGTTCGAAATCCTTGGTGGCGTCAACCGTCCAAACGGTGGCGGGAGACCAATATGTATCGGTTATCTTAGACTGAGAGTTCTGAGCCTTTATAACCCAGTTTGAAGAAAGGTCCTTCACTATGAATCTGTCGCTGGTCTTGACTTTATTCAAAGTGACTTCATCGCCGTCCTGAACCCAGCAGAACCAGGTTCTGATGTGATCTTCAGAGATTACAATGTCATCTTCAGCGAAGGAAATAAGCGAAAAGCTTAAAACCAGGGATAAGGCTAAAATGAATACTAATACCTTTTTCAAATCTTTATACCTCCTTTTGATTTGCCAATAAATTATAGCACTTTTGAAATCAACAGTCAATAATGGGTTAACACTTTCGCAAAAATGGGCATATCATACAATTTTAACATAGATATTTGTTCACATTGACAAAATAACTTATTCTTATTATTGCGAAAATGCAGTTATAATTGTGTATATTTTAATTTGGTATTTATTTTATATCAGGTATCATAACAAAACACGGCTGCGAAAAACGCAGCCGTGTTTGATTTATTAAGATTAACCGTTTTTAAATGCATCAATAAAGTCATCGATAGCGTTCTGATAAATGTCAACCTTCTGCTCATAGGCGGAGGCTATCTTGTTGTCGGGTCTGCCAAATAGCAGTGAGGTGTAGAACTGAATCATTACATTGTTCCCGGAACCGAAGTCGAATACCGTGGACATATCATATGTGCGGTTTCTGAATATAAGGTCGAGCATTTCCTCTGATTCCTCGTCCTTTACCTTTTGCCCTTTCATAACCTGTTCGTAGAATTTGGGGGTAACATACTGCTGTCCGTAATAAGCCAAAGCCTCCATGGCAAAGAGAGCGCAGTCAACCTTGTCAATGTTTGACAAAGGAACCGCCACCACTTTTAACCAGTAAACCGTAGCGGAGGAGGAGTATTCATCCTGGGCTTCGCTGTATTTGGGCATCGGTACCAAACCGTAGTTTACGTCGGATTCGGTAAATTCGGCAACATGGAGAAGGTTTAACCCGTAAGGCATAAACAATGCATTGCCGCCGGAGAATATTTTTACTTCTTTATCATAAACGCCCGAGTTGTAGGCACCGAAAAAGTCGGCAACACCAACGTTATCGGTATCGGTAAGGAGGTTGAATACCTTATCCCAGACTTGCAGGTTGGTTTCGTCCATAATGCGAAGTTCCGGCAAATCCTCGGTATTCTTTGCAACCATCGTCTGCTGACTGCCCAGCATAAACATTAATGCGTCATAGGTTTGGGCGACCATGCCCCATCTGTCACCTACTTCGGGTTCAAAGGACATTGTTTCACCGTTCTTTAACACTACTTCCTTAAGCATGGTGTGAACCTGATCCAGAGTCCACTTCCCTTCTTTTACAAGGGTGTAGGGATTTTCAAGGTGGTATTGTTCTATAAGGTCTTTGTTAAAGAACATAGCCCAGGTTGCCACGTCGTCGGAAATGCATATGTCACCGGTAAGGAAGAACAGCCGGTTGCCCATTGAAAGGTCCCTTATTGCCGTCTGGTCCCACCAAGAAGCTTCAAGCTGGAGATAGCCGTATTTTTCGTTTTCTTCTCTTAAGTCGTAAAACCAGTTATTGACTGTGGCAGGAGCTATGTATTTGGCCCCGTCTGCCACAAGGTGAAGATCAAGACCGCCGCTTATTGCCTTATCAACCTCTTCGATTGTTTTTCCAAGGCCGTCGACATACTGGAGTTGAATCTTTATGCCGTATTTTTCCTCAATTGTGCGGGAACGGTCGACTACTGCGGTAACCACCACATCGTCCATAGCCTCTTCCCACCAGAATTCATATTCCTCGTAATACCTGACTTTATCCACAAGCATTACAAGGGTTTCACCCCAGTATTTGTCGGGAAGCTGCAGTGTTTCCCCTTCCTCCGATGATTCGCCGGAGTTTGTGTTGGAGTTGGTATCTTCAGTGTTTTCCGATTGTGTGTCCGAATTACCTGCTGACGAGGTGCCGGAGCTGTTATCGGGGTCCTCGCCGCAGCCGGCGAACATGATACCAAGTATAAGTATTGCTATAAGCAAAGCAATAAGCCTTTTCATACTAATCCCCCTTATAATGTTTTGAAAATTATAGCATACACGGTATGTTTTGTCAACAAAAATGACGCATTCTGAACAATATTTTAAACTATATCTTAAAAAGTTTGTTGTTTTTATACAATTTGATTTTAATATTTTGGTTAAAGCGATGACCTGTTTTTACTCTCTAACGCATTTTAGGAAAATAACTGCTTGTATATTAACAAACAATTTCGACAATTACCGCCAAAGCGTCCTCCCGGCGTATCGCCACCACAGTCGAGCCTATAAGATAAGCCGACGGATCCCCAAAGGGTGATGAAAAAAGCTTTATAACCGCACTACCTTTTGAAAAGCCTAAAACCTCAAGCCGTTCGGTTGTTTTGTCTTTTTTAAGTATATCCCTTATAATTCCCTTTCCGCCTTCCGGCAGATTGTCGAGGGTTGTTTGAACCATTGTTTTCACCTTGCTACAGGATATGTTAAAATTATCACTACTGAAAAGAAAAAAAGCGGCAAACGCCGCTTTTTATTAGGTTTTAGGTTAAATTGACCTGTGTTCCGTCGCCCGGTATATTCCGGCGGCAAGGGCTCCTCCTAAGATTGGGGCAAGAATAAACACCCAAATATCGGATATCGGCCCAGAGTTTCCGCCGATAAGGCTTGTAAGTGCAGATGCAAGGGAACGGGCAGGGTTAACCGAAGCGTTTGTAAATGCTATACCGAAAATATTAACACCGCTTAAAGCAAGACCGATCGCCACTCCCCCTGCGCCACGGTAGTCCCGTTTTAAAATAACCCCCACAGCGGCAAGAACAAAGGCTATGGTTAAAAACAGCTCAACAATAAAGGATGCAGCCGTCCCCGCCCTGGCGGTGGTGTTGGCAAAGTAATTGCCTGCAAGGTCGGTGTAGTCCCCCATGTTCCAAATAAGCGACAGCAGCTCGGTGCCGGCAAAGGCGCCTGCCGTCTGGGCAATGATGTAACCGAAGAAATCTCCGGCACTCATCTCCCCTGCCACCAGCACCCCCACCGAAACGGCGGGATTAAGATGGCATCCGCTTGACTGGCCTAAGGCGTAATACATTGCAATATAAGCAAGGCCGAAGGCAAGGGCGGTAAGGATGTATCCCGATGAGCCGGCGCTGGCGGTGCCAAGCATCATGGCGGTGCCGCAACCGACGGTAACCAAAACCGCAGTTCCGATAAACTCGGCAAAACACTTTTTAAATCTTTCCAAATTATATTTCCCCTTTTTGACACAATTTGTAACGGTAGTATCTGCATTTTAAGGGAAAATATACATTTTTTTATATATTATTTAAGTCCGTTGACTATATGGTAGGTGTCGGCGGTGAGTGCTTGAAGTATTTTGGCAAACTCTTTCGGCGTGTAGCGCATATCACCGTCATTTAACCACTTTTTGACTATGCCCACGCAGCCGGTGAGGGTGTATGTATAAACGTAATCTTCAATATTGTGGCTGCTTTGGGGGTTAATTTTCCATACGGCAAAAACCCGGTCACGGACTATTTCCGAAACCTTTTCCTCAAAGCGCATGTCCCCGTTGGGGGAAAGGAGGGTGCAGCAAAGGTTGCGGTTGTCGAGAATATACTGGAGAATGCTTTCAAGCACCTTTTCTGGGGCAAGGCTTTCGGCAAGACCGTCCAAGTATTCATTAATGGCGTGTATAAATTCCGCCTCTATCTGGTTTAGCTGGTCGAACTGGTCCTTGTAATGGGAATAATAAGTGGCCCGGTTTACGTCCGCATCTTCGCAGATGGCTTTTATGGTAATGCGGGATATGGGTTTTTCCTGCATCAGCTTTATAAGACTGTCTTTTAACACCATTTTGGTGTATTTAACCCTCCGGTCGGTGGACATATTCAACCCTCCAAAAGCAGTTATAAAATTGTTTACAATTAAATTTGTCTTATTTTCAACAGATGTTTATAAAATGGCTGATATTTTCCAACATAATAAAAGCTGTCGGTTGCAATATAAACACGCTGTTATTATACTGTTGTTGTGGAAGATTGTCAACACGATGTTTGATAAAACCATACCCCGGGAGGCTGTTATGGAAAAATTCTCCCTTTGGATTATAAAACACAAGACTGCTTTTATAATCATTTTTATTGTTTTACTAGTGGGCTTTGCAATCTGCATACCGTTTATTACTTTTAACTATGATGATACCTCATACCTTCCCGACTCGTCGGACACAAAGGCGGGACTTTCGGTAATGAAGGAGGAATTCGGTCAAGGCGGATCGGCTTACGGAATGCTTGAAAACAAAAATGCCGGCCAGGCGTTAGCCATTAAAAACGAAATTTTATCGGTAGACGGTGTGGCCGGCGTTATCTGGCTTGACGATATTATTCTTCCTCTCCTTAAAACAAACGCCACATTAACCGATACCCAAAAAATCGAATATTTTTTGCGTGCCCTATATACCCTTCCCAAAACACCCAATGCCACCGGGCAGGATGTGATTGATGCATTGTCCGGTGAGTTTAGCCAAACAGAATTAACGAAATTTTAGGGCTACTTTCTAGCCTTCCGGAGGGTATTATTGATTTTTCCTCCGGTAATCTAAACACACCCCTTGGCCTTAAATATTCGGTTACGGTTTCGGCTTTAACATGGCAAACCGAAAAATTCTATAAGGATAAAAACGCCCTGTTTACAATTTCCTTTGCCGAGGGTGATTATTCGACAAAAACCTACAACGCCATTAATACCATTTCTAATCTTTCGTCAGATTTATATCTTTCGGGCAACTCGGCGTCGTCCTACTATATGCAGCAAAATCAGCTTACCGAAATATTAAACGCCACAATTCTGGTGGCTGTGGTGGCTATTATCGTAATGCTGGTTTTTTCCTCCTCATGGTTTGACCCGGTGATATATATCATAGCCATTGCCACGGCAATTGTCCTTAACATGGGGAGCAATATTATATTTGACAGCGTTTCCTACCTTACCGGCTCGATTGCGGCAGCACTGCAGCTTGCCTTGTCAATGGACTATGCGGTGTTTTTATTAAACCGCTATAAAACCGAACGGAAAGAAGGCTTTTTACCCAAGGACGCCATGGTCAAGGCATTGACTGCCTCCTTTTCGGCTATATCCGCCAGTTCACTTACCACCATTGCCTGCTTTGTAACCATAATGTTTATGAAGTTCAAGCTTGGCCTTGATATGGGACTGGTTATGGGAAAAGGCATTGTCTTTTCCCTGCTTACGGTATTCTTCCTGCTGCCGGGGGTTATAATCATCTTTGACAAAGCTTTAATATCCACCGAGCACATGGCATTAAACTTTGGCGCAAGGTCGTTTTCTAAATTTATATTCAAGTTCCGTATTCCCGTGGTAATTTTGTCCTTTGCCGTTATCATACCCTGTGCGGTTTTTTCGGGCAAAAACACCTTTGTTTACGGAAGCAAGTCGTCCCAGTCACCCGACAGTCAGGCATGATAAACCGAAACCTTATTGAAGAAACCTTCGGCAGTCAGGAAACTCTTGCCATACTTGTCCCAAAGGATGACGAAAAGGAAGCCGAGCTTGCGTCATCACTTTCAAGGCTTGACGGGGTGGTTACGGCAACCTCCTATGCCACTTTGAAAAACAGCGGTTTTGACATGCTTTTCCCCCAAGCCATGACGGTGAATCTGGTGGGTAAAAAGTCCTTTAACCGTATTATCCTAACCCTCGATTGCGAGGAGGAGGGGGAGGAAACCAAGGCGTTAATTGCCAGAATTAGGGATACAATAACCGGCATATACGGCAGCAATACCAAATATTATCTTTTAGGCAACACCGCTGCCGCCATTGACATGGAAAACTATACCCGAAAAGATTTTAATAAAATATCATGGTTTTCCATCCTTGCCGTGGGACTTATTGTGGCGTTAGCTTTCAAATCAATATTAATTCCAATTATTCTCGTGGCGGTGATAGAAGGAGCAATTTGGATAAACATGACCATTCCCTATTTTATGTCGGAGGATATGGTGTTTTTGGGGTATATGATTATTAGCAATATCCTGCTTGGTTCGACAATAGATTACGCCATTATATTTGCTTCAAATTATAAAGAAGCAAGGCAAAACCTACCGGTTGGTGAAACGGTAAGGAAAGCTATTAGCGAAACACTAAGACCGATAATCATATCAGGGGGAATATTCACCATCTGCGGCTTGGTGGTTGGTGCAGTATCAACCTTCCCCACAGTAAAGCTGCTTGGTTTTGCCATTATGAGAGGCGGCATATGCTCGGTGCTGTTGACAGTAACCCTCACCCCTGCTCTGTTTGCCATATTGGATAAAGTTATATTCAGAAAAAAGAAAAGCAAAAACACCCCGGAATAAACCGGAGTGCTGTAAAAGTAATTTATCATACTGATGCGGGCGGATATACTCTGCCCGCTTTATTTTAATTAAACATCCAATGAATAATAGCCTGTGCAGATATCGGTGCGGTTTTGCCACTTTCCGCCGGTAAAGTCGGGGATTTCAACGGGTATAGAGCCGTTTTCGATGGATTTTGTGGCAAGGGGAGTTATTGCCATCCAGGTTGCGGTGTCGTAGGTGTCAATAGGGGGATTTCCGCCGTTTCTGACATATTCAAAAAACGCCTCATACACCAGCCAGTCCATGCCGCCGTGGCCTATGGTTATATTTTTTGTTTCGTCGCTTTTCCAAAGACGGTGTTCGTATTTTTCAAAAAACTGATGCTTATTGTTGTAATAGTCCTTTGACCATTCACTGCAGGCACCGTCAAGATACACTCCGTTGCCGTCCTCGAAATACAGTCCCTTTGTCCCCCGGACGGTAAAGCCTCTTGAATAGCACCTTGGCAACGTAGTGTCAAGGGTTAGGGTGATGGTTTCCCCTCCGGCGCACTTGATAAGGGTTTTTACAATGTCCCCCTGTTTAAACGGGAATGTGCGAAGCTCAGGGTTTACTTTTTCGTTATTTTTAGCGTACTCATTAAGCCCCCAGGAGCCGGATGCCATTGAAACCAGATAATCAAGCTTGTTACCCCTGTTTATATTAAGCACCTTGGCGATAGGCCCCAATTCGTGGGTGGGATAATTTTCGGTGTTCCGGTGCATATAGTTGCGGAGCCTGTAATGACGGATTTCCTCCCCCATGGTTATTTCGTCCCGCAGGTCATGCATATATCCCCCTTCGCAGTGGACGATTTTACCCAGCACTCCCTGCCGGACAAGGTTTAATACCATAAGCTCGTCCCGGTTGTAGCAGCAGTTTTCGGCCATCATGCAGTGGATACCGGTTTCCTCATAGGTTTTGACAAGCAAAAAGCATTCCTCAATTGTATATGCGCCGCCCACCTCCATGCAGACGGGCTTTCCCGCTTTCATGGCGGCTACCGATATGGGGGTATGCGCCTCCCAGGCGGTGGTGTTGATAATAACGTCCACATCCTTTGAAGAAACAACCTCCTGCCAGTCGGTAGTGGACTTGGGTGAAACACCTTTCTTGCTTAACACCGCTTCCCTGCCCGCTTCGGCCCTGTCCGGGTATTCGTCACAGACGTATGTTATATTAAGCCCCGGCATAGCGCATAAGATGCTTTTCAGCGTTCCCAGTCCCCGGTGACCGAGACCTATGATTCCCACATTGATTTTTTCCATTTTAAACTTTCCTGCCTTTTTAATTCATTTCCTCTATGTGATTAACATATTCAAGGGTTGATAGAGCCTCTATGATTTCTTTATGGGTTTTGAACTTCTTAAGCTCCTCAAAGCTTATGGTTAATGATATTGAATAAACGCTAAGCCCCGAGTTTAGGTATGCCGGGTTTGCTTCGATATCGTCTATTTTCAGTCCCAGTTTGCGGATGGTGGTAACAAAATCGGTTAAATTGCTTTTATTTTTAAGTTCAAGGTGTATTTCAAAATGGTTGGACCTGTTTTTAAGATAAACTTCAATTGACGGGAACACCGACAGGACGGTTAAAATAACCGCAAAGCCTATTAAAGCGGCTGTGTAAAAGCCGGCGCCTATGCAAAGGCCGATAATGCCTGTCGCCCATAATCCGGCGGAGGTGGTAAGTCCCTTTATCTGGCTCTTGGACGAGTAAAGCACCGAATTGGAGGACAAAATGGCAATGGCTATAACCGCCGCCGCTGATATAACGGTAAAATCGAAGTATATACCCGACAAAAACACGTCCAATAGCATAGCAC
Source organism: Eubacteriales bacterium (assembly GCA_050953105.1). Taxonomy (GTDB): domain Bacteria; phylum Bacillota; class Clostridia; order Oscillospirales; family CAG-382; genus UBA1206. Next base: position 140,674 of record JBMNMA010000009.1, on the reverse strand, counting down.
CGGTAGAAGCAAGGGATATAAGTATAAAGGTGCGAAGACCTGCGGCATGGCGCTTTGTGGACCTTTCCCAACCTATTATGGCGGAAAACACAAGGGATAAGGCAAACCTGAAAAGCACCGAGGTAAAGGATACCTCTGCCGCCCAGTTTCCTAATATATTTATTAACGGGTCGGTTAAATTAGGCATATTAAAACCTCCTATTAACGCTTTCTTGAAAACCTGTGGAAATGAACAAACCCCGTAACATCATATTGTTCCTCGGCGGCGTCGTTAAAGGCCTGCTCCTCTTCCGAAATATGCTTTTGAGGAAGCTCCTTTTGAATTTCCTGTATCCGCTCGATAAGCACCTCCACCGGTGTTTTTTGCTTTCCGGTTTCGGTAACCTCGCTGACTGAAGTAACTTCCTCAATGCTCTGTGGGTAGGCTTTCGCAAGATACAGCGCTACCTTGGCGCAGACGGGGCCTATAATTTCATATATTATACCCGCTGTAAGGATAATCGTCAATAAATCCTCGCCTAATCCTGCCCCCAATGTCCTTGCCCCCAGTTCGGCAAGCCCTATGGCAAACCCGGCTTGGGGAACAAGAGCAAGGCCAAGATATTTTCTTGTGGCTTTGTCTTTTTTTACAATTGCACTCCCCGTAAAAGCACCGGCATATTTGCCGCCCAAACGGACAACGGCGTATAAAATACCTATTACAAGCAAAGGCACAGCACCGGCAGATACAGTGTTACCTGTCAGGGCATCAAGCTTAAACCTCATACCCGACCGGACGAAGAATAACAGAAGTATGGGCGGGGAGAAATAGTTTAACTGCTTAAACAGCTTTTCGTCATTGGTGATATTGATATAGACCGTTCCCATTGATATACAGCCGAGGAGGGGGGAAACACCCAAAATAGCGCATATTCCGCAAAAGGCAAATAAAAGGGATATCGATATAATAAGCCGGTTATCGGTGGAACGCTTTTTGGGCATTAAGGCTTTCATAAAAAAGCCGAAAAGTCCGCCTATAATAAGGACTCCGCCGTTTATAAGCACAGGCTGAAGAATGGTTTTTATCGTAACGCTATGCCCTCCGGTGGACGACAGTGCCACCGACATGGATATGCCGAAGGCCAAAAGGGACAGCAAATCGTCAATGGCAACAACCTGAAGCAAGGTGTCGACAAAGTCCCCCTTGGCGCCTGTCTGCCGTATGGTCATAACGGTAGATGAGGGGGCGGTGGTGCAGGCAAGGGCGGAAAGCATTATGGAAAGGGCAAAGCTTAAGTTTAATATAAAATAGGTCAGCACAAAAACCAAAACTGCCGAAAAAAGTGCGTCAAAAAGCGAAATTACAGAAACTTTAAGCCCGTTTTTCTTTAATTTGGAAAGCCTGAAAAATTCCCCCACCGAAAAGGCAATAAAAGCAAGGGCAATATCGGCAATAAAATCCATGCCGTTTATTACCTTGTCGGGAATAATGTCAAGGCAAAAAGGGCCTATGGCAATGCCGGTCAGGATATAGGCGGTTACGTTGGGCAGTCTTAAAAGTTTGGTTATTCTGGTTGCTGCAAAGCCTAAAAACAGCATGATGGCAATTGAAATTATAACCGTCGCCACACTTGATTCCGAAAGTTTTTCGTATAGCCCGTCAAGCATAATGCCACCCTCCTTTCAGGCTTGATTTATATTACACATATTGCCACCAAATATTTAAAATGTCAAGTTTATTACAAAGTAAATCCCTCCGGATTTTTTCCCGGAGGGATGTAATTTATATAACCTAAATTAAAATTTACAAGTAATAAGACAATTGGCTATTCGGTGTATTCGGTATATTCGGGAAGCTCGGCATTCCCCAGAGACAGTGCGATACACTCATAAACAAAATTGTAATTGCTGCTTTTACCCGATTGATCGCCCACAAATTTCATTGTCAAGCCTGTTTCTTTATCTATGAAAAACTCAAGATTAACCTTCACACCGCCTGCCGTATATTCGAACACATATTTGTCGGTCGCCCATAAATTTCATTGTCAAGCCGGTTTCTTTATCTATGAAAAACTCAAGATTAACCTTCATACCGCCTGCCGTTTATTCGAACACATATTTGTCGCAGTTTCTGCCAAGGATGGTGGCAGAGTCCTTTTTGGCAAGACCGTGTGTATATGATGAATACATTGACATATAGCCTAATATACTGGCAGCCAATGCGGTAACGCTTTCTTCACCTAAATAAGCGCCGGGCATCTTGACAAACACACCTGTGTCCTGGTCGTAAGAGCACATGGCATATTGGTTCCCCTCTTTAACAAACAATGAACCGTCGTCGTCAATATTAAAATAGTAGCCTTGCGGAGTTTTGGTAAGGGTGATTTCCGACTGCTCCTCACCGTCCTCCTCGTTATAGTATGTTATGCGGTATGTAACCGAAAAGTTGTCGCCTATTTTTTCTAAAATATCATACAAATCGAAATCGATTTGGTTTTCTGAACTTTTGTCGTCACCGGGGTTGTTGCAGGCGGCAAGGAGAGATATAATTGCAATGCAAAGTAATACAGCTATTAGTCTTTTCATAAAAGCCCTCCTAAAATTTTTATAATTTCTGCCGTGGTGCGCCGGGGATGCATATTTGCCCTCCACTTCACCTCCGCTTTTGATTTTTTAACAACATCAAGGTCAGTATAAGCGAGCTCGATTAATTAGATTACAAATATTAACAATTCATATTACCATATCTTTTATTGTTTTGCAATAGCACACTGTAATTATTTGGTTGAAATATTAAGAAAAACAGAACGGAATGTTTTCCGTTCTGTTTTAACTGTTTTTCAGGCATCTGACGCCAGTGTGGTAATAATATGCAGTATTATATCATCTATTGTGGGACATTCGTTTTCCATTGCCAACCGGCTCCAAAACTCTCTGGCATCGGGGTCATCGGATTGACATCCCGCATAGAGAGCATCTCTGATTTCGTTTTTAACCTCATCCGGAGAAACGCCGTTTTCACTTGCTATGGTGTTGTAGATGTTCTCGATGCTGATTTTCGTGTTCATGTGGATTTACCTCCTTTCTCTTAGAACCGAACAGCTTTCAAACAGCAGCGTTGGGCTGCACTATCATTAATACCACAAAGGGTATGTCGAGAAATGTCAAAGGGAGAAAGAAAAAATAAAAGTTCGCATTTTTTTGCAAACTTTTCACGATTTGTATATATTTATATGTTTTTTTAATATTGTATGAACTGTTTAACTCAGAGTGTTATTATAATTTATACCTCCGCTTCATATGGACAGACGAACAAAACCCTAACAGGCCGGTTAGGTTCTAAGTATCTTTTCCATTGCCTTTCCCTTAGCCAGCTCGTCTATAAGCTTGTCCAGCCAGCGGATTTGCTGCATTAACTTATCTTCAATCTCCTCAACCCTGATGCCGCAGATAACTCCGGTTATTTTTGCGGCGTTGGGGTTTATTTGCGGCGCATTTTCAAAAAAGGTTTCAAAGTCAACCTCTTTTTCTATTTGCTCCTTCAACTGACCGTCACTATAACCTGTAAGCCAGCATATTATTTGGTCAACCTCTGCCTTTGTTCTTCCCTTTTTTTCGGCTTTTTGGACATAATAAGGATAAACCGACGCAAAGGATGTTTTAAAAATTCGATGGTTCATATTAACCTCCCAGTATTTGCAATCTCTGACGGTAAACCGGATATTACAATATATCCTTGCTTTTCTTATTCCAACTCCCCATACTTTATATTGTTTTTGCCGGAGGATTTGGCTTTATACATTAACATATCCACAAATTCTATAATATCTGCCGTAGACGAATCATAAGTATAACCTACGGTAGCTACCCCGAAGGAAGCTGTAACATATTCACATACGGCTGATTTGCAATGGACTATTTTTAGATTATATATGGCCTGCCTTATGTTTTCAGCTATTTTAAGTGCATTTTCTAAGTCGGTGTCGGGGAGGATGCAGGCAAATTCCTCGCCACCGTAGCGGGCTGCCAGGTCTACATTCCTGTTTATACAATCGGCAAAAGCCCTGCCAATTTTCCGCAGACATTCGTCCCCCATAACATGACCGTAATAGTCGTTGTATTCTTTAAAATGGTCTATATCAAACATTATAACCGAAAGCTTGGATTTTGAACGCTTAAGGCGGGAAAATTCGTGTTCCAGAGTGTCGTCAAACCGGCGGCGGTTGGCTATTCCCGTTAAGCTGTCGGTGTTGCTAAGTTCGGTAAGGCGTTTGTTCGACTCGGCAAGGAGAAGCTCCATTTCCTTTCTGGCGTTAATGTCGGTCAACATGGCAAATGAGCCTTCAAAAGCTCCTTCATCGTCCAGCACTGCTTTGGCGGACACCAAAAACCAGTTTATTTCCCCGTTCTTTTTCCGCAGGGCGGTTTCATAAACCGAATCCTTACCGTGTTTACGGGCATTTTCCTGACTGTAATAAACATCCATCATGTTGTCGGGGAACAAGGTTATGCAGGACATCCCCGTCAATTCCTCCACAGTGTAACCCAGCATGGCGGCCATGTTCCGGTTGGCAAAGGTTATTTTATAGTCCCGGTCGAAAACCAATATTCCTTCTATAGCGGTTTCCACGATATGCCGGTAGCGGATTTCACTCTTTTTAAGGGTTTCTTGAATTTTTGCAACCTCAATATCGCTTTTCTCTTTGGCAAGCATAAGAAGGATAAATCCGCTTATTAGGAAAATGCCGAAGCTTAACCCTGGAATTGCGGCATACAGCCGGCCCGCAGTTGGTGAAAGGGCAAAATCCGGGAACACAAGACAAATAACCGAAGCCACAAAAAAGGTAAAGGCGGTAAAAAGATAGCAAACCGCCATTATGTATCTTAACGAATGCCGGCTTTGGTAGTTTGAAAGCAAAAAAATGCAGGGGAGTAAAAAGAACAATGCCTGCATTAGAAACACAATTCCTCGCCTAAACGGGGATGGAACAAAAAGCGTGATAACACAGGCAATTATTATACCTGCTGTGATAGAAATATGGGTTTTGTGTCTTATAGACTTTCCTGCCAAAAATCTCACCGCCCATGCCTCATAGGCGCAGCCGGTAAGCAATACGGCATTTGCCGCCACGGTAAGACCGTCATATTCCTGGGTGCGTAAAAAGAGCATAAAAGATCCTGCGGCCTGTAACATTTTGGCCGTTATCCAGTAAGGAACTTCCTTTGGATTGTTGTTATTGATTTTAAAAATCACCAGCAGCAGGGCAAAAATAAACGACCCCACCGCAAGCAGAAGCATTACCGTCTTTAACTCCACGCCGTCCTCACAATATTGTAATTAATGCTACTATTATATTACACATTTAGCTGTTTGTCCACATTTATTTGCATATTACAACATATTTTTACATAATTTTTAAGTCATATCTCATATAATATATAAAATTAAGACATTGCTCATTTCATTAAAGCAATCCTGCCTTATTGACACACAAGTGCAATTTATGTTAAAATTATACAGTGAAAAATTTCTTAAGGAGGACGGAAATTGTTTGATGCAATTTATAATTTTCTAATAAAACAGGGCGTAAATCAAAGCGTTGCCGAGTTTTTGTCTACCCTTTCTTTGCTTGTAATTTCCCTTGCGGTGGGCTTTGTCTTTTATTTTATTGTTAAAAACATTGTTATAAAAATATTCATCGTCTTTGCAAAGAAAAGCAAAACCAAATGGGATGATGCCATTATCGAGCACAAGGTGTTCAACCGCCTTGCCCTTATTATCCCGGCGCTGGTGCTAAATTGGTTTGCCCCCTCCTTCCCCGGCGGACAAGTTTGGATAGGCAGAATAACCCATTCCTTTATAATTTTCTGTGTGGTTTTGGCCTTTGATAAGTTCCTTAACGTCGTAAATGACATCTACCGCAGGTTTGAAATTTCAAAAACAAAGCCGATAAAAGGTTACCTGCAGATTGTAAAAATATTTGTCTATATAATCGCCTTTGTTATTATAATCAGCGTGCTGCTTGACCGTTCACCCCTATTGCTGCTTGGAGGAATAGGCGCTGCTACGGCGGTGCTGCTTCTTATTTTCCAAAACACCATTCTTGGCTTTGTGGCGGGAATACAGCTTACCGAAAACGACATGATACGACTTGGGGACTGGATAGAAATGCCCAGCCGCAACGCAGACGGAGATGTGGTGGACATATCCCTCCACACCGTAAAGGTGCAAAACTGGGACAAAACCATAACCACCATCCCTACCCAGGCTTTGATTTCCGAATCCTTTAAAAACTGGCGGGGGATGTCCGAAACCGGCGGACGGCGGATAAAGCGGTGTATATACATCGATATGACAAGCATAAGATTCTGCAACGAGGAAATGCTTGAAAGATTTAGAAAGATAAAATATATACAAGAATATATCGACAACAAGGTTGCCGATATCACCCGGCATAACAGAGAACTTGGGATAGATGACAATTCATCTATTGTCAACGGACGGCATTTGACCAATATAGGCACCTTCCGGGCTTATGTTTCGGCATATCTGGCCAATCATCCCAAAATTCATAGGGGACTTATAAGCATGGTGCGCCAGCTTGAACCTTCCGACAAGGGGCTTCCCATGGAAATCTACTGCTTTACCGCCACCACCGCCTGGGTTGAATATGAATCCATTCAGGCCGATGTTTTCGACCATATCCTTGCGGTGGTTCCCCAATTCGACCTGCGTATATACCAGGGCCCCACAGGCCACGATTTAACCGCCGTTGCCGGAAGCAGGTTTAACGGTAATAATTAAGTATCAAGAGGCATTGAGTTTACTTCTCTGTGCCTCTTTAATTTATTGCACATTATTGCATTTTTCGACATAAAGTGGCATAATGATAAGCGGCAAAATCATATTTATGGAGTGCTTATTAATGAAAAACACAAGGCTTGCGGCATTATTTTCGGTGGCAGCCATGATTTTGACCTTTACGGCAGGCTGCGGCTTGAAAAGCGGCGACACCAGCCATGGCGAAAGCGAAACATCCCGTAATGTGTCCCATACCCAAAACAGCGAAAACAGCGAAAGCAGTGAATCCAGCGAAGAAACTGATATTATAGTTCCCACTCCCTATAAGCGTGTGATACTTATTGGCGTGGACGGCGCTGGGGCGTTTTTCAAAGACGCCCAAACTCCGGAAATGGACAGGATATTTAAAGACGGCGCCACCACCTACACCATGCTGTCTGCCAACCCCACCATATCCGCCCAGTGCTGGGGGTCAATGCTTATAGGCTGCTCAGCGACAGCCCATGGTCTTACCAACGACTATATAGCCAACAACTCCTATGATGTGGAATCTTCCCTTCCTACGGTGTTCAGGCGGATAAGAGAGGCATACCCCGACGCTGCTTTGGCCTCCTTTTGCAACTGGAACCCCATAAATATCGGTATTGTTGAAAACAATCTCGGCGTAACCTTCGGAACCGGTGAGGATATGGCGGTTACCGATCTTATAACATCCTATCTATCTAAAAACGATCCGACTTTTATGTTCGTTCAGCTTGACAGCGTGGACTCAGCAGGCCATGCCAACGGCTACGGCTCCGAGGGACACTTAAAGCAGATAAGCGTTGTCGACTCATATATAGGCAGAATATATGACGCTCTTGAAGATAATAACCTTTTAGACGGCACTTTGATTATTGTTACCACCGACCACGGCGGAACTCCGTCGGGAAGCCACGGCGGACTTTCTGACGGGGAAAAATACGTATTCTTCGGCGCTGCAGGTGCAATTGTGGAAAAGGGTAATATCGGTGAAATGGAAATAAGGGATATTGCGGCGGTGGTGCTGTTTGCCCTGGGAATAGATGTTCCTGACTTTGACCTTGAGGGCTTTTCGGGGCAGATTCCGGCAAATCTGTTTACCGGTTATGAGGTTAAAGACCGTAAAAGCCTTGACATAATTCCCTCCCCCGTTGACCATGAAACCCTGCCCACACCGGCGTCCGGCTCCGGTAATTACATAACAGATTTTCTTGACAAAAACAAGCTTGAGGCAGTGCTGTTTTTCGACGATAACGCCGATGATGCCATGGGCAACATAACAACCACCGTCAAAGGGACGCCCAAGTATTACTCCAACGGCTACTACGGTTCCTGCATTGAGGTGGGTAAACAGGGTTATATAACATTAAACGACCTTAAGGTTGGGGCAGACAGCTTTACCATCTCCCTCTGGTTTTACCTTGACCGGTCGGTTAAATCAGATCCCCCTCTGTATGGCAATAAGTCGTGGAAATCGGGGTTGAACGTGGGTTTTGTGCTGTCATTGCGGGAATCGGACATTAAGTTTAACGTGGGTGACGGGGCTATCCGTTCCGACTTTGAGTATTCCCTTCCCCAATCCATATCCCGTGGGTGGGTGAATACCATCCTGGTGGTGGACAGGGTTTCAAATAAGGTAACGTTTTACTATAACTTTAAAAAGGTTTCGACAAAATACCTTGACGACGCTTTTATGGGCAAGTCCTTCGATAAGCTTGACTTTAATATAGGTGAAGACGGAACGGGCAGCTATAATGCCGGAAATAATATTAAAATAGACGATTTTATCTTTTACAAAGGTGCCATGACCGACAGCGAAGTCGCCGCTTTGGCCGAATATTACGGAAGATAGAATCAAAACGAACAAAAAGGTATCGGTATAATCCGCCGATACCTTTTTATTTGTGTTGTGAAATAAGTGGCGCACAATTTAGCATGACAATCACGCTCTCCGTGGGGAGAGCGACCCGCCGAATAATGCCACAATATTAAAAGCCATTATTTCAATCCACGCTCTCCGTGGGGAGAGCGACCAACGGTCAAAAGGTAACATTTTTTTAATCCGGTTATTTCAATCCACGCTCTCCGTGGGGAGAGCGACCCAGGAGCAAAAGACAGTTAAAAAGACCATGCCTTGCCCACATTCGGCCTAAGGGATTTCAATCCACGCTCTCCGTGGGGAGAGCGACTTTAGTCCGTAAAAATATATGTAATCTGCCCTCCGATTTCAATCCACGCTCTCCGTGGGGAGAGCGACTGTAAAAATAACTAAAAAAAATATTAAAAATCGTTATTAACACCAAATATTTATTGTAAAAACCGTCTACATACTCTTAAAAATTCTTTATAACAATAAAAACACAATAAAAAACCATTAAATCTAAGTGCGAACACCCCCGGCTTTTAACGCCAACTTCAGCTTCGCACTAAATGATAATCGGGCCTTCGGCATCATATCCTGGCTTTGCTCCTATATGCTCCACCTTACTTTTGTAGTTGTTGCCAAGATAATAAAACCTCAGACTGTCACAATCGGTATCGATGAGCTTATCGGGCGAGGAAATATCGTCGTATTTTTTCATAACATTCCCGGCGGTCTCAACAGTCTGCCGCATTGATGGCCTAAGGCGTTTTTGCATATTTTCGGATTCAAACAGATGAACAACACTTTCGCTTGCGGTATATTTATTTTCCCGGTTGCAGCGCCCTCCGGCTTGAATAACCGAATCGATACCCGCATACTCCCTATAAACTTCGGGAAAGCTGATGTCTACACCGCATTCTATTAGTGATGTGGATATTACCCTGCATTCCTTTACCGAATTATCACCAAGCTTGTCTTTTATTTCATCCAGAACCCTGATTATATGAGCAGGATACATATATGTTGAAAGATGGTATGCTCCTTCGTTGTTTTCAATTAGCTTAAATATTTCCTGTGCGGTTCTTCTGGCGTTGACTATACACAACACCTGTTTTAATTTTGACAATCTGTCTGCCAGATCACTGTTTTCCAGCATTCCTTCGTTCACATAAGTACATCTTTTCAAGCTGGTATAAAGCGACTGATAATCGGGATATATGTCTTTTATCATATCAGAATCGAAAAAACGGTTAAAGGCAGGCTGGGTGGCGGTGCAAAAAACCATAGAGCAGTTATAATTAAAATAAAGCTCCTTAATTGCCCTTAAGCAGGGCAGCAGAAAGTCAGTGGGTATCATTTGAACTTCGTCAAAAACAATAACGCTGTTGGCTATGTTATGCAGCTTTCTGCATTTAGACGGACGGGATGCGTATATTGATTCGAAAAACTGAACATTTGTTGTTACTATAATGGGAATATCCCAGTTTTCGGACGCAAGCCTTAAGGGGGACATTTCCTCGTCCTTATCATCATAACCCGCAGTGGAGTAATGGCCCAGCACATTTTTACTGCCGAAAATTTCTCTGAATATCTTAACGGTTTGGGTGATTATGCTGGTATAGGGGATGACATAAATGATACGATCAAATTTATGTTCCTTTGCGTGTTTAAGAGCAAAGCCCATGGAAGACAGGGTTTTTCCGCCCCCGGTGGGTATGGTAAGGCTGAATATTCCCCGCTGAAGTTTGGCGTTTTCAATACAGGTTTTATAAATATTGCTTCGTATTTTGTCGATATCCTTTTGTGGGTTGGAAAATTTATTTTTAACATATGAGTCAAATAAATCGTTCAGCGTATCAATGGAGTCACCGGTCTGCCTGTTAATAGAAAAATTCGACATAAATCCTTCGGTTTGTATAAAATCCGCATCGACAAGGGAAGAAAAAATCATTCTTATAAACATTGAAACCGAAAATATATCCGAACATTTTTCGTGTAATTTTGGATTATCCTTCGGGACAACGGCTTTTATGTCAAATAGCCTTTTAAATTTACTATAATCGTTGTTTTTCGACTTTTCACGCTTGACTTTGCCATAGAGGGTGGGACTGTCGATATTGTCTACCATGCTTCCTTTATCCGGCAGGCCGCTGTGATGCCCCGCAACGCAGAACGATAACACAAGCGCCGCAGGGGAGTTTATTTTATATAATTCATATGCCCCTGCAGAAGAATGTTCGAACTTAATGTTTTTCCCTTTCAAACGGTCCTGAAATTTTATATCGTATTTGCCAATGTCATGGATTATTCCTGCAGCATAACCGTAGGCTTCGGCATTAAACGGCTTGCAAAACTTTTGAGCAAGAACAGCCGTTGATTTTAAATGATCATCCAGTGGTTGCTTTCTTTCGTCATCCGCAATTCGGGCAAGAGGAATATCATAATCATATGAATTCATACATTACCTCCAAGCATTATTAATTAAACTATACCATAGCAATAATTGGTTGTAAATACTTTTTTTGGTTTTTATTAATTCTTTATAGCTAAACAGAAATAATTTTGGCTCTTTATGTCATATAATAGGCAAAAAAATATCCGCCGAAATGGCGGATATTTGGGTATTTTTAATCTAATACAAGCGTGGGGGCGGTGTAGACCCTTGTTTTCATTTCGCTGTCGAGCATGTAGAGGCTCTTGGGATCGTTGCCGAAAAGGTCAAAACGCTTTATGTTGTCGTCGGCGTTCTTTTCTTCCTCACCCTGTTCCTTTATAAACCAGTCAAGGAACTGCATGGTGCGGAAATCGCTTACTTTTATGGCTTCGGCGTAAATCTTGTTAATGGATGCGGTTACGAATTGTTCATGTTCAAGGGATTTTACAAGGGGTTCCCTGAAGTTTTCATATTTAACGCCGGGGGCTGCGATTTCGGTAAAGGTTACCTCCTCGCCGTTGTTGAGCAAATACTTTCTGAAAAGCATTGCATGGTCCCGTTCCTCCTGAGCCTGAACGTAAAACCAGTTTTCAAAGCCGGCCAGATTTTTATCTGCGTAATAGTTTGCCATGTCAAGATACAGATAAGCGGAGAAGAATTCCTTGTTGATCTGTTCGTTTAACAGTCTCTTTACTTCCGGAGTAAGCATATTATCATTCCTTTCTGTTGTCTTTATTAAGACTATCTTATCAAATACAAATTGGAATGTCAATCATTTTCGGTTGATTTTCAGCTTGTTTTATATAAAACGGCATTTTTCTTCTACAAGATACTTTGTAACTGCTTTTTTATTTTAGGCAGGTATATTAACAAAAAAATACGACATGAATTTAACAATCGGTTTCATGTAACTAATAATTTTACCCTACATAATAAGAGCGTTAGCAAAACCGGCTTTTTACTTTTTCCAATATTCAAGCGTCTTAAGCTTACCTCGCAGCCAGTCTGACATTTGCTCCACGGTGCCCCAGTTCCAGCGGGGAACCGCATCATTTATAACTTCTTCCATATCGTGGTACTTATGAATGCCGTCTATTATGTCTTTTGGTTCCATTTTCAACCCTGCCTTTCTAAACAAAGCATAACACAGACGTTTATATTCGTCAAGAAACATGTTGTTGCTACTGGATTTTATTATATGTTCCACCATAACCAGTAAAGAAACGGCCATCCTTTGACAGGATGACCGTTTTGATCTATTATGCTTTGCTTTTACGGCGTTTGATTACGGTGTTTGCCGCAACTATAAGTAACACAATGCCAAGCCACAGAAGTATCTGGGGATTGTCGCCGGTTACAGGAATTTCGGGAATTGAACTTTCAGTTTCTGAAGCCGGTTCTGAGCTTTCCTGTTCTTCCGATGTTCCTTCGGAGGATTCGTCTTCTTCGGGAAGTATGGTTACATCAACCGAAACGAAACCGGTGGTAAAGCTGATTTTTACCGTATGAACCCCATCTTCAAGGGTGGCAAGGTATTCAGCTTTAATTGTAATCACAGTCGAGCCTTCTGTAACGGTATAGTGTTCGTTATCCAGCTCGTTTCCGTCAACTTCAACGTTCACGAAGTCGGAAACAAGGGCATCACAGGTGATTGTGAGGGGGTTATTGTTACCGATACGCCATTCACCGTATTCGCCACCTACAACAACGGGAGGAAGCTTATCAATATCTTCTGTTTTGGTGTCGCCGCAGTGAATGCAGGTGTAGGTTTTTGCACCCTTGGAGGTGGAGGTGGGCTGGGTGGTTACCATACCCTCGTCCCAGGTATGCCCGTCGTTGACGGTAACGGTTACGGTGGTGGTGTTTCCGGCCTTGTCTGTGGCGGTTACCACCTGAACACCTTCGGCGGGAATAAGGGTGAGCTTGCCGTCCGCAAGAGTAACCTCTTTACCGTTTAGCGTTACCTTATCGAGGTTTTCGTCAGTAATGACCGCTTCAACCATACCGCAATAGGTTTTGCCGTCCTCAAAACCGTCTATAACCGGTTTGGTGTTTTCAAGGACAATGCCTTCGGAATTAATTACCGCAAAGTTGCCGGTGTTGTCAGTGATTTTGGCATATAAAACGTATTTGCCGTTGGGATTGATGGTAACCGGGCCGTTGTATTCAAGCCAGTTATTAATGACCGAAACGTCGGTTTCCTCGTCTGCAAGGATGTATTCTATCCTGCTAATACCGCTGTTGGCGTCGGAGCCGGTTATGGTTATTGTCTTAACCGAGTTAAAGAACAGCTTAAAGAGTAAACTGTTGTTAAACACCGACCAGCGGTGGTCGTCAAGAATAATTTCACCTTCGGGGGCAAGGTTGTCGTATTTAACCGTAACGGTTGAAACATCGCTTTCCATACCCGATTGGCTTGTGGCCTTAAAGGAGTAAACCACTTCACCGTTGGTCTTTTGGGCGACAATGGGACTTACATAGGTTGTCCATTCACCGTTGCCGATTTTATAATCAAATACCGTTTCGCCGAGATTTGCGGAAGAATTGGTAACCGACAGTATAACCTGCCCGTTTGTCCAGGTGCCTTCGGCATAATCGCCGGTGTCAATGCTTATCACGGGTTTAACCCTGTCGATAAGGGTGTAGGTTAATGAAGTGGTTGCCGTTTCACCGGTTTGGGTGGTTACACGGAAGGTGTATTCCCCGTTTTCGGTTATGGCATAACCGTTTTGATAGGTTTCGGTTATATCGGCATATTCGCCGCCATCTTTCTTAACCTCAACCGACTTAATTGCTGAGTTCCCTGCCAGTGCAGTAATAATTACATTATCGCCCTTGGCAATGACATTGGTGTTGCCTATTACCCTGATTTTGGGTGAAACCTTGCTTATTTGGGTATTGATATAACTGCTTTGAACGTTTATCGACTGGGTTGCTGCTTCGTCCAACGTGACGGTGTCATCGGTTATACTTGCCCCGTCTTTAATTTTAAAGCGGAGTGTTACAAGCCTGCCGGTGTTTGTTGTGTCGATAAAACCATCCCTTGTGGCAAAAAATACATATCTGCCGTTGTTTATAAACTCGGGGGGTATAACATTGGATTCGCCAAACACATCTCCTAAGGTGTAGCCGGTAAGCTCAACAAGGTTTTTGTCGTAGTTGACAGCAAATTTGGTTCCCCAGATTCCTGTATTTTCGCTTAAGTAGTAGGAAACATCAAATGTTCCGTTATCTGCGGATGTTACGGTCTTTGTAACGCCCACAAGACCTTCACTGCCGGAGTTGAAGTAGTTTTTAGCAGGAATGGATGCATAAACATTATTTTCCGGCACGGCGGTACATATAAAGGTGGTGGTTGTTACCCGTTTGGCTGTGCCGGGGGTGGCCGAATAATTGCCGTTAACCGGCTTGAATTCCAGGGTTGTGGTCAATGTAAGGGTGCGGACGCCGTCTTCCACCATGGCACCATATAATCCGCGTTTGTCAACAAAATATACGTTGACACCCTGCTCAATAAAGTCGTTGTACTTTTTAATATTAAAGGAAACGGTGAGTTCGGGAGCGTTCAGGTATTCATAGGGGTTGTATGCGTATGCAAGGTTAACGTTGGGAGCGCCGGTGCAGTATTGGTCGAATATAAGGGGACGGTTGAAGGCGTCTCCCCACCACCACTGGTAAACCGAGTTGTTGTAGCTGTTGGTTACATACTCGACTTCACGTTCGCCATTTATTATACCCCAATTTAATATATTTCGGGCGAAACCGGTGAGATTATACGTCTCGGTTATGGTGGACTTGTTGTAGTCTTCGGCACCGAACCAGTGGTTGACATTATATTGATCGCCCACAATAATCCGCTTTCCGTCTTTATATACGTCAATGCGTATCCATGCACAGTGCCATCCCGGGTTTGTCCCCGATTTTTCATACTTAAGGGTTAGGGGGATGGTGCCGTAAGCGGTATTGTAAGCATCGTAAGGTGAAATTGACAAATCAAAGGTGTCTTCATTGTTCCGTTCAAAGTCATCACCGGGTTTGTCAAGATGCTGGAACAGTCCGTTGCCTATGGCAACAGAAATTTTTGAGTTGGTGCCGGCCTGGCTGATGTTGCTTGTCTTTATAACAACTTTATAGGTTATACCGGGCTTTCTAAGGAGGGGCTCGGGTTTTTGGGTTATATTAATGGGATTGTCGGATATAATGATGTCCGATGCCTTGTAGTTTTCACCTTCGGCTATCTTAACCCAGAGATATAAGCTTTGTCCCCCGCTAAATTTGTCATAAACGTTATAAACTACATAGGAAGACCGCCAATCAACCGGTATTTCCACATCAAAATACTTGGTGAAGTTGTAGGGGGATACGGCAAACATAATTTCGCCGTCGCTTACAAAATCAACGCCTCTTCTCATGGTATCGGCAACAATATTGCCGTAATAGGCAGAGCCGGTGGGTTTGGTATATATGTAGCTTTGGGCTTTTTCGATTATATATACGCCGGTAAGGAGTGTTTCAAAATATTTGAAGTTTTCGTTCTCCTGCCGGACAATCTTTATATCGTAGATGCCGGCATTTATGGCCTTGGTGGTGTATTCGTTGTCAAGGCTCTGACGCTTGTAATACACAAGGAAGGTGGACTTGTCAAATGAACCGGTGGAAAACCGGAAGGGTTGATCAAGTCCGTTGTAAACGGTTTTCTGCCCGGTAGCATAGGTGATTACCGACGGGTTTATTGTAGACTTTTCGGTCCAGCGGGCATAAAGGGTTATTCCGTCTGTTATTGCTACGGTGGAAGTTGCACTTATCTGGGTTCCGCCTGTTCTTGATGTCCACCAGCCGGCAAACTTAAAGCCGGTGCGGGCAGGAACGGGGAGATCGCCGTATTTTTCACCGTAGGTAACGGTTTTCTGATTGGAACTACCCACAGGTATCACGCCTTCGTTGGGGTCAAAAATTACAGTGTATTTTTCCCCTTCCCACTTGGCATACAGGTGCATGTCGTGGTTGGGCATGGTGGCGGTGCTAAAGTCAAAGGGGATTGTCAGTTCGGCATCGCTGTACCAGTCTGCAAAGTTGTAGCCGGTCTTGGCGGGATTGGCGGGAGCAAACATTACCGAGCCATACTGAAATACCGAGTCCTCTAGGTTTGATCCGCCGTTAGTATGGTAGATAACATTGTAGGAGGGATCCAACGATTTTTCGCATTCGATTATAAAGGCGGTGTCGGCGGTTATATTGGTAAAAGCAGGGGTAATGCTTTTAATGGTGTATCCCCTTGATACCAGCTCGCCCATAAAGGCCGATGCGGGGGGAACGCTTCCCTTTTCCATTCTGACCGATATATCGGCAAGGTCAATTCCGTCGCCCGTAAAGGTAAAGGTGGCGTTTACCGAATTGTCGGCATATCTGGCAGTGTAAACCGCACCCGATAAAAGCTGCTTTGCAAACCGGTTGTCGATAATTCTTGAAATGTCATTGTCTATTGCCTGCCCGTCAAGGGTTGCAGCCGTTGACAGATAGGCGGTATAAGTAGATGCTATGGCATTTCTTGCCCCGGTTTCATAAAGTTGAGAAATATTAAAGTTTTGGCCGTATTTGGCCTTGAACTGCATGTCATAAACTGCTCCCTGACTATCCTGAACATTTTTAACAGTAAGGGTGTATTCACGGACATAAACGTCAAAATAGTAGATGGTGTCGGTATAAACGGCAAGGCCGGTGGTAGCCGGTATGGTGTAGCCTGTTATGCTTTTGTATTTAAGGTTTTCGCTGCTGTAGGAGTAGTTGTCGTAGCCGATAAGTTCAAGAATTTTTTCATAGGTTGGCAGGTCGAAAGAAGTGTTTTTCTTAACTCTGTCCGACCATACGGCCACATAGCCGTCGTTGGGGTTGCCCACCTTTACGGTTACGGTAAATTTCTGTTTTAATTCCTCAGTGGAAAGGCTTGTCCAGACAAGGGGTATCGAGACCGAAATGTCCTTATTTGTAAACTCCAGCTTACCCTTTTTCCAGGTGATGGTGAGAATACATTCCATATACTGAACGTTTTGGGGAACATTAACGGTAATCAATCCCGTGTTCGCATCAAAGGTAAAGTTGCGGTTTGACAATGTGAAAGCAAAGTTGGAATAATCCATTACCTCCTGCTCCAGGTTGCCTTCCACCAGGTTAAGATACTTCATAAGGCGGTAGGATTCGGGAAGCGTCATGGTAATGCCCGTATTTGAGTTGCGGTCGGAATCTTCCACAAGCAACACTTCATCCTTGTCCAGTTCATAGCCGAAGTCATAATAGAATAACTTACGGCCTGCGGTAAGGAGGGGGATTTCCTTGTCAAGGAGGGTGGGATTGTAGGAGATGGCGCCGTCAAGTATCTGGGCTTTGAAGGCCACCTCTATGTATAATCCGAATTCAAAATACAGCGCACCCATCATCCGTTCGCCATACTGCCATGTGTTGGTGTTGGCGGGGCGGAGCTTGGTATATTCGTAGATAAAGAATCCCCAAAGCTTTACATAAGGGCCGAATTCGGTGGAAACGCCTATTGAGCCTATTTTGGTGCTTATAACACCGGCTTTAAGCTCAGACTTAATGCCCATTTTAAGGCCGATGGTGCCCATTACGTAAAATTGGAAAGCAAAGCGTTCGTCAAGGATGTCAACGGTAGAAGAACCGGAGGTTTTACCTATAATGTCATACCAGAAGGAATAGCGTTTGCCCACCACATATTCCAAGTTAGCACCGAGAGCCACGTTGACGTTTGCCTTAATTACAAAGTCAACCTCAATGCCAACGGCAAAAATTAATATATTGATGTCTTGATCAAAGATTTCCTTTTCGACAAGAGTTATCCAGTCGCTTTCGGTTTCAAGCATTTCCGAATAGCGTTCCATAAGGTCGGCAATACCGGCGTTTATTTCCTCATCGTCTGTAAGACCAAGCATATCAAGCAGCTCGCCGGTTACGTTAAGTTCGCCCAGCTCGCTTATAAGGTTTTCATAGTTTTCCCTTGTAAGTTCGCCCTTTGTGACACTTGAAAGGTTCTGCCAGATTTTATCTATGTCCTCAAGGTATTTTTTAACCGTTTCGGCAGATTCCTTGCCTTCTTTTATTTTATCTCTTAATTCCTCAAGCTTTTCAAGCTCATCGCCGTAGTCCTTAAAGTAGTCCTTAAGCTTGGACCAAAGTCCTTCTTCCTCTTTTTCAACGGTGTAGACCTTGACATCCACCGATATTGCGGAATAGTTCTTAAGGTCAACCGATGCACCGAAGGAAAGGGACTTGAACACGGGAACAAAGAGATACCATTTCACCTTTGCATTGGCGATAAGGTCAACGTTAACCGCCACTTCCTCTACAAAGGTGGCTTTAAGGAGTATTTTAAGCTCTCCTTCTTCCCCAACATCCACGCCGAATTCGGCCTCTATTTCAAGAGCAAGCTTAACGCCGTTCTTAAAGTATTTGCTGCTCTTGCCCACGGTGGCCCTAACCTTGACGTTTTCTGTGGGCCTCCATTCCTTGCCTATGGCCATAAGAGTTTTGAGTGACATGGGCTGGCCGCTGGCGGTGGTTACGGTAAGGTTTGAAAGGGATAAGTCAGTAAAGCCGTTGGTCTGCCTTGCCACTCCGGCAAGATATGCCGCTGCGGCGGATGCAAAGCCCGATTCCAGCGCCTGTCTTTCAATCTGTCTTTCAATTGTGCCGGTGTCTATGTTTTTAAGGAGTTCGTCAGAATCTATGGGGTTGCGCAGGAATAAATCCAAAGCAGCCACTATTGCTTCGGCAGTGGTCTGGACATAGGATATGACATCCCCGTCCACCGATACCACTTTACCAAAGTAAACCGGGGTTGAATCGGTCATATCAGTAAAGGCACCGGTGTAGAATACCAGAAAGTCACCCTTGTCAAACACCGGCGTTCCGGTATATCCCATAGCCGCCCAGCCGGCTTTGTCGTAGGCCGATGCATACACCGTTCCGGAGGTTCCTGCGGGGAGGGTTGTAACCGAAAAAGGTATGGTGTCGGGGATGAAAATTACCTTGTCAGCGTCCTCGTCACCCAATGCTTTGAAATAAACCTTGTCGCCTATAACCCCCACTATCTCAATGTAGGCCAAAGCGTCGTCGGAGTAGGTGTGGTTTATGTAGTCCCGGTTTTCGGGGTGGGTAAACTGATAAATACACACAAGGTCGCCGGTATTTAACGGACTGCCGTTGTAGGTGAAGTAGCCGGTTACAGGATTTTCGTCTTTTGAGTTTAGCATTGCCGACTGCAACACCGGTATGGAGATATCGGAGCCGTCAAGGCTGTACCACATATAGTCGTTGTCTTTTATGTATATAATGTCGTCGCTGAAGGTAATATTGTTTACCTCGGCTTTGTAAATTGTAAAGTTAACGGTGTTAATTGTTATTTCTTTATCTTTAAAATAAACACCATCCGGCAGGATAAGCTTGTAGGAGGAGCCTTCGTTGAATCCCCCCTCGGCAGTAACCGTAAATTCGGTATTTGTTACTTCGCTTACAACAAGTGTCTTGGGGTCGGAACCGTCGGTGGAATAAAGCACAAGAAGGGTTTTCAAATCGGCAGAAGTGGTTTCGCTGTCGGTAATTAAGGTGAAGGTAAGATTTTTATTTTGGTCCTCAAGAGAAAAATAATTTACCTCCAGCTTCTCCTTGGGAGGAACCTCGGTATATGATGCGTATAAGTCTATATCGCTGTCAATCTCGTCGTCGGCGTAAAAATCACTTCCGTCGGCTTTAACCCATCCGGTAAATATGTAGCCGTCCTTTTGGGTTGACGGAACGGCATAAACCACCGTGGAAAGGGCGGTCCCCTTTTTAAGCCTTATGGAGTTAACAGGTATTCCGCCGTTGGTATGGAATGTAACCGTTACGGTTTCACCCAAAATGACGTCCTGACCGGCCAGATATTTTTTTAGTAAAAGCAGGTCGGCAAGGTCCACAATCCCGTCGGCGTTGACATCGGCGGCGGCAAGATTAATGGCTACATCATATTCGGCTAGATATTTTTCCAAAAGTTCGGCGTCGGCTTCGTCGATAACTTTGTCGCCGTTTACGTCGCCGTAAAGTATTTCGCTTTCCGCGCTGACATGGGAAGCGTTAAAGGGAAAGACCGAAAAAAGCATAATAACCGCAAGAAACAGGGCTAAAACGCTTTTTTTTCGCTTTACCATCGACTTAAAAATAGCTTTTTTAATCATATCGGAACTCCTTTTATGTAAGATAATTTAAACCTGTATTTTTTAAAAATTTAACCCTTCACATTATAATAAAACGACTGGCCGAAAAACGCCATCGGCGTGAAATGTGTCAAATTCGGAGCGAATTGTAAAGGTTTGAGTTGAAAAAAAGTGCAAGTTATGCTAATATTTTAACGGTGAAAAAAATGCTGAAAATTGCAATTTGCGACGACGATTGGCGCAGCCTTGATATTATAAAGCGGATGCTTGAACGCTGGTCTAAGGAACACTCTTTCCTGACAAATACCGACTATTTTGACAACGGAGACGAACTTATCAAGCAGCACGAGGGGAAAAGATATGACATTATTTTCCTCGATATCGTTATGCCGTTACTTAACGGCATAGATACCGCCAAGGAACTGCGTGAGTTTGACCGGTCGGTGAAAATTATTTTTTTAACCTCCTCACCCGAATTCGCACTCCAGTCCTATTCGGTGAAAGCGGCCGACTACTGCCTTAAACCCATCACCTACGACAGGCTTGAGGAGGTCATGGCCGACTGCACCAATGCAATAAGCAAGGAACCCGAAAACCTTGTGGTGAAAACCGATTCGGGTTACCAAAAAATCTATTTGCACGACATTGAATATTTTGAGGCAATAAACAAACGGGTGAGGTTATATTTAAAATCAGGCAAAGAAGCAGAGGTAAACCAGCCGTTATATACCTTTGAGGAATGTCTTACTGCAAGTCTTTACTTTTTCAAATGCCACCGCAGCTACCTTGTCTACCTCCCTAACGTGGACTCCTTCAACTCCACCGAAATTAAAACAAAATTCGGCCGCACCATCCCAATCGCCCGGGGATATGCTAAAACATTCAAAGACGCTTATTTTGCGGCTATGTTTCGGGATTAAAGGAGGTTATTGTGGCTCAAATTATTTTCGGAATGCTAAACAACACCACCCTGCTGCTTTTCGGGGTGCTTCTTTCCGCCGCAATTTTAAGTATCGATTTTAACAAAAGGAATATTATTATACTCCTTGCCTTTTGCGTTGTTATAAACGGCGTTCAGGTTACGGTTTACATACATAACGGACTGGATTTTGCCATATGGCTGTATCCCTTTATAACCCACCTGCCATCGGTGCTGCTTTTTACCCTATGTTTTAAACGAAATATTCTATCTGCCTTTTTTGCGGTGTTTTCGGCTTACCTTTGCTGCCAGTTAAGCAAGTGGCTAAGCCTGCTGGTGGAGCTTCACACCGGCGAGCTTTGGATATCCTACGCTTTCCGCTCGGTGGTAACCGTGGCGCTGGGGATAATAATCATCCGCTACTTTGCCGCCTCTATTGGAGTTATATTGACCAAGCCCACCAAAACGGTGCTTATTTTCGGTATCCTGCCGTGTGCATATTATCTGTTCGATTATACCGCCACCGTTTACACAGATTTGCTGTATAACGGCTCCGAGGCTGCCTATGAATTTTTACCCTTTGTGTTATGTATCGCCTATCTGTTTTTCAGCATAATGTATTTTAAGGAATACGAAGAAAAATGCGAAGCCGAGCAGCAAAAGCGGCTTGTGGAGCTAAAACGCACCCAGTCGGAAAAAGAGATTGAGGCGATAAAGCGTTCTGAATATGCCATTTCCATAATCCGTCACGATATGCGTCACTTTATGGCTAATATTGTATCTTTTATCGAGCAGGGGGACACCGACAAGGCGAAAAGCTATATTAAAGAAATAATTACCGCCACCGACAAAACCGCCACCAAGAAATATTGCGAAAACGAAATTGTTAACATGATTATTTCGTCCTATAATAACGAAATAATAAATAACTCCATTAAACTTGACCATAATATCGATATTCCGGAAAAGCTACCCTTTTCCGACACCGACATTACCTCAATTTTGTCCAACGGCCTTGAAAACGCCATCCGTGCGGTAAGCATTCTGGATGATACACTGCGGCATATTTCCCTTGACCTTTACATGAAGGACGGTAAGCTGCTGTTGTCAATTAAAAATCCCTGTGACGACAACGTGGTAATGGATGACGGGATTCCCCTTTCAAGCAAAGCCGGCCACGGCTACGGCACCCGGAGCATTAAATACATAGCCGAAAAGCTTGGGGGCAACTGCCAGTTTATGTATAAAGACGGCTTTTTCGCCTTAAGAGTTGTTTTATAAAAGCAAAAAAATGACCGCCTGCAAGCGGTCATTTTATTTTGTAAACTAAGAATCTAAAATTGCTTCGCTTATTACAAGTTCATTTGGCGAAACTTCGCAGGGGAGATAAAGAACCTTTACTCCGGCTTTTACCGCCTCATCAAGGGCGACACCGAACATTGGATGGGTTTTAATGTTGGGCAAAACCTTTTTTATGTGCGGCATTTGAATAACAAAGGCAATATAACACTCATACCCTTCCCCTGCTGCGGCGGCAAGGTCGTGTAAATGCTTTACCCCACGGCTGGTTGGGGCATCGGGAAAATACCCCATTTTGTCCACCTCAAGGGTGCAGCCCTTTACCTCGATTAATATTTTTCTTTCACCGCATTCAAGGTAAAAATCCGTACGGGAAGAACCGTGGGTGTATTCTGGTTTCAACCTTGTTATTCCCTTAAACAGGGATTTTGGGCCAGAAAGCCATTCGAAAACTGCCGCATTGGGGGCCATGCTGTCGATATTAACCCAGCCGAGTCCGGTTTTGTAAACGGCAACAAGGTCATACAGGGTTTTTCTTGCCGGATTGGGGGACTTTGCCAAAACCACTTCCACGCCTGGAATAAGCAGCTCCTTGCACCGGCCTGTGTTTTTTATATGGGTGGTAACGATTTCACCCTTTAAATTCACCAATCCTATAAACCGGTTTACCCTTTCGATAAAGATTGCATGGACGGTGTTTTCATACTTCATCTATTACGCCTTGTTTTTACGAATAATAAATATCACAGCGGCGGCAATAAGACCGGCGGCGATGACGCCTGCGATAATATAAAGCAAAGCTTTTGATTTATCTGCCTTTTCGTTGTTTTTAGAAGTTTCTTCCGTTGTTCCGTCGATTGAGCTTTCGGCGGCGGATTCTTCTTCCGATTCCTCCAGGCTTGACTCATCGTTATTCTTTTTCTCTAAATATTCCTGCTTTTCGGTGTCCTTTGACAGGTTAAAAATCTTAATTAGCCTGTCAAGGTCTTCGTTTATTACCTGTTCAGCCTTTTCCCCGGCGACAATTTTTCGTATCTGTTCTGCAGTTTTGGCTGCTGTATCAGCATCATTAATGCTGATGAGCAGATGCTTTACTTCCTCTGCTTTTTCTTCGTCAAGTCCGCCCAGAGGAATAATGACATCATTTAACCGTTTTTCGATAAACTCTAAAAGTGCGCTTGCGGCCTGTCCGGCATTAAGAGTGGGCGAGTAAGCGGAATTATAATAGGCATATTTTTTCATAAATTCCCCGGTTCCGTGGGAAACATAGGCATTATATTCGAAAAAGGCTATTCCGTCGGCATTGTATCTTGACACAAGAACCTGATTGTGGGTTTCCTTATCCGATAAATCCAAGTAAGTCCCGCTGCCCATGTAGAGATAGGCGTTATCACCGGTGTAGCCTGAAAATTCGCCGATTCGGCCCTGTATAACCCCCTCACCGTAGGTCATGGGGTAAATGGCGTCAAGGAGACCGGCCTCCATCCAGCCGGCGGTATCCTGGCAATACAAATAAAGTGCCGTTGCGCTTGCAACCGCTGCGGAAAGGTAAATATCAGGTCTTAATTCGTCGGTAAGCTCCCTTACGCTTTTAACCATATCGGTAATAATTGAGGCTTTAAACTCAATCCAGTCGTTCCACCTGGGGTGGGATGTGGTCTTTTGGGCGATATCGGCCAAAATACCTTCCTCAAGCTCGGGGTAGGCTTTAATGAATAACTCCTCGGTTATACTGTCATAACCATAATCTAAACCGTTGGCGGATTCTGGGTATCTTATATAGTCAAGCTGTAAGCCGTCTATGTCGTAGGCTTTATAGATATAGGCGATATATTCAAGGAAATATGCCTTATATTCGGGGTGAGCGGGGTTGAAAAATGAGCCGGTTTCATTATTGCCACCGGTGGAGTTAGAGGCAATTATCCATTCTTTCTTTGATGTGTTAAATCCAAGACCGTTGACATACACCGGAACGGTTATGATAAGCTCAATACCGGCCGATTTGCATTCGTCCACATAGTATTGGAGTATGTCTTTTCCCCTTAATGTGGTCTTCTGCTTGAAGGGAAGGTAGTCGGGCATGGGGAAAAGGGCGTTTTGGCCGTTGCCTATTCCAAGGCAAAGCTGATTTATATTAAGTTCCTTAAGAGTCTTAACAACCTTCGCTACTTCAGCCTGGTTTTTTTCCACCGATTCATGCCAGACCGAGCGCACCTCTGACGGATAATGCTCGACGATTTTGAAGCTTAGGTCGATAAGCTTATTATATAGTTGATTTCTGTCGGTATAGGTGGGGCGGAGAGTGTTTATTTCGCCGTTAATCCTGTCGATTTCTTCCTGAATGGTGTTGTAAAAAACAAGCTTGTATTCTTCTTTTGCCTTGTCAAGGTCCGCCTGAACTGACGACAGCATTAAAGATAAGGTGGTTTTAAAATTGGGGGTGTCGTAATCAATGGTTATTGACTTTTTATCTGCGGAAATTGTTATCCTTGCCCCTAAAATGCCGTACATTTTTAAGAAGCTGCGATCTGCCTGTTCAATGGCGGATACAACAAAGCCACCTTCCGGGACGGTGTTATTGTTCCCGCCTGCTTGTATAACAATGCCGTTCTTGTCCACCACCGCCTCATAACCGTAGCCGTTTGTCTGGGTGGTGCCGGGCTTGTTGTATATTATAAAGGTATTGGAATACCTTGGCTGGTTAAAGCCGGTTACCGTATGGGTAACCGAAAAGCCGTAGGCAAATTCACCGTTTGACGATACAAGAATACGGGAAGATATGGGGTCGTAGGAAATATAGTCCCCCAATTTGATATTGTCGTTAAGCCATGTGGCTTTCTGACCGGTGGCGGATACCACCATCCCCCCTTCGGGGACGGCAAGATCCTTACCCTTTATATCCCCGCCGGGAATAATGTCGGTAACCTTACCGTTTTTATCAACCACCACGTTGTGTCCGTATTGGTTCTGGCCGGTGGTTGGAATACCCGTATATATCACCGATGTGTTGTCCCACCGGGTGGCGTTGATGGCATCAATAAAAAATTCCCGCTGGTTGTTTTGACCGCCGTCGTCGGCAAATGCCGCAACCGGGACAATCGAAACCACCGCAAGGAACAGCGAAACAAATTTGATCAAGGCTGTTTTAAACCTCATAATATCCTCCGTTTACAAAAAACTATTAGTAATGTATTATACCATAACTATTTTCAAAATCAAGGATAAAACATTGTAACCAAAAGGTCAAAAATATGTATTAACAATTTCATAATATTTATTTGTAAATATGTTGCTTTTTTTGCTTTAATGTGATAAAATGCTAAAAAATAGCAACAAACAGTTGATAATGTCATAGGTAAAAGGGGGACAATATATGAAAAACCGCGAGGCAATGAAAAAAACCTTATTAATTACCGTTATATATCTGGTTTTTGGCTGCGCCTGGATTGTATTTTCTGACCAGTTTCTTCATTTTACCTTCCCCGGCAACTCAAAAGCCTATTTGTATTCAATAATCAAGGGACTTATATATGTGGCTATAACCGCTACCTTGTTTTACAGCCTTACATACCCTGCTATGAAAAAAATCTTCAAGGGTAATAAGGAGTTAATTAAATTAAATGATGAATTGATAAAAACAAACGAAATGTATAAAAGCCTGTATCAGGAATATTCACATAAACAGGCATTGCTAAAATCGCTTATCGACTCTGTGCCCGACTTGATTTTTTACAAGGACATTAACGGCGCTTATATGGGGTGCAATCAGGCTTTTAAAAACTTTGTAGGAAAATCCGAAGATGAAATTATAGGCAAAATAGATACCGACATTTTTCCCGAAACGCTGTCGGCTCTTTTTATTACCATGGACTGGGAAGTGCTTGAAACAGGAAGTTTAAGTAAAACTGAATTTAAAGTAAATTCTCCTGATGGTAATAGTATTTACCTTGAAATACTTAAAACACCCTATTTCGATAATGAGGGGAAATTAATAGGTCTTATAGGCATAAGCCGGGACATAACTGTCCATAAGGAGCGGGAGGAAAAAATAAGATACGTCAGCTATCACGACAATATGACGGGACTGTTCAACCGCACTTATTTTGACGAGGTTAAGGATACCCTTGACAAACCTGAAAACCTCCCACTTTCGGTTATTATCGGCGATGTAAACGGAATGAAGATGATAAACGACGCCTTCGGCCACGTTAAAGGGGACAAGGTGCTTGAAATTATTGCCGGCATATTGCAAAAATGCGTCCGTAAGGAGGATATTGTAGCCCGTACGGGGGGCGACGAGTTTTCAATTCTTTTGCCAAAGGCCGACAGCAATACGGCAAAGGAGATTGCAGACAAAATAAGAGAACAGTGCAACCAAAAGCGTGAGGACGAAAACAACGAAATTTATTTAGACATAGCCTTGGGTTATGCCACAAAACTTTATCCGGAAGAATCCCTTGACAAAATACTCCTGCTTGCGGAGGATTTGATGTATCGGAGGAAGCTGCTCGGGCAAAAGAGCCTTCGTAACGATTATTTGACATACATTAAAACAACCATGTTTGAAAAGTCCAACGAAACCGAGGAACATGCTGAACGGCTGGTTAAGCTTTCCCGCGCTTTAGGCGAGGAAATGGGGCTAACCGAAAACCAGCTTGACGAATTAGAGCTTGTAGCAATGCTCCATGATATAGGTAAAATAAGCATAGACAAAAATATTCTAACAAAAACAGATAAGCTGACCGACGAAGAATTGCGGGAAATTAAAAAGCACCCAGAGGTGGGATACCGCATTTGTAACTCAACCTCAGGTTTAAGCCATATTGCCGAATATATTTTGTGCCACCACGAGTATTGGAACGGGTGCGGTTATCCTCTCGGACTGTCTAGGTCTGATATTCCGCTAATTTCAAGGATAGTTTCGGTGGTTGACGCATACGACGCTATGACCAAAGACCGTGCCTACCGCAAAGCTATGTCTCACACCGAGGCGGTTGAGGAAATTATTCGAAACAAAGGCACCCAGTTCGACCCGGAAATAGCCGATATTTTTATAAACCGGGTGCTGCCAAAGCAAGATATTGCGGGGCATTAAGGGTGAAGATTTTATCAGATACCCGACAAACTTCCTTGCAACCGTTTCAGCATTTCTAAACATGCTGTTGATTGCAAAACAAAAACCCGGTGCTGTTAAAAATAAACCTAATAAGAAACAGCTTTACGCCCAAAAGCGTAAAGCTGTTTTTGTTACTTTTTCTTAAGATACAAAACCTCATACTCTGTGTAGTCGGGATGAATTTCATATTCCTCATAAGTTTGCGGCACAAGAGTTGACTTGAGATATGCCGCAACGTCTGACAGCGTTTTTCTCATGTTTTCTTATTCCTTGCCTTTGGCTTTTGCGTAAAATTCCTTAAGAGATTTCTTTGTTTCGTCATCAAGATAATGCCAGCGCACCCCCTGTATTGCCCCCTCCAGGGAACAAAGGCGCATATAGCAGGCGGAAGGATCGTTTTGAAGTATCTTAAGCCATGCCTGTCTGCTGCCGGTATGACGAAGTTCATCTTCGGTGGTAATTCCTATTTCATTTAACTGCTTTTCAAGCCTGTCCCCTATATTTGGGAGTTTTGTAAGGTTTCCCGTAAATATCCCTCCCTATTAAAATTTAATAACCTTCGGCTCGGCGGTAAAGGAGTAAAAGACGGCAGTGGCGTCCTTGAAGTATAACACCTCAGTATTGTCGTCATAAGGTGAATACATATGTTTCAGCTCAGGATAATTGTCAAGCATATGGGTTTTTGCCTCTACCCGGTCGTCACAGACAAGAATGCCGGTAAGCCTTAGCCATTTATCCCCCATACAGGCGCAGATCTCGGCCTTGGGATTTTTTTCAAGCTGCTTTGACACATTTTTAACCTTGCCGGTTTGGATATACAGTTTGTTTTCAAAAATATCCACCGTCCCAAAGGGGCGCACTCTCGGCTCGTCCCCGTCAACGGTGGCAAGATAATAGGTGCCGCAGCTTTTTATAAACTCATAAACTTCGTGCATTGTTATTCCTCCGTAAGGTTTTATTTTGGTATGTTGTAATTGACACAAATTTATGCTAAAATAAATTAAATTCAGTTGTTAGAAAGGCAAAAAACATGAAACAGGAACGGCATTATCCTAAAATATATATTACATCCAAGGCGGAAAGAAGCGTGCGAAACGGCCACCCCTGGGTTTACGGCGATGAAATTGTTAAAACCGAAGGGAATATTGAAAACGGCATGCCGGTTGACGTTTTCGCCGGCAACGCCTTTATGGGGACGGGATTTTACAACA
Organism: Eubacteriales bacterium; assembly: GCA_050953105.1. Classification (GTDB taxonomy): domain Bacteria; phylum Bacillota; class Clostridia; order Oscillospirales; family CAG-382; genus UBA1206. The sequence continues at coordinate 111,826 of JBMNMA010000009.1, read as the reverse complement.
TTTTAAGCAAAATCACAGTTAGAATTTTTTCCCGAAACGCCAATGACGTTTTTGACTACCGTTTCTGGCGCCGCCGGGTGGAGTATGCCGTGTGCTACCGCAAGACGGTAATGCGGGGGAACGATTTTTCCTGCTGCCGGCTTGTCCACGGTGAAGCCGACTTTATGCCGGGACTAACCGTTGACCGCTACGGTAAAATTTTATCTGTCCAGATAGCCTGCCTGGGAATGGAAATGGTTAAAGATATGGTTTACCGGGCATTAATTGAAGTGCTTTCGGTTTATGGTGAGGATAGTTTCCGGCATTTATGAGCGAAACGACCTTGCTTTGCGCACCCTGGAGGGGCTGCCCGAATACAAGGGATGGTATAAACTTGACGATATGCCTGCCCCCGAATCGGCTGTTACCGAAATATGCGAAAACGGTATAAAATATTTGGTTGACGTGGAAAACGGGCAAAAAACCGGGTTTTTCCTTGACCAGAAATATAACCGGGCGGCGGTGGGAAAAATTGCAAACGGCAAAAAAGTGCTTGACTGCTTTACCCATACCGGCTCTTTCGGTCTTAACGCTTCATTAGGCGGTGCAAAGCAGGTAACCTGCGTTGACATTTCCCAATCCGCAATTGATATGGCAAGGGAAAACGCAATCCGCAACGGTCTTGAGGACAAAATGGAGTTTATCTGCACCGATGTATTTGACCTGCTTACACGGTTGGAAGAGGAAAAAAAGAGTGATTATGATTTTATAATCCTCGACCCGCCGGCATTTACCAAGTCCCGCAAGACGGTTAAATCGGCGGCAAGGGGATATAAGGAAATCAACCTTAAAGCCATGAAGCTGCTCCCCAGGGGAGGATATCTTGCCACCTGCAGCTGCAGCCATTTTATGGACGACGAGCTTTTTAGAAAAATGCTTTGTGATGCGGCAAGAGACGCTGCCGTTAATTTAAGGCAGATAGAAGCCCGCCAGCAGGCACCCGACCACCCCATACTGTGGAACGTTCCCGAAACCGATTATCTTAAGTTTTACATTTTTCAGGTGGTATAATCTTCTCTCAATATTATATCACGGCACCTTAAACGAGTAAATATGCCTGATTTATTTATCCGCACTTTTGTGCGGATTTTTTATTTACACAGTAGCTTTTGCGTTACAATGTCCGAATAAATTTCCATTCCCGGTGTTTGGGAAACATGGATGACACCCGAATACTTTTCGCTGCCGGGGATAATTGACGGCAGCATATTTTCCCTGTCGGTAACACGGGATGGATTGAAAACAACATCTTTATATCCGTCAAATATTGCCACATAGAATATTCCCGATTCCACAATGTCTTGGAAAAAATGGCTGCCGTAGGACAGTTCTGGCATAAAGCCTTGGCTTTGGGAGGAATATTCGCAAAGCACTTTTATATTAAAAATTTCCGAAAAATGAACCGGAACCCCTAATGACGGCGTGGTGGAACCCCACCGTCCGGGGCCTATAAGCATAGCGTTTTTGCCCTTCATTTGGGTGTTAATTAAGCCGATTTTACGGGCAACCTCGTATTTTTCCTGTTCGCTAAGGCTTAAATATCCGCCGGCGTCAATGAATATAACGTAATCCACCGGCAGCCGGACACTTCCCCCCATAAAGTTGCCTTTGCCAAAGAAAAAGCAGTCGTTTTTATCTTTAATCTCCGGTATCTTTACCGTCCTGCCCAGGCCTTTTGTCTGTAATGGCCGGCATTGGAGGAGGTTTATTTTATAGCCGTTTAATTTATTAAAGTTGGCGGTAAACTCAATATCCACCGGGTAATCGTAGGCTTTTGTCAAAACGGCAAGCATTTCTTTCATTTTTGCCGCAAAATCGGTGTCGGCAAGCAGCTTTTTAAAGTCGGTAATATAGGGCATGGCCGGAGTTGCATAACCTAACTCCCTCATACGGCTTTTGGTGGCATAGTCGGGACTTACAAACAGCTTTTTGTCGGTGTTTAACGGGTAGGTTAAAACCTCGTCAATATCCCGGCTTTCAAGGGTGTTTCTTTCAAATGACAAAAGGTCAAGGCGGTGCTGGGAAAATTTCTTGGCATCCTCAAAGTTAACCGGGGGAACCCTGTGGGGGTTGTCAAGGCTTACGATTTTAACATAATCCCCGTCCACCCTGTCAACCGCCCTTGTGCCAAGGCCCACCACAAGCCGGAGCATTCCGGCATTCATATCTATTGATCCGTCCCATACATACAGGTTAACCGAATTTCCCACCCCGGCGATATGGGGGAAAAAGTAGTTGCCGTGCCGGTCCCCCGACACACGCTGAACCAAAATTGCCATCTGCTCGTCCTGCCATGCAAGTCCCCGGTTCATGCGGTAGTTTAGCGCATCCTCGTTCATGGCTGAGGCATATACAAGCCGGACGGCCTTTTCAAAGGCCTCATACCTTTCTTTGGGGGTGCCCTGATTGACGCAAAAAACGCTTTCATACTTCCCTGCAAAGGCGTTGCCGAAGTTATCCTCAAGCAGCGAGCTTGACCGGACAATTATGGGGGACTGGCCGAAATATTCCAGCATAAGCACAAATTGCTCCTGAATATCCTTAGGAAAGCTGCCTTCAAGCAGCTTTTCCCTAAGTTCGGCAGCGTATTTGTAATAGCCTTCCTGGGTTTTTTGCCTGGTGCGAAGCTTCCACCATCCGTTTTGGACAATATACGTGTAAAACACGTCTGCACCGATATAAAACGAATCGTGGGGTTCAAGGTAATTTGAAAATCCCCCCTCAATTTCAAGGATTTTCCTTGCCAAAAGCATACCCACGCTTTTACCGCCGATAAATCCGGTGCCTATCTCCCTTGCGGCAATGGATAGTATGTCTTTTAAGGTAAAATATTTATCGCACAGCTTAAACATTCTTGAATCGCTGCCGATAAGCATTGTCATAAGCTGCCGCTTGGTTACCTGCTGGACTTCGGGACTTTGGTCAAGAACCTTTTTTGCGTCGTTGAATATGGTGTTCCAGTAGTCAAGGCGCATTTCACCTCGGCTTATTGAATTAAACAGCTCCGACGCATCCAGTGACGACGTTATACACACCGCCTCCTGCTCCTGGATAAGGTGGGGGAAAAACATGGTGGGGGAATACCGCTGCCAAACCTTTAAGGGATGGATGTAGGTTTTATCCTTTATCTGATACAAATCCAAAAGTAACTGGGTTGTTTCCCGTATACCCGCAATGGTGTTGTAGGTGTGGCAGTTTCGCATTATGGCAAAGTAGGCCACCGTGTCAAGCTCGTAAAGATAGGGGCAGGTGGCCTTGAAAAAGTTGCCGGTCATAAGGTCGGAATGCCAGTATTCCAAAAGGTCGGTAAGGCAGTCGAAGATGTAAAACACCCGATAACCCTCGTTTTTTATTATGTTATGTACCTCAACGGCAAAGCCTTCAAAGCCCTTTCGCGGATCAACATTGTATATTTTTATGCCGTTTTCGTTTTCAACAATGGGTATATGGCTTGCAAAGCGGATATAAACAAGGGGCATGTTCCGGGCTTTGGCGGAGGAAATAAAATATTCGGCCATTTTTTTATAGCTTTCCACCGAATCCACCTGCCACACCACGTTGTCGCCAAACCGCAGATGGTCGATAACATTGTCAAACCCCTCAAGCCCCGTGCTGACTTTGTCGTAAAGGTTCATACCGGCACCTCTTTTCTTTTGGATATTTTAATGATTTATTATATCATTCCACTTTTTAAGATACAAGAAAATGTTTGGATTTTTAAGCCAAAAAATATAAAAATAAAGCATTGCTTTTTATTGCAAAATTCTTGACAAACTATGGAACGAGTGCTATAATGCGGTTGTAATCAATATTAATATAGTTTAATTCAATAATGATGGAGTTGGTTGAATGATTAAGTCGCTTCACAAGGCTTTTGACCTGTTGGAATACCTGTCATCTGCCGGGGACAGAACTGTCCCCCTTTCCGAGCTGGCGTCGGCCATAGGTGAAAAAACCACCACCTGCGCTAATATTTTAAAGACAATGACCGAAAGAGGTTATGTTACCCGTTTTGAAAAGAAAGGATACCGTCTGGGCGGCGCCGCCTACCGCCTTGTAGACAGAGAACCCCCTGAGGACGAGGAATTAATAAGAGTCTCCTCCGGGCCGATGAACGACCTGTCAAACGACCTTGATGTTTCCACGGTGCTTGCGGTGCTAAGAGACGGCAGGAAAAGGGTTCTGTTTTCGGAATCGGCAAAGGGTGTTATTCAGGTGGGTAAATCCTATCTTGATAACGACAAACTGCTTACCACCCCAACGGGGCTTGTCCTTCTTTCGGCAAAGCCGGACGATTATATTAAAAAGCTTGTCCAACACTCCCTCCCCGGCTTTTACAATTCGGAAAGCGAGTTTTTCGACAAGATTAACGAAATCCGTTCCACCGGCGGCATTATGTTAAATGCCTATCCCGAGGTGTCCGACGCCGCCGTCGGTATATATAAAGGAAACACCCTTATCGCATCCCTTGGCGCCTACTTCCCTGCCTACCGACACAGCGAGGAGTTTGGGGAAAGGCTGTTTGCCAAGCTTCGCAAAGCGGCTAAAGAAATCGAACAAAATTTACATATAAAATAAGGGGCGAATAACATGAACAGCTATTTAACCGAGGAAATTAAAAAATTTGCCTACGATAACGGTGCGGATCTTGTGGGAATTTCGGGAATGGAGAGATTTAAGAACGCTCCCATTAAAATGTCACCAATCGGCATAATGCCCACTGCCAAAAGCGTTATTGTGTGCGCCATTCATCATCCGGATGCAGCTATGCAGCTTGGAGGCGAAGTTCATCCCCAGGACCACGGCCCTTACAGAATTCAGTATGTCATGAACGAAAAGCTTGACCAGATAGCTTTCAGAATGGGCAATTTTATCGAATCCCTTGGCTACAATGCGGTGCCCATAGCCTCCTCCAACATCTGGCGTTACCGGGGTTACAAGGAACTGACCGCTAATTTCGCCCCGGATATGTCTCATATCTATGCGGCGGTGTGCGCCGGATTGTCCCAGGTGGGGTGGAACGGTCTGTCCCTCACCCCCGAATACGGTTCCTGGAACAGGTTTATTTCAATTATCACAGACGCTCCCCTTGACGAATCACCCTTATACACCGAAACCAAGCTTTGCGATATGTGCGGTCAATGTATCCGCCACTGTCCTACCGACGCCTACCGCAAGGAATGCCACGGAGTAAAGGAACTGGTTATAACCGACAGCGTTAAATACAAAATGGCTGACAAAAATCTGTGGCGGTGTGCCTGGGGTGAGCATTTCAATCTTGACCTTGACCTGCCTATACCCGAGGAAGTAACCGAGGAGGTGCTTATTCAAACCAGCGAGAAATACGGCTACCGTGACGGTGAGATGGGGTGCTGCCAGAAATACTGCCTGCCGAAGGCGTTGCGTATTGACGGCGGGGACTATACATCAACCTACATAAGAAAGCGCCATTACAACCCCTCCGACCTGCCGGTTCACCGCCGTCTGTATGACGACGTGGTAAACGCCGCAAGAAACCACGGCATATCAGAAGTAGTTTTTCTTGACGAAAAGGCACTGAAAGAGGCGGATGCCGAGGTTTATACCCACTTCCCCCATGCAAAATCGGCAATAGTGTTTGCAATATACAATCGCAAGGATTTTAACGGCAACGCAGATAAGCTTTTACAAAGCCATGGCGATATAAAGGGTGCCGGCAGAGCCGCAAACTCCCTTTCTGACAAAATGGGTAGGCTTACCGAGTTTACCGAGCTTGACATCTGCCGTCTGCTGGAGGATAAGGGGTTTGACGCCCTTAATTTCTACGGCTTCAAGACCGCCCGTCAGGCCGCTCCCGGCTATGCCAAAGCGGCAGGCTTTGATGTCCCCGACAACTGTGATGAGCTGCCCTGGGGAGGGTTTATGCTTAAAGACGGCGAATATGCCTCTTATGGTGTGGTTCTTACATCCGCCGATTTTAGCTTTGCCAGATATGACGGGCTTGATAAACCCTTTATTAACCCCCGCCGTTCCTTAACCGAAAACCTGGTTGACAAAATTAAAAAAGAAAATTCCGATATGTTTTCCATTATTCCGGCAAGCCGACTTGATACCCTTGCTGACAAGCTAAAACCCATAAAGGGCGGAGAAAAAATATTTAAGGTGCTTGACAAAAACATCCCCTTTACCGCCTATGATCCGGTGGTTGCCGAAGGAAAGCGGGAAATCAGAAAGCCCGGCGATTATCTAAAGGGAGCGAAAAATGTTATAATTTTCGGTCTTCCCTTCCCCAAAGCGGTAGGCCGCCTTGCTCTCAAACCTCCCGCCGAGGCGGTGGGCCCCTATGTGTTTGCCACCTATGAGGTGGTCAACCAGCTTGAAATGTCAGCTATTCGCCTTACCCGCTGGCTCCACCAGAACGGCTATCGTGCCGTGTATGTCCCCGACCTTACCGGTATCGGCGGTGACGTAAACTCCCCCAGGGGCTTTGTTAACGATGCGATATGCAACTCCCTTGAGGCAGTGGAGGCCGGTCTTGGCGCACTGGCTAAAAACGGGGTGTGCTATACCAAAAAGCACGGTTTTTCCCAGCGGTTTATGGCAATTATCACCGACGCCGACCTTGATGGCGTATGTTCGGAAGATGAAATTCCCGAAATATCCTGCCAAGGCTGCAATACATGCATAGACTCCTGCCCGGCCTGTGCCTTGAGTACCGAAAGAACTGTTTCGATTACCCTTAACGGCAGAAGTTACGAGTGGATTCCCGCCGAAACCTCAAGGTGCGAATGGGCCAAGAAGTTTGCCCTTTCCGGGGAGGAAGGCCACGCTTACACCGGTTCGAAAACCAACGTTCCCCTGCCGGACAAAATCACCCCCGACAATCTTGCCGCCGCCCTTAAAACCACCGACAAGGTGTTAAAACGCCGCCCCACCGTTGCGGAAAGGTGCATTGTCGACTGCCCAATGAGCTTAATATAAAACCAAACCGCCGGGATAACACCCGGCGGTTGTTTTTATGCTTTTTTCGCATTACTTTTACTTTTTTGGATTTGATGCTTATATATTCAGTCCGTTAGATGCGGTGGTTTTTTCGGAAAGATATCAAAAGTTAGATACCCTCTTTATATGAAGCTTCTTAACCGAGTTAAGCTGTATTTTTTTACATTTTTCCGAAAAGCTGTCAAAAGACGAGATTGAAAACCTTAAATCACCTATAAATAAGCTTAAATAAATTTATAAACACTCTGCAAAAAGCTTTTGCAGAGTGTTTTTTATTGATAAATTTAAGCCTTGGCAACCACAATAATCCGCATACTTTGCCTGTTGTATGGATTCATCTTATAATCCCCGTACAGACGGATATCAGAAAAACCCGTATCAGTAAGCAGCTGTTTGTAATCATTGTCGTATAAAATACGGTAGATAATATCGTATTGATTGGATTCAAGCCGGGTATTACTGTGGAACAAATCCAAAACATGAATGGTCTGATAATATCCGTCGCTTTCCTTAACAAAAACCCTTGAAAAGTCGGGACGGTTGACCACCACCTCAATGGGGGGCAGGGTGAGGGTGTAGTGTGTTGTGCCGGAGGTCAGCACCAGCAGACCGTTTTTGTTAAGCCTGTTTTTCATTGAATAAAGCGCCGTAAGCAGATCCTCGTCTGTGTGCAGGTGTGGCAGGGAGTTTGTAAGGCAGACAACAGCATCAAAGGTTTTATCAAACCGGCTTTCAAGATATCTGAAATCGCATTGACATAACGGAATGTCTAAACCATTCTTTTTCAGATTTTCCCCGGCCACCTCAAGCATTGACTTTGAATAGTCCGAACCCCAAACATCAAACCCCGATTTTGCAAGCATAAGCAAATGCTGCCCTGTTCCGCAGGCGCAGTCAAGGACAGTTTTGACGCCATGTTCGGTAAAAAGCTTTGCGAAAAATTCCTTTTCTGCCCCCAGATAATCCTCTATCGGCCCGAATTCGTCGTAATCGTAAGCAAACTTTTCATACAAATCTGACACAATATCACCTTCGGTTTTATTAAATTCATCTTATCCCCATCATTAGGGGACAAGCACTTTTAACTTGACGGTTTTTCGTGTATCATAATCTAACAATATCTTTCCCCGTGGGTAATCATATTGGCAGCGGCGTTTTGCTCGGCACATAATCCCAATGAGCAGGTCCTATCTATGCATACACCCACATATTATTTACGGTCTTGTTTTCTCACCCATCCATTGATGGCGGATAACCTTAAACCCCAGCTTTTTATACCAGTCCACAAGGTGGACATAGCGTAGCTCTATTGACGTGCATCCCCTGGCTTTCAGCCACTCTATGCCGTGGGCCACCATCTGCATACCGATACCTTTGTTTCTGGCTTTGTGAATAACCCCCACACACCCCACGCAGCCGACCGTCTCGCCGGCAGGTACAAATCTGCCGCCTTGGGGGGACAAAATCTCAAAACCCGCTATTTCCCCACCCCATTCGGCAACAAACACCGGGTCGGCGCAGTTTTCGAAAATGCAATGCCAGCCTGCCTGGGCATCATCTACTGCTTTAAGGACAGCCTCTTTTTCACCTTCCTTGGCAAAGCGGAAAACCACATCCGCCGGGCAGGGGGGAATCGCAAGCTTGTTCAATGAGAAATCCGCAAGATCAAGGGACATGTTCACCGAAGTCCATTGGGCAGTATACCCTTTGTTTTTGAAAAAGCCTACGGCGGAAAAATTGTCGTCGGGGACGCCTTGAAGGATATATCGGCTACCCCTGCCAAGGATAATTTTATTCGCCCCGGTGTTAAAAATATGCTCCTCGGATTTTTCAAGCAGCCTGCTGCCTATTCCCTTGCGGCGATACTCCTCGTCCACGCATAAAAGCGATATGGAGTTACCGTGAATCATGGAATACCCCGCAAGGCGGCCGCCTTCATAAGCCGGAATAATAACCGCCTTTTCAAGCTCAAGCAGATCAAAAAACAACTTTCTCTTTGCCGGATATTCGGGAAAGCATTTTATGTAAAGGTCATATATTTTGTTAAAATCCTTGTCGGTCATACTGCTTTTCCTCCGTTTTTACAGTTGATATTATTTATCTCTAAAACAACTTTCAGCAGCTTATATATTGCTATATGATTCTGTTACCTTATACCTCTTTTCAATCAACCTTTGATTAAGGCTTATGTACGACTTTTTACGGCATTTTAGGATAAACCTTCGCCCGTTTTCCCTGTGAACATTAACAACCTCAAAACGTCCGTTGGGAAACCTTAAGTTTTTGGCGAGAATGCCGGCATATTCCTTTCTTTTTGCAATAATCGACGGACAGGCAAAGGAAAGGCGGTAATTGTAACGGCCGAAAATGCTCTTTTTGATTAAAATATACTTCGGGTTGTCAATTGGGGAAAGCATTTCGGTTATTGCGGTGTTGAATATATTTTGATCGTGAACAGATGCATTACGAAGCTGCATGGACACAACATACTGCTTTTTATCGCTTTCCACCTCAACCTTTGCCGACGGCGAAATAAATACACAGTCCACCAGCGTCTTATACACGGCAGAGCCAAGGGCTTTAATTGATTCTGCGGGGTTTATAAGTATTATAAACTTTCTGACAGACTTATAAAGCATAACGGTTATGCCGATCGAAACAACAATATGCCCTATACCCCAAGCTATATTACCGCTGATTAACACATCAAGCATAGACTTAAAAACCGCATATAGCAAAAGAAACTCTAACAACACCACCCCCATATTCACAAAGACATACGGCGGCACACGCTTTTGTGTCGGAATTTTTGCTTCAGCCCTTACGGTGAAAAATTTACCGTTTACAAGCGTGTTCCATTTTTCGTTTGTTATCTGCCGATAAGAGGACAATGAAAGCATTTTGTTGTTAATTTTTTCAATTCCTTTTTTATCAAACGGCGGCTTAATAGCGGTTATTCTTTCAATTCCGCTTACAATATCTCCCGTTGTGTAGTTTGGGCCCATAAAGGTGTCAAAGCGGCGTTTTAATATATCAAAATCGCAGGAAACCAGCTCTTGGTTATCTTGACTTAAATATTTGGTTAATTGGGCAAGCGGTTTGTCCTTAAAAATATAATCAGGCTCAACCGTGGCAAGATGCCATATATTTGCCGTCTTTTCGGGATTATTTTTGTCTGTGCGGATGGCACGCCCCCGCATTTGATTGGAAAGGACAAAGCTGCCCACATTGCTGGCAATAATGAGGGAATTTATCACGGGAGAATCCCAACCTTCCCCAAGAAGGGACTTGGTGCCTATAAGAATTTGAATTTCACCTTTTTCGAATAAACTGCCAGCATGTGCCACAAGCTGATGGCTTGATGAAGGCAAATAAAAATAACAATAACCCGTGTCTCCTAATGCTTCCCTTTTATACTTTATAGGCGATAAATCAACGGTTTCAGGCAGTATTGCAATCGAACCGGATAACACGCCTATATTAATACCGTAATTTTCCCTTCTTAAGGTTTCAAAAATGCTGATAATATTTAATGTATTGAAATTTTGTTCGGTGGCAACCATTGAGAGGGTTTCTTTTTTTATAAAGTCGGTTAAAATAAGCATTCTAAGGCTGCTGCCCGTGTTTTTTATTTCGCTTTTAACAATCTGCTTTATGCTTTCAAGCTTACCTGCGGAGGAAATAAGCATCCGTTTTAACCTTTCGGTTAAAACAAGGGTGGGACGGTTTTTATCATATACCGAATTTTTCTTTAGTATGTTTATAATCTCGCCCTTATGCGTTTCATCTGCCAGATTGCCGTCAAGGATAAACTGCAGCGCAGTTTCGGCAAAGGTCATATTAAAGTCGGGTAAGCTTTTCTTACCGGTAAGCTCACGCACATGCTTGCGGTTTACATCAAACCCGTAATGGCTAAACAGCACAAGCAAAGCGGTATATTCATTTACTGCCGAAAGCAGGGTTTCATAGTCGTTTTCACTATTTACCTTTTCGCAAATGTCCTTTATAAACGCCAGCCTGCTAATTTCCCAAACGGCTTTGACAGCGTTTTCTTTATGTCTTAAAAAGGATTGCGTTTCGGCTTCGGTGGGGAAATTAAAATATATGTAGTCCTGATGGGGGCAGAGATTCTTATGGCTGACCAGCTCGGGGATAAAAATTTCCTCGTCAATTTCACCGCAAACATTAATATACCTTTCCCATTCTGAACCTTCCGCATCATAGGGCGGCGTTGCGGTGAATGATATTATGTTAACCTTATCTTTAAGGGCAGTTATAAATTTCTCCAGTGCCTTTTGCCATTCGTTTTTAAGGTGGTGTGCCTCGTCAAGGCAGATGGTTTTTATTCCGAACTTATTGATAGTGGCAAAAAGGTCGATATCCGATAAATCGGTATCGCCGTCGCTTATGGATACCTTTTCGACGGAAGTATAAAGCGCCTGATAGGTTATGGAATTTATAAGCTTTACATTGTGAAGATCAAATGAAAACAGTAAATCAAAACTGCTTTTATCATCAAGGAAATATTCCTTAAACCTTTCGCCCCATTGATGTTTAATGGCAGTGGTAGGAGATAATATAATCGTAGGTTCGCCCAGTCTGCGAATAAGTTCAAGACCGAGGACGGTTTTGCCGCTTCCCGGCGGAGCCACTATGTTTAATTTTCCGTCTTTTAAATAATTGTCGGCATTGTCAAGCACCCTTGACTGATAATTACGGAATTCTCCGTGGAAATTTATGTTGTCAAAGCCCTTCATTACCTTATCCCTTCGATAAAAAATCACTTCTACTCCTTGTAGCCGAAATATATCCACCTGCCGTCAATGTCTTCAATGACAAACTCGGTGTTGTGGTATGTGGTTTTTTCAAGGCGTTTTACTATTTTAACTCCGTTTGACTCAAACTCACCTAAAAGCGGTATCTGGTTTTTAACAATAATGTATGCGTCTCAACATTAAGTTTTTAGGCGATTTCACATATTTGAAAAATACAGTAAAATGCTGTGCTTATGCTGGCTTAACATCTATTCTGACCACTTAAAATTAATTTTTGATTAGGCTATTTCTGTTTTTGTCGCTTTTACTTATCAAAATTAGCCTTTTAGGAATATTGCGAAATAAAACAGCTTCAAATTATGCTTAAACTTAGGGTTCTATGGAGTATATGAACTTATATAGTCAGTCATTAATTCACTCTCTAATGTAAATAATTTGTTCAAAAAACGCATTTGATTATGCGGTATTAAAATGGCATCATCCGGAAATGAATTAGCCAATATATATTTTCCACCATTATTCTTATATTCTTTAAAGGTTATATCTTTTGAACAAATCAAATTAATGTCTTCTTTACGAAGCAAAAGTATACCCTGTGTTTCCATACTGGGAACTAATTTCCCTTTTCCATACGCTAAATACATTATGGATATACTATTGTCTTGCCGTTTGAGAGCTAATATCGGATTATTGCCTTCTTTTCCTTTGATTTTTTCATAACTTTTACCATTATCTTTTTCTATGTAAATATATTTGTTGTCATAGAAATCAATATCAAGTGAGGATTCCTCTTTTACTTCTCTAATCACACATTGAATTGCTGTTTCACCTTTTTCGAGATGCCCTCCAAAACGAACAACTCCAAGTTCATTGTCTTTATGATTAGTTCCAAATCCAAACATAAATACAAAATATCCATTATTCAAAACATAAGCACCAGCTGTTCTTGCATTAGTTTCAAAGTCAATCATCGAAAGTCCTCCTATTCACAATAATATCGAATTGCGATCTATCTCAATTTCTTAATTATTTACTTATTTAAACTGTATTTTTTGCTTTTTCGCATGAGTCCTTCAGCGTTCGGGCAAATTCTTTTCGAGAGGAACCTGTCTTGCTAGATGCAATGTCAATACATACATCAACCAACAACCATTTGGGATTAGCAACTGTCAATCTGGTTAGCGCCGAAACTTGGGCGGTAAGACTTTTTAACTGATAAGCACTGCTTGTGCTCACACGGCAATATATGCCCACTAGTTTTTCATGATTTAGATGCAATGGAGGTATAAAGTGAATATTTTATAATCGGCCATAGTAAGCCTCATTTTTCGGCAGCCCGGTGTAAAGTTTAATTTATAATGATCATTTTCGCAAAATAAACAATGTAAATTTTAGCCCGATTTTTATACCGTATTTATCTGCTTGTTCTCCTATTCGTTATTTTCATTCATTATGGCTGCCCCAATGGGGATTGTGCCAAGGCAAAAGGCTTCCCAGCCATTAAAAAAAGCAGCCTGCCAACCCAGTTCAAGATTATCCCAGTTCATGTTTACCTCCCGTTGGATTTTTTGACAACACAATAAAATAATACCGTTTTTTTGAAATATGTCAATAAAATACAAGTTTATTTTTATTAATTTATAAAACTCGGTGTCGATTTATGCCAAGATAAAAGATATAAAAGAAAGCATATTTCTGTCCAAGCCGTAAGGAAGACGAAATATGCTTTGCATTTATTAATGTTTCAGACCGGATATTTTAATCCAGCCTTGCTTCGTGACGGATATGTCCGTTGGAGTTGGCGCACAGGTTGTAGTCTACCGAAAAACGGACAACGCTGTGGGCAGGGACTGTAATGGTATAGACAAAGGTCTGGCTTATGGCATCACCGTAGGTGGATTTTGCAATCTTAACGCAGTATGAAGGCGAATAGGTGTCGCTAACAAAGCCGGCATCATCCCTTACAAAGGCTAAAATAACACCGCTGTGTGTCATGGAGTAGGTAAATTCCCTATCCTTGTCCCCCTGGTTTACCAGAGTGAAAATTTCTATGTAGTCAACCATCCAGTTTCCTATATTGGCATTTTTGCCCTTGCCGTCAAAGTGCTTATAGTCGATTATTATTTTTTCCTTTGTAACGCTGTCCACCGTATTGTAAAAGGTCATGTCGGTGCCGACAGCGGTTTCGGTATGGTTGGGGTTTATATGGGTAGTCCAGAATGAAGCCCTGCTAAACCTTTGCGGTGTAAATGAAGATGAAATATCCTCATACCGTTCTCCGTTGCGTTTGGAGGTGTAGAAGGGGTTATAATAGCTAACGGGAAGGGGGCCGGATCGGGTGGCATCGTTGAATGTCCAGGTAAAGGAGGCGTCCACCACACCGTGGCAGTCGTCATAACCCACATACTGAGAGCCGTAGGTATCGTCCCCCACATAGCCGTTCTGGGGGCAGGTTTCGATATTTGCATTAAGAGTTTCAACATTGTTGTAAACCACAAACTCGCCCTTGACCGAGCTGCCGTTGGTGGAGAATATAACGGCGCCGTTGGAGCAGCCGCCCTTTACGGTTCTGTTGGCGCTGCCAAACACGTTTATATTGGCATAGGCATCGTCGGTGGTGCCGCCCATAACGTAGAATGACTGACCTGCCGGAATGACATAGGTTATAGGCTGACGGTCTTCGCTATTATATGCATTGCAAAATCCTACATAAGCAATAAAATTGTTTAACTGGGAAGTGGTATAGCCGGTCATGTCAACCCTGAACGGGATATTATAGAACTTTGTCCACTCGTCCTCACCCAGCCAGGTGCCGGCACCGTCAAGTTGAAAGCCGAAGTTTTTAACGGTAACATACAGGTCGCTGTCCCCGGTGTTGGTTACACGGTATCCGTAATAAAAAGGAATATTCATGTTGTTGTGCTCAAAGGTGAAAAAGACATCCCTGTCGGTTATGTCGTCGGAGGCAAGGCAGGTGTTAAGGTTGATTTCGGTAAGCTTTTCGGGATTATTGCAGTTTATATACATCCCTCTCCCGTCCGACCGCTTTGTATAAGAAACTTCTGCGGGTTTTAGGGGGCTTTTTGCATTGTCCCCGGTGGTGGGATAGGACGAGAGTGGGGTGTTTTCGATTACCTCATAGGGCAGTTCAACCTTGTTTATTTCTTTTGTTATGTCAAGCAGGAAGAAAGCGTTTTCATCAGCTGCTATGCGAAGATAAACTGTATCATCCTTTTCAAGGGACACGGTAAGAGAGTTATTTCCCTTTCCTATGCTTTGTCCTTTGTTGTCATAGATTTCGATTTCGTTTGCTCTGGGGCAGTTAAGGGTATATTTATCGGTATAGGGCACAGTCATAACGTAAACCGTCTCACCGGTGTCGCCGGCTTTGTCGTAAACCGACGCAAAACGGATGGATGTGCTGTTTTTGACTTTTTTTGCAATAAGGTTTTCCATTTCAGATATCTCCTGTGACGTTTCATCCTGTGATAAATTTGAGGTGTCGGAAAGCTCGTTTTCCTCGTCTGACGAGGTGTTTTCACCGGCAGAACCGGAACTGCAGGCGACTAAACCTGCAAAAATGGTAATACACAAAAATGCCAGTAGAATTTTTTTCATGCGGTAGCTGTCCTTTCGATGCGATTAACGGTAACTGCCGTTTACGGCCTTTGACGTGCCTGATGGGATTTTTCATATTTTACAATAAAAATATAAAAAAGTCAAAGATTTATTTAAGTTTATAATTTATTGTCCGGCTGCCGGCGGAAAAAAGGCGCCGTATTTGGCGCCTTCATATGGATTTATACTATTTTATATTAAACGGCAAGGGCAAGATAAACCCATCCGTTTGACTTGAATGCCTCTGTAAAGCCGAAATGCATAAAAGCTTCGGCGTTTTTACTCCCTTCCATCTGAGGTGTAATAAGGGTTGAAACGTTCAGCTTTTTACACTGGTTTTTCATTTCACAAAGGGGTTTTTCCATAACTTCATCTTCAGAACCTCCGGTAAGGACAAAGTTGTTGTCAAACAGCACTCCAAGGGGAATGCAGAAGGGCTTTATCATAGGCAGCGACATTACCACCCGGCCGTCAACCTGAGCCACCAGCTCCACCCCTTCACTTTTGGCAAACCGTTCAACGGCGGGCATAACCTTTTCTTCGGTTATCTGCCGGGGTGTCATGGCGCTGTATACGTTTTCCCATAAATCTTTTACATCGTCTTTGCAAACAGGTCTAATAACAATTTTGGATTTTTCCATATCAATTACTCCTTTAAAATCGAATTTTCTACCATACTTAATGCACTCTGCCGGAGTGCAGCCGTAAATTAAAGTAAATGCTTTGGTAAAACCGGCATGGGTGTCAAAGCCGTATTTCATTGCGGTGTCGCAGACGTTGGCTCCTGCCTTTAACTCACACGCCGCCGCAAAAATACGTTTTTCCCTGACATGGTCCATAACGGTTTTTCCCGTTTCCTCTTTGAGTTTGCGGGCAAAATGGAATGACGAATATCCTGCAATGCCGGCTATATCATCAAGGGAAAATTCGTCGCACAAATGCCTGTCTATAAACTCCAAGGCCTTTAATATTGCTATATCCATTTTCTCCTCCTTTTACAATCTTACCGCGGTGATTATATTTTACATGAATTTTATTGTTTTGCTTTTCCAAAATTGCTGTGTTTTATATTTCTTATAATATATGTGTTTTAATAAATGTCAACCAAATTTATATCCGGCAAAAGTAAAAGCGCCGCTTAACGGTGCTTTTAAACTTAATGCAAGTCTTTTTGCGTTTTATATGATTTACATAAAGCAAAGTGGAAAAATTAAGGTAACATCCATAACAAAAACGCTGCGTAAAAACGCAGCGTTTTATTATTGGTTAACAATTAATCGATTAATACACTTGCGCTGCCTACGCCTGTAATAGTAAGCGCCGCATCAAGACCACTAAATACTCCTGCTGAGAAAACAACAATCAGTTTAGAGCCTTGAATCACTGGTATGCTAAGTCCTGTTGTAGTTCCACTTATGGTTTCTCCAACACTAACTATTCCCGATAAGGTAGGATACAGTATAGTATATGCATCGGGAACCACATGGAAAATGTCTTCTCCGGGATAGGCTATATATACCTGGGCAAATATCGCAACATTTGACAAGAGTAAAGCCTGATCGCTTGATACCATAAAGTTAGCAGATATTGAGGTTATAGTGCCGTCTTTTGCTAAGGTGGTAACATAATAACCGTTCATTAAATCAATTTCCGGTATCGATCCGCCGAAAGTAGATACTCCCGAGAAATGCTGACCGTAACCGATAACCGCAGATGTATTCATAAGTCCACCCAGAACCGTTGTCATGGTCATGGGAGTGCCGGATGAATAGGTAAGCATTGCTCCGCCGCCCGGGCCTGCGGGACCCTGGGGACCTGTGGCACCAGTTTCACCTGTTGCACCGGTAGCACCTGTGGGACCTTGAGGACCTGCAGGACCTGCGGGACCTTCAGGACCCTGGGGACCGATGGGACCTACGGGGCCTTGAGGACCTGCGGGCCCTTGAACACCTTCAGGACCTTGGGGACCGGTGTAGCCTGTGGCACCTGTGGCACCTGTTACGCCAGTAGCACCGGTTGCTCCGGTGTGACCTGCTTCGCCCTGAGGACCGGTAGCGCCGGTGGGGCCTGCTTCACCTTGAGGACCGGTTGCACCTGTTGCGCCGGTGGGACCGACGGGGCCTGTAGCACCGGTTGCTCCAGTGGGGCCGGTTGCACCCTTAAGTCCCTGAATACCCTGGGGACCGGTTGCACCTGTAGCGCCGGTAGCGCCAGTTGCGCCGGTAGCACCGGTGGGGCCTGTCGGGCCGGTAGGACCGGTTGCGCCGGTGTCGCCTTTTTCGCCTGCCGTTCCCTGCGGTCCGGTAGCGCCGGTGGCACCTGTTGCGCCTGTAGCACCTTTATCACCCTGAGCGCCTTTTTCGCCCTGTGGTTCGACCTTGCTGCAACCGGCAAGCACTACGGTGCTTACCATTACCATGACCAGAAGCAGAGCAAGCAAGACTTTCAAGGATGAGGGTTTCTTGCTTTTGAACATAATTAACCTCCTTTATATTTTTTTATCTCATACTGTTTTACAGTTATGATTCATAATTGCTTAACGATTTCCTATTAGATATGTCTTAATAAACACATTGCCGGATGTATTTTCAAAATAAACCGAAAGGGGCGAATTTGTGTCAAAATTCGGCACCTCAATGCTATACCACTCATAATCGGTGTCAAGGTTGAATACTATTTTGCTCTCACCGCAGAAGCAGGTTAAAACCGAAGTTCCCTCTCCTGCCCGGGCCTGGATTGAAAACACAACCGTCCCCCCGGACAATACAGCAGGGTCAAACAGCGTAAGCCGGCTTCCCTTAACCACCCAGTTTTGGTTGGTTCCCGAAAGGGAGGAATGGAGCCACGGGCCGTTTTCCGGGGGTGTTATTACGGCATAATATTTGTTGTCGGTGTATTCGATTTTGGCGTTGGGGTTTACCACGTTTGAATCAAAAAAGTTATAGTTAACGATTATTGCATCGGGTTTTGGAATTTTGTTTTGGGACACCGCCATCCAATAGTTTTTAGGAACGAAATTACCGAAGCTGCCGGTAACGTAGGTGTTGGAAACGGCGTCATCTAATTCATCTACATAAATTTCCCCGCGGGATGCATTGTCTAAAGCAATAGCAGGCTGCCACATATACGCGCCGTCCTCGGCAACGAATAGGGCGTTACGTCCACCCACCATTTTAACCACCTGTTTTGCGTCGGCTGCATACTCAAGGCTCATGCTGTGCTTGTTCATGTCGTAGGCAAATATACCGTTTATTATAAACACCACTGCAATGACGCTTATCAAAACCCTTGTGGCAGCCACAGTCAGCCCTTTTTTGTAGATATAATAAGCCATGGCGGTAAAGAAAAGAATACAAAACATCGGGACAAGCAGCTTGCCGTTAAAATACACCGAGTCGGTGGTGTAATAGGATAAAAGCATTGCGTCAACGGGATACTGTCTGGTGGAGTTTATGGGATAATCCTTTAGCAGGTAAAGACCTGATAACACTCCCAGGGTTGATACTGCGGCAAAGGTGCCGAATTTGGCTTTTTTCAGCTCCGGTGCCATGCAGAAGGCTACAAGTACAGGCAGGAATGCGGCCACATATCTTGCGTGTATCCGGGACGCATAGGGGTTGCTGCCGATTTCATCAACATAAATTATGTAAACTGCTCCGAGGATAACGAAAAACAGTGAAAAGTAAACAATCGAAAGAATGCTTCTTGTGTTTTTGGAAAAAAGCTTGTAATTTGCCAAAGGCAGAATTATGGGGAAAAGCAGAAATGCCACGGGGATATATATGGCATATAATAACAGACCGCTAAAAAATTTCTTAATGGTTTCAAAGGACAAAGCCGCCGTCTGGGTTTGATACAGGCTGTCTAGTTCAAAATCAACTTTTAAAACAATTCCTAAGAAAAGCCGCCATATTATGTAAAGCACTGCCATTGTCCCGGCAACCTTAATTGCCTGAATAATTCTTTCCTTGTCACGGTCAAGCCAGGCATTAAATAACAGGCAGGCCACAACCGCAATACCAATGGCTATATATCCGGGCTTGACGGTATAGACTAAAAAGGCAAGGCCGCCTAATATATAGGGGTGTTTGGTTTTTTCTTTGCTTTCAACAACCTTTGCCGCAATGTAAAGGGTAAGTATTATCAGGGTGTAGGCTAGGGCGTCGGTCATTATATGGTTAATCATTGCCATGTCGGGGGCAAGGAGGGTTATCAATGCCACTACCAGAGCACGTTTGTTGCTCTTTGTAATCATCCGCCCGAGATAGAAGGCGGGGAAAACGGCGGCGCTCATAATCATGGCGTTTACAAGCTGAATAGCCCGGAAAATGTTAATGCTGTTTGAAAGCCAATGGAGGGGGACAAGCAGCAGCGGATAGGTTATGTAGGTGTAGTTAATGGGCTGTCCCCTGAAATAAACCCGCCCCAGCCCGGCTAAAGAGTCGGATATTTGAAAATAAAGGGATTCATCGGGCATTATGGATGGGGTAACACTGGTGCTTAGGGCGATAATAAAGCGAACAACAACGCTTATAAGCCAGAACCCGCATAAAAGCTTTATATAACGCCGCATATCTGCATTTTCGGTGTCAATGCCTTCGCTGCTTTTTTGGGTTATTTTACTGATTGCGTCCAAAATTCAAACCTCCGAAAAATTTAATCAACTTTGCTATTCTTTTTAAACACCCATGCCCTTTGAATCTGAAAGCTTACGAAAAACAGCAGAGTGTCGATGATTATTTTAATAAATGTTTCGCTCCCGCCCAAAGCCGAATGGAAAAGAGATACAAGACCGGCGGATGCAGCCATCTGAACAAGGCAGAGGGTAAAATATTTCGGCATGCTGTCCCTTACTTTAGCTCTGTTTTTAAATGTCCGCCGCTGGTTTATGGCGTAATTTACCGCCGAGGATACAACCCTGGCAAAACCGGTGGCAAACCAGATATAATAAACGCCGGTAAGACCAAAAAACAGGGGTAGAGTCAGGGAAAACACGCCGATATCAACAATAAAAGATATTAGGGAGGCAGCTATGAAATAAAGAAATATCGAGTAGATTTTTAGTGAATCTGTAAGCGGTCTGAAATGTGAGGAGGAGTTATTGTTTATGTAAACTGTGGAAATGGGAACTTCGGTTATTTTTACACCGTAATCCCTGGTTGCAATTAACATATGGGTTTCAAACTCAAACCTTTCACCACTGACATTAAGCAGATGGGACATAAATTCTATTGGGATACCTCTTAGTCCCGTTTGGGTGTCAGACAGACGGATGCCGCAGAAAAACCGCATGGCATAGACGGTGGCAATGTTGCCGAAACGGCTGCGGAAGGGAACATTGTCCTTTGAAAAATCCCGCACTCCCATAATAAGGGATGACGGGTTTTGTTCCAGTTCATTTGAGCATTTTATAATATCCTCTACCGTATGCTGACCGTCGCAGTCGGCGGTAACCACACCGGCGGTGTCGGGAAACTCGTTTAAAACATAGTTGAATGCGGTTTTTAATGCCCGGCCTTTTCCCATGTTAACGGCATGTTTAAGTATACGGCAGCCGTAGTTGGCTTTAAGAATTTCGAAATATTTTTTATTATCTTCCATGCTGCCGTCGTCAACTATGACGATATTGGAAAATCCGGCCTTTACCAAATCTCCGACAAGAATGCATATTCGTTCATTCGGATCCAAGGCGGGTATAACAATAACTGTCCGTTTCATGTAAACCACCGTTTATTAATAAAACCCATTGTCAATAACCAAATTTTATCTTCAAAGTAACACACTTTTTGAAAAAAGCAAGAATTATTTTTGCAAAATTAAATATATTTCTACATTTTATATTTGCATGTGCTATTTAACTATTTATCTTACTTTTTGTATTATAATAGCAACATATAAGGATAAAAAAGTAGAGCGGAACAATCCGCTCATGATTATTTTCATTATTCCGGCTTAAACAGATCAGCCAGTTTTTTTACAGTATTAGAGTTTCTTATTGTAACCTTGCCGTAGGCAGGTGTTCCCACTATTCTTGACCAGCGGGTGCGGGAAAAGGTTTCAAGAGGCGCAGACCAGAATATTACCCGACCGAAGGCAGAAACCTTTTCATACTGGGGCTTTGCCTCGCCAACCTCCCAGCAGATCTCGTTAGATGTTGCCGGGGGAATTACAAATATTGCGTTATGTTTTGAATTGTCATCCGTTCCCCACCAGCTGGGGGCATTAGCTGCTATTTGAATAAGCTCATCAGCGGTTAATATCAAAAGTGAAAGATCAATATTGAATTTTTCCCGTATCAATGCTTCACAGTGGTTTTTAAGAAAATCGGTGTCTTCATTTTCGCTTGAAAAGATAATGTTACCGGAATTGATGTATGTGGTAACATCACCATATCCGTTTTCTTGGAACAATTCCTTTAAGTCTTTCATTGATATCAGATTTTTTCCGCCTACGTTTATGCCACGCAGCAGGGCAATATATCTTATAGCCATATAAAACCGCCTTTATAATTTTCAGTCAAGTCCACCCACCACCTTGCTGGGGTTGAGAATGTTGTCGGGGTCAAAGGCTTTTTTAATTTTCGCCATAAGCTCCATATACAAATCCCCCTCCGACAAGCGGAGATAGTCTATTTTTGCGTGTCCTATGCCGTGCTCGCCTGACACCTTTCCGCCAAGCTGACATGCTTTTTCATAAAGCAAACCCATTACGGTATCAAGCCTTTTAAGCCATTCGTCCTCCTGCATTTCATCCCGGCAGAGGTAAATATGCAGATTTCCGTCTCCGGCATGGCCGAAATAGCGGATACGCATTTGCTGCTCGGCCTCAAGACGGCTGACAAATCTTACAAATTCGGCAATCTTATCCCTTGGCACCACCACGTCGCATTCATCCATTTCGGTAGTGGATGATTTTATTGCCTCCAGAAATGCCGATCTTGCTTCCCACAACCCCGCCAGACGCTCGGAGGTGTCGGCAATAAAAGCATCGGCTGCGCCGCATTCAAGGCAGATTTCTGCCGCCGCATCGCACCTTGATGTTACATCCGCCCTGTCTGCCCCGTCAAAGGATATAAGCAGATATGCATCGGCGGATTTATCGGGAAACTGTTTTCCCAGGTATTTTTCCGATTCCTCTATAACCTCCCGCTGCATAAACTCCACCGCGGTAGGCAGAATGTCTGCACTTAAAATTTTAGGGACGGCGGATATGCATTCCTCCGGCGACGAAAAGGGAACCAGCAGACTTATGGTTTTTTTGGGTTTGGGAATCAGTTTGAGTATGATTTTTGTTATTATCCCCAGAGTGCCTTCGGAACCTATAAATAAATGCAACAGCGAATAACCCGAGCAGTTCTTGGCCACCTTGCCCCCTAAATTAAGTATCCGCCCGTCGGCCAGCACCACCTCAAGGCCCATTACATAGTCCCGGGTTACGCCGTATCTTACCGCTTTCATGCCCCCGGCGTTGGTCATAACGTTGCCGCCGATAGATGCGCTTTTTTCCCCCGGTTCGGGAGGATAAAAAAGCCCCTGTTCCAAGACGCATGAGGCGAAATCCATAAGCACCACACCGGGTTCAACGGTGGCGGTCATGGTTGCCTTGTCAACTTCTATTATCTTATTCATTTTAGCCGTTGAAAGGAGAAGTCCTCCCTTTATGGCAACCGCTCCGCCGCAAAGGCCCGTACCGGCGCCCCGCACTGTGACGGGGATTTTTTTATTATGGCAGTAGACCATAATTTGGCTTACCTGTTTGGTATTTTCGGGGAAAACAATAAGATCCGGCACATGGCAGCCGTATATAGGCATTTCGTCATGGGTGAAGTCATCTCCCGCTTCGGCGGGATTCATGGCAGCGCATATTGAAGTAAAAAAGTTTTTATCTTCATTGGTTATCATTGTGTTCCCCCCTTAAAGCGCTTTTTCCAATAGCGGTATAATTTCATATAAATCCCCCACAAAGCCGTAATGGGCAATATTAAAAATGGGGGCGGCGGCGTCCTTGTTTATTGCAATAATCAACCCGGAATTTTGCATGGCAGCGGTAAACTGCACCGCACCGGATATACCGCAGGTAATAATAAGCTTGGGTTTGACCGTCCTCCCCGAAAGGCCTATCTGACGGGTGTAGGGCAGCCATCCGGCTTCGATAACCGGCCGGGTGCCGGCTACCTGTCCGCCCAGCTTTTTGGCAAGTCCCTCAAGCAAAGCAAAATCCTTTACGCTTTTAAGCCCCCTGCCGCCGGCAACAATTATATCGGCATCTGTTATACTTTCAATCGCCGGCTTTTCCTCCTCTTTCAGCATAGTTATGCGAGAACGGAGGGTGGGGGGATTTCTAATTATAATCTCTGCCCTGCTGCCGCAAAGGGGATAACGGTCCATGGTTTTATATCTGACCGTTGCAAACTGAGGACGGGTGTTTGGGGTAATAATCCTCGCCATAATTTCACCGCCGAAGGCGGGACGGATTTGAATAAGCTCACCTTTTTCGGTGATTTCAAGCCTGGTGCAGTCGGCGGTAAGGCCGGTTTTAAAACGGGTGGAAAGCCTTGGGGCAAGGGACCGCCCTACCGCTGTTCCCCCCACCAGCACCACCGAGGGTTTTATATGCCTTATGGCATCGGCAAAAGCGTCGGCATACAGGTCACAGTTAAAATGCCGGTAGCAGGGGTTGTTGTAAACAATAATGCTTTTTACACCGGTGTTTTCAAGCTCCCCGGACATTTTCGACGCCCTGTCGCCAATCACCACCACATGAAGGTTATATCCTGCCTTTCCGGCCAGCTCCAGCCCCTTGCATATAAGCTCAAAGGTTACCGGATGAATCCCCTCGGGATTTATTTCACCGAAAACAAGAATATCCCGCCAGTCGGACAAATCAACTACCGGCTTTTCTTCTGTTAAGGAAATCGCCCCAAACGGGCAGCTTTTAAAACATATCCTGCAGGCTTTGCAGGCAGAGTTTATTTCGGGTTTTTTACCCTTTAATTCAATAGCACCAAAGGGACAAATGGTAATGCATTTGCCGCAAAGGCTGCATTTATCGGGGTTTATAACTATTCCCGGCATGGTATATTCTCACCCCCGATAAATTTATGATTTATCAGCACCCTAGCCAAATCCTTCGCCAGCTTTTCAGAGTCCCCTTCAAACATTATCCGCTTTGCGGTGGGTGTGGGAGGAAATATTTTTTCAACCCTGGTGGGAGATCCGTATGATCCGTAATGGCTTGGCTCTGTATCGTCAAAATCTGAAAGGTTCAAAACTGTGATTTCCCTGCCGGCAAACTGTTTTTTGCGTATGTATGACGGCAGATGCAGGGGTTTTTGGCATTTTTCAACCGTAATAAGGCAGGGGAAATTCATTTTTACCGTTAAAATACGGTCGGTAAGGTCATGGGTAACCGTTATTGACTTTTCGTCCACCGCCGGAATATCCACCACCCATGCCGCATGGGGAATGTCAAGAAACTCCGCCAAAGCCGGGCCTACCTGTGCCGTATCCCCGTCTGTGGTCTGCTTGCCGCATATAATCAAATCACTGCCACCGACAGCCGTAATTGCCCGGGATAAGGTGTAGGCAGTGGCAAGGACGTCCGAGCCGGCAAAGGCTTTGTCGGTAATAAGAATACCGTCGTCGGCACCAAGAGCAAGGGATTCCCGTATCACGTCGGCAGCCTGGGGCGGCCCCATGGATATGGCAATCACCTTCCCACCTATACGCTGACGGATGTCAAAGGCGGTTTCAAGGGCGGCCAGATCATAGGGATTGGTTTTGCTTTCAACCCCTGACCTTATAAGGGTGCCGGTTTGCTGGTCTATTGCCACCTTTGTGGTATCCGGCACCTGTTTGACACAAACGAAAATTCTCATGCCTTTTTCCCCCGATCATTCATATAATATATGTAAAAAATACAAAAATCAAGGCAATTTTACCTTTTATTGAGTAAAATATGTTTCACCTGCCATTGATTTTCCCTAAAACAAAAATGCCGCAGCTTTAAATCAATTAAAGCCACAGCAAAAATAGTTATTAGATGTCATTATATATTCATTTTATCCGCTTCTTGCCGGCAGCGGATGTTATAGCATAAATTTATCTTTTATAAACCCAAGCATAAATGTTTCCCTGGGTGTCCAACGGGGGTGCTTGTCCGAACAAATAAGAGCCTGATTTACCGATATAGCTTCATCAATATCCACCCATACGGGGGTGAAGCCTAATTCCTGTTCGTAATCGTCCAGTGATTGGCTGCCGAAATCCGGTGAAACATCGCAGATATAATAAAAAGACTCCATTTTGAAAATGTCGTATTCTGCTTTTATGGAAAGGTCAAATTCAATCACCCTGCCAAGCTCGCCATTTACCGATATAACCTTTGCGCCGCTTTCTTCGTTTACCTCCCTTGCAAGCGCTGCCATAAGGGTTTCCCCCTCCTTAACGCCGCCGCCCGGGAACTTGTAGTCACCGTCCTTGGCGGAGTAAACCATGAGTAGCTTGTTGTCTTTGATAATTACCCCTCTGACCGCCTTACGGTAATATGTTTTTCCGTTAAGGTCGGTGATGGCTTTGTTTCTTATAAATTCTTTAAGTAGTTCCATCCGTTTATACTCCCGGTGTGTTGTCCATACCATTTTAACTTTTCAAACAAGTATGTCAACGGTTTTTATTAAACTGCCCTCCGGATATATTTTTACCCTGCCGGCATATAGGTCAGGCAGGGTTTGAATTTTTGTATTTTCATTTAATATTAATCTGCTCAATTATAAAAGTCACATTTTCGTCAACGCTTTTTGTGCCGTCAAGTCTGATAACCGGGCATTTTACTTTTTCAAGCCATTTTTCAACGGTATCAGGCGACCTTGACGAAACAAAGTCAAAAAAGTTTTTTTCTTTTTCGTATAAATCCCCACCGGGGAGTATCCTTTCACCGTATTTATTAAAAGACCTTTCTTATACCCGCCTAAGGCGTATTTCCTTCGGGACATCTATTACAATTATCAAATTAAAGAAACGATCAAACTTTCCCCCGTAATCTCCCTTTACGGTAGCGAAAACAAAGCTGCCCTTTGACCGGATTTCTCTTAGTAACAGTTCCTCGGCTTCTTCTCTGCTGCGGGAAAAGGCATATTTATAGTCATCATCTTCCCTGTTAAAGTATAAGTCCTCGGCATCTATAAAATTATAACCCAGTTTCTCAGCCAGTGCTTTCCCAAGAGTGCTCTTCCCCGAACCGTTTAAGCCGCATACAATAATGCCTGTTGTCATATATCACCATGTTTTAAATGCTTCATCATTATGTAATTTTTACGATTTTTACCATTATATAGAGAAAGAAAGGTCGTTTTACACTTTTTAGATAATTGTGTATCCATTCGTCGGTTATTTTAGCATCTTCCTTCGGAGTATGAATAAAGCTTTTACATATCTCGAAGATATATTAATAGTTCATTTCGATTATTTTATTGCAACGATTACCGAAAACTTATGATAGGAATACAGGCATTTAACTTGCGAAAAATTACATCTTTCAAGCATTTTAATCTCATTTTCAACCGAGCATTCCCGGTCTAATTTTCTCCGTTCGGTCCATAATTTTATATCGTGTTTTGTCAGTCCGCTTTCGTAAAGCTGCTTTTCCCAATATGAATCAAACCATCTGTTCATTATATCGGTTCCGGCACAAAACTGATCATAATTGACAAACAATCCGCCGGACGGCAATTTGTCATAAATACGCTTAAACAAGTCCTCTTTCTGATTATCTTCCAAATGATGAATGGATAACGCCGATATTACGGCGTCAAAATCCCCCTCCGGCAGATGCTTGGTATAGTCCATTATTTCGTGTTTTATGGTGTCAATTCCGGCAAATCTTTTGCGTGAAATATCAAGCATTTCGTCGGCAATGTCCACCAGCACATACCTTGCCGTGGGGCATTCCCTATACCAGTAATAGGTTAAAAGCCCCGTCCCCGCCCCCAGGTCAAGCACCTGCTTTGGAGGGGTGATATTGAATAAAATCTGTTTGGTAACGCTTTTATAAAAGTCATCAAAACAGGGGATAAACTTTCTGCGGTTTTTATCGTATCCATTTGCCACCTGGTTGAACTGTTCTTCTATTGTCATCAATGTTCACCCTTTTCAGTTTAGATTCATTCAGGTATTATTGTTATTATATAACTTGTCAAATTATACCTTCCTACCATGCCGGGCGTCAATATGCTGCTTTATATTTTTAAAATTTTTGGTTAAAAATCGGCATACCTGCGGTATCTATGTCAGCCGGATTTGGACATAAAAAAACTGCCGCATATATATGCAGCAGTTTTTCAAAATCACTGTCCGTTGGTTATAACTATGCCCGCCTGAACAGATGTTGTGGGAATAAACACATCTTCTCCGGTAACGTTAACCAGTGTGATAATAGCCGGTGCCGTTTCGATTGTCACCAAGGATTGGGAAGCCATCTGCACCGAAACAATGGGAGATGATGTGATGGAGTAGGGGATATTGTTTACGGCAACCGCAAAATCTATGGTAGTCGCAGGTCCGGCTCCGTCCGGTGAAAACCACCAGGTAACAAGATAGTTACCCGGTTCGGCAACCGTAAATTCCCCTGTAAGGGGATTATAGCTTATAATATCACTTTGGTCATTCAAAACACTGTTAAATATTACGTTGGCACCGTCGGCAAGTATATCTCCGCCCGCATTATTCAGTTCGGCCTGAATACCTTGGATATCTTCTGATTCGATAACATCAATAACCGTAATAATCGTAAAAACCAACGCTGTCAATAATATCGCAGATAAAATGGCGCTCAGGACCACTTTGCATTTACAGCATGTCATGTCCATTATCCTTTCCATAGCAAGGTTCAATACATTATATGACATAATTCGACATTTGCTAATGCTAAGTGAAAAAAATCCAATTGTAATACAATAAAATGCACAACTTTTATAATAATTAAATTGCTTGCAGGAACGGATAAATACAAAGCATATAACCGTTCCTGCATAAAAATTTATTCTATATTGATTTTTGTAATTACCTCTTCGCCGTTACCTATAAACTGTTCGGTGATATAGGCATCTGTCAGTGTTCCGTCCGGCGAAAGCAGACCCCTTAAGCCTTCAATCGGATATGCCAGTATTTTCTCTTGGGAAACGGTAAGCTCCAAGGGTAAAGACAGGCAGCCTATGCATTTTTCCTTAGGCTGGTATTTCCAGCCGGGTATCCATGAAATTAAAAGAGGGTTGCCGTGGGGGTGGGAAAATATCTGCCCCGCATATACGTCCGGGCCTTTTTGAAAATGGGATACTATTTCGGCCGTAAATTTTACCCCGTCAAAGCTGCCGTATATAACTTCAAAATAGTGGTCGCCATCATTGGGGCAGACCGATACGGCAAGGAGATATCCGTCGCCGTATTTTGCAAAAGACGGGCATTCGCAGTATTTACAGTTTTCATATTCAAAAAGCACGCCGCAATATTCCCAGTCGGTCATATTATCGCTTTTATAAAGGAGTAAGTTTCCGGTGTTTTTTTCCTTGTTGCCCGAAGCAATAACAAGGAAATTTCCGAAATCGCAGCAAAGGATGGCGGGATCACGAAAATCCTCGCTGCCGTCTGCGGGATATGTGCGGATTATAGGATTGCCCTCATATTTTTCAAAATTAATACCGTCGGATGAAACCGCAAGGCTTATTGTCTGCTTGTAGTCCTTGTCCACAGACGCATAGTAGCAATAAAGCTTACCGTCCTTTTCAACCGCCGTTCCCGACCAGATTCCGTTTGTGTCATACTCTTTATCCGGCCTTATGGCTATGGGCAGCTCTTCAAAATGAATAAAATCATTGGTGGTTGCATGTCCCCATACAATGGGTTCCTGCCAGGGATATTCGAAATTAGGCGCATGCTGATAAAATAAATGGTATTTTCCTTTATAATAGCACAGTCCGTTGGGGTCGTTCATCCAACCCCTTTTGGGGTGAAAATGATGCTTTAACATTTCATTGGAAAGATGTGACATTGAATATAATCCTTTCAGTTTGTAGATTTAATAAATTACAGTTTTGATTTTTCGTAATTATATGGAATACTTGTTCCCTCAAGAACGTCTTCTATTTTTTCAATAATAAGCCAGTCATCCATATTCGACTGCTTTTCAAAGGGCAAAGGCGGCTCGATTTTTTCGACATTTGAGAATTCTGTTAAGCATATACACTTTTTACGCCATCTTTCTTTTTGCTGTTTTGTAAGGGCAAGTTTGCCTTCGTTATCAGATAGAACCTTTTCTATTTCTTCATCCGATAGCTTTACATAGTTTTGCACATATGTAACAACCGCCTTGGCAGAAACCTTCATAGATCCTTTTTCCATAAAATAAAGGGTTTCACCTTTAAAAACCCGGCTGTGAGGAATTTTTCTGCCCGATGCGCTACGGATAATCATTGTCTTTTCGCCGGACAAAATTTTATCAAGCACCCGTTCTCCCTTTTTACCTGCGTTATCACAATAAACCAGATGAACCATTATTTTCACCTCAAGTTATTTTAGCTTGTAATTTTTCGGATGACCTTAATAACTAAATACCCTAAAAAATGTTTAAAACAGCAATAATTCACAATCATTATATCACAACTTGTTAACAAACACAATGCCTCTTAATAAACAAAGCAAAATAGCTGTTAAATACTCTTTTCAACCCGAAGCAGCTTTGACATATCGCTGTCGATTTCTGATTTTTAAGGCTTTAAGCAGTAGGGGTTAAGGCGGCATATACTGTATAAAGCTATAAAAAATGAGGTTGATTATGAAAAAGAGTATTTGCATTATTATTTTAATGGCATTCATATTCATGTGCTTAATACCAAATTCAATCCTTGCAGCTTCTCCCCCTGCAAAACTTTTAAGGGGAGACGGGACGCTGGTTGGAGATTATGCATCCGTTCAAGCTGCGATAGATGCTGTTACCGTTACCGCAGGAGATAGTTTTATTGTTGAAGTAGCAGAAGGCACGGTTACCGACCCCTTAAACATTATACAACAACCGAACAAAAGTGTAGTAGTAAGACCGGAAGCGGGAGCTGAAGTTATTTTTACAAATACAATATTCATTGACGGAAACGGGAATTTTAACGGGCCGGAAACTTTGCTGATAGAAGGATTTATCTTCGATTTTTCATCAGGTGTTATAGCAGATTGTATTAGCTTTGTTGTTATTCCACCCAATGTGGGAATGAGTTATCCCCATAATATCACAATAAACGGCTGTACTTTTACAGGTGTCTTTGATACCACCGTAGCTGTTCAAAGTGTTCCAGGCGGTTCAAGGAACATTGCAATAACAAACTGCACCGCTACAAATATGCATAGTCTTGCACAATTGAAAGCCGTGTCCGGGTATGCATTTATTCAAAACTGCGTTGTCAGCAATTCCGCCGGCGGGGTAAATTTCTACGGCACCGGAAATTTGATAGTTGACAGTTGTAATTTTGAAGTTGAAGGTTATGCGGTTAGAAGCGGACAAGGTGCAGGTGCAATTCAAAATGTTGGATCCGTATTAATTAACAACAGTATTTTAAACAGTAACTCTACAGTCGGAACGGTTGTTTTAAGAGGCGACAGTACCAGTAATATAAATATTGTTCACTCAAATTTGACAAACGGCGGCGGACCGGTTATTCAAAACCTTAACGGAGCAAGTATCGATGATTACAATATTACCATTTCAGAATCGAATCTGACAGGTGATATCACCGGCATTAACCCAATAACGGTTTATGTTATTGACGACCCCAACGTAGTAAACGGCCCTATTTGCATTATCAATGAATCAAACGGAAACATGCTTGTTACCATTCTTGTTTTATCCCTGTTCGTTCTGCTTGCTGCTATAGTCGTTTGCCTGTTATGCCGGCCAAACAGCTGTGGTAAAAAAGATGATTGTAAAAAAGATGATAGTAAAAAGGATGATTGTAAGAAAGGAAAAGGTAATAAGGGAAAGCACAAAAGCTTTGCCAAATAACCTTAACGTGTCAGTAATTTAAAAGTGAAAGCAGCGGCACTAACCGCTGCTTTCTGTTCTATTTCATAGCAAATTTCATATAGTCAAACGTATGGGTTGCTCTTTTATCAAATTAATAAAGCATTTAAGCTACTGCTTTCTTGCTTCTAATTATAAGAATTATCCCGGCTGCTAATGCCACCAGCACACCGGCAGCTATTATTATAACGGCTGTTTTATTTGATTTACCAGAGCCTTGACTTTCGGTATTGCTTGTAGCAGCAGATGATTCCGAAACAGGCAAACTGCTTTCTTCCTTACTTTCGTCTGCCGATTCACCGGATAGTTCGTCAGACAATTCATCAGAGGGTTCTTGGGAAACCTCTTCGGAAGGTTCAGGGGATAGTTCATCCGAAGATTCATTAGACGACTCTTCCGACGGTTCATTGGAAGGTTCATCGGAGGGTTCTGTCTGAGGGTCTGGGTCCTCGGAAGGTTCTCTGACGGCTCTATGGAAGGTTCCTCGGATATTTCGCCGGATGTTTCGCCACCTTCTTGTTTTTCGGTGCCGTAGACGGCTATCTCGCTTGACCAGCAGAAATTACCCGTTATGGAATACTCAACCCTTACATACCTTGCGTTTACCGTTTCGTCCAATGTCAGGGTAAGATTGCGGGATTTCCATTGCCCTGAACTTTTTGTGGCACCGGATAAATTATCTACTTTATCAAACTTCACCCCGTCGGTTGAAATATACATCGTAACCACCGCACCCGTCGGATCACCTATTCCCCAGGATTCATTGCCATGCAGGTCGGTAACAACATGCTTAACCGCCATTTCTTCGCCAAGGTCAATGGTAATGCTGGTTTTTGATCCTTTATAGCATCCTATGTTGGTTTCTTCACCGGAAGATGCGAAAATTCCGTCGGTCAGCTTGCCTATGGGTTTGCCGTCACTTGCGGTATCGGTCCAGTTGCCGGAATATTTTTCACCGGACGGTGTATAGGGTTTACCCTTTGAAATGTTTTGATATGTTTTACCGCCTTGGGTAAAGGTGTCCTCGGTAGCAAACATTTTGTCGGGATCATCACATCCCTTTACGGCAATGTTCTGGAGTTTCTCTGCCGTTGACTTATCAAGGGTGGCTATATATTTGTTCCCTACTGGGGAAACATTAAACAGGCTATAAAGCCAGGTGCAGGCGGCAAGATAGCTGCCGGCATGGGAATGATGTCCTCCGTCGTCGGCGTAGAGATTGATGGAGGGATAGTCCTTTAAGGAGTAGGCAAAGGCCTGGGCGGAAGGCATAACCTTTATTTTATACTTGCTCCCCACCTGACCATAAATCTGCACATATTTGTATGTACCCTCAATGGAGGTGGAATAACGCATATACAAAACCGGAGTGGCGCCGTTTGCTTTTATAAGTTCAAGAATTGTGGCAACGGAACTGTCGGTGGCGTTTAAGCTGCTGCCGGCAGCATCCTGCAGCACTACATAGTCGTATTTACCGGTATTTAATTTATTTCTTAAGGTTTTACCGTAATCATGATTGGGATCGGCAAACTGGCCTAAATTAGATGAACCGTAGGTGCAGTAATACACCTTTACATTCAATCCCGCTGCCCTGCAAAGACCCTCGAACACAATGGGGGTGCCGCTGTAATAGGTTGAGGAGTTACCAACAAATAATATTTTAACCGTTTCTTTGGTGGGCTCAACCGGGTTTCCGAATCTGACCGACAGCTTTTTATTCTGTCGGTCGATACTCGCTGACATATCGTAAATAAGGGGCATGGTGCCGTTGTATATCATTACCCCGTCGAATATTTTATTGTAATACTTTAATAAACTGCTGCTTTGGGAATCAAAAACCACCGCAAAGCCCCCTGCCGGGACTTTTATTGCAAGCTGGGGACTGGATGAATCGGAAAGAAGGTTTGCCCCGCCTTCGATAAGCTTTCCTTCTTTATCAAAGGTTAAAATATAGGCATATCTAAGGTTGAAATCAGCGGATTTGAACGTCCTGCCGCTTTCTCCCCCTTCCAAAACCACTATTTTACCGCTTTTTAAGGGAGTGTTGAAATCTTCAATGTCAAAAACCATGTTTTCCTCCGCTGCTGTGGGGATTTGAATAATGCCTGTAAACAGTGCCAAGATGACTAAAAGAATTAAAATTCTTTTCATTTAAACTTCCTCCCAATATTATTAAGGCATTATATCATGGATTTATATAAAATTAAAGTGGTTTTAATAAAAGATGCATTTGATTTTTATCCATCCGCAACCGCTCCGGCTGGATTGCACTTATGTCATGTATTGACAATATGCCGTTAATGTTATATATTTCTTATAAAGGAAAACAAACGGAGTTTATATGAAAGACCTGGTTTTATATATTCACGGAAGAGACGGAAATGCCGAAGAAGCCCAACATTACAGGCAAATATTTTCGAACTGTGATGTTTTGGGGTTTGATTATAAATCACAAACCCCCTGGGATGCTGTAAAGAAATTCGGGGACTTCTTTGATTCGGTATCTTCTGGTTACGATAAAGTCTATCTTATCGCAAACAGCATTGGAGCATTTTTTGCGTTTTGCTCATTAGCTAACAAGCCAATAAAAAAGGCTTTCTTTATTTCTCCGATTGTAAATATGGAAAAATTAATCTGCGATATGCTGACATGGGTAGGTGCCACCGAAGAAGATTTGAAAGCAAAAAAAGAAATCCCGACAACGTTCGGTGAAGCATTGTCATGGGATTATCTTTTATGGGTGAGGGAAAATCAAATTGATTGGAACATTCCCACCGAAATATTATACGGGAGTAAAGACAATCTGCAATCCATTGAAACAATTAATGATTTTGCTTTCCGTTACGGGGCAAATGTTACGGTTATGGAAAACGGGGACCATTGGTTTCATACCAATGAGCAAATGAAATTTTTAGATAAATGGATAATTGAAAACACATAAATTATTCAAACAAATATGACGTCATTGTCAATGAGCCAAGCTCGCAGGACTTATTGTAAACGCTTATTTTATCATCCTCATAGGACGCGCCGAGGATATATAACAGCGGGTAAAAGTGATCAGGTGTCGGCATCGCAAGCTTTGCGATATTGCCAAGATCGTTGAATTTTAATATATTATCATGATTTTTATTTTGAATATTATCATAAATATATTCGTCGAATTCATACGCCCAGTCAAAACCCTTACTGGCTTTATGCCAGTCAACCAGTCTTAGGTTGTGGACAATATTTCCGGTGCCGAAGATAAGAACGCCTTTATCCCTTAATGCCCTTAACTCCCTGCCGATTTTATAATGCTCCTCCGGGGACGCAAAGGCATCCACGCTTATCTGAAACACGGGAATATCCCTATCGGGATACATATGCACCAACACCGACCAGGCTCCGTGGTCAATGCCCCAGGTGTTATCGTATCTTGTTTCTCTGGATATCAGCTCTTTTGATAACCTGGCAACACCGGGCGATCCGGGGGTGTTGTAGGTAATTTCATATAACTCCTTTGGAAAGCCATACATATCATATATGGTTTTGGGGTTTTCCCCGTCCATTATTCGTGTGTCTTTGGTATACCAATGGGCCGACACAGACAATATAACATTCGGTTTGGGTATTTTTTCGGCCATGCTTTTCCATCCTCTTGTGTATTGGTTATCCTCAATGGCATTCATTGGGGATCCATGGCCTACAAACATAACCGGCATTTTTGACATGGGCATAACACATCCTTTCGTATTGTTTATCTGACGAAGGGTATTTTTTATTCTATCCGTATTTTTATATCCCCCGTGTCGGTGGTTATTTCGCATCTGCCGCCCGTTACGGTTTTGGGGACATCAATGCTGCCTATATCTGACCTGACAATAAACACCTTTTCGGAAAGCAGTGTTCCGGTAACATCACCCGTGTCTGTTTCAATATATATTTCCGCCGCATCGCAGCCGGTAAATTTTACGTCGCCGGTGTCCCGCTTAATGTTAAGCTTTTCGGACGCAATAACATTTTTTAAAGAAATTTTGCCGGTGCTGCCGTTGGAATTTAGGTTTTTGCATGTAACATCGGTCAGCTGCACCTTGCCGGTGTCGACTTTTATCTTTATATCGCCTTCGCAATTTACCGATTTTACATTTACAGAGCCTGTTGAAACGGATAAATTCATTTCCCCCGCCGTAATGTTGTCAATATTTATATCACCGGTGGAGGTTTTTATCTGCATTAACCCCGAAACATTTGACCGGCATTTAACGCTTCCCGTGTCGCCGGATACCTTGATTTCTTTAAAATTAAAACCATCGGGTATATTGACGCTGCCGGTATCTGTATTTATAACAAGCAAATTATAGCTTTCTTTGGGAAGATAAACCGTTATTTTTGACGACGAAAAAGTGAAAGTGATATAGTCATACCATTTTCTGTTGTCAACAATTTTGATATTTAGGGTTTCGTCGTCAATGTCAGCCGAATGCTTTAGGTTTTCCTGCTCATAGCAGACTACTTTACATTCGCCGTTATCGGAGGGTAAAAATATTACATTGCCTGTGTTGGTTTCAATATTAATATTTTTAAATTCTCCGCTGATATTGTGGGTATTGGTTTCATATTTTGTGTTGTTCAGTTTTGTATAGTCCCAGGCCAATGCTGACATGGCGGATACAAAAATTATAAGTCCTATAACTACAAGTAAAGCCGCAACAAGCCAGATTTTTGTTTTTTTCATTTACTGCTCTCCTTCCCTATAATAATATATTTAGCACCTAAAACGCACTTTTTGGTTAAAGTCACAATACCCCTTGTGGCTGCCACACAGCCATAAAACATAAGAATAGCTGCTCCGGCAAACAACAGACACGCACCAAACATGGCAACCCCCGGCCATATATTCCCCTGGGACAGGAAAATTATAATTGATATAATACTGCTGATTGAACCGTATAATAATGCAAAGTCACATGCCCATAATGCAAAAATAGCAGACCATACAGCAGCATAAACGGCAAAAGCAACCGATAGTGTAGCAATAAGGATGGGAAACCAAAAGGGAAAACCCAGGATAATTAATATTATTTCCCACACCCGCAGACGCCTTTTTGGCCTTACCTTTTCTTTTACCAGCTTTGACAGGGGGAATTCCGAAAGTATCTGGGATACAATATCGTCCAAGTCCCCGATTCCGGCAACCGCTTCTTCCTCCGACAAGCCTTCTTCCATACGGTCGTCAATAATTTCGCTATAAAAGCCAAGGCGTTCGTCAATGTCTTTTTGCGGTAAACCCGAAAGTTTGGTTTTAAGTTTAGCTAAAAACTCTTGCTTATTCATCTAATCATCCTCCCTGGTTACAAATTTATATATTGACATGATTTCTTTCCAATCCTCTTTAAACTCCTCAATGCGATCAAGTCCCGCTTTGGTAATACGGTAATACTTACGCAGTCTGCCGTCATGCTCGGCAGTTCTGGTTATTAGCATATCGGCTGTTTCCAAACGCTTTAGAATGGTATACAGGGTTGATTCGGACATTTCGATATATGGCTTCATGTCCTTTATAATTTTATAGCCGTATGAATCTTCTTTTTTTATGGCGGCCAAAACGCACACTTCCAGCAAACCCCGTTTCAGTTGAATGTCCATACTATATCTCCTTTCACGCAATACTTCCGTTTACGCCATATATCGTATCACGATGTATTGAGTTTGTCAAGAGGTTTTTTACAAAAAATGTTTATTTTTACGCAAATACCCATTATGAATGGCGGGGCTTGTTTTCTAATAAAAAACAGAGCTATTCCCTTTTCTGGGCATAGCTCCTTTATGCTTATACTGACCTGAAAGCTTTATAAAAATGTTACCGTGTCTTTCGGGTTTTTCTTTATGCCGTGGCGGACGTTGGGAACTGCATCTGCGGCGGGATAGCCCATAACCAGAATACTTACGGGTATGACGTTTTCGGGAAGGTTAAATTCTTCAGAAACCGCTTCGGGAATAAAATGCATTATCCATGTAGAGCCTATTCCCAGTTCCCAGGCTTGAAGCATCATGTGAGTGGCAACTATGGACGCATCAATATCACCGCTGGTTTTGCCGTCAAATTCCCTTTTCCAGCAGAGTGAGGAATCATAGCAAACAATAAACGCCAGTGTTTCGCCAAAACGGGAATATTTACACTTATTAAGCTTTTCCAGCGCCTTCTCGCTTTGAAGCACATAAATTTTCTGCGGCTGATTATTGCAGGCGGTGGGTGCCACCTGACCGGCATTAAGTATTAAATCAACCTTTTCCTGCTCCACCTTTTTGTCGGAAAACTTACGGACGGAAAATCTTGAGCTTGCAAGGGTAATAAAATCATTATTCATAGTAATTCTCCTTTACCATTCGTTAATGGCATATAAAATCGCAAGTCTTATTTGCTTAAACAGCTCATTTGACAGTTCTTCGTATTCTTTTTCAAGTCCTTTGCTACGGGCCGCATAAGGAGGACTGTCATTCCAGGAACCCATTCCGCCAAAGACATCTGCAGTGCTGGCCGCCTCAAAAATATGTAAGTTCTCTTTTGGAATTTGAGGTAACGGTAATCCATACCCAACATCCGGAAAATCGGTAGAACCCGAAAGTATATCAATTGCCTTTTGAAAAATATCGGCGAACCCAATATTATCAAGATTATAGGCTAATTCCTTTATTTGCAATAGGACGGCTTTCAATCTTTCGCTATTATTTTCAAACCGTGCCTTTTCCGAAGGTGCGTTGGGCCAATCATATTCCGTATAAAGAATGTTCCACATTTTATTTGATTCGTCATACTGCCAATAAGGTGAAAAGGCTGATACTTTACCTCCGTTATAAATACAAACAATAGAACTTTCTGTTGTATTTGCAAAGCCGATAAGGTCACGGTTTTTGACCGCATAGGGTGCAAGGAGGAATATATCCCGCAGTCCTTTTTTCAAGCAATAATAATACCATTCGGTAACGTCTTTGGCTTTGCGATTGGTTGTTATGAAAAGCCTCTTTTGAGGAAGCAGCTGAAATTCGGTGCGGTTTTCATATTTCAATGGAGTGTATGACAAGTCAGATTTTTCATAAAACGCTTTTTTTACCGCCGCAGTAAGAAGGCTTATTTGATACATTTCGCCGTTCATCTTTAAAAATTACCTTTCGTAAAGCATAATTTTTTATAATTATGTGTTTTAATTTCGTATAATATCCTGTCTGTATTGCCCCTAAAAGGTTTTTATAATCAAGATGGTGCACCTGATTATGAAGAATTTTGTGGTTTGCTTATGGTGGAACGGAAAGATTAAAACACAGTCTGAGTTTTAATTGCATATTAACAATTCGATTATATACCATATTTATACATAAATCAAACCGGTCATTGGGGTTATCCACTGACCGGCTTTGTTTTGTTTAGTTAACTAAATCGCCAAAATCCGGGATAATCACTTCTTTACCGCCGTTCATTGCCGATTCATGAGCGCAAATGCCGGCTGCGGTTATGTTGGCGGCAATAATCTCGTTTATT
The DNA here is from genome assembly GCA_050953105.1 of Eubacteriales bacterium. Lineage (GTDB taxonomy): Bacteria > Bacillota > Clostridia > Oscillospirales > CAG-382 > UBA1206. Next base: position 72,835 of record JBMNMA010000009.1, on the reverse strand, counting down.
AAAGGCTTTCTTTCTTCCAATATGCTGGATATAAATTCATGCACCAGGTGGGGGTGGGAGCCGCCGTGTCCGCCGCCTTCCTCAAAAGCAACTTCGGGGTTGGACACATCACGATACTTTGCCCTGACTGTGTATTTGGCTATTTCTTTAGGCAATAAATCATCACGGTTTTTTGGCTCTATCCGCTCACAGGCACAGGGCTTTCCTCTGTAAAATCCGCCCCAGGGGCCGGGAACGCTGTCGCCCAATGTAAAGAGGACTGGATTTTCCTCTTCTATCTGCTGCCATTCAAAGGTGCGCTTTTCGCCGTAGATGTTAAAGCTTTCGGTTATGGTTCTTGCCGTGGAAAACAACGACCTGGTGACTTCCCCCTTAAGTCCGTTTTCAAATTCAAAAATGGCGCATTCTATGGGGAATGGATTGTTATATTGCTTGGTCAGCTCTTCCCTCATCACCCCGGATCCAAAGCAGTGGGTTTTTACGATTCTTGATTCGGCGGCAATAACCAGCGGTGCTATTGCATGGGTGCCGTAATACATGGGAGGTAGCCCCATCCAGTAATCCGGCCAGTGTTCCATATCCTGATAATGGGCGCCCCGCAAAAACTGAATTCTTCCGAATTCGCCGTTTTTAATCATTTCTCTGACATGCAAGAAATGCCGGGTATATACTGCGGTTTCCATCATCATGTAGTTTTTACCCGTCTTATTGACTAGTTTAACGATTTTATGTAAGCCGTCCAGCGACAAAGCCATGGGGACGGTGCTTGCGCAATGCTTGCCCGATTGTAAAACTTTAAGTATCTGTTCCTCATGAAAGGGTATTGGGGAAACAAGATGAACTGCGTCCACCGACTTGTCTTCCACAACCTCTTCAAAGCTGTTGTAGATTTTATCGCAGCCGTATCTTTTTGTGTAAAAATCCATGAGATAAGTATTCGGATCATAAAGTCCGACACTTGCCACGTTGGGGTGATGTCTGTAAATGGGGACAAATGCTCCTCCGAATCCCAAGCCCACCACCACGACATTTAACTTCTTTGTCATTTAATACACCTCTTTCACCGTTTTAACTTATTGCCGTTTGCTTTACAATACGACCTGAGGGCAAAAAAAGAATTTATATAACGGAATAAAACATGCAATTTTTTGACAAGTTTTATTGTTCCGGATGAGGTTATGCTTTTTTTGCCATATCCAAGCGCCCCGAATTTCAGGCGTAAAACTTTTCAAAAGCATATTTTCAACTTAATATATGTCTGTGGATATACATTCATTATAATGTTTTAATATACATTTCCTCTACTGCGCCGAAAGCAGGCTGTTTCCTGCCGCTGGATGCAAAGCCGTGTGATTCATAAAACTTAATGGCTGTATGATTGTTTTCAAACACCCAAAGAATAATTTTTGAATATCCCGCTTTTTTCACATCATCAAGTATTTTTTTCATCATCAGACTTCCATGGCCTTTATGCCGGTTATCTTTAAGTGAATGGATGCAAATAAGTTCAGCACACGCCACCATATTTTCACCTCCGGCTTTGTCCCACCATGCAATGCAATGAGGTTTACCATCCAGCTCCAATATGTAACCGTTTCCCTTGTTTTCTTCTATAAGCTTTTTATACATTGAGGTTGCTTGGTCTATATCTGTACATTTTATAAGTATATCGGCAGGCACTATGTCTTTAAATGCCTCTTTCCAGCTTTCGGTTTGCACATAAGCCAGACTTTTTTCGTCGCCGGATTTAACCTTTCTTATTTGTTCCATTTTATCACTCCGTTTTTAACTGTCTTAACTGTTTTACCCACAGATAATTATTTGCCACCTTTTTGAAACCCACCGATTTATTCAATGCAAGAGCAGGGTCGATTTCATCCGAGTCGAGTCCGGCATGGGTAACATATACGGCCGAACAACCAAGTGTCAAAAGCCTGCTCATACCTTCCAGCAAAAGACTTCTTCCAATTCCCTTTCTTAAATGACCACTGTGAACAGCATAGGGTTCAAACATACCGACTTTGCAGATGCTGTCATACCAGACCGTGCAAAAACCGGCTATATCCCCGCTTTGAGAAACCGCTATCAGGTCAAGGTCTTTGCTATAATTAAGCGCATGTTTCATAAAGTATTTATATTTATCAGATGTTATCTCATTCCCGGCAAGTCCGTTCAGCTCAGCCCGCCCTTGTATATCCTTATCAGTTTCTAGACTTCTTATTATATACCCATAAGGTAACATCGCTTTGGGGACCGGCTCTTTAAGATTCCTCATACCGTAATAATTGAATATTACGCTCTTTTGATAACCCTTTTGCGTTGCCGTTAATTCGCCGTCAATATCGCAGTCGAAAATATAAAGCCGGTTTACTATATCATCGCTTGTATTGTTTAATCTTTCTTCTTCGGACCATTCGATTATTTCATTCAGCAGTTCTTTATGCTGATAGTGGCAAACGAAATCCACCGCTTCATCGTTCATCCAGGCAAAGGCAAGAATGCGACTTTCATCATTATCGTCATACCACAATTTGGCCCCCCGGACACCGTCGGGGGATTCATCATAAATATACCGCCAATAATCTAAATCCGCCGGACTTGGGTATAGTTTGCTGCCGCTATTTAAATAGTTTTCTCTAATGAGATTTTGCATCAGTAAAAAATCATTTTCGCTGTCGTATGACCTTACCCTTATCATACCGGTACTCCTTTATTATAACAGCTTTTTATATGTCGTTTTCGGATATAAGTTAAGTTCATTCGCTATGTTGATATATAGACGGTATTGTTAGAATTATGTCATCATAAAGCTTAAAGCCCATGTTTTCATAAAACGGTGCAATATGCTTTTTTGTCTGAACCAGCCATTCGGTAGACGGAAAATGCACCCTGCACCTTTTAATTAGTTCTTTTCCTATTCCACGGTTTCGGTACTCTGTATCAACCACAAGGTCATAAATTACCGAACGGATTACTTTATCGCTCAATACTCTTACAGCTCCCACCAGACGGTTACTGTCCCACGCAGAGATAACCAAAGTCGAGTTAATAAAAGGAGTATTAAAGTTTTTTAACATATCGGGGTCGGTAGAACTCTCTGTATCTGTCCAGCCTGCCAGATAAAACAGACGATATAATTGGTCCACGGGCAAATCTTTTTTGGTTTCGTTATATGTAATCATGCTTTCTCACACAATTTATTAGATTCGGCAATCAAATTTAACACAATATGCTCCTCTGACATATTTTTTATTATAGCATAATACTTTTTAATATAAAACATTGCAAATGGCAGATAGTCAAACCATATTTTTGTATAAAGTGCTGAATTTTTAATATTTTTGCATGATACTTGAAATAATTTACTTTGTATGATATCATACATAAAAAGCATTGATAGAGGTGCGGAAATCAAGAGTAAGCCGGAACAAACGGTCATTCACCGTCGGCCCAAAGGGATTTTCGCCGAAGCTCGGTGTATTTGAATGAGGTCGCCGATGCTGGGGTGGCGCAGAATATGCGTCAGACTGTCACTTATGTGGAGCGCTATCATAGCAATAATTCACAAGATACATAAAGGGATTTTAGTGTTTATTGCCGTGACAGTCCATGTCACGGCTTTTTATTATAATTTTTTGACAACATTTAAGAAGAGGAGAATACTATGAAAAAACTGATTGCAGCCATTCTAACCGTATGTTTGCTCGCTTTTACCCTTGTTTCCTGCGTATCCGGTGCCGGCGGAGCCGGTGATATTACCGAAGCCAAATCAATAGCCGATCTTAAAGGCATGAAAATCGGCGCACAGGCTGGCACCTTCCACGCAGATGCCGCTAAACAAATTGTTGATGTTAAACTCAGCACCTATCCCGAGTTTACAGATATGCTGGTCGCTCTCAAGGCCGGCACCATTGACGGGTACATAGCCGAGGAGCCCACCGCCCGTTCTGTATGCGCAAGCGACTCAAGCCTTGCCTACCTGCCTTTGGTGAATAACGATACCGGATTTACAGTTACCGCCGCTGATGTGGGTATTGCAGTGGGTCTTAAAACCGGTTCCGGACTCAGAGCGCAGATTAATGAAATTTTAAAAACCATCACCGACGAGGTTCGTGACAATCTTATGCTTGAAATGATAAAGCTGAGTGCCGGTGAAAAGCTTACCTCTTACTCCCTTGACATTACCCCTCCCGAAACAACCAACGGCGTTCTTAAAGTGGGCATGGAATGCGCCTACGAGCCCTATAACTGGACCGAAACCTCAAATTATTCTTATGGTGCCGTAAGAATTGCCAATGACGAGGGTGCAGAACATTATGCCATCGGTTACGACGTCCTAATCGCCCAGTATATCGCCAACAAGCTGGGCATGAAGCTTGAGATATACAGTTATGAATGGGACTCCCTTATTCCCGCATTAAATTCTGGTGCGGTGGACGCCATTATCGCTGGTATGAGCCCCACAGCCGAACGTGAAGAAGAAATCGATTTTACCGATGTTTACTACGAGTCCACTCTTGTGGTCATCTATAAGAAAAAATAATGCAGTTTTTACGTGATGTTACAAATATAATTTCAGAGCATTACCCTTCCCTTTTGCGCGGGGTTGGGTTTACCCTGTTAATAGCACTTGTCGGTACGGTTATCGGCCTTATTATCGGGCTGCTTGCCGGAATAATCCGCATTTCACCCAAATCAAAAAATGCGTTTGTCAGGGTAATTCAAAAGATAGTCAAAACTTTGATTACTATTTACGTTGAAATTTTCCGTGGAACACCAATGATGGTGCAGGCAATGGTTATTTTCTGGGGCTATGCCTTTGCCTCCGGCGGTGTTACGCTTCCCCCTGTTCCGGCCGGTATTTTCATTGTTTCCATCAACACCGGTGCGTATATGGCGGAAATTGTCCGTGGCGGTATTATTTCAATAGACAAAGGACAGTTTGAAGGGGCGGCTGCCGTAGGCATGACCCACTGGCAGACCATGTTCCATATTATAATTCCGCAGGTTATGCGAAACATCCTGCCCTCGGTAAGCAATGAGTTTGTAATAAACATCAAAGACACCTCGGTTCTTAACGTCATAGGTGTTACCGAGCTTTACTATTTTGCGGGAATTATCAAACGGCAAAATTTCAAGACTTTTCAGACATATCTGATAATCTGTGTTCTTTACTTCATAATGACTTATACCATAACACGGCTGCTGCGTCTTGTGGAAAAGAAGCTTGCTGGTAATGACCATTATGTAATTTTCGGTTCCCAGACGGCACCCGAGGCGGAAATACATATCAAAGGGGGTTCTGTGCCCAATGACTGACATGAATAATAGCTACACAGGCCCCGTTATTGAGCTTCGCAATCTTCGCAAGTGTTTCGGGGATCATGAGGTGCTTACCGATATAAACCTGACTGTCAACCGGGGCGAGGTTGTATCCATAATCGGTTCTTCGGGTTCAGGCAAAAGCACCATGCTCCGCTGCATTAACCTGCTTGAAACTCCTACCTCCGGTGAAATCCTCTACAACGGTAAAAATGTTCAGACCGAAATCGACTCGATATACCGTTACCGTGCCAGGGTGGGTATGGTTTTCCAGCAGTTCAACCTGTATAATAACATGAATGCCCTTGAAAACTGTGTCATCGGTCAGGTTAAGGTATTAAAGCGCTCACGGGAAGAGGCAAAGACTATTGCCATGGAATACCTTGACAAGGTGGGCATGAAGCAGTTTATAAACGCCAAGCCTGCCCAGCTTTCCGGCGGGCAGAAGCAGCGTGTGGCTATCGCCCGCAGCCTTTCAATGTCACCCGATGTTATTTTATTTGACGAGCCCACTTCGGCCCTTGACCCGGAAATGGTGGGTGAAGTGCTGTCAGTCATGAAGTCCCTTGCCCAGAGCGGTCTTACAATGCTTGTCGTAACCCACGAAATGAGCTTTGCCAGAGACGTTTCCGACCGTGTGGTATTTATGGATAAGGGATTGATTGAGGAAGATAACACCCCCGAGGTTATATTTAACAACCCCACAAAAGAAAGAACCCGGGAATTTCTTGCCCGTGTTTTGTGTAAATAATTATATACAGTCAATAAGTGCTGCACCCCTGCAATTAAAAACCGCAGGGGTGTGTTTTTATTTTCAATTATCTTAATCTCATGCTATAAAGGTGTTGTTTAAAATATCAAAAATTTCGCTAACCGCTTTTTCAAGGCCTTTTTCTTCACGGATTTTATACGATATTTCATCGGCATTTTTCTTTTTTTCGTTATATGTCAATTTCATTTCTTCAATGGCTTTTATAATTTTTTCTTCGCTTAAAGACTTTACGGGAATAGGGTTAGCGGCGACGTTAATGTCATAAAGCTGTTTGGCAAAACCCATCTGGTCAAGGATATGGGGAACCGGTATGGAGGGAATGGCGTAAATTAAGGTTGCTGCCGTTGTTCCGAAACCGCAGTGGTGTATTGCAAAGCATCCCTGCTTAAAAAGCCAGCTGTGGGGCACCGGCCCGCAGGCTATCATTGTGTCGGGGAGATTATAGTTTTTAAGTGTTTTTTGAAAACCCTGAATAACGGCACGGCAACCCGTCCTTTTAAAGGCGTTTACAAACATATCAAGCTTTTCTTTTTCCGACTTATCTTCAAAAGCCATTGCGCCAAGGGCTAAAATTATTGGCTTTTCCCCGTTTTTTAAAAACTCTTTCAGCTTGTCGTCGGGTTGATAATCGGGCTCGTCTTCATACCAATACCCTGTCATTATATGCTGCTTTTCCCAATAGGGACTTGGCTCCTTAACAAAGTGGCTAATGGGAATGAGGTTTAAATTTTTCGATATAATTTCATCCGAAGGCTTCAGTTTCTCCAACCCGTATTCTTTTCTTATTTTATTAAAAGGTTTTACGGCCATCCTGCCGATTATGTTGCCTGTCGTTTTGTTAAGCCACGACTGGGGTTTCAGCTTCTGTGGAATCATTTCTGTTTGAAGTGTAACGCTGACGGTGGGTATTCCCAATGCCTCCGCTTCGCTAATCCCCATTTTAGTGTGGGTAACGATAATCAGGTCCTTGCCGATGCATGTATTATAAACCTCTTTTGTGGAATTTTGAATTATTTTAAAAACAAAGTTCATTGTTTTCAACATGCTTATGGCAGGATTGGAAAACCTCCCTCTTATGTAGGCGGTTTCTTTTTCGATATCAATATCGGGACCTATAGGCACAAATTTCACATCTGCCTGTTCAACCAACTCTCTCCAGCACGGATGAGAACCCAGGACAACATCGCACCCGGCTTTATTTAATGCCCTTGCAAGATAGATATACGGTTGAACGTCTCCTCTTGTTCCCATTGTAAACATTGCTATCTTTTTCATATTGTTGTCCTTGAATTTATATTTCAGTTTAACATTTCCTATGTAACACTAACATAAAATCACATGTTTTCATTATCCATAAAAACTCTTGAGCCTGTAGCGCCTTTTTGGCCTTGGTATTTGCCGTTGTAGGGGTTCAAAGCGGTATCATCCATTTTAGCAAAAACAAGCTGACCGATTCTTCTGCCCGCTTTAAGTTCTATGGCACAACGGTTTGCATTGAAAAGTTCAAGAGTAATTTCACCCCTAAAACCCGGGTCAACCCATCCTGCATTTTGAATAAATAAACCCATTCGTCCGAGGGAGCTTCTACCCTCGACAAAAGCTGTTATATCGTTTGGCAAAACAATATATTCCATTGTTGTTGCAAGAACAAACTGGTTGGGTAAAAGTATGTAGGTGTCGCTTGTAATTGTTTTATACTTGATTTCCTTTTCTAAATTTATTATTCCTGTTGGCGAATCCTCAACAATGCCAAATGTGTTTCCCAAACGAATGTCCACACTTGCAGGCTGAATCTGCTCTTTATCCAGCGGTTTAATAATTAAAGATTTGTCTGCTAACATTTTAAGTATTGTTTTATCTGATAATATCATTTGCTTATCTCCCTTATTTAATCGCATCTGCTGATAGTGTTTTTAATAACAGTTTTATTAATTTGAATATGAATTATATAGATTAGACAAAGTGGTGTTTTGGTTTTTAAGTTTTTCAAGTTCGCAGTCGCAGTAAGACCATTCGTAAGCTTTATCTGTAAAGCCCATCCTTTTTAATCTTAAGTATATTCTATGAAAATCAAATACACTTTCGCTTATTTCCACAGTGTCTGTTATAGCATTATTCCGGTACTTGCCGACGAAATAACCATTCGATTCCATACCACTTCTAAACCCCAGAACATAGTAATTTTCTGTTTTGGAATCGTATTCAATATCACAAACATTAACGTTATCATCAAGCATTAGCTGTGATGCTATCGAAAAATCTTTGCTGTGATAAACTGTTATGGCATTGTGTAATGAATCAATATGACGTTCTATGTTTATAAAAAAGCTGCCGTCGGGGGGAAAAGCAAAAGCCGTCATCCTGTGCTCCGTCCACTTTAGAATATCTGAATTTCTTAATTAAAGAGCAGGTTATTAACGAATAAACCGCAAGTCTTCCGTCTGTTGATTTAACAACAAATATTTTCCCGTCCGGGAAAACATTGGGGTGTAGGCATAAATTATATCTTTAAAGCAATTAAGTTTTTTTCCGTCTTTATCAAATAAAAAAACGCTTTGCCCTGTTGTTCCGACCGAGTATTGTCCGTTTGAAATATATGCCCAGTATTTCTTCACCAGCTATCTCCTTAAAACAAAATGTTTTTAAGATGTATATACAAAACAAATTTTTATATAATCTCTTTAACTGCAATATTTCCCTTTCCGTTCATGTAAAAGGAGTAACCGTTTTTGGCGGTATAATAAAACTTAACGTCGGGGTTTGCGGCAAGCAAGTTATTAAGATTGTCCGAAAACTGATGGCCGTTATTCATATACTCCTCGCCTACGGTCATAACCACATGGTCGGGACGATATATGTTTGCTATTTTTTCCGTTGCGCCCACTCCGCAGGCGTGATGGGGGAGTTTATATACATCTACATTATGACTAATTTCCTCCGCCGTTTTGGTATTTAACATATCCACCGGATCATAGCCTGTTATAATATCCACATAGTCCCCTGCAATAACTGCGGTGGCGCCGCTTGTAAATTCGGCATAAATAATGGTGCTGTTAATGTTTTCACTGAATTTCTTTATACCCTTAAAAGGGCTTTCCTCATCCATATAAAGCCGTTCAAGGTTGTTTTCCTTTATAAAAACGGTTAATTTTATGTTTCCCAATGTTATAGGTTCAAGGTCGGGTGTTATGTAGCAAATACTGCTTTTTTCGGCTGCTTTTTCGATTATTTCATTGTAATTGTTGCGCTCGCCGATATAATAATCCTCTCCTTCGGCATTGCCGCTGGATCCCAAGTGCTCAAGCCCTTTATACTCTTTTGTGTAAAATTTATCCACTTTATAATTTTCAAGCACTCTAAGCGCACTGCCGTAATGATCGCAATGAAAATGGGACAAAAACACAAACTCCAGCTTGTCCACTCCTTGGGATTTGAGAAAGTTTTCAATGGTATAAAAGCTTCCTTTAAATCCGGTATCAATAAGAGCGTATTTGCCCTCGCTTTCAAGCACCGTAATGTCGCACCAGTTTGCCCTTAAAAAATGAACTTTATCGATATTTATGTCATTCATTTTACTAACTCCGTTTTTTCATTCATAGATGTATTCATTATTTATTACCTACAGCTTTATACACCTTTTCAAAATCCGCTTGTATAAACGGTTTTTCGTTTAACAGACGATCCGTTGCGCCCTCAACAAAGCTCTTTTTCCAGCCGCTAAGGCTGATGGCTGATTTTTCCAAAATGCTTGAAAGCAAGACATAATCCCTAAGCTGAAAAAACAAGTCGATGTTTCTTATACAATCCAAATCAAGCTCACATTCCGATACATACCCCGACATAATATGAAAAAACATATCCTCAGCTTCATTAGCCTTTTCGCAAAGCTCGGTGGGATCACCGCCAAGGAGATAATAGTACATACAGACGGCTATGTCATAAATATACCATGAGTATTCGCACTCATCAAAGTCGAAAACCGAAATATTATTTTTATCATCAAAAAAGTAATTTGAAAATAAAAAATCGCCATGGATAAGCCCGAAACTGCTGTTTTTCTTAGGAAAATTATTCATTAACGCTATGTAGGAATTAAATTTATCCGCCAGCTCTTTATTGTAATTGAATAATATACCATGCGCTTTTAATATATGGGGGTTTTCATCCCACTGCCTGCGTTTGACTTTATTATTACAGTAATACTGCATTGATAGCCTGTGCATTTTCCCCAATGTTTGGCCGATTACTTTAAACCTTTCCTTGCCGTCAATGCCCCTTGACCAGCAATCCTTGCCCTTTGCCTTTTGATAGGCAGAGACGGTATAGCATATATCATCAATAAATGCCAGATGAACATACTTGTTTTGTAATGACTCGATAGGGGGTGCTGCTGGGAACAAAGTTTTTTTGAGATATAATAAAAAATCAATTTCGGCCTTTGTTTCCTCATCCCGTTTCCCTTCAGAAACACGGAGAATAAAAGTAATATTGCCGCATACCTCATATACCTCATTGTGAAAGCTGTTAAGGTTTTTATTGATGTAATGTTTTTTGTAAACAAACATGCCATATCTGCCGCTTGTGCTTCCGTAAGCATTACTATCCCTCATTTACAATTATAAACCTTATGCGGTTTATATTTATCCAGTAGAACACATTGAATTAAATTTTACACCGGTTGATGTTTGTCTTTTCAACACTATGAATATTTTTCAAAGCATTCTCACTCTGCAAGCGAAGTAAGGGTGTCGCCTGTAATGCGGTAAACCGTCCAGTCGGACATTGGTATGGCGCCGAGGGATAAATAAAAATCAATGCTGGGTTTGTTCCAGTCAAGGCAGCTCCACTCCAGGCGTCCGCAGCCACGCTCCACCGCAATAGAAGCAAGTTTCCTAAGCATTGCTTTGCCATAGCCTTTTCTGCGGTATTCCGGCCTTACAAATATGTCCTCAAGATAAATGCCCGCCCGGCCAAGAAAAGATGAAAAATTATAAAAATAAATCGCAAAGCCGACCTCCTTGCCGTCTTCAAGGGCAAAGAAAACCTCTGCTTTTTGTTTGTCAAAAATCCATTCCTCAAGTGTTTTTTCATCCGCAACAACTTCATTTAACATTTTTTCGTATTCGGCAAGCTCTTTGATAAACTGTAAAATAAGCCCGGTATCTTCACGATTTGCGTATCTGAATGTTAATTTGCTCATTATTTTATACCTCATATTAATAATCATTCGGTTAGTTATTTCAATCCGATTGCTTTTAAAACCTCGTTGAATGGAAATAGAATTATATAATTTATAATCATTTTTTTATTTTACCATAATCTGAAATTAAATTCAATCCTAATTAATAGCTTTGCATTTATTAATTCAAAATTAATATAGACCGATCATTATATATCAAGGAATAAAAGCAACAGATCTCACAACGGTAATGTCAAGAGTTATGCGCAAAATTGATTTTGGAATCTGGCAGAAATCTATTACAGAGGGCGGCTTAACCGCCCTTTGGTTACTTTTCAGCAGGCAGGGCGCAAAGGGTCAAGGGCGGCGGTACGCCGCTCGTCTTGCCCTTGACGCTTTGTGACCTGGCTGCTATCACCCGGCTACGGTTTCCATTTCCATGGCCTTCAGGTGCTTCATATTCATGTACTTCTTGTTGCCCCATTGGGTTCCTGCCACATGACGCAGCCGGGCACATACCAACATCAGTGCCGAATTTCCGTCTGGGAACGCGCCGATTACCCTCGTCCTGCGCCGGATCTCCCGGTTCATCCGCTCGATTACATTGTTGGTTCGGATCTTCGTCCAATGCTCAGAGGGAAAGTCACAGTAGGTCAGAGTTTCCTCGATGCCAGCCTCAACCTTCTTCGCTGCCTCTGGCAGCTTCATGGCCTTCAGCTCGGCAACTACTGCGGCAGCCTTCTCCCGGGATGCCTTCTTGCTCTCCTGAGCGTGGATCGCCTTGAGCATCTTCGCCACATTCTTCACCTTGGACTTGGGAACCACCGAGAACACATTCCGGTAGAAATGCACCACACAGCGTTGGTACTTCGCCTCGGGAAACACTTCTCCCACGGCCTCCAGCATTCCCAGGCATTTGTCACCGACGATGAGTTTCACTCCTTCAAGGCCACGTCCGCGAAGCCACTGGAAGAAGCTGACCCAGCTTGCCTTGTCCTCCTTCATGCCTTCGGCTGCACCCAAAACCTCACGGTAACCCTCCTCATTCACGGCAATTGCCACCAAAACAGCAACATTTTCGTACTCACCGCCCCAGTTTCGCTTGAGGTAGATACCATCCACATACACATAAGGGTACTTGCCGCCTTGCAGAGGACGGTTGCGCCAGGCCTCAATGTTGACATAGGCTTTCTTGTTCAGTTCGCTGATGGTGGATGCGGATACCTTGCTGCCCCACAGAGCCTCGGTAATGTCCTCCACACGGCGCACGGATACACCAGCCAGGTACATCTCGATAAGGGCTTCCTCCACGCTGCTCTCCCGGCGGCGGTAACGCTCGATGATGGCGGTCTCGAAGGAGATGCCCTTGAGACGGGGCACATGAAGCGTCACATCTCCGGAGGTGGTGGTCAGGTTCCGGTCATAGTGACCGCTTCGGTAGCCCTGACGAGCCTCACTGCGCTCGTAGCGGGCAGCCTGGGTCAGTTTCTCAGCCTCCGCTTCCAGAAGCTCATTGAGGGTTTCCTCAACGCTGCCTCGAACCAATTCTTTAATTTGCCCCTTGATAATTTCCTCGTTGAATTGTACAATGTTGTTGGACATGATTTGTCGTCTCCTTTCGAATGTTTGTATAGCAACTTCATTCTACCAGAGACCGGCAAGCCGTGTCTACTTTTTTGCCTCTTTCAATTTGCGCAACTTATTGTACCTTATCTAAGAGTATAATAATGAAACTGAAAATATTGACAATTCAACGAAGATATGATATAATAACTACAAAGATATTAATGTGGAGGTGTCATTATGAATAATATTATGCAAAAGCAGTTTTACCTGTCGCAGAATGTGTTTAGATGTCGCTTTCAATGGTGCAGAGGGCAACTAAAAATTGTAATATAACAGCGCATGGGTAGAACTGCTTTGACGGAGCTATCTATGCGCTTTTTTTGCTAAAGATTTAGAAAGGAGTGATTATAATGAGAAAAACAAACTCAACGAGGAAGGTTATTCTAATCTTTTTTATTGGACTAATGCTTGTATCTATGATGAGCTGCAAGAATAACGAAAATCCAAACGAAAACATTTCCACCACTAATATGAGTTGGAATGAATTAATAGAGGTGGATATTGATAATATTGCAAAAGTAGATATATCATCTTATGTAGTGCCATCAATGACGAGTAGCATTGCTACTAAAGCGCAAATTATTTCAGTAAATGATACTGAAAAAATCAATTCGCTTATTGATATTATTGAGAATAAAAAGATTGATTTCGAGATTTTCCCTACTGAAATGGAAAAGATTTCCGAATACAATTCATCTCGTACCGGTAAAAACGTATACAAGATAGTTTTTAAAGATACGAATAATCGAGATGTTTTTGCATTGTGTTTATACGAAGATAATTCAGCGAATATTTTGGAATCCAAAACCTTAAATTCAGGTAAAGAAACCTTAGTTTACACTTATAATATATTTTTTGAAGATAATATTTACGAATTAATTGAAAATTATTACGAAACCATACAGAGTTGACCTCTGTTCAAAAACAATCAGGCAGTGATAATACATCACTGCCTGATTTAGTATCATTATACGTTGATATTAACGGATGCCTTGTGGCGGTTTACATTCTGAAAGACTTGATTATTTCCTATATCCGCATTTGGGGCAAACGCCGTTTTCGCCTAACGCAACGCCGCATAATGGGCAACGGTCAATTTCCTTTTTGGGTTCGTATTCCTCCGTTGCGCCGTTAACACCGCTTGTGAAGGTGATTTTAACTATGTTCAGCTTGTCCTTAAGTAAATCGTAAACGATTTTTATCATGCCTTCTACAGTCATGGTCTCTTTGGTGACAACCAGACGGCATTCCGGATAAGCTGTTGCAAGTTCTGTTTTGAATGCGGGGCCTTTTTGCTTATTGGTGGGTGTGCCGTTTCTTATGCCCTGCTCCTCGTAAACGCTAAGAATGGCAGGAAGCAGCGGATCGTCTTCCCTTAAAATCAGCGCATGGTCGAAGTTTTGTAAAACCTCCCAGGCTGTTTTTTTGATTTCGTTACATGGAAATACCATGTTTACTCCCATGTTTACGTCGTCTTCCACTTCGATTGTAAGAATCCCCGTGTGTCCGTGCAGATACTGAGCTTCGCCTTTGAAACCATAAAATCTGTGCGCATACTGAAGGTCTAATGTTGTAAAACTTCTCATGCTTAGTCTCCTCTTTTTTATATATTTACGGGTGGTTTGCTCCCGTATGAGCCGTGATAAAATTTATTAAGCCGCCGGTTGCTGAATTGCTTATTTTGCAATAAAGGTTAAAAAAGCATTTACCTGATTTTCTAAAAACGGCTTGCTTTCTTTAAGTGCCAGCTTTCCGTCTCCGTCAAGCTGCTGCAGGGCATAAGGAATGGTAAGACGGGGTGCGTTCATAACATTCATGTTTAAATAGCTGATTAGTGTTACAAGATGGTCTTGCGCCAAGCCTGTACCGGACATACCCGGCGTTATACCGCTGATGGCGGCAGGTTTGCCCGCAAGCACCTGCGGCTCTGTTTTGCTGACCGGACGGGACAGCCAGTCTATAAGATTTTTTAGCACACCCGGGAAAAAGTGATTGTATTCGGGGGTGAAAAACCATATACCGTCCGAAGATTTAACTATATCCCGAACACGTTTTACAGACTCGGGTGCCGGATATTCAATATCCTGGTCAAATAGCGGGACGTCCCGGTATTCAAGAAATTCAAAATCAGCCCGGTCCCCAATCATTTCTTTTACCGCTAAAGCCAGTTGACGGTTAAATGATTCTTTCCGTAAAGACCCGACAATGGCTGTTATTTTTAATCGTTTCAATTTAACTTTTCCTCCCTGTTTCTGCTCTTAATATGCAATTTTGTCCCGTAAGAACGTGCCTCTTCTTAAATCATCAAAGGCTTGGTTCAATTCTTCTCTGGTGTTCATTACAATAGGACCGCCCCAGGCCACCGGCTCGTCGAGCCGTTTGGAGCTTATGAATAACACCTGCGCCTTATCATCTGTGGCCTTTATTTCAACCTGGTCGCCGGACGTCAGTTTTACCGCAGTTTTTTCTTTCACCAATTCCCCGCCGATATATGCATCACCAAGAAGTGTAAACAGCATAACAGAGCGATCGCTTTCTGTATTTATAATAACAGATTGATTCGGATTAATATGCAAATCGTAATAGTCAAGGGGAAGGTATTTGCTGATATATCCTTTTTTTCCTTCAAATTCCCCTGCAAGCAATCTCAGCTTGCCCCAATTAAAATTAATTTCCGTAATATCTTTATTTTTAATGCTGTGATACGCCGGAGGAGCCATTTTATCCTTTGCAGGCAGATTCAGCCATAACTGAACGCCAAGCAGGCGTGTTGCGGCAGGCAGCTTTTCTTCATGCATTATGCCGGAGCCTGCCGTCATCCATTGCACCTCGCCGTCACCTATGGTATCCTCATTCCCCAGTCATATGCCCATGATATACATAACTGATAGTTTCGATACCTCTGTGGGGATGCATGGGGAACCCTGCAATGTAATCGTCAGGGTTTGTGCTGTCAAAGGAGTCGAGCATTAAAATAGGATCATATCTATAAACAGTCTGGTTTCCAAGAACTCTCACCAAACTTACCCCAGCCCCGTCCGTAGTTCTGTATCCCCTGACAAGCTGGCTGATTTTCCGTTCCATATAGATACCATCCTTTCTTAGCTGATAATGCCACAATTTTATCTTTTTGAATTACATACCGTTGTGACTGCTTAATGATTCATACAATGATTTAAACTCATCCTGATAATTTACAAAGATATCTACAAGCACCGGATCAAAGTGGGTTCCTTTGCTTGACTTAATAATATCAATACTTTTTTCATGTGAAAAGGCATCTTTATATACTCGTTTTGAGCGCAGCGCATCATAAACATCGGCAAGTGCCATAATCCGTGCGGATAAGGGTATTTCTTCCCCCTTAAGTCCTTTATTATAACCGCTGCCGTTCCATTTTTCGTGATGGTATAAAGCAATGTCCATGCCCATTAATATAAATTCATTCTTGTTATACTGCTGTCCGACTTTTGTTAACGTGTCATAACCTATCTGAACGTGGGTTTTCATAATGGCAAACTCATCTTCGGTAAGCTTACCGGGTTTTAGCAGTATACTGTCAGGTATGCCGACCTTTCCGATATCATGTAGCGGACTGGCTTTATAGATTGTTTCAATAAATGTATCGGTTATGGTTTCTGCATATTCGGGTGCAGTCCGGGCTTTCTGCGCAAGCAGCTTGCAGAAACTTGCCGTCCGCTCGATATGCTCCCCCGTATCGTCATCCCGTGATTCCGACAGCTTTATTAACGCATACAATGTTGCCATTTGGGAGGAGGATATTTCCTTGACTTTTTCCTCCACCAGCTTTTCAAGGTGATGGCTGTATTTTTCAAGCTCGTCCTCAGCCTTTTTCATTTCGGTGACGTCCTGAATTGTCCCGTAATAATGGGTATGATAGCCTTTTTCGTTAAACTTGGTATAAAACCTTAAGTGTACCCATTTTATTTCCCCGCTTTTCATTAAAAGCCTGTATCTGGTTGTCCAGGACTTTTGCGTAACAAACATATTTTTAAACATCTCTGTAACCTGTTCACGGTCGTCCGGATACACAAATGATAAAAACAGTTCCAATGTTGCGGGGGTAGATTTATCGATTTCAAGAATTGAATACATCGAATCAGACCAGATCATACTGCCTGTTGATGAATCAATGTCCCACCTGCCCAACTGCGCAATTGCCTGGGCTTCGGCAAGTATTTCGCGGCTGTAGGATAGTTCTTTATTTATCTCATCAAGACGCTTGGCTATGGCGGAATGCTCGAGTATAAGTTTGGTCAGCAGCTCGGTTTGATTTAAATAGTCTATTTCCTTTGCAAAGCTTTCTAACGAAAAGGTTATAATATCGTCGTTAGATTGCAGACCTTTTGACAAAACGTTCTGAAGTTTCAAATACCGGTTGTTCATACGTTATCCTCGGATAAAACATAATCAATACCGACATTTGTGACAGAATCAAGCATCCTGATTACCGCTTTTACATCCTCTTTGGTGGATATAATGCTGCCGTGCTGGGGTGCTATTCTGTCCACATCTAGTTTTGCGACGGTATTGAGAGCGTTTTTCAAAGCTCTGTTTGACGTCATAACCCTTTGATGAAACTTAACGATACCGTTTATGGTGCATTTTTTCAAATTTAACTGACACTCATTATTATCGTTGCATTCCCGGCAGGCTTCGTCCAAGTCCAAAAACAGTTTCCACCGGGTGTCAAAACTGCCGAACAAATCGCTTGTAAACAGAGTTTTTGTTTTTACGTCATACGTAACAAAGCTGCCCGGTTGATGACAATAAGGGATGGCGTAAAACTCCAGCCGTCTGCCTGTTTTGAATTCATAATAGTGACCCAATTCACGAAAATCGAGTTTTTCGGTTTTGGCAGAATAATAATGAATGAAAACATTATTTTCATAATGGGAGATAATTTTAAGGTCATCGTTATTAATTATTGCTTCAAGCTGAGGCAGGCTGCCGCAGAGATCAGGGTCATAGTGCTGGTATATAAGCCTGTTAATTTGTGAAGGTTGAAGCCCTGTTCTGAGGATTTTTAGCATGACGGTGCTGAAATCGTCACGGTTGCCGCCATCAATTAAAACGGCTTCATCCCCCTCGATAATAAGATACGGATTGCAGTGAAGGCCCCTGTTTTCATCGGAATAACCCACCCAATAAATACCTTCGGCAATATTAATGGGTTCTTTTTCTAACGATTCCGCATTATATTTCATGTTTTATCCCCCTTGGACACCATAAATAAGACTAACCACCGATAAGCAAAAGGTTCACCTGTCTTAATTATACATCATTTTACATAATAAAGCAATGTTTATAATTATTTACTGATTTCAGCCTATTCCGTAGTAGCCGAATGTCGATCCTTCTACAGGTTCGGGTATTTGGCCGCCGAATCCGCCAGCAGGGTTGCGCGTTAATTTAAAGGTCACTTTGAATCTGTAAAACAGGCTTCTGAAACCGGAGGGTTTTACAATAGATACCTCTCTGGGTTTTTGTTTGTCACGGTAATGATATATTTTTATCCCGCTTTTACTGTAACGGTATAAAATATGTGCCAGGTCATTTTCTATTCGGTCTGAATGAATAAATACGCTGTTAATATTATTGCTTTTAAGAAACGAAGCCGAAGGCATATCCTGGGGAAAAACACACCAGCGGTTGTCATACTTCCCCGGCTCTTTAAAATCACATTTCATCCTGTCGGAATCGAGAATAAACACGGGCGGGGCATTTGATTTTATATTATACTCAATCAATTTATCTGCACCCAGATATAGCGCATTAACAATGTCCTCAACCGGCACAATCATATTAGTCCCGATTGTGCTGTACACACCGTTATAAAGCGGAACCGGGCGGTAGCCGATGCTTGCAAGATTTATAGCATCCTCTACTCCTTTTGCCCCCGGCAGGTCGCTTATAATTATTGTCTGACCGTCTGCCGGCGGAACCCATTCTGTATTTTGTTCTTGAAAATCATATTTTGCATCATAATAAGGCTCACGCATAAACAATACGGGCTTTGCCCATTGCGCCCAAACAGAATTTTCCGGCGCCCAGATTTTATATGTTGCAATATTACCTCTTAACATTTTAATCTCCCTTTGAAACTAAAATAGGTATATCCTTTGCCCTTCCGTCTATGCGGGAAAAAGGGCTGATTCTTCCGTAAAAGCCTGCGCTCTTACCGTTGACTGTAAATACACCGATACATACATGGTATGTTTGATAATCGTTTGTAACAATCGGCTGACTTATAAACTTTTGTTGAGCAATCCAGTTATTCGGGTGTCTTTTTACTGATTTTTTGATACTGCGCAATTCTTTTTCAGACACCGCTTCTTTAATACTTATTCCCTCTCCTACCCGTCCGAGAGACGGTTTGAAAATCCAGCTTTCATCATCAGGGTCAACAGATTTGGGATTTATGGTTTGCGGCAGCAGTTTTTTCCATGTTGTAACATCAACATTCAATTTGTCCCAAACAAGGGGAAGGCGTTTGGGTTGGGTTAAAATAGCTACCGGATGGTTGCAGGATGGTGTGGTGCAATCATAGAAACCTTTCCAGTCGCAGGACTTTGGCAGATTAGCCAACCATTCAAGCGGAAAGAAACGGATTATACCGTCAACTTCCCCCTCTTGACCTTGTATAATGCTAATGGCCTTTTTATTTTTCCAGACAATATGGTCCGGTGACGCCATGATAGAATTAAAACCGTTCTTTTTAAAATAATCGCCTATAAACTCCATTACCTGCCGGTCATCGGCATAGGATGTGGCGTGAATAAAGGCAACCGTTCCATTATTGCCTATTAGTTTTTTAAATTCGTTTAGCAGGATGTCGGCGATATTTTTTCGCGGTTCATAGCCTTCAAAATATTTGCTTGCTATAACGGGTAGCACCGAGGCTTCAGCTATACCTCCCGGCACATCACTGTTAACTTCGGACACAGCCCATCCGGCGGTTGTGGGGTGAAAGTCAAAACGCATAAGCCTAACGTTGCTTTCCCTGTTATAACCGGCAAGCCTTGATAATGACTTTCTTATGTCCTTCGGCAGGCCCAGCTCCTTTGCAAGCGGCAGATTTTTTATCATTGCCTCTTCCATTTGCATGGTTTCTTCCGACAACTGCTCGGCTAAAACCTCAAGCTGATTTGCTGTGCTTTTATCTATAAGTAAAACCTGTTTTGCTACGGTGTTGTGATCTTCCACCTGGGGATCCCATTTGTATGCATTGAAAATTACATTGTAACGGTAATCGGTATATTGATCTTCCGGGATTAATCCGAATTTTATCCTATGTTCCATGTTTATGTCCAATACCTGTTTTGTCTTAATTTAGCGGAATCAGTATAACGCTGATTATTGCTATTGCGGTATATACAACACCGCTAAATACCGAAACGGCTATATTACCGGAACTTCCGTTATCATAATTTCGGTTATACGGCTGTTTGGATTTATAGATAAAATAATATTCGACGAGTATCGCTAACAGCGACAGCGGCAGCACAGGCCATCCGGCAGCAAACTCGACTACTGTCATACTAGACGAAGTCCAGTCACCCGCAGAAGCCCTTGCTAAAATAATGCCGCTTGCAAGAAAGAAAAAGCCGATTCTTATACCGCATTTTATATCTCTGTCTACCGTAATGCGTTCGAATATGTTTGTAAAAAGGTTAACTATAATAGCTATTATAACCCATGCGGCAAGACCTAAACCGCCTGCAAATATGACACACCACCAGCCCGGCCCGTCCCCGATATTTGCTCCTGCATAAATTAACGCCAGCCCGGTAAACCCGCCTGCTATAGACAGCAAAGCGGCTTTGTTGTTCATATTAACAACATCGTCAACCCAGGAGATATCGAGAAATAATGCCATAGCAAACATTCCGAAATTAAGCCATACAAAACCCAGAAGTGTATAAAAAGCTATGTAAAATATGTTATCAACAACATCAAATGACGCAAAAAGGTTTAGCGTAATCAAATAAATAACAAGTGAAATCAAAGGCAGAACATTCAGTGTATATTTAACAGCCTTACTTTCTATGGGCGGCCACTTTAAAAATATCGTTTGATACCACTTTTTCAAAAAACGGAAAGTGAAAACGCATGAAATTATTAAAAGAACTATTTCAACAATCATAATTTAACACCTATGGTTTGATTTTTATAAGGTCGCACTTTTTTGTGGTCTAAAATTTGTATGTTTATAAATAATTATGCTGACATTTATCTTTATAAATTCTATATGACTAACTCTGACCAAAAGTTTATATGCCTTATAGAGTCTGATTTTATATCCGAATATTTTTTTGCATTAAACTCTACCTGCAAATATGACAGCAAATTTTCACCATAATATATAATGTCGGTTTGATGCACTGAAAAGACGGGGTTCCCCGCTTCTTGCGGTTCTGACGGAATATATCTATGTGAATATATCGGTATAAGTTTAGGGACCTTTGTCATTTCATTTTTACATATTTCAAATGAAATGCCTTTATTTTCAAGAAACTCTGCTGCTTTTAAAATATCTATTTCATCCCCCAATTATGCCTATATTATTTTTTAATTTTTAAAACAGCTTTTACCCCGACAAACAACTGTTTTTATACTGTAATAAATTATACACAATATCCCCCTGTATATCAACAAAAAAGTTAAAAACAATTAAAAATTTGACATTTGCGTTTAATACACTTGAAAACAGCATTTGTGGTGCAGTTGTTGTGAATGTAAGTTAAAAACAAAATCAAAACCGGCCGGTTGAGATAAGCCCTCAACCGGCCGGTTTTACGTTTTTATAATTTTATTATACTTTATTTCTCTTCAATGGCGCCTACGGGACAGCTGTCCATTGCTTCAGCGGCGGAATCCAGAGCATCTTCCGGAACATCTTCGTCTATGGCTATGGCAAGGCCTTCGTCGGTCATGGAAAACACTTCCGGGCACATGCCTGCGCACAGTCCGCATCCTATGCAGTTTTCGTTTACTTTGTATTTCATATTAAAACCCTCACTTTACGCTATCTTAATCACTCCAGCGTTAGCAGAAGCGCCATTTTAAATTTTTCGGTTGCTTTGACGAAATGAAGTCCGCCTTTTGCAAAGTGAAAATTTTCACCGGCCTTAATCTTATGCTCTTTTCCTTCGTATCCGATTACCCCTTCCCCATCCAAAGCAAAGATGAGTGCTTCTCCGGGAGCCGCATGCTCAGAAAGTCCGGTTCCTTTATCAAAGGACATTACAACAAATTTCATCTTTTGGTTGTGCACCACATCCATGTTTATGATCTTACCGTCCTGATAAGGAACAAGCTCTGCCAGTTTGAATACTTCTCCGGCTTTAATTGCGTTATTCATATAATCCTCCTTATTAACCGAGATTTCCGTATAGACGGTGCTTTCAGTTGTCCGCATGCCTACCGGCAAATCTGTCGGTGTTAATATGCCTTCTCCGGCATTTAGTTTTTTATGATTATCATTCTTTCCATAGACTTCAAGAATTCCGTCTGCAACAATTATCAGCTTGTGATAAGGAAATATCTCTGCGCTTATGTCCGTCCCGGGTGCCAGGGAAAAATACGCAATATAGTTTTCCCCGTCGTAAATTGATTTTGAGATAGTGCATCCCGTTAACGGCTTGTTTTCTTCTGCTATGGAAAACACTTTACCGACAATTTCTTTCATAAACTCACACTTTCTAAACCGAGTGAAACACTCTCATAATTATTACTGCCTGGTTTCGGCAATTTTTTCATTGAGTGCATCAATAACCGGCTGAACTTCTTTTCCGTGAACAGCGCAGGCATCTTCAAGCGATTCTGCCTGTGATGCGGGGCATCCGAGACAGTGCATTCCAATGCCAAGCAAAATTTCCACCGATTCAGGATATTTCTTTACGATTTCACCGATTAAAGTTTTTCCGTTTACAAAGGTATTTTTCATAATTTCCCTCCTGTTTCTTGACTTTCTGAAAATATTATAATATAATGAGATTAACAAATATGTTGTTATAACAACGAAAAGGTGAAAAATGAATTATTTTTTCTTATCAAATACACCCCTATTCCATGGGATAAAGGAAAACGAAATTGCCCATGTCCTTTCCTGCCTGGGTGCCAGAGAAAAGAGCTACCGGAAGAATGAAACCATTTTCCGTGCCGGCCAAATCGTTCACGAATTCGGTCTTGTGGAATCGGGAAGCGTGAACATTATAGTGAACTTCTACTGGGGCAGCAGCAATATTTTCGGACATATAAAAAAAGGGGAGATTTTTGCGGAAAACTATGCCGCCATTCCCGGCAAAGAGCTAACAAGCGATGTGGTAGCGGCAGAGGATTCGGTTATTCTTTTCCTTGACTTCAGGAATCTGCTTACCACCTGCCACCACAGCTGCGGTTTTCATCACAGGCTGATTCATAACCTGCTAAGCATATCCGCTCACAAGAGTTTGAATCTTACCAGCCGGATGATGCACACGGCTCCGAAAACCTTGCGGGAACGCCTGCTTTCCTACTTATCCGAACAGGCTATGATTAACGGGAGCACCCACTTTACCATTCCATTTGACCGCCAGCAGCTTGCGGATTACCTGGGTGTGGACAGAAGTGCCATGTCAAACGAGCTTAGCAAAATGCAAAAGGAAGGCCTTATTGCTTTTAAAAAGAACGAGTTTACGTTAAATTAAATTAGATAACACTTTTTCAAAGACCGGCTTGAAATAACAGGCCGGCTTTTGTTTTATGCCTTAAAGTGTTCTTTTGCAAACTCCATGTCCTGAACCGTTTCAAGTGTTCCGAGATAATTATTATTTTTATCTCTGACCGCCATGTAGGTAACAAGCATGGTTCTTCCGTTCTTTTCCATCCAGACCGGAACGCTGTCCCGTCTGTTGTTACGAAAATCGTCAATAATGCTTCTTACTATCGGCTCTATCTTTGGCGGATGGCAGGAAAACACTTCACGGTCAATTGCCATACCGGGACGCTTGAATACCTTCGGCCCTTCATTAAAGAACCGGTTAATGTTGTTTACGTCAATGAAACTGATTTCTATCGGGATTGTGTTTAACATGGCTGTAAGCTGTTCTATTGTCATGTGTCCGCCGGGCATTACGATTTCTCCGTCGACGGGGATAATCTTTTTGGTATATCCTTCTTCGGCTTCTTTCCATTCTTCGTTTACAACATCAAAGCACTTTGCATAATCTTTCGAATCGTGATATATTGCATACCACTCATTATCGGTGAAATTAACGGCGCATATTGGAAATAGAATGTTTTGTTCTTTGTAAATCATTTCCTCTGCACGTTTCAAAACTGCGTCAAGACGGGTGTTCCATTCCTCACTGTGGTTTTCCTCTTTAGCAAGGGCACCCAGCTCGTCACGGATTTCATCATCCACCGTCCACATAACATCAGACGGTCCGGAAACTCCGTATTTAACCTTTAAATGCGGATACAGCAGATCCCCCTTCTTGGCATAGTGAATGGACACATCACGGAACTTTTCCAACAAGCTCTCGTCCCTGTCGGCACGAAATTGAGCAAGTAATAAAGCTAACGCTTCATTTTCTTTTGTAAAGGTGTAAAGGGGATGACCGGGAATGGCCGCCAGCCGGGCAGCATTGACATTTTTGTCCGAATAATCGGCTTTGGGGAAAGAATCACGCTTTGCCAGCTCTGCCGCAATCTTCTGACGGATAACGGAATCTTCAACCGCCTTTTCCGCATTCGCAATTCTTTCCTCGGTTGTTGCACCGTGAAACAGGGCAGAATGGACATCGCATAGCCTTTGGACTTCCGTTAATGGAGTGCCTTCTTTTAACAGCTCCTGCTCGGCATTCATAATTTCGGATGCCTCAACATCACTGAAATTCTTAACGAAATCAGCCCTAACGCTTTCAAGATCCTCTCCTGCTCCCAGTCTTTTCAAATACCCTTTCAGCAATTCCTTGCGGCTTTCTGACTTGTTTTCCGACAAAGCGGGTTGAAGCGTTTTTTCTTCATGGGCTATTGTCGGCATTTTACCTTCCAATTCAAATCCGTTTGACATAAGCGTTGTGACGACGTCCATCATGGAGATATTTTTCATTTTGGCTCCCTTTGGAATTGTCATCAGCTTTCCGACTGAATTTAACATTGCTTTCTTGGTTATTTCGGTAAAACCAAGACCTGCCATGATATCAATCAGTTCGGGGTATTCCCTTGTAAGCTCATATACGCTCTTGTTTAAATCTATCTTTTTTGCCATGATATTCGCCTCCTGTTTTTAATTACAACGTTATTATAAAATAATAAATTCTCTTGGTATGTTGTTTTAACAACATTTTTGTTATTTTAATTATTTTTTTTGCTATCACGCTGGTAATGTTTCAAGCCTTATTGTTATGTTCCCTGTGAAAGTATGTTTTAATGCAATAATGAATAGAAAAATCAAAAACCGGCTGGTTTGAGATAAATCTCAAATCAGCCGGAATTTGTCCATACTGCATTTTATAAACCTCCTTAAAATCATTCCGCAAGGTGCTTTTTACTAATCAGTTTGCGTTAGCATACACGCCGCCATGATAGCAATAATAGGCATTAGCTTTTAGCGACAGCAGCTTATTCATTGATATTTCAGCCTGTTTTAAATCCAGCGTAAACTGCGGGTTTGCAATCACCGGACGACCATCCTCCAAAGCCAGGGCATCGCCGGTAATAATTATAGAGTCGTTCTCTATATATAGCGAAATATGTCCGGGGGTATGTCCGGGTGTGGCAATAATACGGCATCCGCCGCACCAGTTAAACCTTTCACCGTCATGCAGAAATTCGTCCACAAAAACCGGCTCCACCTGGCGCAGCATTTCACAAAATGCCCTGCCGAAGTCCTGTTGATCAGGCGGCAGTCTTTTTTGAAGCTCCTCCGCCTGCTTTAGACGAAGCGGCTTTTCCTGCGCCGAAATATAGGGTGCTTCTTGCTGGGAGGCATATATCTTTATGTTAGGATTTAACCTTTTCAAAGCGGCTGCTGCCCCCATATGGTCATGGTCATGATGTGTCAAAACCAAACCGGTAAGCCTGTTTACCGACAAACCGTGTAAATGAAGCTGCTGTTCGATTGACGGGAGTGAACCTGTAAAACCGCAGTCCACAAGTACGATATTACTGTCATCCCACAAAAGCGTGGGATAAACCGTGTTTGATGTGTCGCCCAATGATGCCGTGATTTTAAGCCTTATTATTTTATGTTCCATTTTTCATACCTGAATATAAACACGATCGTTAGTTACAAAGTGTCGCTTTTTGTCGCTTGTTGTAATCTCCACTTAACAATGTCGGTTATGAGTTCTTTATCTATCGGCTTGTCAAAGGGTAGCTGAATGGCTCCTTTGCTGGTTTTATATCCTGTTAGCCTTTCGGCAAACTTTGTTGTGGCTTCACCGCCGGGATACAACCCTATATGGTTTTTGAACGCCGCAAAGTGGATAAGGTTTTCACCCTGCCAGAACGTAGGCATTCGCCACGAAATTTTTTCAATTGCTTCGGGGGCGGCGGCGTGAATTATCTCACGGATTTTTTGCAACAAGGGACGCACGTTTACAGGCTGTGCGGCTATATAATCGTCAATGCAGTTTGGTTTATTGCAAAAATGATCAGGCTGTGGGTTTGGGAACTCGCTACCGCATAAAGTGCATTTCCACATAAATTTTACTCCTCCTTATTTTTAAAAAAATGCTATATGAGTATTTGTGTTATGAGAGGAAAGCTAACAGATATGAAACGGGATGGTAATTCCTTTATATATCACTATATCGTCCGTATTTATTTTCAAGAAATGAAAAAGTTTGAGTAATAAGCCTTTCAAGTGCTTCTGTGTTTATATCAGAAAGCCGCTTTATATAAATACAGGCTTTACCCATTGTAAACTTACCCAGGTCTTTTAGCAAATACTCATGTTCCGGCAAACCCGAATAAACGTATAAGGATATCGCTGCTTTGCGTGGCGAAAAGCCTACCAGAGGCCAATCACCCTCCTGACTGCTACGGTCGGATTTATAATGGTATTTCCCGAACCCGATCATAGAAGAACCCCACATCTTGGGCGGATATCCTGTAACTTTTTGCATTAACTGTACCAGTTCAAAACTGTCATCCCGCTTTTGATCGTTATTCGCAAAGGTTTTAATAAACTCAAAAACATCACTGTCGTGTTCCTTGGTTTTCAATTCTGCCATTCCGGTGTATATCCTGCCCTCAAGAAAACTTTGCTTTATGTATCCAATCACCTCTTCAACCTTACCTTTACTTTGAGGATCTCTTGGTCTACATAGCGAAACACTGTAACCTATACGCTTAACATATTCCTCAAAGGCGGGTACGAATATGATATTTCCCAGATTTTCGCTGACTACATAGACACGGTCAAGGTCATAAAGAATAGTCTGTGTTCTTCCTCCAAAATATTGGAATACTGTCAACAATATTTTACCACTTTTATTCCAATATAAAATTCCAAGTTGTAATAGTTACCTGACTACTCACATCTTTTTAAACTTAATGACAAAGCCTCGGATATCAGCCGAGGCTTTATTTGTATTAAACATACTTATTTGTTTTAGTTTTGCACGCTTTTGTATATAAGACTTTTCCATGCTTTAAATAAATGGAAAATATCTTCCTTAATGACTCAACCCTTCTTTATTCATTCTCGTCTATACGGTTATTCCTCTGCAATTTCAACTATTTCTATACACTTTGTCAGGACATCAGTGTATTGGATGGTATAGCACCTGGAAAAGCCGCTGCTTTGTTCTTCAATTCGAAAGATATGAGGATAGACACCTGTAATAATAGCAGGCTCATTGCTTAAACAAATGCTGGGCCGTTTCTTAAAAACATTTATATGAATATTTGGGTTGGTCTTATATAATTTCGTAATTTTATCTTTAATTACTGCTAATCGAATCATGCATAACCTCCTGTTTTTTATATACAAGTAAATGTCAGGCGGCTTTGAGATTATTTAGCGTATAATGAAATATTGAATGTAACAGCAATGCAATTCAAGCTTTTGCTATCTATAGCTTAAATGCTTGTAAGGATTTATACCGATTCGGCTGCCTGCTCCATTGGCCGTTTGGCAAAGCGTCTTCTGTCATTGATACGTAAAACAATCTCTTCCTTGTTAACTTGTAAATCAATTTTTTCATTCATCAGTTCCGGAATATCAGAAACAGTAATAACTGTGCCCACCGCCATTCCGTCAACATCAATTGTAATTGTGTCGATCATGTATTCCGGTAAAGCGGCATAAGGAATTTCCATCAGCATGGTTTCAAGTGATTCGGTAATTTTTTCAGTGTTTTTCAGAATAATATGGATAACACTATTTACCTTTTGATCCGCCTTAAGTGCTTGGAAACTGATGTGAAGGATTTCATTGCTAAGTATGTTTAATTCAATTTCCTTAATCTGGACAGGAATCAGTTGTCCGTCAAGATCAAGTTTTATTTTGCTTCCTTCCCGTTTGTAACGAACCAGTCTGCGTGCAATGCCCTCATCAATTTGAAGAGAAATGGAATCTGGAAGCGGACCACCGAAAACACTTCCGGGCACCATGCCGTTGCGTCTTAAATGCTTTGCTTTGACTGAAAAGTCCCTCTTGTTTACTGTAATAACTTCCATTTGTTTTTCCTCCTTAAATGAGTTTTTATTTATACAAACCTATACGTTTGCGTTTAGGAGTGTTACCATGCTGTGATTGTAAAAAAAGAAGGGATTCGTTCATATAGCACTTTTTGGTGCAATACTAAAAGCCCTTCTTTATAGACGGTTCTTTTCTATTTGATTTATATATAGTATACCACAGATTATAAATAAAAGCAAGTATTACTATTTTTAACTTTTTTTTGCAGGTGCCCGCTTTTATTTACCGAATTATACGATTTTCGGAATGAAAATATCATTAAATACTTCAGATAGCCGGTATTATTGAATAAAATATACCGGCCATGCGTTTACATGGCCGGGTTTTAAGTTTTATATGCTTATTCGGATATGCTTTGCTTATTCTTATATATAAAAACTATTATACCTATTGAAATAAGCAGCAAGAAAGAGCAAAGAATTATGCTTGACGCATCTCCTGTCGGAGGGGATTGTGGGGTTAGTTTTACAAAGGAGCCTTCCTTTGCCCAGACGAAGCGAGTCTTGGCGGTGCTGCCATTATTAATATCTCTTATTATGGCACAGGCAGCCACACACATGGTGTTAAACTGGGAATAGATTTTTATTATTTTTTCCCTGAAAGCGTTTCTTTCGGCATAACCCTGATGTTCCCAGTGGTTTTTATATTTTTCCATTTTATCATAGGCGCCGAAAATGTTGTAGCCACCCTGCAAAACCAGCACCAGCCGGTTTCCCAGTTCAATTGTGGCGTTATAGAGGGTTTTGCCGTTTATCCATAGATTTTTATCATCGCCAAAGTAAATATCATTTGCAAAAATCTCGGTCAGTTCAGCATCGTTTTTTGAAAGGTCCTGCATAAAGCACAAATCGTTGTAAACACCTGCAAACTGGTTTATGTAAACAGCAAAATCGTCAAGGTCCTTTTTCAGTTTATATTGAGACTCCAAATGGTGAATTGAAACACAAAGAATTTCTAGGTATATCAGGAACAGACCCGCGACGTGATCTTGCAGATCAATTATGCCGAGATATACCATATAATGTATGTACTTTGGTGTATAATAAATCGTTTGAGTGTACACGGATAAAGGAACTGGCAAAGGAGTTTCCCGACCTTGCGGAGCATCTTTTGAATATTGAATCAAACATCAAGGACTTGCTTGTTCCCTTTAAGTCAGGGTATTATTATAATAAAATGATGAAGGGTTCGTTTTCTATAAAAAGTGTACTCCCAGCGATATTCCCAAATGATCCGGAACTTAACTATAATAATCTTGAAGGTGTACATAACGGCAGTGAAGCAATGACCGTCTTTCCTAAAATAAAGGATATGCCACCGGAAGAAGCCGATAAAACTCGTCGTAATCTTCTCAAATACTGTAAACTTGATACCTATGCAATGGTTAAGATCTGGCAGGAACTTGCACGGGTATCTCAATAATAAATAAAACTAAGGCAATGATTTATTCTTTGGATGTTCATTGCTTTTATTAATTTAATAAACTTTTAGCAGGGTGTATTAAATGCTGTTAATGTTTTTTCATATATTCATTCGTTTATTGGAAATTTTCAACATTTTTATTGCAATTAATTTATAAAAATGCTATAATATCTTTAAGAGCTCTTCTACGACAATTAAGGAGACGGAAGCAATGAGATTTTTCACAGATATAAAGGATATACATATAAAAGCATTGCATAGTCAAGTAGCTTTTGCCAAATGGAGCCGAGTTTCGTTTTATACAGTAATATTACTAGGAAGGTTGAGAAACTAATGAATTGTGAAAAATGTGGAGCCAAGCGTGAAGAAAACGATAGGTTTTGTGTTATGTGCGGGGCAAAAATCGCTGCAAACAACAAACAACAAAGAGCTAAGGACACCAGCGCACAACCAAATACCTCCGGAGTGCAAGGAATAAATACAAACCCTCGGACAGGGCTTTTATCGGCATCCCCAAATTCAAGTGAAAGCGTTGTTGTATCAGTGCCTTTATCCGGCATAAATAACGATGTTCTAAGTCCTCAAGGAACAATATTGAAATTTTCTGCCCTAATCGCACGCAACCTAAAGGGTATATTCAAGGACAAGAAAAAACTCATTCCTATAGTAATACTTGGGGGATTATGGATTACTCTGATACTGCTTCAGGCACTGGGCATCAATCCTCTGCCCGTGAGGTTTGCTGCCTGGCTGACCTTTGCTCAAGGTGGTGCGAGCAATAACGTAGTCAGGATGGCGGGAGGTGTTCTGGGTAAGGGTGTTTTCGCCTCGTGTTTTATATGGATTTTAACAGGTGGATATAAACATATCGGTTCGGGGCTGAAAATACTGGGTGGAATACATAAACAATTATCTATTCCACAGCTCGGGTGGTTGCTGACAGGAGCGGGAGCAGCACTCATCATATATAATTTTATGGCAGGATATTCCGCTTTTATAAAAAGCATGGCTGGAGTAGCTGCTTTTTTACTTATTCTTCGCGCACTGGGCAGCAACGGTGGATTTATAAGAAAATTGACGGCTTCTCTCACAGCGAAGAAAATTGACGGAAAAAGGATTGAAAATACAATACCTCTCAACTCCATTTTGCAGGGGCTTGCGCTGGGATTTGCACTTTCGGTACCTTTGTCGCTGATTCCATGGGGATATACACCATATTGTTTGGGATTGGCAGTTCTTATAACGGGAGTGATTATGCTCATTGTTTTAAAGTTCAATAAAGGAGGTGCCGACATATGAAACGAAAGATATTTGCTTATCTGGTACTCGTTTATTTGATTACCGTTATTTTTTTACCGGTGATAAATGCTTCCGCCAAGGGTTCTTCTGATGATTGGGCAGGTTATTGGACATACGATAAAAGTGTTGTAATTGAGTACTCAAAAGAGCTTGCTTCGTATTACGCATCAAATCCGGATGATGACACCCGCATTTCTTATACCGCCGATAAAAATAAGATTGACTATAAATTTAATTATACCGGTAGTGGTTATAATAGTGAATTGTATGATGACGCCAAGGAAAATCCCGGAGATTATGAATATACAACAATTATTCTTCCGGGCGAGCATGCATATCTTAATGTCGCCTTAGGCAACCCGGATAGGCAATACCGTGAAAACGGAAAAATTTCGATACCATTGAGCGCAAATATTTATGATGATACCACCTATCACTTCAAAGAAATTCAATTTTCGCTAATCGCATTTACACATATTTATGACAAATCAAAGATTGATTATAACAGTGAAGATATGGCCGCGAACTCAAGGATATCCGAAAGACTTTCTATGCCCGGGGGTACATCCGGGGGTATATTAAGTTTGTTAAGTCCGGAAGACAATCAAAAAATCGATAACCAGACAATCAATGGCAATGCCCCTTATGGCATCAATAATGGGGACATTATGGTTATCGAAATAGATATAAGCTTTAATTCCGCCTCAAGTCTGGTGTATTATTCTCCTCATGGTACTTATGAGTCGAATTGCGACACAATTAAAATTTACCACTTCTATACCTGGAAATACGGTGCAAAGGGCATGATACTGAACACCGATGCCGCGGTTTTTCCGGGGGAAGACAATGGTGTTTCTGTGCCGGCGATAATAATAACCGGGATATTGGGGGCCGGCGCAGCTCTTGCGGCAGCCGCGGGTTCTGACGGTGACTCTGAGGGAAAACGTTCTACATATAAAATGTATATTAATAAGGACTTCGGGGATAGCATCCGCTATGACAAGCCTCCGGTTACTGTTTACGCAAGAATGGCGGAGGTAACAGAAAACGGACAGGAAATTGACCGTCCGGATTTGACATCTCAGATAAGCATATTCTGCGAAGGCAATCCACTCAGAATAGATGGTGCTTCAATGGCAGGCGGTTATATGGGGGCGCTTGTCTGTGCCGAGAGCGTAAAGGGTGCAGACAATCCCGACACAGGAGTTGTATCTTTTATGTTCACCGGTGAGGGGGGAACCTTCCGAAACGATGTGAAATTTAAGGTAATTGGCGATCCGTTTATTAAATTTGAAAAGATCGGCAAGTACTCAGGAACAAGTATTGTCGAGATGATATCGGGCGATGGACTGGAATATGACGTTTATTTCAAACCAATGGATTTCATAGCAAAACCCGAGGTGACTGTTGCTGATGATGGTGATATTACTGTCAAACTTGAAGAGCTTGAGGACGGGTCATACCATGCAGTACTGACAAACGGTACCTCTGCCTCAGAGGATGAGCTGCGTCTGAAATTTGTGGTCAGAGCCGAGAATGAAGAAGAGAAGGCGGAAGGTGAGATAACTGTTGTTCTTTATCCGGAGGGACTATCTGTTCGAGCGACTTATGATGATGAGGGGCGCTTGATAATAAAAACCGACGACAACGAGGATGCATCAGGACTTGACCCCAAAATCAAACCTGCAAGAATGGATGTCACACTGGCTATAATTGACAAGAGCGGTGAGAAACCCGTCGCAATCATTGCGGATATGAAGGAGGTTACGACCGAATTTTCACCAATTACCGGAAGCACAAAAGAAGCAAAAAATTTATGCAAAACATTCAAATATAGAATTAACAGTGATCTTAAGGATAACGGCATATTTTATTTTGAGCCCGAAATAACACTCCCCGAGCCCGAAGGCACCCCTCCTTACATCGTGAGCATGAAGATCAGTTGTGAATTTTCGGGGCAAACATATAACAAAGAGCTTACTATACGACTATTAGGCGAGGTACCAGATACGAGGGGCAATTGGGAGCATGAATATGAGCTGCTAAAACGGGCAGTAAACAGATACGGACTTTCGGCAAGCGGAGAGGCGCGGGAGCTGATACGCACGGCAGATAAGCGCTCGGCAAACGAGCTTATGATGATCCGCCGGGCGATAATAATAGAATCTGCATACTACTACACCGCCGAGGCCGATCAGTTCCGGGCGCTTGATGCTAAACTAGAAAAGATGGAGTTTGTCTGCTCTGTGCTAAAATGGTTCGGAGATCAGGCGTTCTCATATCTTGTTACTGTTTATGGCGGCGGTCCGGCGGTAGACGCATTTATTAGCCCGCTTAAAGACTACTATGTGCAGTTTATCGGTGAGGTAGGCGTTAAAATACTCTGGGGTGAGGAAATTAATTTCGGTTCGGTTAATTTGCTGTTAACCCTTGAAGCAGGTATTGAAAACACACTTGTTAATTTCATGACCGGACTTGAAGCGCCGACGCCAAAGAAAATAGGAGCTCTTGTTGCTTCGTTTGGTATGCTCAATTTTGCAAAACATTACTGTTATACGGAAAACAGCAAGGGTGATATCTATAAAACACTAGTCAACATGGGCGGAGATATCACTGTTAACGGTATAAAAGCACTCGCAGCCTCATATATGGATAAATTTTTGAAAGCAAAACCTGATTTTTCAGATTCGGTCAATAGCTTTATTAAGAAATATATTAAAAAAGGCTTTGATGAAATGAACGGATTCGATATTCTGCGAAAGTATCTTGAGGAGGTCATCGGTGTTGTCGGAATAAACGTATATCAGAACATCACTTCGCGTGTTGAGGACGGAAATTGGGGTATTGTTGAGATTTCAATCGGTGATAGCTCATTAACCTTCGATATTACAGCAAATCTTAAAGCTGTTGCAAATATGTTTTATGATATTGTATTCAAAGATTTTTCGCTTCCCGGTTCTCCCGCTCAAATGCCGGACACTCCCGTATATTACAAGAGCTGAATATAAATTTCATCCTCTCACTCGAGCCGGCGCTGCTTGTGTTTATTTCAAGAAAATATCAAAAGAGCAAAAAAGAAGAAAAACAATACTACTTACGATACTGTGAGACTGTATACCGAATCGTGTAAATAGCAATAATTTCCACAGCAAAGAAAAAGGAGCAGAAAAGCATGAACACGGTAAGAGCAGAGGAACTGGTCGGGATACTGTCCGAGGAATGCGCGAATATTGCGGATGTGCAGACACTGTTGGAAGGGCTGTTCAAAAGCACGATTGAAGTGATGCTTGAAGCCGAAATGGACGATCATCTGGGGGTACAAAGATATTAAGACGGTCATGGTCGATTTGAAGCTGGTCTACGACGTTACCACGCCGGACGATGCGGAGTCCCGGCTTGAGGAGTTCCGTGAGAAGTGGGGTAAGAAATACCCTCAGATTATCAAATCCTGAGGACAGAACTGAGCGGAGCTCTCCACCTATTTTAAGTACCCCCAGGGAGTGAGAACGCTCACTACACCACAAACGTGATAGAGAGCTTTCACCGTATGCTGCGCAAATATACCAAGACGAAGACGATTTGTCCCACCGACGACGTTGTCAGAAAGTCGGTTTATTTGCCGAGCATGGAAATCTCCAAAAAGTGAAGCATACCGGTCCGCGACTGAGGTATTATAATTGGGCAGCTGCTTGTCTTTGCCTGAGGAGTGCGCCGCGGGTTTCCCCGCGGCGCTCTATTATCTATGTAATTTATGACGGTAGTTCAACCTTACCGTTTTTGAATAAATAACTGTTAGGTATGGCTGTTTCAATGTTTTCATTGACTACATCCTCTAATGTCATTCCTTTTACTATTTTGTCAATATCCTCGGCAGTTACCTTTGTTCCATTTAGATTGCTGAACCATGTATTGGCATCTGTTTTATCAAAGATATCCGTAGCGGTATTGATATCACTTTGCGGTTTACTGCTGATAATGTCCATCTCCTCCGATATAATTTCTTCCTCTGTCTTGGCAATATCCTCAACAGTCATTTCTGCTTCTTTACTGTTTGACTCCGTATTCACGTCTGATTTAAGCACTTTCCATAAGAGGACATACAACATTACACCCCATTTTAATGACAACATCAACAGGTGGAATATCGGATAATAATTTTGAATGTTGATTCTCTTCCATATCTATAGAATAGATTTCTTTCATTAATCTTACTGCATCTTGATTTATTTGATTTTTAAGCTCAGTGCCTGCTGAATAACTTTCAAAAACATCACTAGCAAAGTGCTTACCAAGTGCCTCAGCAATCTGACTCCTGCATGAATTATGAACACAAATAAAACCTACTTTTGGCTTAATATCACCCATAAAAACCCTCCTTAATTTGATTTTTCATATTGAAACCAACCTTTTGTATTGTTTGCGATTTTAACCAACATCAGCATAACTGGTACCTCAACAAGCACACCCACAACAGTAGCTAAGGCGGCTGGAGAGGTTGTGCCAAACAGTGCAATTGCCACAGCAACCGCAAGTTCAAAAAAATTGGATGCACCAATCATTCCAGCGGGTGCAGCAATATCATGAGATAGTTTTAACTTCTTACTTGCAAGATATGCTACAAAGAAAATTAAGAATGTTTGAATGATCAAAGGCACTGCAATAAGAAGAATGTGCAATGGGTTATTTAGGAAGGTTTCTCCTTGGAAAGCAAAAAATAAAATCAGTGTCAGTAAAAGACCAAGGGTGTCACTGTTCCAAGCAGTGCAGCTGCTGTGTTTGCTCCGATACCACGAAAACGGCCTAATATCTTCTTACTGCGCTCAGGCGGAAAATAACTTTGAATATAGCTGATAAAAAAGATTAAAAAACATAATAGGACTACAATTTTTATCACATCATAAACAAAAAACTGAATGCTTCCAACCCAGCGGTTAGCTGTATCAAACCCTAATGCACTTAACCCATTCCCAACCAGTTCATTAAGCCATCTCATGCCAAGTATTTGGTTTTGGAAAAAGTCCCAAATAGCTTTTAATATTTGCATAACAAGATCCTCCTTAAAATTAATTACTTGAAACATTATCTTTGCATTTCTTGCAGATGCAATCTTCCTTTTCATTTGTTATGATTGCAAAAAACTCTAGAACTGCTGCAATTCTTTCCTTATTAAGTGTATATCTCATCCAGGTTCCGTCACGTTCTGCACGTACAAGTCCACTATCTGCAAGGATTTTCATATGATAACTAAGTGTAGACTGTGAAATACTTAAACCTTCTAAAATATCACAAGCACACATTTCTCCACAAGACAGCATATCAATTATCCTTAAGCGTGTTTCATCTGATATCGCTTTAAACGCTGGAACATACTCAGCATATGATTGAACCATAAAATTACCTCCTTATATATATCTATATGTTTAGATGACATCGAACATTCTCGATATCAATATGATAACAATAGCACATGATATCGATAGTTGTCAATATCATATGCTATTTTAATACCTACTGATACACTCCACAATATCTTCTCTTATACTTCTATTTCTGCACCTGACTTAAACTCTACTGTAAGCTTATCATCAAAAACTGTAACCTTATCAATAAGCATTCTTACCAGCCTTTCATCATATTCTTCTAGTAGGCCATTTTGCTCATTTAAGAATTTCTCCATTTCCTCCAGTTTTTGTTTAGATCCCTTTCTTTCAGCCTGTTCAGCTAAAGCCCTGTACCTTTCTTCCCTGAGCTTATAAATCTTTCCAGCTACATCATTATAATCTTCTTTGGCATTGGCTTTTTGAAGCAGTTCCTTTTGTAGCTCTAGCATCTTTTTATCTATTCTTTCCACAGCTTCATTGCTGGTTTCAAATACTACTGTTTCTATGTTCTTCTTTAGTTGAGGTAAAAAATCATTCTTCTGCCCTAGCAATATATTAATTGCCTCTACAGTCTTTTCATATAGGATATCTTCTCCCACTGTCCTGGCATTACATGATAAGCCTGTACTCTCAAGCCTGCT
Source organism: Eubacteriales bacterium (assembly GCA_050953105.1). GTDB lineage: Bacteria > Bacillota > Clostridia > Oscillospirales > CAG-382 > UBA1206. Next base: position 35,475 of record JBMNMA010000009.1, on the reverse strand, counting down.
CACACATCTCCAGACAATTGATTTCTTTCCACTATTGTTCCAATGAACCCTGCGAAAGATTTCACCGCATTCCCCACAAAAGTCAATCTGTGAAAAGGCGTGGCTTGAACTAAAGTTTCTTCTTTTACCGCTTGAGCTTATATGGCCCCTGCTTCGGCGGACAAGTTCTTCTTGGACTTGCATATATATTTCACGTGGTATAATTGCTTCGTGGTTAGCCTCTTTTGAAACCTCAAAATGATCTGACATCTTATTAATAATTCGATTATTTAAAGTATATTCTGAGTATGGTTCATTAATTGTATTTTTTAGTACATCCTTTTTGCATTCACTATAAAATCCTCGAATTGTTGGGTAAGGCATTAATAATGCTGATGAAAAATAATCTGCCTGCCATTCAATCCAATCTTTGGAAGTCTTATTTTGTCTATTTATAGATTTTTCAACATCCCTATTCAAACACTTAACATACGATTGATTCTGAAAAAGCATTTAATTTTCCGAGAAAAACAAAGCTTTATGCAATTCCCAATGGCCGAATTCATGACCACATGTAAATCTATATCTACCATAATTATTATTATTTTCAGCAAGTGCACTATCAATAATTATTGTTCCACTATCATTGCAACAAAACAAGCAAGTGCTCTTGAAGGCTTTGACAAAAATTCATCTTCTAATACGTCATTAATTTCTTCTTTTAAAGCCTCAAAGACTGCTTCTTTTGTTCTCGCACTATATCCTTCTTTTAGAGCTTCTCTATCCTGAACGGTGCAGGCAATGAGCGCTGGCACACCAGTAACATTAATAATATTCTACGAAATGAAAAGTACATCGGAGATGCTCTCTTGCAAAAAACCTACACGGTTGATTTTCTTACAAAAAAGCGAGTCAAGAACAACGGCATCGTTCCGCAGTATTATGTAGAAAATAGCCATGAAGCCATCATCCCGCGTGAAGTTTTCATGCAGGTGCAGGAGGAGCTTGTCCGCCGCCGTGTCGTCCACACCAGCCCGAACGGAAAGACCAGAACATTCAGCAGCAACCACGTCTTTGCCCAGATAATCATTTGCGGCAAATGTGGCGAGGTTTTTCGCAGGGTTCACTGGAACAATCGTGGCAAAAAGTCCGTCGTCTGGCGCTGCGTCAGTCGCTTAGAAAACACTGGCCTGTTCTGCGATGCCCGCACGGTACTGGAGAGCACCATTGAGCAAGTGCTGGTCACCGCAATTAATCAGACGCTCTGCGACAAGGACTCTTTCCTCACAACTCTACGGGATAATATTGCCACTGTCATAAATAGAGAAAGCGACAAGGCTTTGGCGGATATTGATAAGCAGCTTGAGGAATTGCAAACGGAGCTTCTGAAATTGGCCACTTCCAATGCGGATTATGAGAAGGTTGGAGATGAGATTTACCGCCTGCGTGACCAGAAACAAAAATTGCAGGTTGAAAATGCCAGCCGTGATGAACTGAAAAAACGGATTGCAGATATGAGCACATTCCTAAAAAGGCAATCCACCGCCCTCGCCGAATACGACGAGCAACTTGTCCGGCGGTTGATTGAGAAGGTCAGAGTCTATGAGGATAAATTCACCGTGGAATTTAAGTCCGGCTTAACGGTGGATGTGGATGAATAAGCCAAAAAACTAACGAGGCACTCTACGAAATGGAGTCTGAATAACGAACCGTGTAAATGCCGATAATAACCATAATAAATTATGGAGGTATAAAGGCATGAAAACAACAAAACACGGTTTAAGCGAAAAAGAAATGGAGCTGGTACAGCTTCTGATTAAAGATTGCGAAACAACAGGGGATATTCAGGCAAAGCTTAAAAAATTATTTGCAGGAACGATTGAGCAAATGCTCGAAGCGGAGATGAATGAGCATCTCGGATATGAGAAAAACTCGGTATTGGGAAACAACTCCGGCAATAGCCGCAACGGCTACGGAACAAAGACAATCAGCAGCGATTACGGTGAATGTGAAATTTTAGTTCCGCGCGACAGGAACGGCGAATTTGAGCCAAAGGTCATAGAAAAAAGGCAGACCCGCACCGATGAAATCGAGCAGAAAATAATGACGATGTACGCTAAGGGGATGTCACAGCGTGATATCGAGGACACGCTTCGCGAGATTTACGGTTCGGAAATTTCACAGGGTATGATTTCACGTATCACAGACAAGATATTGCCTCAGGTCAACGAGTGGCAGAACCGGCCTCTGGAGAGCATTTACCCCGTGGTTTTCTTTGACGGAATTGTATTCAACTCGCGCAAAGACAATAAAATCATAAACAAATGCGTCTACTCCGTTTTAGGCATAAACATGGACGGGTATAAGGAAATCCTCGGCACCTGGATATCCGAAAATGAGTCGGCAAGCTTCTATGCGAGTATCTGTGCAGACCTCAAAAATCGCGGTGTTTCGGACATTTTCATTGCTTGTCACGATAATCTGACAGGGCTTTGCGATGCGATAACATCAATTTTTCCGAAAACCAAGAATCAACTTTGTATTGTCCATCAAATCAGAAACAGCTGCAAATATGTACCGTATAAAGACAGAAAAAAGGTTTGTGCCGACCTAAAGAAAATCTATGGCGCGGTTAATCTTGATGACGCGGAATATGCAAAAGAGGAGTTCCGTGAAAAGTGGGACAAGAAGTATCCGAATATTCTGAAATCATGGGACAAGAACTGGGCTGAGCTGACAGTGTTCTTTGAATACCCTGCAGACATCAGGAAAATAATATATACGACCAACGCGGTTGAGAGCTACCACAGAGCGGTGAGAAAATTTACGAAATCCAAGGCAATATTTCCGACAGACGACTCCATCCGTAAAGTAATTTATATGAGCGCGATGGAAATCTCAAAGAAGTGGACGATGCCGGTGAGGGACTGGGGACTGGCATACGCGCAATTTGCGATATATTTCGAGGACAGATTTGCAGCCTGAAAAGTAATGGGGACTCTGTCCCCAAACCCCTGAGGTTTATCCGTTCGGGGATATCCGGTGAAGTGAAAAGCAGCGTTTCTTACCGCTGCCTTCACCGTTTTATCCCACAGCTTACGTCGGGGTGCTCCTCAGCATTGCCCTGATTGGCTGCAGATATATTATTGTCAAATCTTTGGCTGTTAATCACATTTACACAGTTTAATTTTCAGAACCGCAAAATAACCAACAAAATCTGTATATGAAGCTCTGTCCGCAAGCATCGGATCAATAATTAAATCTCCCGATTCATCTGTTCTCTTAACAGCAGTTAACCCTCTTTTATGGGACCATAGACCATCTGAATCTTGTCTATACCAGTGGTAATTGTGGGGTCGATATAAACCGGATAAACCGCGTCTTTCATGAATTTGTCATTGACGCACACGGTGACGAGGTATTCCTCGCCTTCCTTTACGGTTTCGGATTTTATATAACCCAAATCTGCCTGACCGTCGGAGTCGAATATCATTATTTCTCCGAGTCGGGCGGTTTCTTTGCCGTCATAATATAACAAATTATCCTTGAGTACCGCGCCGTTTGTTATCAGTCGGAAGGAGTATTCGGTCACGCCGTTGTAGCGGCTTACGACGATATCTTCCTTAAACCCCTCAAAAGTGGGAGTATAGACGAGCTTGGCGTCGGCGAACGCCGAGAAGTACACCACCCGTTCGCGCTCCTCCCCAAGACCGTCAATTTCTATTGACAAAACGGCTTTGCCGATGGATTTTTGAAGGCTTTGCGAACGGTTTGCGGGTATAGGCTTGTCTTAGCCTGAAAAAGCGTCGCGGGGGTTTCCCGCCCGCCGCGGGGATTTCTCGCCCGTTGCGGGGCTTCCCGCCCGCGTAAGGCTGTCAGGGGCTGCCTTTTTGCATGAATAATCCGAAAAGGGATAACCTGTGTAATTGAGCAGCCCCTGCGGTGCGTAAAAGAAATAAGAGTGTTGTTTACCGTTTTTAATATCGGCTTGTTACCTATTGTAAGTTATTGTTTCAAAATCCAGCCAATTTAATATCTCATGGTCAAACGGTTTCATTTGCAACCCATTTTGTTGGATTATTGCTAATACCCATTTTTTATCAATTATTATATGAGCGTAGCTTGTTCTATCTTCGCTGTCTTTGGAAGGATTGCAATCGTGGTAAATATAGTCAACTGTACCGCCATTGACAGCTGTTGATGAGGATGAATACCACTCATCATAATTCCGATTTTTTGAATGTTTTGATATAAAATAATCTTTACTATCTAAATTGCGATCATTTTCATTTAATATACCAACATATATATATATCTTATTAACAGCTTGATATTCTTCTGTATATTCATCTTCATTTTTGCCCTCAAATTCTAATATTAATAATGTATTTGATTCTTCCGCGTTAAAGTTAATTTCACCACCTGTAAAATTATATTTACTATTTTTAAGAAATGGCAATATCACTTCTCCTTCTTCTTTTATAACATTTAAAACATATTGGCTCCCGCTGTAATTATCACCGCCGTTATTCACCCAGGTTTGGAATTCGTCCGCTGTGTAAAACCAATAATACATGGGTTGATCCACATGATTTATTGTGTTTTCCTCGCTCGATAAATTTGTGTTTTCAGTATTGACTGAGGTATGTTCGGAATCTTCTAATGGTATATTATTTTTATTATCATTAACTCCGCATGATGTGATTGTAAAAGCGAACAAAAAGCATAACATAATTGACAATATAAGTGTAAATAGCTTTTTCATGTAAATGTTCCTTTCATATAATATGCCCCGCTGCCGAAGCTGCCGTTTTTCCAAGCCTTTGCGGTTTGGGTGAGGTTGATAAAGAGGCTTTGTTGATAGATTTTTTGAAGGTTGCACAGATGGCTTAAGATATAGCTTGTCTCAGCGTAGGAGAAACGCTGCAAGGACTGCCTGCGAAAATAAATCTCAATAGGGATAATTTTTGCAATTGGGCAGCCCTGCGGCGTTATAACATAAAACAGTCTTTAAAAATATTAATATCGATTATTGATCAGTTTTTAAATTCCCGTATATCAACTCGTTGGCTTGCAATTGATTATTTTCAATAAAAGAACAATTCTTTTTATTGGATAATTCCTTATATATATTTTCGCTTATTTCATATGTGTTTATAAAAGATATATATAAATTATCGGGGACTGTTAACATATTTGTTTTATAATATATCTGTGTGCCGGAAAAGAAAGTACCGATTATTAAATATTGGCAATCAACTTTAGTTATTTGCGTATTAATTTTAAATTGGTTATTTGATGTTATATAAACATCCGGTATAATCAATTCGTCATCTAAATACCCATATAATTCAAACATGAATATTTCGTCGCCAATTTTATAATTTAAACAATCACCAGATGCAAATATTATATTATCAATAATAAACCGAGATATGGTGTAGACTACATACTGACTATTATCTCTTTTTTCAACAATACTTTTACATTCTTTTTTCGTGCCTGTATAAATTATACGATTAAAATCGTCGTGAGGACCTTCAATATACGATTTCAAAATATAATTAAATGATACAGGAAAATAAGACACCGTTTCGTCATAAACAATATCGACAGGATTTACAACTTCATTTTTTAACGGTTTATTATACACGATATAATCAGATACGTTTTCTAATGCATCATTACCATTGTTTTCCAAACAAGAACTCATTGTAAATAATAGTGTTAGAATTAAACAAACAGATAAATATTTATTCATTTTATTTCCCCCATTTAGCAATCAATGCTGATTTATCATAATTTGTGTTATACCAAGCATTAATATAATATTGCGAATATAAGTATATATTGCCATCAATACCTGGGCTTACAGGTTGCATGATCCCTATAAATGTTGATTTATTGGTTGATGTGTTTGATGTTTCTCTTATATGAGATAATTTTAACGCATGACCTATTTCATGTGTTAACGTTGTGCTTGCAAGGTTAGTTAAAGAACTATTACATATAAGACAATGATGATTAGGTAGATCGTGGTAAATAGTATAACCCTGATTATTAATTTCCGTTTCCACCATATCTGCATTAATAGTATTAATAAATTCGAAATGCATGTATATGTGGACCGATTTCCAAGCAGCGTCCAAGTCATCACAAAAATCATTAAAAGATGATGGAGTTGTAATCATGCTTGGAAACGTCAGACCTAAAACATATTGATAACGTTGTTTTAATGTAGGATCATTTTCAATAAAAATAGGCCAATCTTCTACAGTTATCAAATTTGATAATGTACTGTCATGATATACTAAATTTACTTTACTGGAAATACCGTTCCACTTTGAAACAGAACTGATTGCTGAAGACAAGGGCAGAATGCTGGTATTCCACGTTCCGGATGTGTCAATATAATAATAAACATTATATGGATATGTGTATGAATCATAAGCATTATCCCAATAGGCATCATTTTCATACACATCAAAATACCAATATGATATTGCCCCGTTGTACTCTCTCGCTATAAGTTCTGTGCCGGTTGAGTAGTTATTTACTGACAACACTCTCGTGGAACCGGTCTTTGATGTTATTGCATAACGTCCGGAACCAATATGTTCTATGGTCCAATATACATTATCATTTGTCGAACTTGAATCGTTAATGACTATTTTATAATAACCTGTCGAGGCGTCAAGGCTTCCGAGAGCAAGCACTTTATCATCCGTATGCATTGGATAAATTTTAAAATAACCGTTTGGTTGCGATTCAAACTTCCACATCTGATTTGATTGGGTAGTTTTACTCCAGTGATATACCGGAGATGTATCTGTCATGCCAAAGCTGAACACATCCGCATAACGTGTACTTCCGCCACTCCAGCCGGTCCAACCATTTCTCAAAAAATATACATTTTTACTGTCAAAGACGTATACTGTTCGGGAATATGTCACACCGGTCGCTTTATTGTATGCTCGAATTATACAGGTTCCCGAAGCTTTCGGGGTTGCTATCCCTGTACTGCTGTTAATGCTGATTATATTTGTGTTGTCTGAATACCATGTTGTTCTCATATCGGCGGCATCCGAAGGGGCCGATGTTAAATAATCTGCCATCGAAACTTGAACGCCCTCAAAGAAGGTGATTGTATTACTTATTAATATTGAATTAGGTTCGGGTGTTATCGACGTTAACGTAAGACTCCATGACTGTGTAAAATTTGAGACATATTCACTTTGTATTATACTTGAGCCCAGTGCAGTGCCGGATGCGGTTGCATACATATCAAGTGAATCAATTTGGAGTTGAGAACGCAGTCTATAGGATGTTAGTGATAAGTCATATTCAAACGACCAATGCGCGTTTTTATAAACATCATCATATAAATCATCCGAACCGGCGGATTTCAAAGCAATAAGGTTATTACCTGTATATGAATCATATACTCCGGCTCCGTAATCTTGATTAACAGAAACGGTTAATAAATGCAACGGTCGTAATGAATAATAACCGTTTGAAATATAAGTGACTTTCCATAATTGTCTATATTTATATGGTGATGTGTCGGCATATTTACTATATAAATACACATTTGTATTATATGTCGTACCGCCGTTTTGAACGTGCATATATAAGTTGCTGTAATTATTTTTAATGTAATAAACACCGTTTGCGATACGAACATATAAGTCGCGCTCTGTATAATATGAAACCCCTGCTACGGTGCATGTAGCTCTAATCCTCACATATCCCGCTTTTATCCCGGTGACGGTGCCGCCGCTGACGGTCGCGATAGTGGGATTGGAACTGCTCCAAGTTACGGTGAGACCTGTCGGCGAGGTTGTGGCGGTTAAGTATAAATTACTTCCTTCAACTATCGTATCTATTGACGCCGAAATTGTGATTTTAGGCGTATATGTGAACGTGATATACGGCCTGTACGACGCGTTGGAATACTCCGTGGCGAGGAAGTTGCGGTAATAGGCGCTGTCGGTTTCGTTATTGTTTTTGAGTATTACGCCGTATGCCCCGCTGCCGAAGCTGCCGTTTTTCCAAGCTTTTACGGTCTGCGTGAGGTCAAAAGTCCACCAGTTGGGGCTTGAGGAAAAAGTTTGCGCCGAGCTGTAAGTTGAAGAGGTTTCATAATTTGAAACGTTCACGTTGTTTTTGGTGACAACCGTTTCGCCCCACGATTCCTTGAAAGGATATGATTTCACCGTGGCGGTGCCGGTCTTACCGGAAGCCTCCCTCAACGAAAGGGTTACGCTGTTGATCTGCGAAGCGGTGATGGACTGATAATCTGTTCTTTCAGTCAATCCCGGCAAATAGTAGAGGACCCTGCCGTAGCCGAGCGAAGCGCCGCAATAGCCGCAGAGGTTATACTCGTTCCCGCCGTTGGCGTTGTTGTTGTTGGAATACACCGGCGCGTCCTGAATCGTTTTATTTGAACCGCTGCCGGATGTGGTGATGGATATTGAAGGATCGATATACACCGGATAAACCGCGTCTTTCATAAACGCGTCGCTGACGCAGACGGCGACGAGGTATTCGGAGCCTTCCTTGACGGTTTCGGCTTTGATTTCGCCCAGATCGACCTGCCCGCCGGAATCGAAAACCGTGATGTCGCCCAGCCGTGCGGTTTCCTTGCCCTCGTAATACAGCGTGCCGTCTTTGAGCGTCGCGCCGCCGGTGAGCAGCCGGAAGGAGTATTCCGTCACGCCGTTGTAGCGGCTGACGACGATATCCTCCTTAAAGCCCTCAAAGGTGGGAGTATAGACGAGCTTGGCGTCGGTTAACCGATGATTAAGAGATAGTTTCGCTGAGTTTTAACATGTATAGGCTTGTCTTCGTCTAAGCTGTGTGCCGCGGGTTTCCCCGCGGCATATAAGTTATTGAAGTTCTTATTCGTCGTTTTTAATATCAATGCTTAAATCGTTATAAGTTATTGTTTCAAAATCCAGCCAATCTAGTATCTCATGGTCAAACGGTTTCATTTGCAAACCGTTTTCTTGAACTATTGTTACCATCCATTTGTTATCAATTATTATATGAGCATAACTCAGTATATCTTCGCTGTCTTTGGAAGGATTGCAATCATGGTAAATATAGTTTAATGTTCTCCCTTTACCGATTGATGATATGGAAGAATACCAATCGTCAAAAGTTGAATATTTAAAATTAAGACTTTTTACATAATTTTTTATATCTAAATGACGATCACTTTTATCTATAGCTCTGATATAAATATATAGCACATTAACAGCTTGATATTTTTCGGTGTATTTTTCCGTGTTTTTACCCTCAAAAGTTAATGTTAATAGTATTTTTGATTCTTCCACGTTAAAGTTAATTTGACCTCTTTTAAATTTATATTTACTATTTTTAAGAAATGGCAATATCATTTCTCCTTCTTCTTTTATAACATTTAAAACATATTGGCTCCCGCTGTAATTATCACCGCCGTTATTCACCCAGGTTTGGAATTCGTCCGCTGTGTAAAACCAATAATACATAGGTTGATCTATACAATCAGATATATCTTCTCCGCTTGATAAATAGAAATTATCATTAGAATAGTATTCGGAAACCTCGGAAATTTCATTGCTTGTATTTTCGTTTATGCTGCATGATGAAAACATAAACACGAAAATTATACATAAAACTGATGATATAATTTTTAAATATGTTTTTTTCATATATAAACCCCTTTCGTTTACTTGATATCGCAGCCGAAAATGAACATGGTCTCTGTGCCGTCGCCGTTGGAATAGACGAGGGTGTTGTTATCTTCCTTGAAGGCGAGCCTTTCAAGCCCCGCAACTTCGGCTTTGCCCTCGATCGCCTCCGGGTAGAGCGCTAACGCGGGTTCTTCATACGGGGTTTTGTCTGAGGTAATTTCTTCCGCATGCCCGGTTTAACTCCTTCCGTCATGTATTACGTTTTAAAACGGGATTTGGTTTCACGAATTTTAATGATTACAGTTTGTTAACATATTTTTCGGGGTTTTCCAATATGATTAAATTATACATTATTTTCCTGTCATTGTCAACGCATCTTCTAAAATCCCCCATCTACATAATTACCCAAAAAAGCGAGTATTATTTGTGGTATAAATAAAAAAGGCGGCCGCCCGTCCGAAAAATCGAACAAGCGACCGCTTTTTAATTTATAAAATTACATTCCATTGGGTTGACGCGCCGCATTATTCCCACGCTTCGTAGAGTTTGTCTATACGTTCGGCCAGCTCGTTTCTTTTGCCGTATAAATCCTTGATTTGAGAGAAATCCGCCCGTGCAAAACAAGCCTCGATTTCCGCGTTCACCGCTTTCAGGGCATCCTCGGCTTCCCCGATAAGGGTTTCCGCCGGGACAACCGGTGCCTTTTGGGGCGAAGGAGCGCCTTTTTTTTTCTTGCGGCGGCGTATTTCGGCGGCTTCCTTCGGCACAGACGCGTTTTGGCGTCTTTCGGCGTACTCGTCGAACCCGCAATCATATTCGGAAACTGCGCCGTTTTCCATGCTCCACACCTTGCGGGCGAATTTATTCAGAAAATACCTGTCGTGGGACACGAAAAGCATGGTGCCCTGAAAGCCCGACAACGCGTTTTCTATCCACTCCCTTGACATAATGTCAAGATGGTTGGTGGGCTCGTCCAACAACAGAAAATCGATGTCCTTTTGCATCAAAAGACAAAGCCTAAGCCGGCTTTTTTCTCCGCCGGAAAGGCTTTCCACCTTTTTGAAAACCTCCTCCGCCGAAAAGTGAAAAACAGCCAGGGTGTTTCGCGCCTGTGCTTCGGCGTCCCCCGTTTCGGCGCAAAATGTCTGCAGCACGGTGGCGGCGGGGTTTTCAAAAGCAACAATCTGGGGCATATAGCCGCATTTGACGCCGGGCCCCACCGTCGCCTCCCATTGAAAGTGTTGCTTTACCGATGTCTTTGGAAACAGAGCTGGGGATGAGAACTATTTCAATATTATCATATGCCAGCTTCGCGCCGCCTGATGCCTCCTCCGAAAAAGAAACGCGGATATCGTTGTCGACATTGACGAAGCCGTCTTTAGATGAAATAAGTTTGGTTGATTTGTCTTTAACATTTCCCTCGCTGTCAATGTACTTTATATTGCCGCCGAAAATGAACATGGTTTCGGTGCCGTCTGCGTTGGCGTAGACGAGGGTGTTCAAGTCCTCCTTATAGGTGAGCCTATTAAGCCCGCTGACATCCGCTTTGCCGAATATCGCTTCCGGACAGAGAGTTTACGCTGTTTCCTCATATTGGGATTCATCCGATGCTTCGGCTTCGCCGGTTGCGTCGGTCGCATCGATTATTGTTTCGCCAACGGTTTCGGTGTCGGTGACGGAGTTATTGCCCGAAACGGTCAGGTTTACGGATAATGACATTAAAATACAGATGATGAGAAACGCTGATAAAAAATCAGAAACACAGTTTTGCTAGGCATAATGAACACTCCTTTCATTTTTACTGTTTGTTGATAATCTTGTTTGACTATACGGTTTATATTTTGACCGATTAATATACGGTGCTCCTTTTAGATCGGATTGTCTATTATTTCCTACATATAATAAACGTTTTAAAAAGAAATTTAGCAGCGAGCGATCGTTAATGTTTACAAAAAATTAATAAACAGCAAAGAACATATCGTTTATTCAATTAAACAGTACACCCTTTGCCTTTATTTGTCAAGTAAATTTCCAAATAAGTCCATACAAATATTGCTTATTTTTAATATGCTGTGGTTGAGCATAGGAATTATCCGTGATATAGTGTCGTTAAGTCAATAAGGACAAGTTCTTCGTCTCCTCATTGAACTCAAATGAGTTGCTTATTTAAAAAGTCTGTTCCCCTGAACCGGATACTTAAGATTGCCCGTGGTCTTGAGGCTGACGGCATTTTGAATGGTTCAGGTCATGAAAAGCGGCATACCAGTAACATCAATTGGATTTTACGGAATGAAAAATACATCGGTAACGCCTTTTGACAAAAAACCTGCACCGTTGACTTTCTTACAAAACAGCGGGTCAAAAACAATGGTCTTGTGCCGCAGTATTATGTATAAAACAGTCACGAAGCCATTATCCCTCGTGAAATTTTTTTGCAGGTGCAGGAAGAACTGGTGCGCCGGCGTTTAATCCATATAAGCCCAAACGGAAAGAACCGGGTATTTAGCAGCAGTCACTGCCTATCAAACATCGTTTTCTGCGGCAGCTGCGGAGAGTTTTACCACAGGATTAATTGGTACAACCGTGGCAAGAGGTCCATCTTCTGGCGGTGCATTAAGCTGAAGCTCAGTTGAAAATGCTAACCGTGGTGAGCTCAAAAAGCGGATTGCTGACATAAGCACATTCCTAAAGAAACAATCCACCGCTCTTACCAAATATGATGAACAGCTTGTTCGGTGGCTGATTGAAAAGGTCACCATATCCTACCACCTTTCGGATGAACGAAGGAACAGAGGAACTCGACGACCCCTTCGGGCAGGCGGAATACGCCTACAGTTTAATCGTAACGGAGGTGAACAAGAATGGCAGTCAGTAAAAATGTCACAGTGATTCCGGCAAGAAAGCATACTCGCAAGAGCAAGGACGAGGAAAAACCGAAACTGCGCGTTGCTGCTTACTGCCGTGTTTCCACAGACAGCGAGGAGCAGGCTACAAGCTATGACACACAGATTGAACATTACACCGCATACATACAAGGGCACCCCGACTGGATGCTGGCGGGGATTTTTGCTGATGACGGCATTTCCGGTACCAACACCAAGAAGCGTGAAGAATTCAACCGCATGATTGACGAGTGTATGGCCGGTAATATCGATATGATCATCACAAAGTCCATCAGCCGCTTTGCGCGAAACACGCTGGACTGCTTGAAATATATCCGTCAGCTGAAGGATAAGAACATCCCGGTCTATTTTGAGAAAGAAAACATCAACACCATGGATTCCAAGGGCGAGGTTATGCTCACAATTATGGCATCCCTTGCGCAGCAGGAAAGCCAGTCCTTGAGTCAGAATGTGAAGCTGGGTTTGCAGTATCGTTACCAACAAGGTGAAATACAAGTCAACTGTGCACGGTTTCTCGGTTATACCAAGGATGAGAATAAGCGCCTTGTGGTTGTACCCGAAGAAGCCGAAATCGTAAAGCGCATTTATCGGGAATACCTTGAGGGTGCCAGTATGCTGAAGATTGCCCGTGGGTTAGAAGCCGACGGTATCTTAAACGGTGCAGGTAATGAGCGCTGGCACACCAGTAACATTAACAACATTCTACGAAATGAAAAGTACATTGGTGATGCTCTTCTACAGAAAACTTACACCATAGATTTTCTTACAAAAAAGCGGGTCAAGAACAACGGTATCGTTCCGCAGTACTATGTAGAGAACAGCCATGAAGCCATCATCCCGCGTGAAGTTTTCATGCAGGTGCAGGAAGAGCTTATCCGCCGCCGTATTGTGCACACAAGCCCGAACGGAAAAACCAGAACTTTCAGCAGCAACCACGTGTTTGCTCAAATAATCATCTGCGGCAAATGCGGCGAGGTTTTTCGCAGGGTTCACTGGAACAATCGTGGCAAAAAGTCTATCGTCTGGCGCTGTGTCAGCCGGTTAGAAAACACCGGCCTATTCTGCGACGCACGCACGGTACTGGAGAGCACCATTGAGCAAGTGCTGGTCACCGCAATTAATCAGACGCTCTGCGACAAGGACACCTTCCTTTCCATCCTCAAGAACATATCGAAACCGCCCTAAGCCATGAAAACAACACAACCCTGGCTGACATCGACAAGCGGCTGGCTGAGCTTCAGTCAGAGCTCGTAAAGCTTGCCAGCTCCAAGGCTGATTACGAGAAGGTTGGAAATGAAATCTACCGTCTGCGAGACGAAAAGCAAAAAGTACAGATGGACAATATCAACCGCGAGGAAGTCAAGAAGCGTATCGCCGATATGAGCACATTCCTAAAGAAGCAATCAACCACTCTCACAAAATATGACGAGCAACTTGTCCGGAGACTGATTGAAAAGGTCACGGTTTACGAGGACAAATTCATCGTGGAATTCAAGTCTGGCTTGACGGTGGATGTTAATGAATAAGGGCAAAAACGAGTAAGGTACTCTATGAAATGAACGTTGCTTATTGGAAAACGGGATATGATTATGGTGTTTAATAGAAAGCTTCAAATAATTCTCCCTGCTTATTTTCATAATAAATAACACTTAAATCTTCAGAAATTCCATATACATATAATCCTTGATTCTGTAACGACAGCTTTTTGCTGTTAAATTGTTTTTTTAGAATTTTCCCTTCAAGTAATGCAACTTCTAAATTGTACATTTTTTCACAACGTCCTCTCCAAAAAACTTCATAGTCTTCTTCTGATAGTATTCTATCAGACAATGATGATATATTATGCAAATTAAACCTTTTACACCATTCAATATCGTTCTCATACTGTATCTGTCCTAATTTACATGAAACAATTTCGTCATTATCATAAATAACCGGAATTTGTTTTATTCCGTTTAACCAAGCAACATATGTTCGTGTATGCCCATCCGTAATGTGTAAATCCCCATTTGATAATATATCACGTACACAAACTGGCTGAAAATTTATTAAAGATGGTGTAAACCAAGCAGTGACGCATTCAATCTTTTTTTGAGATAGATAGATCTGGCATAATCTTAAATTATTAATATCAAACAATTTAACTCCGTCAAAAACCATAATAACCTCCTAAATAAAAATATAAATTAATTAATACATCCAACCTGACCACACAACCTCGCCAAATTTGAAAAACATCTAAATCGACCACTCGCGAACCGCTGACATCTAAACTGACCACTCGTCAGACACTGACATCTAAATCGCTCTGTCACAAGGAAATTTGCTTGTTTCGACCTGTTCTCATGAAGTAAAAATCAGGCAATTTATGTGCAGTGGTTTTTGGGATGGAAACCTCGAAATGCCCTTATATCAAGGCCTTTTTCACACTTGATTTTTTGCCCGTGACATCAATGTCACGCACTCAACGTGGGACGAGTTGATGGAATTGATGTCTGCGGGACATTTTTTATAGTATCTGTTGGTGGGAACATGTCAATGGGTTTTTTCGGTCATTTTTGAAAAATTGCTGTTCAAGGAAACATATCAACCTATTTTACAAAACATCATTCTTATAAGTTTCCAGTTTGTTTTGTACGGAATTGATTTTATTTAGCCTGACATCTTCTATCTCTCTACCTATTAGTTCCTGTTCGTTTTTCTCTTTAACATAGATATAGTATAAATCATCCCGTTGCTTCAAGATAAGCATGAGAAAATATATAAACAGTTCAAATATCGGCAACTCGATAGTGTTTGGTTACATGTTTAATAGGAAGCATGACCGCAAAGCTATGGATGCATTGGTAAAATTCATCACAAGTAAGGTTCTAGAATCTGCACTGTAAGCAAACCATGTAAAAACTAATCTGTAAAATTAAGCCGTCCGTTTCAGTTTAGTGTTGTTTTTATAAGATATGCATACTATAATTAAACTTAAATACATAATCCAAAGCAAGAAAGCAACGTTCAGGAGGTAAAATATGAATAAATTTTGGTATAGAAAAATGCCCATGAAACTGTGCTCCATGCAAAGCCATTCGTCAGTTTGTTAGCGACGTTTGTATGGAGTATGATGAGTCGCTAACGATGCGATGATTGGCTTTGTTTCAATATTTACTTAGAATATTGAAAGGAGCCAATTACAATGGAGTCAAATAATGAAATCGTATTAAGCGTATGTAAAGACATCCCAAACCACGAGTCATTCATTAAGATTGAAGCAATAAACAAAGGCGTATCAGGTGACTATAAATACTATGTCGAAACAGCCCAAGGGCAACGGTATTTACTGCGCATTTCCAATATTGAATCATATGAACGCAAAAAGACAATGTACGATATGATGAAGCGCGTTGCCTCACTCGGTGTATCTATGTCAGTCCCTGTGGATTTCGGTATTTGTAATAACGGTAAAAACGTATACCAACTACTGTCTTGGTGCGACGGAGAAACAGCCGACGTTGTGTTACCAGAGTTGTCCTATAAGGAGCAGTACCTGCTTGGTGTTAAAGCTGGCCAAAACCTCAAGAAAATACACTCCATTCCAGCACCCTGTGAATTAGAGGATTGGTATGACAGATTCGTAAGAATAAATGATGGGCGATTAAGAGCTTTTTTCAATTGTGGTGTCCATATCGACGGCAGTGAAGCAATTTGGGCTTTTTATGAAGAAAACCGCCATCTGCTACGTGGACGCCCGCAGTGTTTCATACACGGTGACTACCATAATGATAATCTACTCATCACTACAGATCATGATATTGTAGTTGTAGACTGGGATCTCCTCGACACCCTGTATGGCGATCCGTGGTCGGAATTCAGCAAGATTCTTAACGCGAATCTTGTTCCGCATTTTACCACGGGACAAATACATGGCTATTTTGACGGCGAACCACCGGAAGAATTCTGGCGTATACTTGCACTGTATCTATCAACTGGGGCACTTATGTTGGTTTCCTGGGCAGTTTATGTAGAGCCGAGTTGTCTGAATGAATGCAAACAAACAGCAAGTAATATAATCCACTGGTTTGATGGAATGCGTTGTTCGGTGCCGAAGTGGTATTTAAGGGAACTCACTCCATAAGGTTTACCAGTTGAATACTAAATAGCTGTAAATAAGAGATAACTCCAGCATTTGCGCTTGGTCTGTTCGGTAGATATCTATCCTTGTCTTTATAAGGGTTTCCCTGGCATTGTCATTTCCGACAAAGTAGCCTTGAGATAAGCTCAATGCCGAGAAACCCTTTTTTTCGTTTATAGCTTTTTGAGCCACTCTATTTACCTATTCCAAGCATTCATACATAATATAATAAATCATGCGAATATAATATCATGTTTATTTCTATAGCTTATCCATCGCTTTACATTGCTCTTTCCATTTGATCAGCCAATCATACTGCTTATCAAAATAGTCTGCACCTACACAATCATAACCGTATATTTCCATTATAGTCGCCTGTAACTGAAAATGATAAACGGCAATCATATCATAAAATGCTTCCATTTCCTCTTTGCTTAATGAGCAGTATTTCAAATAGCCTTTTAAAAACCGCTCAAACCTTGCTTTTGATTTTTCATAACCGTCATATTCGAAATTATACCAATGTGTATCATTGCAAAACAAAGCAACATCATACATCGGGAAAGCATTACAGGATGTGTCAAAGTCCATGACGCGTAATATCCCGGAGCTATCTTGATGAACATTTCCACGATAAAGGTCACAGTGACAATATCCTCTAGGCAGATTTTTAATTTTTTCCCATAACTCATCCCCATACTCTTTAAAGGCCTCAACTTTATCATATTTCTTTATTCTCATAATCTCTAAATATCTCTCAATAAAAAAATACTTATCCCTCACAGGTAGTTCTCCTGTGAAATTTTTCATAATCGTGTGCAGTTTCCCGATTAGTTCGCCTACTTTTTCAGTGTTTTCAGAATCGGGGTCTTTACCCTCTATATACTCATATAATATAAAAATCTTTCTTTTATCATTGATATTAGTTTCAACATAAGCAGCATAATTTTTTGTTAATACAATGGGAATGACCGGAAATTGATTTTTCATAAGGTACAATTGAATGTCTATTGAATATAATGTATTTTCAATGAATGGTGGTCTTATTATTTTTAGGAAAAATTTTTTGTCCTCACCATAAACAACATATGCAAGATTTCCGCCTTCACGGAATAACTCAATATTCTTGATGTCAAGATTATAATTTTGGTTTAGTATCTCTATAATACAATTTATTTCCATTGCTATACCTCCCAAAACAACCAATCTTGTAGATAAAATAAATTTATTTTATCTGCTTAAAGCTTATTAACATCTACTAATTAACTTTTTATAAAAACCAATTTCTGCTATTCAAGATTATATTATAACGCTCAGCCATTATAAATAAGATTTATTATAGGATTGTATAAAATGTGCATCCATTTTGTTTCCTCAACCTATACGTAATCTATCCTGTCAACTCAACCCTGTCTTAATTCAAGCTCAGTTTTTGCCCAAAAATATACCCCCGATGTGTTCCCATGAACTTATATCGAGGGGTTAAGTCGAGTTGATAGATTCACTTTCACATTATAAAGCCCAGTATTATCAAGGCTTTACGAACTTTATTTTTTTAGATAGAGTAGAGCAGTGGGATTGCCACCGCCCCCTCATCAAACCGTACGTGCGGTTTTCCCGCATACGGCTTTCCGATATTCTTCTTCCTTCAGCATTCAGCCGCAAATACTTGCCAGTCCAGCCTGTAAGGTCAATTCTCTAACCTTTGCCGCATTTCCAAGCCTGTACCTACGTTGTTTCTTCCGATTGTACCACCGAGTAAATTTGTAATTGATGTACTTCTCTATCTTCCACAACCATGGTCTTGTAAACCGCCTGGCATAATAATTTCTCATGCCAATGATTTTGGGATTTAGCAGATTCACCATTTCTTCCATGCTCCACAACAATTTGCTCGGACTGGCAAACACCTCTTTGATGTTGGCTCTCATTTTCTTCATAGCCTTTTTGGATGGAACTTGCTGTAATGTCCAATACCACTTCCAGCTTTTGTTTCTGAACCGCTGAAATCTATTGTTGAAGCCGAGAAAATCAAAGCTGTCTTTTCCGAAATACATATCAACAAGCCTTGTTTTCTCACTGTGCAATGTCAGTTCCAGCTTATCCATAATCCATTTTACCGCTTTCAAAGTTTCTTCTGCTTGCGCTTTTCGCTTGCACAATATCACAAAATCATCTGCGTATCGTACCAGCTCGCCCAGGTGCCCAAATCTTTTACTCCAGTATACATCAAAGTAATTCAGATATATGTTGGATAAAAGCGGTGAAATAACTCCACCCTGTGGTGCTCCAAGTGTACTTTCACTGTATTGTCCAGCTTCAAGCACTCCTGCTTTCAACCAGCCTTTTATAAGCTTCAGCACCTTGCGGTCAGTTATCCTCTGCTCTACCAGTAAAAGTAGTTTATCGTGGCTTATACTGCCGAAGTAATCTTTAATGTCGGCATCAATTACCCACAAAGCACCGCCTTTATCAGCTGCTTCGAATATCCTGTCCATTGCCTGTAGTGCACTTCGATTTGGTCGGAATCCATACGAACAAGGCTGAAAATCAGCTTCAAATACCGGCTCTATTACTATCTTTGCCGCCATTTGTACTATTCTGTCCTTAATCGTAGGTATTCCTAATGCTCTTCTTTTGCCATCCGCCTTTGGAATATAGGTTCGTCTGACAGGCTTGCACCGATATTTCTCTGTTCGCAATTCTTCCGCTATTTCGTCCAACAATTTTTCTTCGCCGTACGCTTTCACGTCTTCAATACTGACTTTATCGACACCGCCTGCCCCACCATTTCGTTTTACCCGTTTCCATGCTTCTTCCAAGATATCTTTACGGTATATCTTGTCATACATCGCATAGAACTTTCTCTTTCGGTCAGCTTTGGCTGTAAGGTATAGTCTGTTCTGGATGTTTCGTACTTTTTCATGGGTGTTAATAGCTTTATTGGCAATCACCAGCACCTACCTCCTCTACAGACTTGAATAAAGCTGTGCCCCTTTCCTATGTGCAGTTTTGTTGTCTGCACAATTGTAGGTACTATGGGCACTTCTGACTGCCTCTTTGCAGGACTGCAATTTCACTTTCGCTTATATGCGTCCTCTTTACAGTTGCCTGTGCAAAGTAGGCTCTCTCCAGTTCCGACAAATACTTTCCTAACGTGTCGCTACCTCTACACCGCAGGGTTCTTAGGTATTGCATTTAGGGTTCTTCATACCGTCTGCTGTCTTCGCTCTTGATATCTCAGCTCGACTCCCTGTTGTTCCCTTTCGGGAAAGTCAATAACGGTGCGGCAGTATTCACTTTATGTTACGACCCGCTAGTTTGTCTGCTCCCTAAGGAACATTGCGTAACGCTTCAACGCATGAATTACTCCATACGCTGGTTACTGACTAAGTGGCTGCCCTACCTTTACCACTACAGGACTTTCACCTGTTAGCATTTGCCAGCTTTGCTGGACGCACACATCATTACGACCGTCTCAACGTGGCCCGTGTTTACGGAATTGATGCCTGAGGGCTACTTTTATTGCATCTGTACGTGGGAACATGCCAATGAGTTCTTGGCTGATTTTCGAAAAATCGCTGTTCGCGGGAACATATCAGCAATTTCATATTTCTCATGAGCAAGCAATAACACACTAACCTACAGTAAGAGAAATAAGTACCCGGTTCCAACCATTAGTACATTGCTGATACTGTGCATGAGCATTGGATATATGACGCTTCTGCTGTCCTGGTAAGCTTTACCGGAAATAATTCCCTGTGCAAATGCATATAAAAATTGAGAATAATCCGCTTCAATTGCAAACGGGAATAATGACCATTTTATATGGGCAATCGCAAACAAGAAAGAAGCAATAATTGATTCTAATGTAATACCCCACTTCACTTCTATATTTTTACCAAACACCTTCACGAGGGTTGTAATCGGCAGTGCCCGATATAGTACCTCTTCGGCTGGTCCGCTTAAAAGCAATTGAAAGCAGAGAGTACCGATGATATTACCTTTGTTAAGGGGAAAGGCATATACCGGTAATGAGTTATTTACCACCATAAGTATATGAACGACAAGTGTGACCCCTGCAATAATAGCAGTGTATATAGCAACAAATTTGGTTCCTGTTTTTCTGTCACCAAGCTCAAACCCGAAATTTAACTTGAATAGCTTATTTAGTATCAGAATTACAAAAAGCGTAAGGATCAACATGGTTATATGATGTACAAAATTCCAGGCAAAAGCTTTATAAGGGTCGATTTTTTCGAATGAAAACATATCAGCAAAAGCACTTCCCGCAATGCCCAACACTTTCTGAAGAATTAGCAACAGCAAAATAACGGCTCCAGATAACAATACCTCTTTGCGGCCAAATTTCACCTTTTCCATTTTGATATCACCTCTATCTCTGCAGATATTTCGCTTTATTATTGATCTGAAATATTCTTCATCTACTTTCTCGCACAAGCAAAATTCCCTTATTATGTCATATCTGGTTCTGTTGAGGTTCCAATTTTCATTAAGATAAACATTCATTTATTCTTCTTCCTTTACTTTAATATGCAATGGATTTTGGGAAGCATTAT
Organism: Eubacteriales bacterium; assembly: GCA_050953105.1. Taxonomy (GTDB): domain Bacteria; phylum Bacillota; class Clostridia; order Oscillospirales; family CAG-382; genus UBA1206. Next base: position 14,213 of record JBMNMA010000009.1, on the reverse strand, counting down.
TTTGTTCTTCATGAATATGAATAGACATCTTACAGCAATTCCCATTCATCAACGTACTTTCAACAGCTATATTTCCGGCATCGATTCCACATGCGGCTGTAATCATGGCAATCATTGGGTCAAGGCACCAGCCATTGCATGGATTTGCTCTGCCCATCTTCTTTGAAAGCGCACAAAGTTTACATGATGTTGCTTCAGCAACATACCCGTCTTCAATTTTCTTTACTGCCCAGTTTGCACAACCATAGATTTCAGAAAGGGTATGAAAGATGTCTTCAACGTTATTAATGCCCAACAGTTGATTCAGATAGGGAGCCGTCTGTGTTTGTCTTTCTTTCCTTTTTTCAACAACCGTATTTAGTACCTTTAATTTATCATATGTGTTTACAGTCTCTGCGATAGATACCGCATAAGTATTTTGCAAAAATGCAAGCCTTTTTTCAATTTCCATTATGATCTCTCCTTTATTAATAATTTATTTTAACGTTCGTTAGGTTTAGCATATAATGAAGCATTATTAATGTAATTATCCATAATATTGATGGTGTCTAATTACCATAACAGGCAGTGAATTATATCCTCCAGCTGCGGCAAGTTGTGGCAATCGATACCTTCTCTTCTGATATGGCATAAGTATAGATTGAGATTAATCATCTTCTTTGGTTATGCAGTCCTGTAAGACGATGGTAATCTCTTCTCTGATTTCATCCTCAGACAAATATCGGTTTTTCACGACAATGTCCACTATTAGTGTCTCTAATAAATGTACCAATGTTCGTACTATCGCTTTTTCATTATTAATGTTCTTTGTATAGGGCTTGAGAATCTCACGATGCCTTGGCAATATACCTTTTTCCCACTCATCCATAAGATTCATTAATTCCTCGTCTCCGTCGAATGATAAGTAAACTTTGATTCCAAGCCGATATACCAGTTTGTCATAGTCGTTTAGAGCATTTAAGCTATAAATGAATTGAGTGTAAAAATCTATAATATTTTCATCTTTCAACTGAGATGCCTGCTTTTTTATGAGATTAAAATAATCCTTTTTAATTATTTCATCAAACAATTCTTTTTTATTATTATAATAATAATAGATCATGGGCAGAGAGCAATCCACGTCTTTCGCAATATTACGTATTGTTGTTCCATGATAACCGTTAGCATTGAATTGCTTAACTGCTACTTCTTTTATTCGTTCACGTAAGTCTTTGCCTGTCATAAGCCCCTCCTTTATTTAACGTTCGTTAGAATTTTACTATACCAAATCTTGTTTGTCAAGAGATTTAATAATAATTTTTGGTATTTTATTTTATAATGCTTTTAGAATATTTCGACAGTAGATCGTATATCTTAGAAAATTTCAATATCTTGAAACACTTTATTTATGGTCTGTTTCAGCCTTTCTATTTATCCACCCTTAACATCGACACCACGCACTCAACGTGATTACAAGCTATAGGTTTACTTCTATTTCCAACCCAGACTTAAACTCCACCACTAACCTGTCATAATATACAATCGTTTTTTCAACTAGTTTTCTAACCAGTTTATCATCAAACTCCGTAATATCACCCGTTTGCGTGTTAAGAAAGTCAGTCATTTCAGCAATCCGATCCCGCTTATCTTGGCGGAGAGCGTTTCTCGAAAGGGTTTCTTGCCTTAAATCCCGTAACCGGTAAATCTCATTGACAATATTATCGTAGCTTTCCTTTGAATTTGCCTTTTGGATCAACTCGGTTTGGAGTTCTTCCAGCCTTTTATCAATATCTGCTGTACTTTCATCCAAATCCTCGCTTAATACGGTTTCAATATTCTTTTTCAGTATAGCCAGAAAAGAGTTTTTTCCGCTGACCGCTACATTGATAGCTTCTACAATCTTCTCTTTAAGAGTATCTTCAAGTATAGTGGAAGCGGTACAAAACAAACCGGTGTTTTCCAATCTGCTGACGCATCTCCATACGATTGATTTCTTTCCTCGGTTATTCCAATGAACCCTTCGAAATATTTCATGACACCGTTTGAAACTGCGATTTTTCGCGCGTGACCCCCCGCCCGTTTCCGGGGTGAAAAGCGGTAGAGATTTAGACCCCCCTTGATATGCACCCTAAAAAATGGACAACCATTGAAATGAATTTGGAAACGAGAAATCAAAACGCTGGACAAATAACCGAGTGAGGAAATCAATATCATGGACAGATAAAAAAGTTTGGAATTCATAAAATGGACACCAAATCATGCTATGATAATTCAAACGACTTCTTCGCTCTCCAAAAGGAGGATTTCAATGGCAAAGGATGGTACAAACAGGGGCGGCGCGCGTCCCGGAGCAGGCCGCCCAAAGAAAAGGGACGACGGGAAGTATGAGCATGTCGAACTCACCGCCGAACAAATTCATGAGCTGCTGGACTCGCCGCATATCAGCTATGTTTCAAGGAAGTCCGTATCGTATACAAAGGCTTTCAAGGAGCATTTCTGGCAAAGATACTGCGATGGCGTCGACCCGAAACAGATATTTGAAGATGCCGGGCTGAACACGGCGATCCTGACAAGAAGCAGGATCAATGGTCTTCTAAAAACACTCAGGCATCAGAAAGAGAAAGGGCTTTCCTTTACCGAGGGCAGCGAGCCGCAGGTCGATCAGCCTGAAAAGACCTACGACTTTCCCAAACCGCCGCGCAGATCCAACAAATCGAAGCTGCCGGTGTTAAGCGAGGCCGACATTGCGCAAATGTACAATCAGGTTGCATACATGTCCCAGGAGATAGAGTTTCTAAAAAAAATTATCTTGGCGGGACAGGAGAAAAAGTAGCCATGTATATGAACGCAGCACCTTCAGTAAAATATGAGATAATACGCGCGACGATCAGCCGCGACAACAATCTTCTCAACATTTCCGAGTTGTGCAAGCTCGCCGGCGTTTCCCGCTCCGGCTACTACAACTGGGTCGCTTGCGAAAAGAAACGGAAGGAGCTTGAAGAGCAGGATCGAGCGGATTTTGAGCTGATTCTGCTGGCATTTCAGTATCGCGGCTATGACAAAGGCGTCAGGGGCATACATATGCGCTTGCTGCATCAGAAGCCGCCGGTTGTTATGAATCCAAAGAAAATACGGCGGCTTATGGCAAAGTACAACCTCCGCTGTCCCATCCGCAAGCCGAACCCATATCGCAGGATTTCCAAGGCTATGCAGACGAACAATGTCGCTCCGAATGTTTTAAACCGGCAATTCAAGGCTTTTGGCCCGAGAACAGTGTTGCTGACAGATATAACCTACATACCTCGCTATTCCCACCATGCGGGCGGCTCTCTGAAGTACACCTATGTTTCGGTGATCATGGATGCGTTTACGAAGCAGGTGCTGGCCTGCGTATGCAGTACTTCCCTTGAGGTGGATTTTGTTCTTGATACGGTCAAACAGCTGATAAATAACCATGGCGGCGAGCTTCGCACCGATACGCTGATACATTCGGATCAAGGCTGCCATTACACAAGCACCAAGTTTGTTGAGATACTGGGGAACTATGAGCTGCGCAGATCGATGTCCCGCCGGGGCAACTGTTGGGACAACGCCCCGCAGGAGAGCTTATTCGGGCACATGAAGGACGAAATACGCCTGCTTAACAGCGACGCTCATCAGCAGATTCAAAGGAAAGTGCTGGATTGGATCGATTACTACAACAACGAACGTTACCAATGGTCGCTTGCAAAGCTTTCACCGAACGAGTACTATGAGTACATAAAAACAGGGGTGTATCCGTTATCCTGCATAAGCGATGAATGCAATGTCAGGGGCTCCGCCCCCGACCCCCCGGAGTTTAACGCTTTGGTTTCCGGGAAAGGCAATGAAAAAGACGATGCCTGACGACATCGCCTTCCCCGCAAACCCAATACGCTGCTCAGGTCGCTCTCCAGCGTTGCCCTATCCTGCGTATTGGTAAAGCATTTACATTATACCATGGAATGAGGACTCGGTTTCAAAGCTTGCTCATGTTGTCCACGCTGAGGGGAGCACTTCACCCCTACCCTATAAACTGCAGAAAATCTCAAAAGTTAAGCAGTTCTTTGAATTTCGTGAGATTTTTTTGCATCTATTTTAAGCCGTTTTCCGGCATTGTTTTCAAACGAGGTATTTGACCCTATTATAAAAGAAGTGAGTGTTTTTATTTACTTGTCAGTCAAACGAACAATTTGACAATTGACCGTCATTCTGTCCAATAAAGTTTGGCAAAGGTGCTTGTCTTCGGCTGCATCTATCCATGCAGACAGTTCACGATTGGTTATAAAAATAATGCTTCTGGTTTCATTAAGAAAGGTAACTGCCCGGTAGAAAAGCCTGCAGTTCTGCCCTGGTTGGTTCCACATAAAAGACATCATCAATAATAATTAAGTCACATTCCTGCATATAAGAAAAGATCGCTTCTGCTTTTGGATTTGTGGCTTTCTTTTCTGCCACTGCGATAAAATTATCAAAAGGCGCATAATAGGTTTTATATCCATTGCTGATTGCAGTTTCTCCAAGTTGCGCTGCAAGACCGGTCTTACCCGTCCCGCATTTTCCCAGCAGGATTAAGTTTTGCTCTTTCTTAAGCCATGTCAGGTTGGATAACTGTTTAATCTGCCATTTTAAGCCCTTGTTTGAGTTCGATGCGTCAAATGCTTTGTTTGGAAGCTTACTTGCCTTCCTCAGCTTGGTGTGTTTTTGTCTGGCCCTAATCTCCAATTCTTTTTCTAACACCATCTTAAGATAGTCAAGGTTTGATAGTTTCTCATCGTTCAAATCAATGTATCCCCTTGCGATATTCCAAAGGTTGAGCTTTTGGGCCAATTCACGGATTTCTGTTATATCAGCCATCGATTTCCCTCCTTATTTCTTTACTCCTCGCCAAATGGTTAAAATACTGCTGATTCGGCAAAAACTTCTTAGCTATATGCTCTCCGTACTGATACATGAGATAAGCCAAAAGCTCATAGGCACTGCAGCGTTCAGTATCAATGCAGTATTCTATTCCATCAAGCAATTGTCCAATTGTATAAAACTTTGTCATCCGGTATAATCGAATGCAATGTGTATTAAAATATTTCGGCTGTTGCTGCTCCATTCGTCGAATGAATTCCTGAGCTATTTCGTATTCTGCAAAATATTGTTTTATGATGGTTAAAGAAACCCTGTCTCTGCTGTAATTTTCTTCTGGTTTGAACAACTGCCCGGTATCTTCTGTGACTGGATATTTAGCCAATAAATCATTTGTTTCAGCATCATAGAACAAAAGCATTTCACCATCATCTTCAATGCGAATGCGTTTATGAGCATCCATCATACCTGTATTAATCTGATAACGGTTGCCTTTATAACTTACCACTCCATCCTTATCAAAGGAGGCCACAGTGCTTGATACTTCGGAATAAGGTTTGACATGGAACAGGTATTTTTGCTCTTCCATGAACATTTCACGCGGCACTTTTCTGGTCACAGTATGTATTCGCCCGTTGCCTTCCCTATCCAACCATGCAAGGGCAGCACTGTTAAGGCAATCAATTCCGGTGTATATCCTGCCCTCAAGAAAACTTTGCTTTATGTATCCAATCACCTCTTCAACCTTGCCTTTACTTTGAGGATCTCTTGGTCTACATAGCGAAACACTGTAACCTATACGCCTAACATATTCTTCAAATGTGGGTACGAATATGATATTCCCCAGATTTTCACTGACTACATAGACACGGTCAAGGTCATAAAGAATAGTCTGTGTACTTCCTCCAAAATATTGGAATGCATAGTTATGAGCTTTAATGGCTGTTTTGGTTGTAAAGGGATCCGGTGAAAAATAAACAAATTTCATTCTGCTATAACTCAGAACCATGCAAAAGAAATATATTCGTACAATTCGCCCGTACATGTCCTTAAGTTTGTATTGACCAAAATCCGCCTGCGCTTCATATCCCGGTGGAGAAATTTCACGGGGTGAGGTTTTACGTTTACTGGCATGCGGATACCCGTGCTGTTCCCTTAAGGCTTTCATATAGCGGTAGAATGTAGCTCGTTTAACTTGTAGATCAGGGAAGGCCTCCACCAATTTGAGATAGATGTTTGTATCCCTCATTTGTGGACAAATTTTCAAATGTTCCAGTATGTACTGACGATAGTTATCCATGTGGTACCTTTCCTTTTCAGCTTCTCTTACATAATCTTCTTCGCTCATATTCCAGTATTTGCTGACAGAAGAATAGGTTATCCCCAGTGCTTTTGCGGTTTTTGTCTGAGCAAGTCCAAGTGCTTTGTACTCCTGGATTTTTCGGTATTGCTCGATTCCAATCATTTTTGATTTCCTCCTTTGGTTTGTGTGTTATTGAAGTCATAATACCTATATTAGTACAAGCATAGGCATCACCTCTTTGTTAGGAGTCTATAAATTAAACATTATAAAATAAAAACACCCATTTGGGTGTTCTTGTAAAAAATCTAAAAAATGATAATTTTATTTTTCATTTTGCAATCTTGATATCCATCGTGTAAAGGGTTCTCTATGTCGTTCATACCACTGGCTCGTAGCTAAAAACTTCATCCCGTTGAACTCAAAAATTTCTTTCCAGTACCGGCCATAAATTCCATCCTTAATTTGAGCTGAAATATCTTCATTGTCTTTATACTTTTTAAGAAGCGGGTAATCTATTCCCAATACTTCTTTCGACCATTGCTTTGACTGCATTTCACTTATTTCTTTATCAGTAAAACGATATTGATGGTTTGATAGCTCCCTAAGGGTTTGACGAACATATATTCCAATTCTCGTTTCGTCATGGTTTTCTCTTTGGTCTGGATTGTATTCATCATTTGCTTTATCACTTTTATGTAAAGGGGTGTAATCTGCTCGTAGATATACGTAATAATCGGTTAATTTTATATCGAATTTCCGTAGAAGTTTTCTGATAAGATTTCTTATGCTATTAGCACTTAAGTTAGTCCAAACATAGATGTCTATGTTTTTTATTTTTTCATTTTTCCCATCAACATATTTTCTGCTAAAGTAAGAAACCTTTCTTCCTTTCATAACGGGATCATCAATAAACTCACTAAACTTAGTGGCATCTATTTCTGCCAACAAATCACATGTTTGCAGCAACAAATCCTTCCAATTTTTAGCTGCATATCGATTATTATTAAATGAAAAAGCGATCACTTTTTTATGGGTAAAATCCTATTAGATCTTCGTTTTTCTTTAAATATCTCACTCATTCTTAAATTTTCATCATCTTCAAAACGAACCATCTGGGCAGATTATGCATTGCTGCACAATTATGGATAACACTGTGTATACCAATGAAGCTGCGCCATTTTTAACTATTGCGGCCATTGGTATCCACATGTTCTCCGGCAGCAAACCTCCCATGTCTAACGGGGTCATTGCCCTCAATTCCTTCGTTCTGCCTGCCCATGAGGTGGATGTCAGTCAAGCTCCTACTCAGGGTCTATAGCCCTCAAGGTGAAAATTAATCCCGACTATCCGGCTCATTTTGTCAATGTTCAATCTATGATAAAAAGTGAAAACTTTATTTTTAACTCCTACTGCTTGCACCGCTTGATTACCCGTCTCATTACTTGAGTAAGACTGTCAAGGGTCGGCGCAAGCCGAACGCAGTCTTGCCCTTGACTGGCTTACGAAAGCAATGTATCATCCCGCTGGCGGTGCAGGCTATGCTGCTTTTACTTCAGTCCTTCTTATGTCATTCATCATCTTTTGCGGATCGTAAGCCACTTTCTTTGTCAGTATCACATAAAATATCCTTACCAGTTTGTTGCTCAATGCCACCAGGGATTGCATCTTCTTCAGCGGATTCGTCTTCCGGCTTGTATAGTACTCATGCAGAGCCTTAAACTCCTCATTCTTTGATAACAGCGGCATCATCCCGAATGTAAGGTAGTATCGCAGCCGTTGCCTCCCTCGCTTGCATATGGTCGTCTTACCCTTGTGCTTCCCCGAACTGTTCTCCTTCAAGCTCAATCCCGCCAACTTCTGTATCTGCTTCGGATGTGAGAATCGGCTCACGTCACCTATCTCAGCTATGAATCCTGCTGCTGTCACCAATCCGACTCCTTTGATTTCAAGAATTTCCTCAAATCCCGGAATCTCTCTCGCCAGCCTTTCTACCAGCTCCATCGTTCTTTCATACTGCCGTATTTTGCTTTCATAATCCTCAAGCAGCATCTGCAGTTTATTCTCCGCTGAGGTCATACCTTCCTTCGTCCCTATGGATGATCTCGCCATCTCCAACAGCATTACAGCCCGCTTCCTTCCAACCGCCCGTATCTTGTGCTCCTTCCAGATAGCTATGATCCTGTCTACACCTTTCTCAATGACCTTTGCCGGTGTTGGACACTCCTTCAATATCAGCATTGCTGCCTTGCCTTCCCAATCAGCAAAAACCTTGGTAAACTCAGGGTAGTATATGCTGATCCATCGTCTGATCCTGTTCCTGATCGCTAAAAGTTCTTTCGTGATCCGCCACCGGCTTTCCATCAGGGTCCTCAATTCCTTGTATATCCCCTCTGGCATGTATGGCTCCATATATCTGCCGTCTTTGACCAGCATTGCTATGGTCTTTGGATCCTTACGGTCTGTTTTGCTTGGGTTATTGTCATCCAGTTCCTTGCTCTTCTTTACATGGTGCGGATTCACCAACACTATCCGCATTCCCTTCCCCTTTACATACTCGCCGAGGTTGAACCAATAGTGCCCTGTAGGTTCCATTCCCACCGTTACATCTTTGAATTCGTTTTGTTCGGCTAACTTCCTGATCCAACCTTCAAGTATTGCAAATCCTTCCGCGTCATTATGGAATATCAATAGCTTCCCGTACTCTACGCCTCTAAAATTGAAAGCCCTGGCGTAATGTTTCTCGCTTCCTACATCAATTCCGACGATTAGAGTCTTTTCTGTGATTTGCATTATTCTTTCGATCTGGGTATACTTCATATTGGATGCCTTCTGTCGATTTTGATTTGTGGTTACTTGTCGTGCAACCCACATTTCAAATTCTACAGTGTGGCATCTTCTTTTTCAAAGTTCATTTTATTTCACTACAGGAATGCTCTTTTACCCCCCCCCAAATATAGACATGGCACAAACCTCCTTTTAAAAGCGCAACTAAAAACGATCAGCGGGAGAGTGCCATCAAACTTCCGCATTCTCCTGCCGATCTAACCGTGTTCCTATTTTGTTCTTAAACGGCATTCAACCGTATTGACTTGCGTTTATCGTATGGTCGTTCCTGTCCTCTGGCTCGTATTTATCCTCTTTCCAACTGTAGCTTTCTAATTCCCGTATATGCTCTTTACAATGCTCCAACACAAGATAATCAGCCTCTTTCTCTTCTTACACATTTATCCAGCCTAACATAAAGTGAATACGGTCAATTTCCTTAATCTTCTTATATGAATTGAGAAAATTATAAACACACCCATACCGTCGCTTGTATTTCTTCATCTCCGTGATGGTCGCCTGGTCTGCATTGTCAATGAACACATCACGTGCAAATCCCCATTCCTTCCTATTCTTCTCAAGAAAATCTATAAGTCTTGGTGGAATATCACTTGGTGCTAGTGGTATATCCAGATCAGCATTGTTATATATTTTCTCGTCCAAAACTCCCAGTTTCCCGCTGTTCGTTATCCTTTGGAAAATAAAGGCAATTGTATCTGGGCTCTCTTGCGAATACGCCGTATCTACACCACAACTGAAATAAGCAAACTTAAACTGTTTTGCTTTTGCGGCGGTTATTACGTTGTTCTTCCTGCTGAAATTCGGAAAAATAAGACCTGTCGCTCTGACCCGGAGTCCTTGTATTTTGTTCATGTATATTTTAGTCCCTGGCGGAACGCTAGCTATGATTTGAGCCATTTTTTCTTTTGATAATCCCAAATTATCTTTGAAACTAAAAAACCAGTGTGTCAAACCTGGTTTTTCTGTCTCGTTAAGCATTTCTAAAATTTCCTTTGGCGCATCATGCCTCCATTCTGGGAGTGGCCTGCTATGGTTTATAAATTCCCTATAAACCGCCAAGTTTGGGTCATCCGGGTTCAACGTCCCAAGTAAGTAGTCGCAGCGCATACTTATTTCCCGTATATAATCCATGTTCGCTATATTAATTTCGTCAATAAACACACATCCGTACTGCCGCCTAAAATTTTCTTCCACCTGGACCTGTTATCGTAACCTAAAACATATATGATTTTATCTCCTGAAGGAGTTTTATATCTAATATGCGGTAAAGAGTGTTCTCCTTTCCCGCTTGCGTTGTATTCAACTAGGTCCCCGAAAATGTCTATAATTCCAAGCTCTTTATTAACAATATTTTTCTCTATAGTTCCTAAATCTAACCCGCTGAGTACATGCAGCTTTTTAGCGCTATCAGCTACATTCAACATAAACTTAATTATCCCAACAGTCGTCTTGCCAGCCGCCGTGGTGCCTTCAAGAAACTCCACTGGGGCGTTGTGTTTTAGGAAATCTTTATATTTCTCAAAAAGCAACACTTCTATCATTTGGCATCACTCTTCTTTCAACTGTCGCAAGATTGAGTCTAGCTTGCATACGCTTGTATCAAGAGTGCCCTTGAGCTCCAGCTTGTCCTCCGGTTTAAAACAGCAACGGTCTAACAGATCACGGGCGGCATCAAGGCGAACCCGCTCATTATTACTACCCAATAATTCGATCAGGGTCTACATTGCTTGGTCTGCAGCAGATTGCATCCTTTCTCGTGCAGTTTTTGTAATCTCATCAATATATTGCTGCTTGAACTGCTCAAATGCGTCCCGAAATGTCGCATCTCTGTAAAACCAATTTTCGACCGTAGAAACACCAACCCCCAATTGTTCAGCTATTTGTTCATAATTCAGCCCCTGCATACGGAGCAACAATGCCTGCTTATGTCTGCTACTAATTTTTTTTAACGCCATGATCAGGCGAAAACTGCCGCCTGCTATTCTCTTATCTTTTTTAGAACATAAAAAACGGCCCAATGGCCGTTTTATTTATGGTTTTAGGTTTATTGATAATATTTCATCCAGTTTGTTTCCAATCTCTTTTTGAATACCTTCAATTATCTCATGTTTTTTCATTATCTCTCTCTGTTTTTCATAATCGTAATTTCCCTCATCATCAACTGGAATTTTAATCATTATATCTTCTATTTGGTTAGTTCCCAACTTGTTGTTCCCATAACCTTTTACTCTTTTAAAGAATATCGGTTGAAGATAATGTTTAATATAAGGTAAATATAAATTGTCAACCTTTGGCAAGAAAATACCGCAATGGTTATTAATCGTAAAATAGTATTTACTATCTTTTTCATTGTTCCCATTTTCTAAGTTTCTTACAAAAATAACACCCGCATAACCGTCAATTGACCATGTAAGGCATTGCTGGTAATAAAGGTCTTTAGGATCAATTTTATCTAATCGCATTTTTATTAGTAATCCGCCGTTTTTAGTGTTAGAAGAATAAACCGGGACGTCACCCTCCCAATTATTACTCAATATTCTTTTCTTTGTATAAAAAGCATTTCCTTGTTTTATTTCAAATAATTCTGTTATAGGAACTTCTTTGTATTTATCTAAAGCATTCTCAATATTAATTACAATATTTGTTAACCTCTTTTTTTCCTCCCGAAGCTTTTCTTTTATTTCATTTGAGGTTAGAAATACATTGGTCAATTCTTTCTGGGCTTCAAAATCAAAATTGCCATCATCATCAATTGGTATTTCAACCTCTACATTGGCCATATTTTTTAAAGATGACCTTAAACCTCTATCAAACCCATATTTATTTTTTACAAGATAAAGCTGATACATCAAATAATATGGATAAATGTTGTCGTTTTTTATCCGAATAGCACCGCAATGATCCGTGGTGGCAAATTTCGTCCCTTTTTCCATGACATTAAATTCAAATTCACCATCTATTCCCCATAAAACATAATTATAATCAAAAGAATCAATATTACTTTCTTTAACAAATCCAAAAGGTTGAAAAACATTCGCACTATAAAGAGGGATATCTCCATTTAATTGTGGCAAGTCCTTTTTCAATACCCTTTTCCCTATAAAAAGTTCAAAATAATCTTCATTATTTAGGCTCACAGTCACATATCTTCTATTCTCGTTTTTTTTTACACCTAATTCAGCTAATTCCGCTAAAGGTTCTTGAAAGCTAATCAACATATCAGAGATTTCACCAATATAATTTCTAAAATCCTCTACTGTCATTGCTTCTTCTTCTTCAATAATTCCTAGTTCAATTTTTTCTTGCTGGGTCCACCATCTATCTACAGACCAGTGCCCATCTGGATCAAACTTTTCAATCGGTTGAATTTTACATCTTTTGTCATCCGTACTAAAATGAGTTTTAGCACCTTTAAACTGATTAAATAAGGCAACAGCATCTTCCAGGTGATTTTCTTCAATATCTTTTCGATAAATATCTAATGTCTCACCTATTTCACTTACAAGGTAAGTAAATACCGGATCTGTTTGTTTAACAGTATTATCATACTTTTTAGTTATCGCCATTATGTAAGTTTTCTTCAGACTCGTAAAAAATGTTTTTACCGGAAGAGAAATTATTGCATCCAAATAACACTCCTCTAATATAAATCTTCTAAGCTTATTATCATTAACTCTATTCAGAATACCATCTGGAACAACAATAAAAGCTTTTGCTCCCTTTTTAAGGGCACGTATAATCCACTCCATAAATAATCCTTCAACGCCCATTCCATTTACCGTATAATGCTTCTCTAGTCCACTCTTTTTAATCTCTTCCTTTAAGTTACTGCTTCCTGAAGTAACATAAGGGGGGTTAGTTAAAATAAGGTCATACTTCTCATTTTTAGGGTCTGATAAAGTCCCTAAGATAGAATTTGTTTTTAATATAAAACTCCTATTAAATAAATCTGCGAATTCTTTTGTTATCCTAATATTTTCCTTAATAAAATTAGAAAAATATATTAGCATATTAGCCTTTGCTAATATAATTGTTCTTTGCTCTTCCTTATCAAATCCTTTATCAAAACCGATTATTTCTATTTTAGGATCTAAATGCCCATTTTCGTCAATTTTGTAAAACCTTTCTATATCCTTTAAAATTGGCTCAAGTAAAAATTTTCCAACGCCACAGGCAGGATCGCAAATTTTCATGTCCTCTTTTATTTCAGTCATTTTTATGATAGCCCTAACTACCTTTAGTGGAGTGAAAAATTGTCCCCAGTTTTTCTTGCTAATACTCTCTTTAAGAAAAGTTTCAAATAACTTACTTTTAAAATCATAATCTATATACTCCAGGCTGCCAAACTTTTTAAACCTGTCAAGTATTTTTCTAAAAACAGTGCTGTACCCAACCACTGCTTTTTCATCTTTTGAAACAAAAATGGTTCCGTTAATAATAGATGTTCCATCTATTGGGCTTGCGGGGAACAATTCTTTTATTTGCTTTCTTATTGTCCCGGCATAATATTCTAAAACTTCTTCATCTGAATTAGTATTATATAAGCTTAATAAATGGTCAAAACTGTAAAGCCCTTTTAAGATTTTAAGGTCACTTAAATATTTAAAAATGAACAGCTCAACAAATGTATATAGGCAATTCTCAGGTGTTGCACCTGACACAGACCATAAGTCTTGCCACACCTTCTCTGCTAATGGCAATGGGTCCTTTAGTTCTGGTTGCTTCAGTTGGGAGTTGCTTTCGTTTATAGACGCTTCTATTCTCTCAAGTAATTTTATTGTTTCTCTATCATGTGGATTAAAAACGGTTTTTATTTCATTCCCTTTTTCATCTTTTATTCTCTCTCCATTTGCAGGATTCACCCAAATTGTTTTTGTCGTGTCTGTTACAATAAAAACTTTTGCCTCTAATTTTTTCGCAACATCAATTTCTTGTTTAATTGCTTCCTCTATCCCTCTCTCACTAGAAAGTTCACCTGGAACTTTATTTTCAATTACCGCTAAAACTTTTTTATCCTTTACTATTAAACCATCAACCTTTTTTCTTGAGTAAGGGCTATAATCTTTATCTAAAATTATTCCATGCCTCTTTAAAGCATTAACTGTCGTATTACCAATATTATAAAAATCCCATTTCCCTATTTTTTCAGGATTATTTAGTAACCCCCTTTGTAACAATTCTTCGCTCATAATATACCTCCTCCAAAAACACT
>JBMNMA010000008.1:0-7332 GCA_050953105.1 Eubacteriales bacterium | reverse complement strand
AGCTCATCGATACCGATTGTGACAGTCTGAGGTTTTATTATCTTGGCAACAACTACAAAAGTAAGGTGGAGCATATAGGAGCAAAGCCAGGATATGATGCCGAAGGCCCGATTATCATTTAGTGCGAAGCTGAAGTTGGCGTTAAAAGCCGGGGGTGTTCGCACTTAGATTTAATGGTTTTTTATTGTGTTTTTATTGTTATAAAGAATTTTTAAGAGTATGTAGACGGTTTTTACAATAAATATTTGGTGTTAATAACGATTTTTAATATTTTTTTTAGTTATTTTTACAGTCGCTCTCCCCACGGAGAGCGTGGATTGAAATCGGAGCGGCGTATTCCAGGATATTTTTACAGGACTAAAGTCGCTCTCCCCACGGAGAGCGTGGATTGAAATGCCCTTAGGCCGAATGTGGGCAACGGCCGTTTGACTCCTGGGTCGCTCTCCCCACGGAGAGCGTGGATTGAAATAACCGGCTTATGGCCGGCAATGTGACCTTTCGACCGTATGGTCGCTCTCCCCACGGAGAGCGTGGATTGAAATATTATGAGCATCTTTAATATTGTGGCATTATCCGGCGGAGTCGCTCTCCCCACGGAGAGCGTGATTGTCATGCTAAATTGTGCGCCACTTATTTCACTACACAAATAAAAAGGTATCGGCGGATTATACCGATACCTTTTTGTTCGTTTTGATTCTATCTTCCGTAATATTCGGCCAAAGCGGCGACTTCGCTGTCGGTCATGGCACCTTTGTAAAAGATAAAATCGTCTATTTTAATATTATTTCCGGCATTATAGCTGCCCGTTCCGTCTTCACCTATATTAAAGTCAAGCTTATCGAAGGACTTGCCCATAAAAGCGTCGTCAAGGTATTTTGTCGAAACCTTTTTAAAGTTATAGTAAAACGTTACCTTATTTGAAACCCTGTCCACCACCAGGATGGTATTCACCCACCCACGGGATATGGATTGGGGAAGGGAATACTCAAAGTCGGAACGGATAGCCCCGTCACCCACGTTAAACTTAATGTCCGATTCCCGCAATGACAGCACAAAACCCTCGTTCAACCCCGATTTCCACGACTTATTGCCATACAGAGGGGGATCTGATTTAACCGACCGGTCAAGGTAAAACCAGAGGGAGATGGTAAAGCTGTCTGCCCCAACCTTAAGGTCGTTTAATGTTATATAACCCTGTTTACCCACCTCAATGCAGGAACCGTAGTAGCCGTTGGAGTAATACTTGGGCGTCCCTTTGACGGTGGTTGTTATGTTGCCCATGGCATCATCGGCGTTATCGTCGAAAAACAGCACTGCCTCAAGCTTGTTTTTGTCAAGAAAATCTGTTATGTAATTACCGGAGCCGGACGCCGGTGTGGGCAGGGTTTCATGGTCAACGGGGGAGGGAATTATGTCAAGGCTTTTACGGTCTTTAACCTCATAACCGGTAAACAGATTTGCCGGAATCTGCCCCGAAAAGCCCTCAAGGTCAAAGTCAGGAACATCTATTCCCAGGGCAAACAGCACCACCGCCGCAATATCCCTTATTTCCATTTCACCGATATTACCCTTTTCCACAATTGCACCTGCAGCGCCGAAGAATACGTATTTTTCCCCGTCAGAAAGTCCGCCGTGGCTTCCCGACGGAGTTCCGCCGTGGTCGGTGGTAACAATAATCAAAGTGCCGTCTAAAAGGTTATTATCTTCAAGAGCGTCATATATTCTGCCTATATATGAGTCGACAACGCTTATCTGCTTTAAGTGTCCCTCGGAGCCGTAGCCGTTGGCATGGCCTGCTGAGTCCACGCTGTCAAGCTGAACGAACATAAAAGTCGGATCGTTTTTAGATAGATAGGATGTTATAAGATCGGTAACCGCCATATCCTCACCGGTTCCGAAGGTTACGCCGAGATTGTTTTCAACAATACCGATATTTATGGGGTTCCAGTTGCAAAAGGAGGCCAAAGCAGCGTCGGGGTATGCCTCTCTTATCCGCCTGAACACCGTAGGAAGGGAAGATTCCACATCATAGGAGTTGTTGGCTATATAGTCGTTGGTAAGACCATGGGCTGTCGCCGAGCAGCCTATAAGCATTGACCCCCAGCACTGGGCGGATATGGTGGGGTTGGCAGACAGCATGGTGTAGGTGGTGGCGCCGTCTTTAAATATCCTGTCCATTTCCGGAGTTTGGGCGTCTTTGAAAAACGCCCCAGCGCCGTCCACGCCAATAAGTATCACACGCTTATAGGGAGTGGGAACTATAATATCAGTTTCTTCGCTGGATTCACTGCTTTCGCTGTTTTCGCTGTTTTGGGTATGGGACACATTACGGGATGTTTCGCTTTCGCCATGGCTGGTGTCGCCGCTTTTCAAGCCGCAGCCTGCCGTAAAGGTCAAAATCATGGCTGCCACCGAAAATAATGCCGCAAGCCTTGTGTTTTTCATTAATAAGCACTCCTTAAATATGATTTTGCCGCTTATCATTATGCCACTTTATGTCGAAAAATGCAATAATGTGCAATAAATTAAAGAGGCACAGAGAAGTAAACTCAATGCCTCTTGATACTTAATTATTACCGTTAAACCTGCTTCCGGCAACGGCGGTTAAATCGTGGCCTGTGGGGCCCTGGTATATACGCAGGTCGAATTGGGGAACCACGGCAAGGATATGGTCGAAAACATCGGCCTGAATGGATTCATATTCAACCCAGGCGGTGGTGGCGGTAAAGCAGTAGATTTCCATGGGAAGCCCCTTGTCGGAAGGTTCAAGCTGGCGCACCATGCTTATAAGTCCCCTATGAATTTTGGGATGATTGGCCAGATATGCCGAAACATAAGCCCGGAAGGTGCCTATATTGGTCAAATGCCGTCCGTTGACAATAGATGAATTGTCATCTATCCCAAGTTCTCTGTTATGCCGGGTGATATCGGCAACCTTGTTGTCGATATATTCTTGTATATATTTTATCTTTCTAAATCTTTCAAGCATTTCCTCGTTGCAGAATCTTATGCTTGTCATATCGATGTATATACACCGCTTTATCCGCCGTCCGCCGGTTTCGGACATCCCCCGCCAGTTTTTAAAGGATTCGGAAATCAAAGCCTGGGTAGGGATGGTGGTTATGGTTTTGTCCCAGTTTTGCACCTTTACGGTGTGGAGGGATATGTCCACCACATCTCCGTCTGCGTTGCGGCTGGGCATTTCTATCCAGTCCCCAAGTCGTATCATGTCGTTTTCGGTAAGCTGTATTCCCGCCACAAAGCCAAGAATGGTGTTTTGGAAAATAAGAAGCAGCACCGCCGTAGCAGCGCCTATTCCTCCAAGCAGCAATAGGGGTGAACGGTCAAGCAGCACGCTGATTATAATAACAAAGGCGATTATATAGACAAATATTTTTACAATCTGCAGGTAACCTTTTATCGGCTTTGTTTTTGAAATTTCAAACCTGCGGTAGATGTCATTTACGACGTTAAGGAACTTATCAAAGGCCAAAACCACACAGAAAATTATAAAGGAATGGGTTATTCTGCCTATCCAAACTTGTCCGCCGGGGAAGGAGGGGGCAAACCAATTTAGCACCAGCGCCGGGATAATAAGGGCAAGGCGGTTGAACACCTTGTGCTCGATAATGGCATCATCCCATTTGGTTTTGCTTTTCTTTGCAAAGACGATGAATATTTTTATAACAATGTTTTTAACAATAAAATAAAAGACAAAGCCCACCGCAAGGGAAATTACAAGCAAAGAAAGGGTAGACAAAAACTCGGCAACGCTTTGATTTACGCCCTGTTTTATTAGAAAATTATAAATTGCATCAAACAATTTCCGTCCTCCTTAAGAAATTTTTCACTGTATAATTTTAACATAAATTGCACTTGTGTGTCAATAAGGCAGGATTGCTTTAATGAAATGAGCAATGTCTTAATTTTATATATTATATGGGATATGACTTAAAAATTATGTAAAAATATGTCGTAATATGCAAATAAATGTGGACAAACAGCTAAATGTGTAATATAATAGTAGCATTAATTACAATATTGTGAGGACGGCGTGGAGTTAAAGACGGTTATGCTTCTGCTTGCGGTGGGGTCGTTTATTTTTGCCCTGCTGCTGGTGATTTTTAAAGTCAATAACAACAATCCAAAGGAAGTTCCTTACTGGATAACGGCCAAAATGTTACAGGCCGCAGGATCTTTTATGCTCTTTTTACGCACCCAGGAATATGACGGTCTTACCGTGGCGGCAAATGCCGTATTGCTTACCGGCTGCGCCTATGAGGCATGGGCGGTGAGATTTTTGGCAGGAAAGTCTATAAGACACAAAACCCATATTTCTATCACAGCAGGTATAATAATTGCCTGTGTTATCACGCTTTTTGTTCCATCCCCGTTTAGGCGAGGAATTGTGTTTCTAATGCAGGCATTGTTCTTTTTACTCCCCTGCATTTTTTTGCTTTCAAACTACCAAAGCCGGCATTCGTTAAGATACATAATGGCGGTTTGCTATCTTTTTACCGCCTTTACCTTTTTTGTGGCTTCGGTTATTTGTCTTGTGTTCCCGGATTTTGCCCTTTCACCAACTGCGGGCCGGCTGTATGCCGCAATTCCAGGGTTAAGCTTCGGCATTTTCCTAATAAGCGGATTTATCCTTCTTATGCTTGCCAAAGAGAAAAGCGATATTGAGGTTGCAAAAATTCAAGAAACCCTTAAAAAGAGTGAAATCCGCTACCGGCATATCGTGGAAACCGCTATAGAAGGAATATTGGTTTTCGACCGGGACTATAAAATAACCTTTGCCAACCGGAACATGGCCGCCATGCTGGGTTACACTGTGGAGGAATTGACGGGGATGTCCTGCATTACCTTGTTCCCCGACAACATGATGGATGTTTATTACAGTCAGGAAAATGCCCGTAAACACGGTAAGGATTCGGTTTATGAAACCGCCCTGCGGAAAAAGAACGGGGAAATAAACTGGTTTTTGGTGTCCGCCAAAGCAGTGCTGGACGATGAAGGAGCTTTTGAAGGCTCATTTGCCATGTTGACCGACATTAACGCCAGAAAGGAAATGGAGCTTCTCCTTGCCGAGTCGAACAAACGCCTTACCGAACTTAGCAACACCGACAGCTTAACGGGAATAGCCAACCGCCGCCGGTTTGACGACACTCTGGAACACGAATTTTCCCGCCTTAAGCGTTCAAAATCCAAGCTTTCGGTTATAATGTTCGATATAGACCACTTTAAAGAATACAACGACTATTACGGTCATGTTATGGGGGACGAATGTCTGCGGAAAATTGGCAGGGCTTTTGCCGATTGTATAAACAGGAATGTAGACCTGGCAGCCCGCTACGGTGGCGAGGAATTTGCCTGCATCCTCCCCGACACCGACTTAGAAAATGCACTTAAAATAGCTGAAAACATAAGGCAGGCCATATATAATCTAAAAATAGTCCATTGCAAATCAGCCGTATGTGAATATGTTACAGCTTCCTTCGGGGTAGCTACCGTAGGTTATACTTATGATTCGTCTACGGCAGATATTATAGAATTTGTGGATATGTTAATGTATAAAGCCAAATCCTCCGGCAAAAACAATATAAAGTATGGGGAGTTGGAATAAGAAAAGCAAGGATATATTGTAATATCCGGTTTACCGTCAGAGATTGCAAATACTGGGAGGTTAATATGAACCATCGAATTTTTAAAACATCCTTTGCGTCGGTTTATCCTTATTATGTCCAAAAAGCCGAAAAAAAGGGAAGAACAAAGGCAGAGGTTGACCAAATAATATGCTGGCTTACAGGTTATAGTGACGGTCAGTTGAAAGAGCAAATAGAAAAAGAGGTTGACTTTGAAACCTTTTTTGAAAATGCGCCGCAAATAAACCCCAACGCCGCAAAAATAACCGGAGTTATCTGCGGCATCAGGGTTGAGGAGATTGAAGATAAGTTAATGCAGCAAATCCGCTGGCTGGACAAGCTTATAGACGAGCTGGCTAAGGGAAAGGCAATGGAAAAGATACTTAGAACCTAACCGGCCTGTTAGGGTTTTGTTCGTCTGTCCATATGAAGCGGAGGTATAAATTATAATAACACTCTGAGTTAAACAGTTCATACAATATTAAAAAAACATATAAATATATACAAATCGTGAAAAGTTTGCAAAAAAATGCGAACTTTTATTTTTTCTTTCTCCCTTTGACATTTATCGACATAACCTTTGTGTTATTAATGTTATGTAAACCCTTGAAACTGTTCGTCAATAGAAAGGAGGTTAATTAAAATGAACACAAAAATCAGCATCGAAAACATCTATAACACCATAGCAAGTGAAAACGGCGTTTCTCCGGATGAGGTTAAAAACGAAATCAGAGATGCTCTCTATGCGGGATGTCAATCCGATGACCCCGATGCCAGAGAGTTTTGGAGCCGGTTGGCAATGGAAAACGAATGTCCCACAATAGATGATATAATACTGCATATTATTACCACACTGGCGTCAGATGCCTGAAAAACAGTTAAAACAGAACGGAAAACATTCCGTTCTGTTTTTCTTAATATTTCAACCAAATAATTACAGTGTGCTATTGCAAAACAATAAAAGATATGGTAATATGATTTGTTAATATTTATAATCTAATTAATCGAGCTCGCTTATACTGACCTTTATGTTGTTAAAAAATCAAAAGCGGAGGTGAAGTGGAGGGTAAATATGCATCCCCGGCGCACCACGGCAGAAATTATAAAAATTTTAGGAGGGCTTTTATGAAAAGACTAATAGCTGTATTACTTT
The DNA here is from genome assembly GCA_050953105.1 of Eubacteriales bacterium. Taxonomy (GTDB): domain Bacteria; phylum Bacillota; class Clostridia; order Oscillospirales; family CAG-382; genus UBA1206. Next base: position 534 of record JBMNMA010000008.1, on the reverse strand, counting down.
GCATTGCAATTATATCTCTCCTTGCCGCCTGCAACAACACCGGTGACGACAAAAGTTCAGAAAACCAAATCGATTTCGATTTGTATGATATTTTAGAAAAAATAGGCGACAACTTTTCGGTTACATACCGCATAACATACTATAACGAGGAGGACGGTGAGGAGCAGTCGGAAGTCACCCTTACCAAAACTCCGCAAGGCTACTATTTTAATATTGACGACGACGGTTCATTGTTTGTTAAAGAGGGGAACCAATATGCCATGTGCTCTTACGACCAGGACACAGGTGTGTTTGTCAAGATGCCCGGCGCTTATTTAGGTGAAGAAAGCGTTACCGCATTGGCTGCCAGTATATTAGGCTATATGTCAATGTATTCATCATATACACACGGTCTTGCCAAAAAGGACTCTGCCACCATCCTTGGCAGAAACTGCGACAAATATGTGTTCGAATATACGGCAGGCGGTGTGAAGGTTAATCTTGAGTTTTTCATAGATAAAGAAACCGGCTTGACAATGAAATTTGTGGGCGATC
>JBMNMA010000007.1:0-268438 GCA_050953105.1 Eubacteriales bacterium | reverse complement strand
GTTTGGCAGTACATTAAGTGGTGGGCTCAAATGGATTCTCATTTTACCCCATAAAACCTTCGGTTTTCCGGGGACCCCAACCTATGGTCCTCATCCATTTGGCTATGTAATCTGTTAAGGTTCTCGCCAGAGGCTTGGTTTCTTAATCGCAGTTGATAAGAGTGGTGGGCTCAAATGGATTCTCATTTTGCCCCATAAAACCTTCGGTTTTCCGGGGACCCCAACCTATGGTCCTCATCCATTTGGCTATGTAATCTGTTAAGGTTCTCGCCAGAGGCTTGGTTTCTTAATCGCAGTTGATAAGAGTGGTGGGCTCAAATGGATTCGGACCATCGACCTCGCGCTTATCAGGCGCGCGCTCTAACCAACTGAGCTATGAGCCCCCGTGTCTCCTTATCTCCTTTGGTGGAGATGAAGGGATTCGAACCCTTGACCCCCTGCTTGCAGGGCAGGTGCTCTCCCAACTGAGCTACACCCCCGAAAAATCACTTCTAAAACCCTCGTTTTTCAAGAAATCCATTTCTCTAAAGCCAGGATTCCGGTTCAAAACTCCTGATTTTTCGAAGTCACGGAACAACCTTTCTTAGTCGTTCCTTGCGCGGACACTCAAAACCAAACAACAACTGGACTCGTTGCATTGGCCCCAAAAAAATCTTTGGATTTTTCGGGGACCCCACCTTTTTTTGTCGTGATATTTGTCTTTCACAAAGAAGTTATTACGCTTTGCCTTCGTAAAGGCTAAGCATCTTCTCCTTAGAAAGGAGGTGATCCAGCCGCACCTTCCGATACGGCTACCTTGTTACGACTTAACCCCAATCATCGGACCTACCTTCGGCTGCTCCCTCCTTGCGGTTAGGACACAGACTTCGGGTCTTCCCGACTCTCATGGCTTGACGGGCGGTGTGTACAAAGCCCGGGAACGTATTCACCGTAACATGCTGATTTACGATTACTAGCAATTCCAACTTCATGCAGGCGAGTTGCAGCCTGCAATCTGAACTGGGGCGCCTTTTTGGGATTTGCTCAGCGTCGCCGCCTCGCTCCCCTTTGTTTGCGCCATTGTAGTACGTGTGTAGCCCAGAGCGTAAAGGGCATGATGATTTGACGTCATCCCCACCTTCCTCCGTTTTGTCAACGGCAGTCCTGTTAGAGTGCTCTTTCGTAGCAACTAACCGTAAGGGTTGCGCTCGTTGCGGGACTTAACCCAACATCTCACGACACGAGCTGACGACAACCATGCACCACCTGTCTCACGGTTCCCCCGAAGGGGCACAACCGGCTTTACCCAGTCTTCCGTGGATGTCAAGCCCTGGTAAGGTTCTTCGCGTTGCGTCGAATTAAACCACATACTCCACTGCTTGTGCGGGCTCCCGTCAATTCCTTTGAGTTTCAACCTTGCGGCCGTACTCCCCAGGTGGAATGCTTATTGTGTTAACTCCGGCACGGAACATTTCTGCCCCACACCTAGCATTCATCGTTTACGGCGTGGACTACCAGGGTATCTAATCCTGTTTGCTCCCCACGCTTTCGTGTATCAGCGTCAGTTGTCGTCCAGTAATCCGCCTTCGCCACTGGTGTTCCTCCCAATCTCTACGCATTTCACCGCTACACTGGGAATTCCAATTACCTCTCCGACACTCAAGATCCGTAGTTTCAAATGCAATTCTGCGGTTGAGCCGCAGTATTTCACACCTGACTTGCAGACCCGCCTACTCACCCTTTACACCCAGTAAATCCGGATAACGCTTGCCACCTACGTATTACCGCGGCTGCTGGCACGTAGTTAGCCGTGGCTTCCTCGACAGGTACCGTCATGCTTCGTCCCTGTCAACAGAGGTTTACAATCCGAAGACCTTCTTCCCTCACGCGGCGTCGCTGGGTCAGGCTTTCGCCCATTGCCCAATATTCCCCACTGCTGCCTCCCGTAGGAGTCTGGACCGTATCTCAGTTCCAATGTGGCCGTCCGACCTCTCAGTCCGGCTACTGATCGCAGACTTGGTAGGCCGTTACCCTACCAACTATCTAATCAGACATGAGCCCATCTTTAAGCGGATTTCTCCTTTACCGGCAGGAGGATGCCCTCCCGTCGGGTTATGCGGTATTAGCACAAATTTCTCTGTGTTATTCCCCTCTTAAAGGCAGGTTGCTCATGTATTACTCACCCGTCCGCCACTATGCAGTCCATCAGTTGCCATCAAGACTGCACCGTTCGACTTGAATGTGTTATGCACGCCGCCAGCGTTCATCCTGAGCCAGGATCAAACTCTCTAAAAAATTGTATATATACGCTAACGCGTAAATATCATTTAGATTGTTCTTTAGCTCTTTGTTTTACTTTTATTTTTTAAAAGGAATCAACGAGTTTATTTTTATATCGTTGTTGTTCGGTTTTCAATGTCCGCGCTGACACGCTATCACTATTTTCACTCTGCCTTAACTTGCCTTTTGACTCGCCCTTCAGGGGGTAAATTTAAGGTAGTTTTCACTACCCTTAACCCGCCTTTTAGGCTGCATTTTGGTTTGTCGGGGCTTTGCGTTTTCGCTTAGCGCTTTCTGCGGTCAGCTTGTCTATATTATCATACTCAATGCCGTTTGTCAAGTCTTTTTTTCATTCTTTTTTGATTTTTTTCAAATCGCTTTTTTCGAACTGTTTCGACTTGCCTTTCGGCTTTCCTCGCTCCCCCCTGCGGGACAGCTTGCCTATATTACCACGCCTCTTTCAGTTTGTCAAGTACTTTTTCTATTATTTTTAAAGATTTTGATTTGTTTTAATTTCCGAAATTATCGTGGAAGTTGTTTACAGCCGAAGCTATGTTTTTTAAGGTTGGTCTGCCGTTTCCGCCGGAGGGATTAAAGTCGGTCATTATAGATATAATGTAGGGTTTTGAATCCAAAACTATCCCAACATCGTGCAAAACCTTGTATGCCCCGGTCATATAACCGTATTTGTGGGCAACGGTGTGGTTTGTAACCCCCGCTTCAAGCAGATAGTGATATTTGGTGTTTGAAAGATATCCCAACAGCCTTGCGGCGGACTGGTTGGTTTTTGATTTATTGTATATATCCTTAAATAAGATACCCGACTCATAAGCCGACAAAAAGCCGAGATAGCCTAAATATTCGGTTGAGGAACAGCCGGTTTCGATGCCGAACTCATAGGCATACATGTTGAAATAGTCAAAACCGTAATTGTCATACAGCATACGGTATGCGGTATTGTCACTGTCGATTATAGCATATTCAATAAGCTTTTCTACGGTATAGGATGAACCGGCGGCATTGTTTTTAAGATTACCCGACCCGTCCATTTTTTGATACGACATTAAAGTAAGCTTTTCATCAAGATCAGCACCTACCGCAATAAGATGCATGGCATAGGGGGCCTTAATAACGCTCCCCGAGCAAAACTTTTTATCTTTATTATATGCAATCGAATAACCTGTATCCAGTTCTTCGTAATAAAATCCCACATTTACACCGGCGGAGTCAATTATTCCCTTAAGAGTGGAAACAAGGGCGGAAACCTGGGAAGGTTCAAAGCCTGTTATGCGAAATCCGTTTAAATCATAGGTCTTAAGCTGAGGTGTGGGTTCCTCGCTGCTTTCGACAGACTGCTCGGCAGCCGAGCTTTCATCCTGCGAAACGGCAGTCTGGCTGCTTTCGGAAGGAATGGTGGTTTCGTTTTGTTTTGATGAAGTGTCCTGCGAGGTGGTGTCGGGTTGGGATGTTACGGGTTTAATGCTTTCAAGGTGAATGCAGGAGGTTAATGCTACTATTAAGGCAAGGGAAAGGATACTGATTGAAATGTGCATAAAAAAAGATCTTTTCATGTTGTATCAAGCCTTTCGCAATGGGGGTAGTATAGTCGGCAAATAGGATTAAATCATATTACAAAAAATACATAATTTAGCTTAATCAATATATTATGTGTTTTTTGACTCATGATAATATACTACAATATTATGTATATTTTGTCAACACGGTTGCTTAGAATAAGGTTTTAAAAAAATATGCAGGCTGACTGGCTCAGCCTGCATTTGTTATAAAAATCAGGTTTAATATATAATTTAGTCATACAGGAATTCGTAATCAGGAAAAGCGCTCCATTCAGGCAAGGCCATAAGTAATGCAGAAACATTGTCGGCGGAAGTTATGAATGCTTTTCCCATTTCGGTTGGACAATCATATTGACCGCCCAGGGCAATATTTTCACATGTTATTGTCTTTGTTATTCCGTTAGCCGTTGCCGTTATTATTATTGTTTGGGAAGGTTCCGACCTAAATTCGAAACCGTTTACCGGGTTGTAAAAGGGATCGTATTTGTCGGGATAGTTTGTTATATCAATATCTATAAAAAAGTATTTATAAATAAGTTTCAGTGCATCGTCCGACAGTTGAACATAATCGGTATATTTACCGACATCGGTGGCATCCCTGGTTTTTACGAGCTTACCGGTCTGGCTGTTGTATGAACTGATTCCGTAGACATTCCAAACAATTGAGAATGAGAAGTCCGAGGGCAACTCATTGGATGATACATCAGTAATATCAATAATTTCATCTTCTGATGTTGTGTCTTGTCCCAATTCCGGCTTCAATACTTTATCGTTAGTTTTTGTCTTTTGGCAGGAGATAAGCAAAGCAGCAATAAGCAGCATGGATAAAAATAACATGATGTATTTTTTCATATAATAGCATCCTCCCTTATATATGTAATACGCTTTAAAGGGGAAACAGGTTTCATATCTATTCCAAAAATTTAAAAACGGACAGATAATCTGCCCGTTTTTATGTCTTTTTTATTACTTGCCCGAAATGGTTATATTATCAAAAGCCACATAAGGCAAAACCGTGCCGCCGTCGCAAATAACCTCTTTGGAAATGTCCCTGACATTGTTCAAAAGGTCGGCAAGGTTTGCGCTTATCATGGTTTCGCTAACGGCGTTTGTAATTTTGCCGTTTTCAATATAGAAGGAGTTTTTGGCCACCGCCGAAAAATCACCGTTGGTGGCGGGTTCACCGCCGGAAAGGCGACCGACTATAATCCCCCGGTCGATACCCTTGATAATTTCATCAACAGGAGTTTCGCCGTTGGCCATGACAAAGGCCGCCGAGGAGTTTTTGGCCCTTTCCCTGCCGGTTTTGTTGGCCACATAGTGGGACAGCATAAAGGAATTTAAAATGCCATCCTTTATTATATAATAGTTTTCCGACTTAAATCCTTCGCCGGTAAATCTTTCGCCGCAGATTATTCTTTCGTCTAAAGGTGACGAGGAAACGGTTATGCGGCAGTCGGCCACCTGCTTGCCCAGCTTATCTTTCCAAATGGAAGTGCCGTCAAGTATGGTGGTGTTGCCGCAGAAGTTGAACAGCGTTGAATAAAGAAGCGAATACAGCGACTGGGGAGGGAACACAACCGTGCCGGTGAATTTGCCCTCCACCGGGGTGGTTATGACCTGCTTTTCAACATTGGACAGGTCTTCTTCAATCGAACCCAGTTCGATAAAGGGTTTGTCAAGATTATCAGTGGCTACCCCGGAGCCGTAGAAGGAGGAGGAAAGGTTGCCCTCATGGGCGGAAAACATGAGGTCTATAAGATACTGCCCGCTTAAAGTGGTATACTCAACGCCGTTGGAGTTTTGGTAAACCCCTTTGCCGCTGATATGCTTTATAATCATCTGCTCTACCATTATTTTGGGGTGGCGTTTGTTTATATCGCTAAGCAGTTCCTTGGTGCGTTCAAAGAGCTTTGTGGTATCAGGTTCGGGACAGCCGGTTACAAAGTCGCAGTTTTGGTCAAGGGGAGCTATATCCCAGGCGTCGTCGGGTGTGGCGGATTCGGATGCAGCAATACAGTTTTCCACCGCCTGACGCATGGAATCGTCGTCTATGCGGTTGACGCCGACACTTCCCTTTTTGCCCTGATTATAGACGGTTACCGAAAGGGAGTTGTCGAACAATGTTCTGAAAAGGGAAAATTCGCCGCTGTCCACGTTAAATTCGCTGACCACCCGGGAGGACACCATGCAGGATGCCTTGTCGATTCCCTTTTCCTTTATATATTCCATGCATTTCGAGGCTTTTTGCTTTAAGTTTTCCATATTATTTGCCTCCTATCATTACTTTGCATCTTAAGGCGGGGCCGCCCATACCCACGGGCATAGGCTGCTTTTTGCCACAGTAGCCTGCCGACGACCAGGTCATGGTATCGGACACCATATCCACGGTTTTAAGCATTTCAAAGGCTACCCCGGATATGGTGGTGTCAAGAATTGCCCTGCCCAGCTTGCCGTTTTTGATTTCATAACCCATGGTTATGCCGAACATAAATTCGCCGGTGGTGTCGGCCTGGCCGTTGTTGGTGTTTATAAGGTAGTAGCCGTCGTCCACCGAGGCTATCATGTCCTCAAGCTTATCCTTGCCGGGCAGGACGGCGGTGTTTCTCATTCTTATTAAAGGTTCGTCAGAGAAGGAGAAGGCTCTGGCGTTGCCGGTGGGAACCATGCCGAAATGTCGGGCGGTTTCACGGCTGTTCATGTAGCCAACCAGAATACCCTTGTCAATAAGCACCGCATCGGTGGCGGGGGTGCCTTCGTCGTCAACATAAACGGGCAAAGGCGCCATTTTGCCGTCAAAGGTGTTGGCAAAGTCCACAAGGGACACAAGCTCAGAGGCAACCTGCTTATTTAAGTTATGCTTTGCCACCGAACCGCCAAGCACTAAATCCGCCTCAACGGTGTGGCCCACCGCCTCATGGGCAAGCATGCCCGAAAGGTCGCCGCCTAAAATAACTGTTTTAACGCCGGCGTCGGCATAAACGCCCTCACGCTTTTGCATAAGCTTATTATATAAATCGTCTATTTTGGGATAAAGTTTTGCGGGGTCGTCAAAGTTTTGGCTAAAAGTGCCGTAACCCCCTATGGGATAAAACAGCTCTACATTGATGCCGGAATCGGTAGCGGCGCTTAGAAAAACATAAACATAGCTGCGGGGGAGGGTGAAATGGGCGTCATAGCCGTCGGAGGTGGCCAGAACCTTTTCCACGCTGTCTTCACGGATAGCAATAATACGGCTTGACAGGTTGGGGTATTTTTCAGACACATAGCTGTCGAGCTGTCTGGCAAATTCAATGTAAACCTTTTGGGGGGTGTCGGTTATTTCAACCCCGTCGGAAAAGTGGCCATAGGGTATGGGATCAAACATTCCCTTGTTTTTGCCCACGTTTTTATCCATAAAGTCGGCATTGTCGGCGGCGGCCTTCAACACCCGCTTTACGGTGTCGTCATCACAGGACGCTCCGGAGGAAAAGCCGTAAACCCCGTTTTTATACACCCGGGAGGAAACCCCGGAGTTTTCGCTTTGTGTATTGGCGGTGAGGTTGCCGGCAACAAAGGTTACGCTTTTGTTTTTGTTAATCTGGGCACGAAGTTCGGTATGTCCGCCCGGAGTAAAATGGCTTTTGTGTTTTGAAATGATATCCTGTAACAAAATTCGTCCTCCTGTCAGTTTATTGTATACCCAATAATTTCATTCTTAATGCTACGTAGTCGCTTACCGAAACAGAACCGTTTCCGTCAATATCCGCGGCGGCTTTATACGCACCGTCAAGCTTAACGGTGCCAAGCATGTCAAGGCGGATTGCCATATAGTCCACAACCCCTATTCTGCCGTCGCCGTTGATGTCGCCGGTAACCACCACTTCATAGGAGGGGCCGGTTGTCTTGACCACGTCCCCGGTGCATATAAAGTCGTCTGACATCGGTTCGCTGTTCCTTAAAACGGTAACAGAGGATTTGATGTAGGACAGAAACTCGGTGGTATAGGTATATCCGCCCACGTTTTTAATATACATTCCGTCTATTTTATAATTGCTGCCGCTTGCTATGATAAAACGGTTTATAAGCCAGATATTGCGGTTGTAAAGCCAGTTTCTCAGGTATTCTACGTTTTCTTTATAGGTGGGGTCGGGAAGGCGTTCGAGTATGGAATAGGGCGTTCCGATGTCCCAGCCGGCTTCGGAAAAATTGCGTTCAAATGAGTTTTTGTTTTGGGAAATTAAATAATCTATCTGATTTGTCCCTAAAACGTTGTCGGTGTAGAGGTTTATTATTTTGTCCTGAAGTTCAAGGTATCTGTCGTAAAGCATCTGGGTAAACCAGGAGCAGTTAAGCAAAACCTTATACCACTGGTAGTTGCAGTAGATACTCTCATAGGATTTACCCGATCCCCCCACGTTGTTGTAGGCGACATAATATGTAGAGGAGCAGTTGCCGGATGACAGGTCGAAGTCCCATACCGGGCCGGCATACAGCACTCCGTTTTTAATATAGTAACGGGTGGAGCTGGTGTTAAAGTCTACGTTTTTAAAGTATTCCTGGACTATGTAATTATCTATAAAGGACTGGATATTAAAATATTTTTCAATGTTGGCTTTGTTTTTGGTGGAAAGGGCGGATTCGGCACTGTCAAAAAAGTTTTCGACAAAGCTCATCATCTCCGGCGTGGGATCGTCGGGATCGTTATAGCCGAGAAGTATGCCGTAATGGGGAGTTCTGAAGCATATAGGGTTGGAATAACCCTCGTAGGGTTCAAGTTCAAGGAGGACGTCGTTTTGCTCCTCGTTTATATCAACCCTTGTTTCCCCTATCTCCACCGCCTCGGTAAGCAGGTAGTTGCCCACATAATTGCCGTTTAGGTAAACGTCAACATACATGCAGTCAACCACATATTCCATGCCGATGGCTCTGGCAAAGTCGTAAACCAGCTTGTTTCGCATAAGGGTTTTATCGTAAAGGTTGGCGATAAGGCTCCACTTTTTGGCCTTACCCATGCCGAAAAGGTTGGTTTTTTTGTCAAACTTGAAGTTATAAGGCTTTTTCGGTCCGGAGGAGGTGGAATTTCCCCTCACCTTAATGGTGGCAAGCTCGTCGGTTATGGTGGAATACTCGCCGCCGGCTTTGTCCACCGCCACAATGGTGCAGCCTACATATTCTTCCCGGCCGATATGGCTGTCGGTATAGATATATATAGCCGCTATATCCCCTTGTGCGGGGGTTTTTGCCTGGTCATAGGCATAAGCGTTAACGGGAGGGATACACAGCACGGCAAGCACCGCAGACAGTGAAAGGATAATTGCCACAAGCTTTTTGGATTTTGCAAATAAATTCATTCCCAATACCTCCGGGGGTGGTTCATAAGGGGGCTTTTATGCGTTAATAATATCTTTGACCTGCTGTTCCCAAATGGCAAGGCTTACGTCGGAGGGTACCTTCCAGCCGTTTTGGGGGGTTACCGAAATGCTGCCGATTTTAGGGGAATCGGCACCGCAGGAACGCTTGAACTGGGCGGGGATAAATCTTCTGTAAAAGGTGGCGAAGGTGTTTTTCAAAACCTCGGCGGGATAAATATCTTTAAAGGCATAGCCGAGCAGCCTGAACACCTTTTCGGGTGAAAAGCCGTATTTGAGAGTATAGAACAGTATAAAGTCGTGAACGGCGTAGGGGCCGATAATATCCTCGGTTTTTTGGTGAATTTCCCCTTCTTTAGGCGGTAACAGCTCGGGGGAAACGGGGGTTTCGCAAATGTCGTATAACGCCTCTTTAACATCACCGGAGGTGAAATTGTCGGCATAATAGCGGATAATATGCTTGATTATCGACTTGGGAACCCCGGCGTTAACCGAATACATTGACATATGGTCGCCGTTGTAGGTGGAAAAACCCAGCGCCAGCTCGGACATATCACCTGTTCCCACCATGATGCCGCCTTCCATGTTTGCCACGTCCATGGCAATCTGGGTGCGCTCTCTGGCCTGGGCGTTTTCAAAGGTGGTGTCCTTGTTTTCGGGATTATGGCCTATATCGGTAAGATGTCTTAAAACAGCATCTTTTATATCTATTACTCTATAATCCGCACCCATACCCTTTACCACAGTTTCGGCGTTGTTTTTGGTGCGGCTGGTGGTGCCAAGCCCCGGGGAGGAAATACAGATAATGTCCGACGGCTGTTTACCCATAAGCTTCATGGCTTCAAGGCAGACGATAAAGGCCAAGGTGGAGTCAAGGCCGCCGGACACGTTAAGCACGGGTTTTGACTTTGTAACCTCAAGGCGTTTTTTAAGTCCGTAGGACTGGAGATTTATAATTTCCCTCCACCTTTCATCCCGGTTGACGGTTGGAATAAAGGGATAGGGGGATATAAGGCGGGTAAGGTTAGTTTCGGCTGCGGTCATTGTAAAGGGAACTATATTATAACCGCCGAAGGAGTTAATATAGGTATTATATGACCTTCTCTGGGAAGTCAGTCTTTCGCAGTCGATTTCGGTTATAATGTCCTTGTATTCAAAGGGCTTTGATTCGGCAAGCATTACCCCACCCTCGAATATCATGGAATGCCCCGAAAAAACGCAGGCGGAGGAGGATTCACCCTGACCGGTGCAGGCATAGATATAGCCTGTGTAGGTGCGGCTTGAATGGCTGCCCAGCAGACGCCGCCGGGTTTCGCTTTTGGCGGCAACCTCGCTGGATGCGGCGGGGTTTATTATTATGTTGGCTCCATGCAGTGAATGGCTTATGGACGGGGGAAGGGGGACGGTAACGTCCTCGCAAATTTCGACGGCAAAGGTAAAATCACGCGGATTTTTGCAGGTAAATATTATATTTGTGCCGAAAAGGGTGGTTTTGCCCGCAAATTCTATTTCCACATTTTCCGCCGGGGGGACGGCAAACCATCTTGTTTCGTCAAACTCGTTATATTCGGGAAGAAAGGTTTTGGGGATTATACCTAGTATTCCGCCTTTGTATATTACCACGGCGGTGTTGTAAAGCTTTCCCCTTAATGCCAACAGGCAGCCCACAACGGCAACACATTCAAAGTCCGCCGAAATGCGGCAAATTTCCCCTACTGCCTCCTCTGCCTGGGTTAATAGGGCATTATGCCGGAAAAAATCCCCGCAGGTATAGCCGGTAACCGACAGTTCGGAAAAAGCGGCAAGCTTAACTCCTATGGAAGCAAGATATTTATATTTGTCAATTATTCTTTGTGTGTTTCCACTGACGTCGCAGGGGACTGTTTTGATTGCCGCTGCGGCAACTTTGACGAAACCGTGTTTAATAGAAACCAGTCCTTTCGGTTTAACTTACACCTAAATATTATAGCCTTAATTTACAGTCTGTCAATAAAGGGATTTAAAATATTACAATTTAAACTGAAAATATGGCACTCGGTATTGAAAATATGAAATATTATGATATAATGTATATACATTTGTTCTTCTTTTTGCTATGTAAAGGAATAAGTATTGATACTTATAATCTGAAACCTTATGTCGCCGAAAGGCGTATTATTTATTATGGAAAAATTCAAAATTCACCCGATAACCCTTGACGAACTTAATAAATGCTCGTCCTTTTGGGATGATACCTCCCCTGATTCAAAGCTTGCCCGGCTTATTCAAACGGGTGAACGGCAGGCCTTTGTATATTGCCAGGACGGTGAATATGTAGGGGGTTTTACCGTTTCCATAAGAGAAGGGGAAAATGGCAGACACGGGCATTTTTCCTATTTTAATGTTAGATCTGATTTACGAAATAACGGCATAGGAAAAAGAATGCTTGAGTATGCCTATAATTTTTTAAATGGTAAAGACATTCACACCATAACCCTTAATGTTCATAATAACAACCCTTCAGCAAAGCGGCTGTATGAACGGCAGGGGTTTGTTTATGTCTGCGACCTGACAGACGACAAATTCCGCATGAAAAAAGAAATATAACCTTATTCGATTTTAATTGCCACGGCGCGATTATTTATCGCCTCAAATCAAAAAATTACATAAGGAGACTGCTTCATGAGCAAAGCGCAGGACGTTATTGAAGAAGTAAAGAAGGCCTTTGTCGGAAAAGATGAACTTATCAACAAGGTAATGCTGGCCATTCTTGCCGGAGGGCATATCCTGATTGAGGATATACCCGGTGTGGGAAAAACCACCCTTGCCCTTGCCTTTTCAAAGGCCATGAGCCTTGATTACGGCAGAATTCAGTTTACACCCGACGTTTTGCCTTCCGACATTGTGGGGTATTCCATTTACAACAAAAACACCGGGCAGATGGAATATCAGAAAGGGGCGGTGCTTTGCAACCTTTTCCTTGCCGACGAGCTTAACCGGGCCACCAGCCGCACCCAGTCGGCGCTGCTTGAGGCCATGGAGGAAAATCAGGTAACCGTTGACGGCATTACCCACCCCACACCCCAGCCTTTTATAGTCATAGCCACCCAGAACCCCTTCGGTGCGTCGGGTACCCAGCTATTGCCCGATTCCCAGATAGACCGGTTCATGGTTCGCCTTTCCATTGGCTACCCCGACCCTATACAGGAATTTGAGCTTTTAAAGCGCAAGCAAAGCGGCAATCTGCTTTCTGACATAAAAGGGGTTATAAACAAAAACCAGCTTATCGAAATGCGCAAAAAGGCCCATGAAACCTACGTGGACAATGATATATACTGCTACATAATCAACCTTATAAACGCCACCCGGAACAACCACTATATAATTCAGGGTGCATCCCCCAGGGCAACCATCGCCCTCACCGCTATGGCAAAGGCCGCCGCATGGTATGCGGGACGAGACTATGTGGTGCCGGAGGACGTTCAATATGTCTTCCACTCCACCATAGAACACCGCCTTGTCTACACACCGGAGGCTCAGAAAGGAATTGTTAACAAACAGCCGGTGCTTAACACCATTCTTAAAAACGTTTCAGTTCCCAAAATCGCCTGACGGTGGCCTGTTATGCTTGTAAGACGGATTTTCTATGGCGTCCTCCTTGCGGGGATGATAGTTTTCCATATATTTTATCAGGGAGCAATCGCATGGTATTTGTTTATCATAACAATACTCATGCCGCTTGTTTCCCTGTTACTCACCCTGCCCAAAAAAGACACAATATCAATAACCTTTGAGGTGCCCGAGTCGTTAAACATAGGGGACGAAGCCCATGCGGAAATACACGTCAAGGGAAAATCCCTGCTGCCTATCGGCTGCATTTCCTTTTCCTTTCAGTTTATAAACCAGATGACTGGAAGGGAAAATGCAAAGAAGAAGCTTAAAATCTACGGCTGTCAGACCTCGGTGGTTACCTTCCCCATTAAAACCGACGAATGCGGCAGGATAAAATGCGAGCTGACAAAGCTTAAAGTCCATGACTATTTTGGGTTATTCAACCATTCATATAATAACAACAACGTTTTGTTTATAAACGTATTCCCTATTCCCAAAGCTCCCTCCCCCGTTCCCGAGCTTCCCATAGGCAACCTAATGGGTATAACCGCCAAGCCCAAGCCCGGCGGCGGCTTTGCCGAGGATTATGACGTTAGGAACTACCGTCCCGGCGACCCGATTAATCTTATCCATTGGAAGTTGACAACCAAACGGGACGAAACAATGATACGGGAACCGCTTATTACCGAAAGGGGTAAAGCCCTTATCACCTTTAACCTTTTCGGCACCCCTGCCGAACTTGCCCGCACCTTCAGCATATTGTCCTGGTGTGTGCTGTGGCTGCTGGGATATCAAGTTCACCCCCATATTAAGTGGTATGACAATAACGAAAAACGGGAGCGCACTGTCCAGATAACCAGCCATATCGAGCTGGTGTCGCTGCTTATTAACCTCTTTTCCCAAAGGGTGCAGCTTAACGGACAATCGGTGTCGGGCAACACCTACGAAGGGTTTGTGTGGCGTTATCACATAAGCCTGCCCGCCTATGAGGAAACCCACCCGGACGAAAAGGGCCAAAACCAAAGGTAAACGAAAGGAAGGAACATAATGCAAAGCAGACAAAAAAGCACCCTGTTATGTTTCTTTGCCGACTTATGCCTTACCATTTTTGCCGTGGTTGGGGTTTTGTTTTGTGTTATCACCGCTTTTGACATAAAAGTCAACAATCTAATACTTATTTTAGTGTGTGTGCTTGCCTCCCTGGCATGGACGCTGCTGTTTTCCATTTCCCGCTTTTTTATTCGTCTTGGCGTGGGAGTTGCGGCGTTCGGTGCCTTTGCCGTTATAGGCATTATAGAGCGCAAAGAGCTAATAACCGGCGCAAAAACCTTTTTAAGCTGGATCCTGGGCCGATATGCCCGGTTTATCTACGGCTTAACCCCGTTTTACCCATTATCCCAGTTGCGCTCAGGTATTAACGAAAGACAAACCATGCTTTTTGTCATAATGCTTGCGGTGTTATTGGCTTTTGCATTTTCGCTGGTTTTGTCAAGGACAAAATCGGTGCTGCCGGTGTTTATTATATCAGTTCCCTTTTTTGCGTCCTGCATGTTTATAGTAAACACCACGCCGGACATGATACCCTTTGTAATGATAACCACCTTCTGGGCGATTTTGCTGTTTGTGGACTTTTTGCGTAAAGCCAACAAGACTCAGTCGGCAAAGGTAATCCTTATAATGACGCCGGTGGTGGCAGCGCTGTTAACCCTTGTTATACTGTTTTACCCCAGCAAAAGCTACACCCGCTACGGTTTCATAAACAGCCTGCATAAGGATCTTTTGAAAATACTGGAATTTGACCCCACAGTCAAATACCCCGGTGATGACGATATTAGCAAAACTCCCTCAAAGGGGGAAAACGGAACATCCGAAGGCAGTCAGGACGAAGGTTCGGGCTATATCCCCGGCAGCAGCGAAGGAAGCGAGGTCAGCGAGAACTCCGGTGACCCCCGTATAGGCGCAGATGCCCATCTTAACCCTATTAGCTTATCCAACCTTCACAATATAAAATTCAACGACAAAACCCTTATAAAGGTGCGCACCACCTTTAATAAAAACTTTTTGCTAAGGGGTTTTTCGTCGGGTAATTATACGGGGCAAAACTGGCTGCCCACCGACGAAGGATTTGCCGAAGCAGCCTACCGGCTTATGGAGCGTTACTCACTGCCGAAATACATGTCGGCACTTGAGTTCCCCGCCATGGCCATAAAAAACTCTAATATGCCTTATGATGCCTTCTGGGCGAGCATAAACTGCTACGACCTTACAAACCCGCTGGTGTTTACACCTCCTAACCTTTTAGGGGACGACGATTTTATCCGCTATGACGGCTATTACCTGTTCCCCAAGGAAAAAATATCCCAAAGCTACGGATATATAATCGATTATTACGTTTATACCGGCAAGTATGCGGACCTTACTCTACCCGACAATCTGGCCGACTACGAAAAGGAATACCGGGAACTGGTGTATAAGTATTTCCTTGACGTTCCATACATGGTAACCGGCACCCTCGACGAAAAAATAGCCATAATAGGCATTGACGAAACCATGACCTTTGACGAAAAGGTTAAGGCGGTTGAAAAGTTTATTGAAAGCTACGCCGAATACACCCTTGACATTTCCCCGCTTCCCAAAGGTGTCGACTTTGTGACCAACTTCCTCGACAACACCCGCCAGGGCTTTTGTATGCACTTTGCTTCGGCGGCAACCCTTATATACCGCCGTATGGGCATACCCGCCCGTTATGTTTCGGGCTTTTATGCCGACCGTAACAAAATGGACCGTAACAGCTACATAATTATAACCGACCGTCAGGCCCACGCCTGGGTTGAGGTTTACTGTGACGGTGTGGGTTGGATTCCCGTCAACGTCACCCCCGGCTTTGTCACCTACGCCGACAACCCGGAAAACCCCGATATATCACAACCCGATAATTCTAAACCCGAATTTTCCCACGGCGAATCTTCGGAAGAAGAATTTTCCGACAACACCACAAATCCCGAATCATCCGAGGAAGAACCGATAATCGTTATACCCATTGATAATAACAACTCCACCCCGTTTTATATTATACTCGGCGTGGTGCTGGCATTAGCGGCTGTGGTGGGTAGACGGTATGTTATGATGGCTGTCCGGGACAGGCGTTTTGCGGAAAATTCCAACAACAAGTCGGTTATAAATATATGGAAGTATATAACCGTCCTTACCCGTGGGTGCATCCCCGACAAAGACATCTACGCCATAGCGCAAAAGGCAAGGTTTTCTCAGCACGTGGTCAACGATGCCGAAAAGCAAAAAATGAAAGAGTTTGCTTTATCCCTTGCCAAGAGCATTTATTTAAAGAAAAACATTTTGGGTAAAATTGCAATGAAATATATTTATGCGATTTACTAAAGAAAAGGAAAGAAGGACAAAATGGATTACAAGACAAACAACCGTTATTTCCACACAAGGCTTTATCCCCTTATAGTGGGCATAGTCCTAGCAATTCTCGGTTTTATCAACTTTTACTACGGATTTCTCATTGACTCCTGGTTTACCTACAACCTTACCGTTGTAGTTATGGTTATGGGGGTTATAATGGTGGTATTCTTTCTGGTTTCGCTGGTTAGAGACTCCCAGTATGACGAAACCGTTAAAACCAAGCTTAAGAATTTTGCCGATAAATCCACCGACAAGGTTATGGCTTCCGACAAGCATGCCAAAATAATCGACAGCTATGTGGCCGAAAACTATGTTTTAACCGAGCCCTCCAACGAACTTAAGCGCGGCCGGGACGGCACCTTCAGGTCCAACTACTACTCGGCTGCATCGGTTATGATGACTGCCGGCAAGGTGTATGTAAACACACTCCTTTTCTGCCTTACCGAGGAAAAGGAAACCGAAGACTTTGTTGGTTTGACCTATGACGCCATTGAAGATATTTCAATGGTTCAAAAGGACCTTAACCTTACATCGGGCAAAAAGGAATATGTCGTAAACACCTTTTTCATAGAGATTAAGACGCCTAACGGCACAATCTCAATCCCCACCCACAACGACTCCCTGGCCGACGGTATAATCGAAAAGATAAAACACCGCAGGGAAAAGCTTACAACCGCTTAAAAATACTTAGTTAAACTCATAAAAAACGCCAGAAGCGGCGTTTTTTTGTTTGCGGTTAAATTGTTATAGTGGGATTATGTCAACCAACGGACAAAAAAATATCAGGCAGCGTTTTATACTGCCTGATTTATGATTTTTATTCTTCTTCTGCGGGAGGGGTGTATTCAACCCTTACCTTTTCAACCCGCATGGACTTTGCCTCCTCCACCGTTACGGTTATCCGCAGATAGGTGAAGGTGTCTCCGGTTTCTGGAAATTTGTCGAGCATTTCGGTAACCCAGCCGCCCACCGTGGTGTATTCGGTTTCAAAGTCGTTGGGTTCCCAGTCAAGAGTGTCGAACAGGTCGTAAATGTTTGTGGAACCGTCTACCTCGTAGACGTTCTCCCCTATTTGGCGGATATCGTCCTCCACAAGGTCCCGCTCGTCAAAAATGTCCCCTACAATCTCTTCGGTAATGTCCTCCATGGTGAGGATTCCCGCCGTGCCGCCGTATTCGTCCACCACCACCGCAAGCTGCTGATGCTTTTTGCGGAATTCGTCGATAATTGACGAAACGGTTTTGGTCATGTGAACGAAAATAGGGGGATACAGCAATTCTTCAATATTATACTCGTTGCCTGCGGCGATTTCTCTTAGCAGCTTTTTCGTAGGCAGAATGCCCACAATGTTGTCTATGCTATCTCTGTAAACGGGAATTCGGGAATAACGGTAAAATTCATCGGTTATTGTAATTTCTTCATCAATGTCTATGGCGAAAACGTCCACCCTGGGGACAAGGATATCCATTGCGGTGGTGTCGGTAAATTCAATGGCCGACTTTATAAGCTCGCCTTCGTCCTCGGTGAAAACCCCTTCACCTTCGATATTGTCCACGATTTCATACAGCTCCTCTGCGGTGACCAGGGGAGCCTTTTCCTTGGGTGTCCACAGGGGGGACACAAGGTTAACCAGCTTTTCCACCGCCCAGACTATGGGGAAGAAAACAACCATGAAAAACCTGAGGGGCCGGGCATACAGCCTTGCAAGTTGGTCTGGGATGGTGGATGCAAGGATTTTGGGCAGGGTTTCGCCGAATATAAGCAAAACTATGGTTAAAACAGCCGAAGCCACCGTCGGTCCCTTGGATTCGCCCAAGTAATGGACAAAAATCACCGTTGCCGCAGAGGAAGCGGCTATATTCACCATGTTGTTGCCCACAAGCAGGGTTGACAGCGAACGGGTGTAATTGTCGTTTATATATTTTTCATGCATTGCGGCTTTGTCGCCGCTTTCTGCCTGCTTTTTTATCCTTATGGCGTTAGCCTTGGCAAAGGCAATCTCTGCCGAAGAATAAAATGCCGAAAGGACAATAAATATAAAAATAAGAATAATCGTCAGAATATCGGTCATGACGCTTCACCCCCCTCACAGCTTTCTTCGGGAAGGGTATCGTCGTCCTCGTCGTATATTTCCCCCACGATTTCCTCAAGGATGTCCTCCATGGTAAGAATACCTATGGTGCGCCCCTCGTCGGATCTGACAATGGCAAAATGGGTGCGTTTTTTACCCATTTCCTTAAACACGTCGTCAAGGCGTGTTACGGGGGAAACAAAATAGGGCTTGCCTAAAACATCCCTCATTCTAAAGGAAATTCCCTTAACCAACCGCCACAGACAGCTGGCCGACTGTAACACCCCCACAACGTGGTCGATGTTTCCGTCATAAACGGGGAACCTTGAATATTTTTCCTCAAGGAGTATGTTTTTAAGCCCCGACATGGTTATGTTTATGGGGATAGCCGAAATATCCTCCCGCTTGGTCATAATGTCCGCCACCGTCCGGTCACCGAATTCTATTGCCGACTTGATTATTTCGGTTTCCTCGGGTTCCATAAGTCCGTCGTCCCCGGCGGATTCCACTATTTCGGCAAATTCGTCTTCTGTAAGAGATGGGGTGTCGTTTTTTATCCGCATCAGTTTTTTTGCGCCGTGTCCCAGCCATATAAAAAACTGGGCAAAGGGCCAAAGCAGATACATAAACCACATAATGGGCAGGGACACTGCCATTGTAAAGGCGTCTGCGTTGGTTCTGGCAATGTTTTTGGGTATGTTTTCGCTAAACAGGAAAACCAGCAGCGTCAATACCACCGTGGCCACCACCGAACCTATGCTGCCAAGCAGATCGACTGCCATAACGGTGGCAATCGAGGCTGCGATAACGTGAATAACGTTAATGGCTATCAGCAGAGTAACCACCAAACGTTCAAAACGGTCTAAAATCCAAATAACCCTTTTGGCGTTTTTGTTGCCGTCTTCGGCAAGAAGTTTAATTCTGACGGCATTGCAGTAGGAAAATGCGGTTTCCGAACCGGCAAAAAAACCGGCCGATAGAAGAAGTATTATTAAAAGAACAATACTTCGCGGTATACTGTCGTCCACAGTAAAAAGTTTCACTCCTTAAAATTTAACTTAACCGTTGCCTTTAGCAAACGGTTACCTTTATATTATTGCACAAAAAATGGGTTTTTGCAAGAGTTTTCGTATATATTGTTAAAATATTAGTTAAAAACGGCAGGTTTGCTGCCTGCCGTTTGCTTATTTTAAATTTATCAGCCTTCGTATGCGGCTTTGTCGCAGATAAGAATTACGTCGCCGTGGAGCTTAAGCAGCGTTGCAGGAACAGAGGTGGTAATTCTGTCGTCCAGCATTTTGCTTACCACATAATGCTTGTTTTTGCCGCTGGCAAGGACGATAATTCTTTTCGCCTTCATTATAGAGCCCATACCCATGGTTATGGCCTTGGTGGGAACGTCGCTTTTTGAAGCGAAGAAACGGGAGTTGGCTTCAATAGTGGACTCGGTAAGGGAGGTAAGGTGGGTTCCCACATACAGTTCCTCCTCGGGTTCGTTAAAGCCTATATGCCCGTTCTGACCTACGCCTAAAACCTGAAGGTCAATGCCGCCGGCTTCGTCGATAGCCTTGTCATAGGATTCGCCCTCTGCCGCCGGGTCTTTGGCCAGACCGTTGGGAACACGGGTTTTGGCCTTATCTATGTCGATATGGTCAAACAGGTTCTTGTTCATAAAATAGCGGTAGGACTGGTCGTGTTCGGGGGACAGGGGGTAATATTCGTCAAGGTTGAAGCTGGATACGTTCTTAAATGTTATCTCCCCTGCTTTATTAAGCTTTACAAGCTCCTCGTACATACCCACGGGGGTGGAGCCGGTGGCAAGGCCGAGAATGCAGTCGGGTTTTTCTTTAAGAAGCTCGGCTATAATTTTCGCCCCTTCCTTTGACATTTCCCCGTAATTTTCGCAAACAATAACTTTCATTTTATTCCTCCAATTGATATGTGTATTTTAATAGCGTTTCCGCTTAGTAGCATAGCCGTAAACCGCCTTGACCGCAACAATCCCGGTTAATACAAGCAGAACAATGCCCAATATCTTAAACTTGTTGTCAACCTTTGTGGAGTCTTCAAGGGGGTTTGATTCCTCGGGAAGGCTTACATTATATTCCTCCTCCGAGCTGTCCTCTATGTCCGATATATCTATGTAAATTTCGCTTTCTTCAAAGCTTTCGTCAGATTCTTCGTAGGATATATCCGGCAAGCTTTCGTCAGATATTTCCTCCGAGCTGTCGGCCGGCATACTTTCATCTGAACTATCGGCAGGCTGACTTTCGGTTTCTGAATTGTCGCCGGGGTTGTCAACGGCGGCGTAGGACTGCCTGGGATCGGGTGTTGTTTTTTCAAGGGCGTCTATATACACCCATATTGCGGGACGTATGCCGTAGGTTGACATGGTGGAGTAATGGCCGTAGGAGGAGACATACCCTGCCCATGACACGTTGCACACATCGTTGCCCGATATACCCATAGTGCGAAGCCACCAGGTGCCGGTATTGTATTTGTCCTTTAAATATCCCCCTTTGGCAAGGGCGTAAGGGGTGTAGAAGGCCATAAGGTCGGGGTGAACCACCTCGTCCACGGCTTTATAATATTCCGCACCGCTTGCGGAGTTATCAAAGTATTCCTTTGCCTCGTTATATGATAAAAGGAAAACAAAATCGGTTGTATTGCGGCCGCAGTCGGTGTCGTATTTGGGGTTGGTATGGGCAACGACATTGGTTTCGGCTATTTTTTCCATTTCGTCAACCGTAAAGGCGGTATTGTAAAACACGGTGTTAAGCCAACTGCGAAGATTGCTGTCTTCCCAGGTGATATTGCCGGATTTGTCGTTAAACTGTCCGATATCAATTATATGGCTTGTTATAAGGAGGGCTTTGCCGTCATTGACATCCAGCACCCGCCATTTAAGCCTTTCGGCTCCGTTGGACTGATTGTTGTCCTGCTCATAGGCTCCGAAATATACCACATCCCCTGCCTTAAGGCCATCGTCGGCAAAGGCGGAAAGGATGAACAGAGGGGATATAATACAGGATAAAGCTAAAATAAATATTATAATTTGCCGCATAAAACAAACGCAGATATGCTTTTTCTGCAAAGGCACCGCCTTTCTGGTTTTCAAATTCCCTGAATATAATTTTATCACAACAAAAAAATTAAATCAACCCTTGGGGAAAAATAATAAAAATTATATATTGTTGACTTTTATTATAGGCTTGATATAATTAAATTAAAATAAGATAAAGGTGGAAAAATATGAGAACCGACGGAAGAAAAAGCGGAGATTTAAGGAAAATTGAGATAATAACCAACTTTACCGAAACCAGCGGCGGTTCGGTGCTTATAAACTGGGGCAAAACCCGGGTGCTTTGCACCGCCATGCTGGAGGACGGCACAATGCCCTTTCTTGCCGGCACAGGCAAGGGGTGGCTTACCGCCGAATATGCCATGCTCCCCTCCTCGACGTTAACGAGAAAAAAACGGGAAACATCCAAGCCCGACGGCAGATCAACGGAAATAAAGCGGATTATTGGCCGTTCTCTCAGGGATGCGGTGGATTACGCAAAGCTCGGTGAAAAGACTATCTGGATAGACTGCGACGTGCTTCAGGCCGACGGCGGCACCCGCACCGCTTCTGTTACCGGTGCTTATGTGGCGCTGGTGCTGGGGGTTAGGAAATGGCTTAAAGCCGGACTTATTCATTATAATCCCCTTGTCCACCAGATTGCAGCCGTTTCGGCCGGCATAGTAGATGACGAGGTGGTGCTTGACCTTTGCTATGAGGAAGATTCATCGGCGCAGGTGGATATAAACATTGTGGCCGACGAAACCGGCTCCTTTATAGAGGTGCAGGGGACGGGCGAGGGGCGGTCATTTACCGCCGAGGAGCTTAAAAAGCTTATTACCGTCGCCCAGAAAGGCATAAAGCAGATTATGAAAATTCAAAACGATGCCCTTAAGAAGGCGGCGGCAGAGTAATGTTCTTTTTCATAATGGGTATAAATCAAGGTCAAAAGTCCCTTGATTTCAGGCAAAATACAGTCTGCCCCTGCTGCAGCAGATATTCGGCAATAGAGGTGTTTGTAACCTATACAGTTTTGACCCTGTTTTTCATTCCCACCTTCAGGTGGAACAGGCGGTATTTTGTTAAAACTGCATGCTGCGGTATGGTATGCGAGCTTGATAAAGAAACAGGCAGGAAGATTGAAAAGGGCGAAAGAGCCGAGATTGATGTTTCATCACTACGGTTTGAAAAATCGCACGGCGGAGGCGCTAAAACCTGCCGCAACTGCGGCTACCGGACTGATGATGATTTTGCCTATTGCCCAAAATGCGGTGTCAGATTTTAAGTTAAAAACCCCGGTAAAAACCGGGGTTTTCGTTTTATTAAAAGGGTTTGCTGTCTTTAAGCTCAACAATCTGGTTAAAGGCGTTTTCGTCTTTTGTGTCTTTGCAGAAATAGCCGGTGCGGACGAACTGGAACCTCTCACCGGGGGCAGCGTCTGCAAGAGCCTTTTCCACCCTGCATTCGGGGTAAACCTTAACCGAATCGGGGTTATAAAAATCGTCAATGGTTTTGCCCTCAGGAACAGCCCTGGTGTTTTCAATGTTAAACAGCGGTTGATATACCCTTGTTGTAACCTTTTCGCTGTCCTCGGCAGACACCCAATGAATGGTGCCCTTGATTTTTCTGCCGTCGGCGGGGCTGCCGCTGCCGCTTTCAAGGTCGGCGGTAACGATAATTTCCTTTATCTCCCCGTTTTCGTCAAGAATAGCTTCCTTGAATTTTACTATATACGCTCCCATAAGCCTTACCTCGCCCTCGGGCTTAAGCCTGAAATACTTGGGGGGCGGGTTGAGGGAAATATCGCTTTTTTCAATGTAAAGATTGCGGGTAAAGGCCACTTCCCTGGTGCCGGCGTTTTCGTCGTTGGGGTTGTTGGTAAGGGCAAAATATTCTTTTTTCCCTTCGGGGTAGTTTTCCACCGTCAGCTTGACCGGTTCAAGGACCGCCACCCGGCGGAGGGCGGTTTTGTTAAGCTCCTCCCTTATGCAATGCTCAAGCAAGGCAAGGTCGACTATGGAATAGGTTTTGGCAATGCCGGCCCGTTCTATAAAGTCAAAGAGGGCCGAGGGGGTGTATCCCCTTCTCCGCAGGCCGCAGATGGTGGGCATACGGGGGTCGTCCCAGCCGTCAACGATACCTTCTAACACCAGCCGCTTTAAATTACGCTTGGACATAACCGTGTTGGTAATGTTAAGCTTGGCAAATTCATACTGATGAGGGGGATTTTCAAAACCGATGCTTTCCACCACCCAGTCATACAGGGGACGGTGGTTTTCAAATTCTATCGAACACATGGAATGGGTTATCCCCTCCAATGCGTCCTGAATGGGGTGGGCATAGTCATACAACGGGTAAATGCACCACTTGTTCCCCTGCCGGTGATGCTCTTTTTTGAGTATGCGGTAAATTATGGGGTCCCTCAGGTTTATGTTGGGGGATGTCATATCAATTTTTGCCCTTAAGGTGCAATAGCCTTCGGGAAATTCCCCGTTTTTCATTTTTTCAAACAGCTCAAGGTTTTCCTCCACAGTCCGGTTGCGGTAGGGGGATTCTTTACCTGGCTCTGTAAGGGTGCCGCGGTATTTTTCCACCTCATCGGGGGACAGATTGCATACATAGGCCTTGCCGTCCTTTATAAGCTTTACGGCAAACTCATAGCATTTGTCAAAATAGTCTGAACCGTAGCAGATATTGTCCGGCTCTTTACCTATAAGCCACACCAAGTCCTCATAAATGGATTTTACATATTCGGTGTCCTCTTTTTCGGGGTTGGTGTCGTCATACCTAAGATTAAATTCTCCGCCATACTTCCTTGCGGCGGTGGAGTTGATGTATATTGCCTTTATATGCCCGATATGGAGATAGCCGTTTGGTTCCGGGGGAAACCGGGTGTGAACCTTTTTAACCTTCCCCTCGGCAAGGTCTTTTTCTATAATTTCAAACAGAAAATTGGTGTTTTCCTTTTCTTCCATTATAATGTCTCCTTAAATTTATCAATTCGTTTTGCCGTTTCGCCTTCTCCGATAATTTGCATTATGGCATACAGGTCGGGGGAGTTAAGCCGGCCGGTTACCGCAATGCGGATAAACGACGAAACGTCTGCTACGCTTCCCTTATAGTTTTCGGGATTGGCTTTATACTCCTTCATGTCGGGGCAGTAGCCGTATTTTGCTCCATTTTCCTTGATTTTGGCAAACCATGTGTTCTGGTCGTCACCGGCCGAATAGGTTTTTACAAACTCTGTCAGTATGGCTTTAACGTCCGCCTTGTCATAGCTGTCAAGGTTGTCGACAATTTCAAAACATTCGTCAAAGATAAAGCCTATATAATCCTTAACCTCGCTCCAGGCGGCTATATCCTTGCGGGGCTTGTTGCC
Organism: Eubacteriales bacterium; assembly: GCA_050953105.1. GTDB lineage: Bacteria > Bacillota > Clostridia > Oscillospirales > CAG-382 > UBA1206. The sequence continues at coordinate 243,723 of JBMNMA010000007.1, read as the reverse complement.
TCCCCGGCCGATATTCAAGGCGTTTATTGCCCTTTCTTTATTGTTTGAAAGGACATCGGCAAAGGGTTTGTCAAACTCTTCCGCCCAATTAAGGGTAGATTCAAACACTCTTTCGGCGGTGAATTTTGAAATGACGTTTTTAGAAACGTCCCTGAACTTGGCTTCGTCAAACAACGAGCCTGCGGGATTCATCTTTTTATATGAAAATTTAAATTCATCAATGGGTTTGTCGGGGTTTTGACGCCGCCAGTCCTCAAAATTGGAATTGAGGATGGTAAGCATGTATTCGTTTATTGCCTCCACGGGATAACCCATCTTTTTGTAGAAGGAAAGGGCGATTTCCGGGTCCTTGCGCTTTGAAAGCTTGCGCTTGGAGGTGCCGTCCATCTTCATAAGGGGGCCGATGTGGAGGTATTTGGGCAGTTTAAAATCAAGGGCTTTGAAAAGCTGTATATGGAAAGGCAGGGAAGGCAGCCATTCGTCCCCCCTCACCACGTGTGTGGTCTGCATAAGGTGGTCGTCCACGGCGTGGGCGAAGTGATAGGTGGGAATGCCGTCGGATTTTAACAGCACATGGTCGATGTCGTTTTCGGTTATTTCAACCCTTCCCTTTATAAGGTCGTCAAAGGGGTGCTTGTTTAACCGGTTGCCGTCGGTGCGGAAGCGCAAAACCCAGGGTGTTCCCTTGTCAAGCTGGGCCTGAATGTCCTCAATGCTTCTGTCCCGCCATTTGGCCCATTGGCCGTAGTAACCGAGATCGCATTTCAGTTCCTGCTGTTTATTTCTTATTTCGTCAAGCTCTTCGGCGGTGGCAAAGCAGGGGTAGGCCATTCCCTTTTGGACAAGAACCTTGGCATAGCAATGGTAGATTTTAACCCGTTGTCGCTGGCGGTAGGGACCGTAGCTGCCGAAATCCCCGTCGGCGGTGGCGCCTTCGTCAAAGGTTATACCGCAGTATTTAAGCCCGTCGATTAAGGCCTTAACCGCACCCTTAACCTCCCGCTTGGCGTCGGTGTCCTCTATGCGCAAGAAAAGCACCCCGCCGGACTGGTGAGCCATCCGCTCGGAGGTAAGCCCTTGAAGGATGTTCCCCAGATGGACAAAACCCGTAGGGGAGGGGGCAAGGCGTGTTACTATCGCCCCTTCGGGAAGGTTGCGGGGGGGATATTTTTCCTCGTAATATTCGGGTGTTTCGGTTATGTCGGGAAAAAGCATTTCGGCAAGTCTGTTATAGTCCATTGTATTTCTCCGTGTGTGATATTAATTTATGTAAAAGTAAAATATCGCAAATTGAGTAAGATGCTATTTTATGCAGACGCTGGAAGGTGAATTTTAAATTTAGCCTTCCGACTTTCGGGGAAGGTGGCAGCCGAAGGCTGACGGATGAGGGGTAGCATCCGCTTTGCAGCGACAAAATTACCCCGAAATTACAGTTGCATTCGTATGATACCGCAATAGCAGCTTATAAAAATTCCGGCTCTGCTTGCCCGGTCAGCTTCTTAACCATGGCATCTATTGTATTACAAACATAGTCAAAGGATTTATGTATTTCAAAATTCCAAAAACGAATTACGGTGATTTCAAATTCGCTTAGATATTCTGTTCTTTTTATATCTTTATTTACTTTGCTCTCGTCCAAATGGTGATAACCGTCGATTTCAACAGCAAGCTTTGCCGAAGGGCAATAAAAATCAATTATGTAGTTTCCTATAATTTTTTGGCGGTAAAACTGGACGGGATAGGTGCGAAGGAAGTCATACCAAAGATGTTTTTCCTCTTTGGTCATGTTTTTACGGAGTGTTTGACTGACTTCTTTGATTTTTATATTTCTTGGAAGATAACGCATAGGCACCTCATAAATTAAAGCTTAATTTTTATGTTATAGGTGCTGATGTGTAACGCAAGAAAGTAGATTATTGTATTCTGAATTTTGCCGTAGGCGGATTTAATCCACCCGGAAGGCTGTATTTCATTCGTACTCTATTCTTTCCCGTATGGTCGTATATAACCCCTCATCCACCGCTGACGCGGTCCCCCTTCCCCGAAAGTCGGAAGGCTTTTTGCATTTATTCCATGTTAGTGCCTCTGCAGCAGCGTATTGCTAACCGTTATGTTGGATTAAATCAAATTATATCATTTATTATTATTACGGTCAAGCGGAAATTGGGGGTTATTCATTATATTTCCAAAGCATTTCATATTATATTCCCAGGTCGTTAACAAGAAGGGAGGCTCTGGTTATTATATGCCTGCCGTAGAGGGAACGGATACGGTCGGTTTCACGATCAAGGTTTGACCGCTTTTCCTCCCTAATCTCCTCCGGAGTATAGAAAAGGCAAAGCTGGGTGGCGATTTTATCCTCCTCCACCAGGTCGCAGCAGGCCACCTGTAAGGATCTGACGGGGACGGACATGTTCCAGTTTGCCAGCACAAGACTTATTGCCGCTTCCTCCACCGTTTTGACCGACGAGGTGGGAAAAGGCAACTTTTTCTGCCGGGTTATCATTTTAAGGGAGGTGTCCCGTATCATAACGCTTACCACCCGGCATTTTGCCTTTGCCTCACGCATACGGGTAGTGGCTTTATCGGCAAGGAAGGTTATTGCCTTTCTGAAATCCTCCTCCCCCTTTAGATCCCGCAAAAAGGTCATGCCGTTGCCGAAGGACTTTGGTGCCGCCGGCTCGGTATGGACGATACTTTCATCCCTGCCGTGGCAGGCATCGTGTAATGCCTTGCCCGCCTTGCCGAACATGGATATAAGCACCTCCACGTCGGTATTGGCAAGGTCGCCTATGGTGTTTATCCCCAGCATTTTAAGCTTTGGCACCGTATGGCGGCCGATATACATCATATCCCCCACCGGGAGAGGATAAAGTATCCGCTTGTAGGTTTCCCGTGTTATTACCGTGGTGGCATCCGGCTTTTTATAGTCGCTCCCCAGCTTTGCAAAGGTTTTGTTAAAAGACACCCCGGCGGATACGGTTATCCCCAGCTCGGTTTTTATCCGGTGTCTTATTTCGTCGGCGATTTTCTTGCCGCTGCCGAAAAGGTTGGTGGAACCGGTAACATCAAGCCAGGATTCGTCTATGCCGAAAGGCTCTATCATATCGGTGTAGTCGCCGTAGATGCGGTTTACTTCCCGGGAATATTCCTCATAAAGCTGATGATGGGGGGGAACCACCACCAGAGCGGGACATTTCTGCTTTGCCTGCCAGATAACCTCCCCGGTGGCCACACCGCTTTTTTTGGCAAGTTCGTTTTTGGCAAGGACAACGCCGTGCCGTTCCTCCTTGCTGCCGCACACCGCCATGGGGACATTTTTGTATTCGGGATGGGCCACCGTCTCAACCGAGGCGAAAAAGCTGTTGCAATCACAATGAATTATAATTCTATCCATGTCTTTGCCTCAACCACATTTAAAGAACATTTGTTTGCTACTCTATTGTAGCATGAATCGATTTACTTGTCAAGAACATTTGTTCGTTATATTGTATTTTCTTTCCCTTCCCTATTATGTCCCGGTGGAAAAAATAAAAACGCCCGAAAAAACCGGACGTTTCAGGTGAATATTTAATATGTGTTTTATACTTCGGCAGGCGGGTTTCAGCCTTTTCCCGAAAAGCTGACACCGTGACCGGCGGTTATATTGCCGCCTACGCTGCCACAGCTTACTTTATGGCCGGCTTTGACGTTATTTTTAACGTCACCGCAGTTTATGGAATGGCCCGCCTTGGCATCGCCGCCGACAAAGCCTTCGCATTTAAGGGAATGGCCCGCAACGGCCGAGCCGATAACGTTCCCCTTTACCGTAAGGGAATGGTCGCAGTAAACATTAAGGGGTTCGCCGGTAAAGGTAATGTCACACTGGAGGTTGTCCCGGTCGCTGTTGCGGATAAGACTTCTTCCTTTGAACACCGCAATTCTTATACCGCCGTCGTCCTGCCATTTTATTGACTTTTCTATAACCTTATCGGCGACAAGCACCTCGATAAGGTTTTGGGCCTCGTCAAGGCCTACTTCACCGTTCTTTAAACTTTCAAGCACGTCTCTGATGGTTTCGGTTATTTTCTTTTTCACTTAAAGCCACCTCCGCCTAATTTTATATCAGATAAGGCAATGTAAAACAATAAACTTTCGTTTGCATTTTATAAAATCCATGTCAACCTGTGGTTGCGGACTAAAATCTTTCAAACAAATTAAGGGGCTTTTTGGCAAAGCACCGGGATAAAACGGCTATTTTATCGTTATTTTTAATTTCTATGCCGTCAAGGAAAGGAATGGCGTATTCATGAACGTCCCCGAACACCAAACGGCTGAATGACTGAATTGTTATGGCTATGTCATATTCCCCGTCTAACTCCTTGCGGACGGTTCCCTTGCCCTTTTCAAAGGAAATATCATAAATGCCGTTGTTTTCGGTTATAAAATCGCCGTATATTTTAACCCTGACACTGCCGGCTGTGTCGGGGTATTTGTTTAATTCAAGCACCTTTTTTATATCAATAAGCCTTCCCTGAACCCCGTCAAAGCTGCCGGCGCTCATACCTCTGTCGGAATCAAGGAGATATTCCACCGGGGAATCGTATTCCAAAAAAGGTATATACAGCTTTTTAAACTGCCCGTCATACAGGCGCAAAAAGCCGAGAATGCCGTATAAAGAAGCTTTATCGGTGTAAACCAGCTCGACAACCTCAAGGGTGGAATCCTGGGCGGGCTTTACAGTAGCGTAGGCCTTGGGGGTTTTGCCGTCATACCACAAATATGTATACCTAAGGCTTTTAACCGGGTTGTCGCTGTATGCGGACATTTCTTCCCGCTTAAAGCAGACGTTGCGGCCGGCGGCATAGGTGTTGTAAACGTCTAAAATTCCGGCAGCCACATCCTGCTGTCCGGTGTAAAGGACAGCCGAGGAGTTGCGGTTGATATGGGTTATCATATCAAAGGGTATGGTGAGGGTTTTGTGCTTGAAAAACACCTCATAGCCGTATTTGCGGTAATATCTGTAGGAAAAGGGGTAAAGGTATGATACCAGCCATCCCCGTTCGGGGGCCATTTTGAAAATCTCATTAAATATTGCCTTTATACAGCCGTTGCGGCGGTATTCGGGATAGGTGGAAACACCGGCGATACCCACAGCATTAACAACGCTGCCGCAGAAACAGGATTTATAATTTTTAATAACCACCTGCGCCATAAGGGTTTCGCCGTCGTCGCAAAATGCGCCGATGCTTTCCTCGGTAAGCTTGTTTGGCTTGTCGGCCTCCCAGTCCACCGAATAACTGAAGGCGCAGCCCATAAGCATTCTGGCCTTGTAGCCCTCGTCCTCCCTTAGAGGTCTTATAATCATTTTTTCTTCCTCCGTTTTACCATAATAATTGTTGCTAACACGGCCAGTATTACTCCTGCTCCAGCCAGTCCGGCGATAAGGCCGGCCTTTGAACTGCCGCCGGATTTTTTATTTCCGCCGCTTTCGGCCGGTATGCTGCTTTCACTTTGACTTGAACTGATGTCCTCGGAAGATTCCTCCCCCGATTCTTCGGTTTGGGGATGGTTTTGGGCATATTCCTTTTTGGCTTTGCTCTTTGAAAGGGATGAAATTTTATATGCCTTGGAAAAATCCGCAAGTAAAACTTCCTTTACGCCATCTTCAAGATTCATTGCGGTTAATCGTTCCATTGCTTCCTTTATAATTTCCGCACAATCTTCGGCGTAAAATGATCTAAAAGCACTTTGTATATTAGCAGACGTTGACTTGATTAAAATTCCTAACTCCTCCGTAACGGCGGAGGGGTTTATATACTTTATTGCGTCAAGCCGTTTCATTATGTAATCCATCTGGGCAGTAAGGGCATCTGCGCTTTTATAGGACGGGGATAAGGCGGGTTTTGACAGAATGGTTTTGGCAATCTCCTGCTGATATCCTCCGGTAACATACTGGTTCCAGGCGAAAAAGGCAAAGCCGTCGGCACCAGCTTGTCTGGTTTCTACAATCTGCCGCTTGAAAATGTCAACACCGTAATCCCCTACGCCGATATAGGAATAAGCCTTATCCCCTGCGGCGTTGACGGTAAAGGAGGAATACAAAGGAATAACATTGGTGCCGTAGGCCATGGGGAAGGCCATATCGATAAGGCCGGTTGTAAGCCAAATTTCGGACTCCTGCATATATTTAACATACATGTCCCTGAAATCGGGGGCGACGGCGGCGGAAACATAAATGTCGGGGCGGATTTCCCTTGCCATCTGGGAAAATCGTCTGACAAAGTCGGTAACATAGGCCGCCCTAAACTTGCACCATTCGTTCCATAACGGTGATGAGGTGGTTAATTCCATCGGATCGGTGCCGTGTTTTTCTTTAAATGCGTTTCTGGTATAGTCGTCGTAGCCGAAATCCTCGCCTGTGGCAAAGGGATAGCGGATATAGTCAAGCTGAAAGCCGTCAAGGGCATAGGTTTCAAGTATATACCGGTAAAATTCTAGGAGGAAATCGCACACCTCCGGCAGGGCGGGATTGAAAAACAACCCCTTTGTATCCCCCACCTCCACGGTGCCGGACTTTGCTTTCTGGAGCCATTCGGGCTTGAGGGTGGACACGGCAAGTTTGGAATTGGTTGTGGAGCCGTGGGACACCCTGAAACAGGGCATCCAACCGTGAATTTCAATACCGTATTTGTGGCATTCGTCAATATAGGCTTTAAGCACGTCAAAGCCTTTTAATGCCGGGTCCTGGGAAAACAAATATTTTTCGCTGTCCACCGGGAATATGGTTACCGAATTAAACAGCATCTCTATGCAGACGGCGTTAAATCCTGCTTCATATATAGCTTTAACGGTTTCGTTTACTTTTTCCCGTGTTTCTGAATTACTTGGCCTAAGCCATGCTGCCCGTTCCTCCACCGCAGGAAATTCGGTTGCCAAAACCTCGGCCTGCCGCTTTAAGCCTTCAAACTCATATTTTTTAATCATTGCCCCGGCAATATCGTTGTTTTCCATGGCGGCTTTAGCCTTGGCAATGGTTTGATTCATCAGGTTTTGCATTGCTTCGCATTCGGCATAGTCAAGGACGGCGTATGACTTTTTGGAGTTTTCCACCGAAGCGATAAAATTATTATATTCCACCGTCATCTTGCCGGTGATGCTTTCTTTGGAAAACGAAAAGGTTATCGTCTTTGCCTTGTCATCAACGGTTACCTTAAGTCCCAGGGCGGCGGCCTCCGTCAGCTCGGCAATCCTTTCCCTGCCGACGGCGGATATGACAAATCCCCCTTCGGGAATGATGTTGTTGTTACCGCCGATAGAGGCAACAAACCCCTCACCGTCAACCACCACCTCGCTGCCCCAGATGTTGGTATTGGTGGTTTCGCCTTTATTATAGATTATAATGGTGTTTTCGGTACGGGTGGAGTTGTAGCGGTCGAAGTTTATTGTATTCGAATAAAAAGGGGAATAGTTTTCGTTTATAAAAAACATTTCCATGTTATAGTTATCAAAAATAGCCGTGTCCCCCTCTTTTAAATTAAGGCTTTCTATCTGGCTTTTAAGGGTGTTTCCCCTTACCACCGCCACAAAGCCGTCGGACGGTATTTCGCTGTTTGTTTTACCTATGGATTTTATTTTATAATTCGAAACGGCAATTTCAATAGCGTTGTAGCTATCACCAACACCGGTGGTTTTACCGTATTCGGGGGTGTATACGATTATAGTGCCGGATTTGGGGTTGACGTTTACACCGCCTACCGGATAGGAATAATTGCTTTCCCCCTCCGGCGACACGTTAAAAACAAACAAAGGCAGTAAAACCAAAACACTAAGAAATGCTGCGAGTATTTTTACCTTTACCGTCATATTTTCACCCTTTTCACATGCTTTTTTATATTTTTATACTGAAGGTGTTTTTATAAAAATCAATAATTCCCTCTTTTTTAAGGTTGGAAAGCTCCCTTGACAAAGCCGAGCGGTCTGCGGCAAGAAAGTCTGCCATCTGGCTGCGGTTGAAATCAACCGAAAAGGTGGAGCTGCCGCTTTTTTGTTTCATTTCATGCAGGTAATATAAAATTTTTTCCCTTAGTGTCGGCTTTGACAGGCAGTTGACACGGAAAAGGAGGGAGAAATATTTTTCCGATATAATTTGAGTAAGATTATGTAACAGCAGGTTGTTGGGGTTGATGGATGCTGACATAAGCTTTTCAAAGGGGATAAACATTACCAAAACGTTATTTTCGGCAGTTAAAGTAACGGGACTTTTTCCTCCCCTTGACATGGCAAGCACATCGCCGAAAACCTCCCCTTCCCCAAGCAGAGCGGCTATGTCCCGCCTGCCGCTTTCGGTAAAGGTTTCGCCAATGCAGTTCCCCTCAAGAATAAGCCCCATTTCACGGCATTCGTCCCCTTCGTGAAGGAGGATGTCCCCCTTTGAAAATGATTCAGTCCTTACACAGGCGCTTTCCACAAAGGCTTTGATATCTTCTTCGGAAAACCCCTTAAATATCGGGTATAAAGTCATCTTACCGTAATCAGGCACAAAAACACCCCTTTGCCATAATAACACAAAGGGGTGTCAAAATCAAGAAATTATTAAAAGTATCTGATAATAAGCAAATCGAAAGCAATTGCGCTTATTGTAACCCCCGTTTCGGTAACTGCCCTTATTTGCAAAGTGGTGTTGCCGTCGGATGTTACCACAAAGTCGCCGGATGACTGGGAATGAAGGCCGGGCGCAGTCCTTACCGCTCTAAAAGCACCGAAGGTTTGTGGGTTGCCGTTAATGTAGGGAACTGTTTCAACACATATGACGTTATTTACCGTTTCGCATTGAAATGAGTAGGTAACAAGCACATTCCCCCTGGGAAGGGTGATTGTACTGTCTGATACAGACAGCGGATTGCCGGATATAAAGTTTAACGGCAGATTATCCCCCGACACCACTGTGGCATTCCGCACCGAGTAAAAGGAAAAGTTAGGAACAGCCGGCGGCGGAGGAGGTGGCGGCGGCATGGGAGGCCCGGGAGGACCGGGGGGAATGGGCGGGATTGGAGGGATAGGGGGAAAAGGCGGGAGAAGGTTTCTTGTGCCAAACAGGGTAAATCCCCCGTCTTCGCAGGATCTATCACATAAATCCGACCCGCATAAAAGGTCGTCGTTGTTGCAGTTTGCCATTGTTTGTCATTTCCTTTCGGAGTGGGTTTTTCTATATCATTGTATGCGGAAATACCCTTTACCGTCAGATATATTGTCTTTTAAAGTGATTTTATCGGAGTATAAAATTACAACCCTGCTTGGCATAACAAAAAATCCACCGTTTGGCGGTGGATTTGATTTACAGTATATGTTAATTTTTAAGGCTCTGCAACGGGGCGGGGATTCTGCCGCCGCGGTTTATAAAATCCTTGCTGGATCTGCGGTGAACGGGAATAACCGGTGCGGTGCCGAGAAGGCCGCCGAATTCCACCGTATCCCCCACATTTTTGCCTATGGCGGGGATAATCCTCACCGCTGTGGTCTTGTTGTTTATAACCCCAATGGCCGCTTCGTCGGCAATAATGGCGGATATGGTTTCCGCCGGGGTATCCCCGGGAACGGCTATCATATCAAGTCCCACCGAGCAGACGCAGGTCATGGCTTCAAGCTTGTCAATGGTCAGATCACCGGATTTGGCGGCGGCGATCATTCCCTCGTCTTCCGAAACGGGGATAAATGCTCCCGAAAGGCCGCCCACATGGGAGGATGCCATTATTCCGCCCTTTTTGACGGCGTCGTTGAGTAACGCCAAGGCGGCGGTGGTGCCGTGGGTGCCGCACACCTCAAGCCCCATTTCCTCAAGTATTCGTGCCACGCTGTCCCCCACCGCAGGTGTGGGCGCAAGGGACAAGTCAACTATGCCGAAGGGGACACCCAGACGGTCGGAGGCTTCCTTTGCCACAAGCTGCCCCATACGGGTTATCTGGAATGCCGTCTTTTTAACCGTATCTGCCACCACGTCAAAGGACTGGCCCTTTACTGCCTGCAAAGCGTGGTAAACCACCCCGGGGCCGGAAACGCCCACATTTATGGCGCATTCGGGTTCGCCCACACCGTGGAAAGCACCCGCCATAAAGGGATTATCCTCAACTGCGTTGGCAAACACAACAAACTTGGCGCAGCCCGAACAGCCGGTGTCCTTGGTATATTCAGCGATTTTCTTTATCGTCTGCCCCATCTCTGCCACCGCATCCATGTTTATACCCGTGCGGGTGGATGCCACGTTTACGCTGGCGCAGACTATATCTGTTTGGGAAAGGGCGTCGGGCAAAGATGCTATAAGCTTTTTGTCCCCTATGGTATATCCCTTTTGGACAAGGGCGGTATAGCCGCCTATAAAGTTGACGCCGCATTCCTTGGCCGCCCTGTCTAATGTCAGGGCATACAAGATATAATCGTCGGAAATAGCCGATTCGGCAACAAGGGATATGGGGGTTACCGAAATACGCTTGTTTACAATGGGAATGCCGTATTCCCTCTCAATGCCTTCGGTCACCTTAACAAGGTTTTGGGCGGTTTTAGTTATTTTGTCGTATATCTTTTGGCAGCTTTTTTTAATGTCACTGTCGGCGCAGTCCCTAAGGGATATTCCCATGGTAACAGTCCGAATATCAAGGTGCTGCTTGTCGATCATCTGAATTGTCTGAAGGATGTTGTTTATATTAAGCATACCCCACCCCGCCTATATGGTGTGCATGGCGTCGAAAATGTCGGTGCGCTGGAGCCTAATGTCAAGCCCCCGGCTTTCGCCGAATTCCCTTAAAGCTTTAAGTATGGTTTCCATATCTTTGTCGCTGGTGGAAAGGTCAACGATCATCATCATGGTGAAATAACCCTGCATAACCGTCTGACTTATGTCAAGGATGTTTACGTCCAGTCCGGCCAGAGTGGTGCAGACACCGCCTATTATGCCTATCTGGTCTTTGCCAATAACCGTAACAAGTGCTTTCATATTCAAAATTCCCTTTTTCCTTCAGTTTGGATGAAAAATTATAGCATACACTATTTATTTTGTCAACAAACCGGCAAAACAAAAGGCACGCCGTTTATACCGGCGCGCCTTGGGATTATTTTTTCTTTGATGTCAGCTTGTTGAGTATGGCAGTTACGCCGATTATTGCACCTACCACCACGAAAATTCCTAGATAACCGAAAAGAATTTTGTCCCAGATATTAAGAAATTCACCCGGATGAAAATTTATTGCTAAAAACATATTATCACCAATCCTTTACTTTTTCAGCCGAAGAAGGCTAAAATCAGACCGCCGGCCACAACCGAGCAAATCTGCCCCGAAACGTTTACGCCGATAGCCTGCATAAGCAGGAAGTTCTGATTGTCCTCTTTAAGTCCCATCTTGTGGACAACACGGGCGGACATGGGGAAGGCAGAAATGCCGCAGGCACCTATCATGGGGTTGATTTTATTCTTAACAAAGAGGTTTAAGAATTTAGCAAACAGCACACCGCCCACGGTGTCGAAGATAAATGCCACAAGGCCGAGGCCGAGGATGAGAAGGGTTGCGGGGGAAAGGAACTTGTTCGCAGTCATCTGGGTTGCAATGGTTATGCCAAGGAATATGGTAACCAGATTTGCAAGGACTTTTTGAGATGTTTCGGAAAGGGAGTCAAGCACGCCGCATTCGCGTATAAGGTTGCCGAACATTAAAAAGCCTACAAGGGCAACCGACTTGGGGGAAACCAGACCGGTTATTATGGTTATGCAGATTGGGAAAAGAATCTTTGTGGTTTTTGAAACTTCCTTTTGAACGTAGGGCATTCTTATAAGGCGCTCTTTCTTTGTGGTAAGCATTTTAATTACAGGGGGCTGAATAATGGGAACAAGAGCCATGTAGGAATAGGCGGCCACCATTATTGCGCCGGTGTAGTTGGATTTCAACTGGTTTGCCACGACTATGGCAGTGGGGCCGTCAGCAGCACCTATGGTGGCAATGGAAGCTGCGTCCTTTATGTCAAAGAACAGCGACGCCATACCGAGGGTGAAGAATATACCAAACTGCGCCGCTGCGCCGAAAAGCATCAGCTTTGGGTTAGACAACAGCGGGGCAAAGTCTATCATTGCACCTATACCTATAAAGAGTATAAGGGGGAAAAGCTCGTTGGCTATGCCTGCGCCGTAGAGGGTGTCAAGGGCGCCTTCTTCTGATCCCCAGGTTAGAACACCGGACAACGGCAGGTTGACCAGTATTGCGCCAAATCCCATGGGAAGAAGGAGGGAAGGCTCCATTTCTTTTTTTATGGCAAGATAAATCAGAATTCCGCCGATAATCCACATTATCAGCATTTTCGCCCAATCCTGCCATACCAGGTCATTAAACTGCGGCAGGTATTTCAACAAAAAGTCCATAAAAGTGATTCCTTTCGCATTTCCTGTGAATTGTTTATTAACAAAATAGGTCAATATAATATACCACTTTGTTGTTAAAAATGCAATACGGCAACCTTTATTTAACACTTTATTAACTATTGATACGATTTATTTTTATTTTATTTATAATATATTAAATTATTGCTTTTTTATACCATTTTGCTTTGGTTGAGTTATGGCCTATACTATATACCGACAAAAGAAAAGGTGCGGCGTTTGCCGCACCGTCATTGGTGACTGAAAATTAATTAAGACAGCGATACCATTCGAAATGATTCGCATCGAATATATATGCCAGCTGGGGCGGGAGTAATATAAGTGTATAAATATTATACATTACAAAATCCTCTTGGGTTATTTCATAAAAGCACATATGCCCGGCGGGATATGAAAAATTTATAAGGTCTGTAGCTACGGATTTATAAAATTTTCCTTTGGTAAGCGGCTCATTGTATAACACATAGTGTATATCCTTTAACATATACAAGGAACTTTGTATATAATTTCATTTTGATACTCCTGTCAATAAAGGCATACATTATCTGTCCAAAAGTTCTCCTTCAAAGATAGATGTCCACTTTTCCCCGTCCAAATCCCAGTATGAGCCGTCTTCATAGTAGGGTTTAAGCCTTTCGTCGGTTTTGTCAACACCTACATTGTAATAATCATAATCAAGCACATATTCGGCTTTGACTACCTGATTATCTAAATCACCTTCGGTTTCTTTAAAGGTGGTTTTTTTCAGATCCTCCGACTCCTCAAAGCTTATTTGCTTTTCAAGGATATACTTTTTGCCGTCAAAGGAATAAACCGTATAAAATTCCGAAATCTGGCTTGGTCCTATCCATATAAAATTGTGAGTTAGAATTTTTTTGTTTTCGGTATCAAGGGAAAAGGAGCCTATTTCTTCAAAGTCGGGGAAATAACAAACTGTTTTGTGTCATTATCCCACACATAGGCTGCTACCCAAAGCTTTCTTGTGATTCCGCAGGGGACAAGGATATCAAGGTTTCCGTCAAAGGTAATGTCAACAAAGTATGCCGCGGATTTTGAAACAACCTCGTTATAAGACTGGGGTTTTTCAAGGGTTTGAATAACCTCACCGTTGCTGTCAGTTATTTCAAGCCCCTCTATAAGCCCGTTTTTACCCAAAACAACGCACTTGTATTCGGGCATGGCGGAGTTTACCTTAAAGGCACCATCAAACAAAACCCCTTCCGGCAGGCTTTCTTGGCTCTGCGACGATTCGTCTTTGGATTGACTTTGGGATTGGGATTGATTTTGAACTTGGGAAGAGGCCTGAACCGATTCATTGTCCCCGCCCTCACCGCACCCGGATATGGTTATGGTAACAAGAACAAGGGTAAGTATAATGCATAGGATTTGCAATGACGATTTTTTCATTGTCCTTCCCTCATTAATATGTTTTTTGTCTGATATAATTATATTGAAATTGCCAATTCCAGTCAATATATCATCAGGTAAAATTTGCCTATAATTTGTAATTATTTTGCTAATGATGTAATAATCAGGAGATTGCACGATTATATCACATCTTAATTTATACATAAAAAAGTGCGGTAAACTCCGCACCTTTACTTTATATCCGGTGTGCCGGATAAATCATTTTATTTTTACCGGAAAAACCAATCACCGTTTATATTACCTGCTATAATTAAAAGCATTCCATTTTTAACGGTTACTTTTGATGTTTTTCCTGTAAAGGAATTAGAAACACCTATAGGAAAAGTTGGTGTTAATGTGGCGTTATATAATGGGTATTTTAATCCTTCAAGGGTGACGCCTTCGGCCTTGTCGCTAAGGGCGAACACCGAAATGTTGCCGGAATGCTCCTTGTCGAATTCAATACTTGTATCCTTGATAACCGTAACGAACTCATTTTCGCTAACCAAATAACCTCTTGCACCGCGTTCGGCAAGAAAGGCAAGGGTTTGAATATTGGCCATGGTATGGTCAAGCCTTCCCCCAAGGCCGCCGGATATTACAAAGGTTTTATAACCCCGCTTTAACCCTTCTTTTACTGCAAGCAGGGTGTCGGTGTCGTCCTTTGCCACCGGGAAGGTTATAATGTTTTCCCCATTGGGAATAAAACCTAACGAGTCAAAATCCCCCATAACCAGGTCGGGCTTTACGCCCTTTAAATTTTTATACCCGGCATCAACAGCTATAACCAAGTCACCGTCTTTTTTATATACTCTGTAACCGTCTGCCATGCTGCCGACGATATAGCAAATTCCCATTTTATGCTCCTATTTTATTGAAAACCGCTTTACAAATTCGGTGATAATCCCCTTCCCCAGCACTATAACCGCCGCCACCAGCAAAGCAAAGCCGGTGGAGCCGAGGGCGATTATCGGCCAGTTCATCTCAGGCCAGCCTGCCAGGGCGGCAATAATGGCTATCAAGGCAATGGCTATTGCCCAGATCATTGGCATAAGGTTTTGTCTTTGCTTTTTGGTGTTGGTTAAAAAGAACACCCCGTTAATAAACACCCCTGCAAAGCAGATGATGGGGACCACAAATTCGGCCCAGCCCGGGGCAAGGAGGTTGTTTATCAAAATAAGCATAACGCAGGTATAAACCATAAGCTTTGTGGTCTGGCTTATGCGGTTGAATTCCACCATGTTGGGGGAAAACACAAACGACCACACAAACCAAAGCCCCCACAGCACCACCACGCTCCATGCTTTTCCGCCGACGGCAAGGTTAATAATAAAACAAGCATAGGCGGCGGCAAGCATTACCCAACGGGCAATAGATGAAAAGGCCTGCTTAAAAAGATTTTTCTTTGTCTGTATGGGATATGTTATTTTAACCTTCATACAAATCGCTCCCCTCTACCTCCGGTGTCAGTCCGTCTTTATCAAGCAGACTAAACATAACCTCCTCAAAGGTGGGATCCTTTGTGAGCTTGGATATTGAAAGCATTGCGGTATTGCCGAAGGTAACCATTGAGCAGTATGCCCTGTTGGTTACGCCGGTGCCCAGGACGAAATCAAAGCATTCAATATGCTTTTCCATTTCAGGCGGCAAGGTAACCACACCTAAATTTGACAGGGTGTTTGTCCAGGTTTTTTCACCCAGATAGCCGTAAACAAGTCTGGCAACGGGATTTTTTATAAACAGCGGTATAAAGGACAGTGCATTAACCAGCTTTACCGATGCTTTGGCGGTGGAATCCATGGCGGTTTTCGATCCCTTTTCCACAAGCTGATTTTGAATTTCAGGCAAAATGTCCTCCGGTTTTGTTACCTCCGCCACCGGCAGCCTTACATTGCAGTAAAGGGCAAAATTGCGGAGGGTTTCGGTATTATAGAACTTTCGCATATTCACCGGGACCTGAATGTTTATGCTGCCGCCTTCACCGTCTATGGCGGACTTGGAGGCTGCAAACATAAGAGAAAGGATATAAGCTGTAACCGTTCCGCCCTTGGCTTTGGAAACCTCCTTAAGCTTTGCGGCATCTATTTTAAAATGAAGTATCCGGCAGGGTTTTATTTTTGAAAGGCTGCCCGACATCTGGGTTGCCTGCTTATCCAGCAGACCGTATGCCTTTTCGGCTTTGTCCACCTTTGAAAATCCGTCTTCCAACTCGTGTGCCGCCGGAGCATCGTTAATATCGGGTATTCCGCCGGATGAGGGTATGTCAACCCCGGTAAGGCGTAAATATTCGGCGGTAAGGGTTTTTAAAAACACCATGCCTCCGGTGGCGTCGGTGAGAATGTGGAAAAATTCCAGACTGATGCGGTTTTGATAGTAGAGCACCCTGAAAGACTGGGAGTCGGTAAGTGATATATCCAGCGGACGGCAGGGGACGTTGGTTTCTTCGTCTATTGAAAAGCGGCGCTTAGCCGAATCGAGATAATGCCAGAAAAACCCCTTTTTAACGGTGGTGGCAAAGAGGGGAAAGCGCTTTATGGTAAAGGTAAGGGCAATCTGCAAAAGCTCGGGTATAACGTTTTCCTTTAAATAAACCGAAAGGCGGAAAACCGACATGCGGTTGTTATGCATGGACAGGGGGAAAATCTTTGCCGCCACATCAAGCTTAAACCACAAAGCAGCAGGACGGGCGTAAAATCCCCCCATTTTTTCGGGAGCCATGAGTTCGGCTGCTTTAGCCACCGGAACACCGGCTGAGTGATAATACATAAAAGCTTTTTCAAAGTCATCGACCATGGCTTGACGGAACTTGCGGTTAAGGCTGATGTGAAGATTGAGCCGGCCGAAAAAGTCGGTCAGCACCTCCCTTTCACTATCGGTAAGGGATAGTGTAAACTGCTTGTATTTATCGTTTTCAACCTTGGGCTGCTTAATTTGTTTGATTTGCTTTTTTGGCTTTTTTTCTTTTGACATAAACAGCATTCCCTGCATTAAGACTTAATATAATATATTCTGCTTTTGAAAATTCGACATATTACGATAGTATAATATCACAACATAAGCATAAATTTCAATATTTGTTATGATAAATGATGGTTAATTAATAATAAATTAATTAAGTAACTTAACTGCTTGAAAGAGTAGGATGTTTTTGCTATACTGAAAAACGGACAAAAGATGGCTGAATTTATCGGGATAACGGTAAAAATTTATGCTAAAATCACCTTACGGCAGGAGGAGCGGCAATGGACTGGATTGACGGAATGCGAAACGCCATCAGCTATATTGAGAAAAATATCACCAAAGATATATCCGCCGACGATATTGCATCAAGGGCTTATGTTTCCAGCTTTTATTTTCAAAAGGCCTTTGCAATGCTTTGCGGCTATACCGTCGGAGAATATATAAGGTTCCGCAGGCTTGCCCTTGCCGGCAGCGAGCTTGCCACCACAGACGCAAGAATTATCGATATTGCTCTGAAATACGGGTATGATTCCCCTGACAGCTTTACCAAGGCGTTTACCCGTTTTCACGGCGTATCCCCCACAGCCGTCCGGCGGGACGGTGCACTTATCAAGACCTTTGCCCCTCTAAAGCTGAAATTTACATTGGAAGGCGGTTATATTATGGACTACAAAATAAGCGAAAAACCATCCTTTAAGGTTATAGGCGTTTCTAAAAGGTTTTCCTGCGACAGCGCAGGGGCTGAGATACCCGTTTTCTGGACAAATCACTTTAACTCTGGCAAGGGAAAAATCATCTGCGGTATGTATGGTATCTGCATGGACGCAGACAGCACCGAGTTTGAATACCTTATTGCCGACGATTACAACGGCAAAGAAGTTCCCGAAGGGTGCAAGGTGCTTGAAATACCTGCCTTCACCTGGGCGATATTCCCCTGCAAAGGCCCCATGCCGGGTTCTATACAGGAGGTTACCCGTAAAATATTTTCCGAATGGCTTCCCAACAACGGCGAATACGAAATGGTGGGTAATTTAAATATCGAGTTATATACCGATATCCGCAACTATCCCAAAGGCAATCAGGACGAAAACTATTACAGCGAAGTGTGGTTGCCAATAAAGAAGAAATAGCAGAGCAAAAACAACGGGCAGGAAAAACCTGCCCGTTTGTGTTTTATTGATTATTTCTCACTTGCCAATAACATTGCCTTATACACCGCACCCTCTACAGGGTTGGCGTTAAGGATTGAAAGGGTTACTTTTGGCGAAAGTTTGGGTTTTAGAAGATTTAAAGTTAAAGCATCAGTGCCAATACTGCCGGCGATACATACGGGGCATACGCCGTCAAAGGATTTTGCTGCGTGGTTTATGCACTCGGCGAGATACCCTGCCGTTGAGTCTATAATAGACACAGCATATTCATCGCCCCGCCTTGCGGCTTCGAACACAACGGGAGCAAAGGAAGCAACCTCCTTTACCGGCAGCGCAAGCAGCCTTTTAAGGTCGTCAAGGCAGGTGCCGTTGCACTTTTCTTCCACCAGTTCGCAAAGAATTCCCCGTTTATCCCTGCCGTCGACACACCTTAGGCCGTGGGCGATTGCCCGCCTGCCTATTTCATAGCCGTTGCCGTCAAGGTCAAACAGCGAATATCCGCCTATGCGGACGATTTTGCTCCCCTTTTTATAAAAGCAGGACGAGCCGGTGCCGCATATCACAATAACTCCGTCGGTGTCAGGGAAGGCGGCGTAAAGAATATTTTCACCGTCATGGCTGACACCGTTTGCCGAATTGACAAACACCCTGTCAAGCCGGGACTTTAACACATCTTTGTAATCAGCGGTGGAGCCTCCGGCAATGCCGGCAAAAACGCCCGAAACTTTGTCAGTAGAAATACCGTTGGCGCTGCATATTTCAACCATACCGGCTGTTACAAGGTCAGCCGATTTATCAAACCCCACGTCGTTGGGGTTGACGCTTTGGTCAAGGCGAAGGTAAAAGGCCTTATCCCCTGCTTTAAGACAGTAGGTAATTTTGGTGCCGCCACCGTCTGCGCCTATGTATATGCCGGTATTACTCATTGCCTTCGGCTTTTTCCTCTTCCTTTTCCTCGTCCTTGCCGTTTTTAATAATCTTTTCTTTTATAGACACAAGCTTGGTGAAGGAGCGAAGGACAATGAAAATGGTAAAGGCCACAATAAGGAAGTCGATGATGTTCTGAATAAAATTACCGTAATTTAGGGATGCTTCGGCCTTGGTTATATTGCCGGCCTCGTCATACACCGCCGGGGCGATAATCCACTTAAGATCGGTGATGTTCACCCGGCCGGCTATAAGGCCGATAATGGGCATAATAATGTCGTTTACAAGGGAGGTAACGATTTTGTTAAATGCACCGCCTATAACCACGGCGATAGCCAGGTCAACCACGTTACCCTTGGCGATAAAGGCCTTGAAGTCCGAGAAAAACTTGGTTTTTTTAACTTTCATGATTTACCATCCTCTACTTTACTACAATATTATATATTTTGTCCGTAACGTAAACCTCTTTGACAACGGTTTTTCCGTCAACAAAAGCCGAAATTTTGCCCGATTCGGTTATAAGTCTTACAGCCTCGTCCTTGGGGCAGCCAGCCGGGAGGGTTATTGTCCCCCTTAACTTACCGTTTACGGTAAGGGGTATTTCAACGGTGTTATCCTTTATCTTTTCCCCGTCATAAACCGGCCAGTCGGACTGGGCCAGCATTGTGGAATTGCCTAACTTTTCGTTTATCTCCTCGCACAGATGGGGGGCAAAAGGGGAAAGGAGCTTGATATATGTGGTAAGCTCGTCTTTTGTAAGCTTTCCTTCGGCGTAAATATCGTTGGAAAGGGACATAAGAGCGGCTATGGCCGTGTTGAACTTCATGGACTCGATGTCCTCGGTAACCTTCTTTATGGTTTTATGGAAGGTTGACTCAAGGCTGGGGGTTACCCCTTCGCCGGATGCCATTTCGGCAAGGTCGGCTACCCGGTCAAGGAAGCGTTTGCAGCCCTTTACACTGGAATCCGACCAGGGGGCGGACTGGCCGTAGTCACCCATGAAAAGCACATAGGTGCGGAGCACATCTGCGCCGTAAATGTCTGCCACGTCCAGAGGGTCAACCACGTTGCCCCGGGATTTGGACATTTTTTCACCGTCGCTGCCCAAAATCAGGCCTTGGGCTGTCCGCTTGGAATAGGGTTCGGGGGTGTTGACGCAGCCGATATCATAAAGGAACCTGTGCCAGAACCTTGAGTATATCATATGTCTGGTTACATGCTCCATACCGCCGTTATACCAGTCAACCGGCATCCAGTATTTCATTTTATCCATGTCGCACAGACAGTTGTCGTTTTTGGGGTCGATATAGCGGAGGAAATACCAGGACGAGCCTGCCCACTGGGGCATTATGTCGGTTTCCCGCTTTGCGTCGCCGCCGCACTTGGGGCATTTGCAGTTGACAAAGGAGTCAATGCGGGCAAGGGGTGATTCCCCGTCGGTGCCTGGCTCAAAGTTTTCAAGTGGAGGCAGCTTGAGGGGGAGTTCCTCAAAGGGAACGGGAACCATGCCGCATTTATCGCAGTAGATGATGGGTATGGGTTCACCCCAGTAGCGCTGACGGTTGAAGGCCCAGTCCTTCATCTTATACTGAACGCCTTCCTCGCCTATACCCATTTCCTCAAGGACGGATACAACCTTGGCGATGGCATCTTTTTTATTGCTTATGCCGTTTAAGAAGTCGGAATTTACCATTTCCCCGTCGCCGGTGTATGCGGACTTGGAAATGTCTCCGCCTTTAATAACCTCGATTATGTCAATGCCGAACTTTTTGGCAAAGTCGTAGTCCCGTTCATCATGGGCGGGAACGGCCATAATGGCGCCGGTGCCGTAGCCCATCATAACATAGTCGGCAATATAAACGGGGATTTCTTTGTTATTCAAGGGATTTATTGCGGTTATGCCGTCAATCTTAACCCCGGTTTTTTCCTTGACAAGCTGGGTGCGTTCAAATTCCGTCTTTTTGGCGCAGTATTCCCGGTAGGAGTTTACTTCGTCCATGTTTTTGATTTTGTCCGCATACTTGTCAAGAAGAGGATGTTCGGGGGCCATAACCATAAAGGTTACACCGAACAAGGTGTCGGGACGGGTGGTATAGATACGCAGCTTTTCACCGGTGTTGAGGGTGAAGTTGACAAAAGCACCCGAGGAACGGCCTATCCAGTTTTCCTGCATCTGCTTTATGTTGGCGGGATAATCCACACCGTTAAGGCCGTTTAACAGCTTGTCGGCGTAGGCGGTTATGCGAAGATACCACACGTCCTTAGCCTTTTGAACAACGTCATTGTGGCAGATGTCGCATTTTCCCCCCTGGGAGTCCTCGTTGGACAGCACCACCTTGCAGTTGGGGCAGTAGTTAACCAAAGTCTTGTCCCTGAAGGCAAGACCGTTTTCAAACATTTTAAGGAAAATCCACTGTGTCCATTTGTAATAGTCAGGGTCGGTGGTATCGACTACCCTTGACCAGTCGAAGGAAAAGCCTACGCGCTTAAGCTGGTTGGTAAACTTCTCTATGTTCTGGTTGGTAAGCGTTCTGGGGTGGATGCCGAATTTAATTGCAGAATTTTCTGTGGGAAGGCCGAAGGCGTCAAAGCCAATGGGGAACAGAACGTTGTAGCCTTCCATCCTCCGCTTGCGGCTTATTGCCTCAAGCCCCGAATATGCCTTTATATGTCCTACGTGCATTCCCATTCCCGAAGGATAGGGGAATTCCACCAGAGCGTAAAATTTGGGTTTGGAAAAATCGTCGGACGCTTCAAAAACCTTTGCGTCCTGCCATTTTTGCTGCCATTTCTCTTCTGTCTGTCTGAAATTATATTTCATTATACTACCTCATATTCATAAGTTTTAGTTAAGCTCGATACCCGATTCTGCCCATAGCTTATCTAGCTTATAAAATTCCCGGGCCTCTTTGGTGAAAATATGAACTATCACGCTGGAATAGTCCATAAGCACCCAGTTGCGACCGCCGATGCCCTCTATGCGGGAAGGTAGTATGGAATGCTTTTCGTTCAGCTGCTTTTCAACCTCGTCGGTTAAAGCCTTTATATGTGTTGATGAGGTGCCGTTGGCCAGCACAAAATAGTCGGCCAGAACGGTATGTTTGCCGACGGGAATAATCGAAATGTCATATCCCTTTTTGTCGTCTAATGCCTTTTTAATATCCTCGGCTAAGATTTTTGCGAATTCATGGGAGTTTCTTTCCATTGTTTAATCCGTTCCTTCTTTTATATTCCGGCTAAAATCAGATAATTTCTTGCTTCGATGGTATCTATATGAATAATGCTTTTGTTTTCCAAAAGCTCGTTTATTGTCAGGTCCAGGGCGTATAGTATTGATGTATCCAGGGGATTGGGGTGTTTTTTTGCTACCAGCATATAATAGGTGTCCCGTAAATCGACGCAGGATAGGTGGGTGCGGTTTTTTTCGATATAATCGGCAATATATATTATTTTATCAAGATCCGTCATGTTTGCCCTGCCGGTGGTGTGATACAGGATGGCGTTGCATATATCATCATCAAGACCGAATTCATGCTTTGCCAGGGCGTAGGCGGATTTTGAATGAAACAGCTTGGGTGTGGCTCCTTCGTATTCGTTTAGCTGGATATTGTATCTTTTTAGTATTTCAAGCTGCCTGTCAACTGGATATTCCTTGGTAAAGTCATGCATGTAGGCGACAAGGAGCACCTTTTCGTCGGGTATTTGGGGAAAATGGCGGTTTTTCAGCTCCAGCGCCGACTCGGCCACCCCTTCGATATGGTTTATCCGCCTTGGGTTTTGTGAATATAAAAGTTTCTTTATTTCTTCCAGTTTACTTGTATAGTCCATTTTTGTCAACATATTCCTTCACTTTGCTGTCAAGCAGACTGATATTTTTGCCGTTTCTTATATCGGTGGAGGAAACCTCTATCTCCTCCATGTCGACCAAAACAATATTTGCCCCCAAGGCTTTGTATTTTTCGACTTCCGCTGTGTCTATTCCCTCTTTGAACCTTGAAACCACCGCAATAACGGCGTTTTCGATAATATAATTATAATTCCTCCACCTGTCAAGCTGACGTAGCTGGTCGGTGCCGAAGATAAGGTAAAGGGTGTTTGTGTCCTTGGGATATATATCAAGAAAATGCTTTATGGTGTCTGCGGTGTAGCTGATTTCCTCCCGTTTTATTTCAAAGTCGCATATTTTTATCCTTTTGTCAAAGGAAAATGCAATGCGGCACATTTCAAGCCGCTGACCGGGTGTTGCGGCGGGGGTGGAGGATTTGAGCGGTGAAATAAAGGCAGGGACTATGTAAAGCAAATCAAGCCCCAGAAAGTCAAGGGAGGATTTTGCCGCATTTATATGTCCCGCATGTGGGGGGTCAAAGCCGCCGCCGTAGATTCCGATTTTCATTTTGGCAGCACTATTTTGGGTTCTTCCCTGCTGGGGCGGTAGACAACCACCTTGCGGCCGATTACCTGCACCGGGTCGCAGCCTAACTTTTCACACAAAAGGGTTATAACCTCCCTTGGCGATAAGGGAGAAGTTTCAAGCACGGATATTTTTATAATTTCCCTTGCTTCAAGCGCGTCGTCAAGGGTTTTTATAACCGTTTCGGTTATTCCGTTTTTTCCGGTCTGATACAAGGCGTCTAAGCCGTTGGACAATGTTCTTAAATAAGCCCTTTGTTTTGTGGTTATCATTTTAATTTTTTTAACTCCTTAATTTCCTCCGGGGTGAGATGGCGCCATGCCCCGGTTTTTAGATTTCCAAGCTGAAGGCCGCCTATAGCTATGCGCTTTAGCTGCATTACGGTCAACTCCGCCTCCTCGCACATACGGCGGATCTGGCGGTTTTTACCCTCTGAAAGGGTGAAGATAAGCATTGTGGCGTTTTCATGCCGTTCGAGGATTTTTACATCCACCGGGCGTATGGGTTCGCCGTCAATGCTTTTCATATGCTGAAGCTTGTCTATGGCGTTGTTATCAACATAGCCGTCGGTTATGACAAGGTAGCGTTTTTTCTTATTGTATCTGGGATGTGTCAGGGTGTTGGCAAACTCCCCGTCGTTGGTAAGTATTATAAGCCCTTCGCTGTTTTTGTCAAGCCTGCCCACCGGATACAGCCGGACGGGAAGATCCACAAGGGAGCAGACGGTTTCCCTGCCGAACTCGTCGGAAAGGGTGGTAACATATCCCGAAGGCTTGTTTAGCATTATATAATATTTTTTGTTCTGCTTTTTGACGATATTGCCTTTATATTTAATAATATCTTTTTCGGGGTTTACCCTGTCGCCCAGAGTTGCCGTAAGGCCGTTTATGGTAAAAAAGCCATGTTGTATTTCGTTTTCCGCCTGCCGCCTTGACATAAGACCGCAGTCGGAAACATATTTCTGAAGTTTAATGCTTTCAGACTCCATTCAGTTAAAAAACCTTTCAAAAAAGTTAAGCTTACGGTATTTTACGTTTTCCGCCGCCACAATGGGTATTTTCCCCACCAGAATGCCGCCGGCATAAATATCAGCCTCGCCGGCCACGTCCCCAACGTTTACCGGGGCATATAAAATGTTTTTGGTTGAAACCTTAATATCTATCTCCATTCCCTTAGGAACCGAGCAGGTAAAGGGTATGACATTTGTTGCTTTGACTGTTTTAACCCTACCCCCGGTAACGGGAAGATAGGTTAAAATTTGCCCTGCTTCAAGTGCGGTGACGCTTTCAAGATAATCAAAGCCGAAATCCAGCATTGCTGTGTGGTCGTTCCAGATGTTGGAGGAATTAAGTGTTACCGCCACCAGCGTTACACCGTCCCGTTTTGCGGCCGAAACCAGACATCTGCCTGCGGCGGGTGTATAGCCGGTTTTAACCCCTATAATCCCGTCGTAATAGCGAAGCAGGTTGTTGCGGTTTACCAGATAACGCTTTCCGTCGGATATGGTGGCCTTTAAAGTTGAGGTGATTTTAACAAATTCCTCGTTCTTTATTGCATAGCTTGCCAATACCGCCAGGTCGTAGGCGGTGGTGTGGTGGTTTTTGGCGGGAAGTCCCGATGGGTTGGCAAAGGATGTTTTGGCAAGACCCAGTTCGGCGGCCTTGCGGTTCATCATCTTTGCGAAATTTTCCACCGATCCGGCGCAGGCAATGGCAAGGGCGTTGGCGGCGTCGTTGCCGGAGGACAGCATTAGTCCGTATAACAATTCCCTAACCGTCAGGGTTTCCCCCTCCATAAGGTAAATGGAAGAGCCCTCCACCCCCACCGATTCCTTGCTTATTTTTATTTTAGTGTCAAGGTCAAGGGTTTCGAGAATTATAATCGCCGTCATAATCTTTGTGGTGGAGGCCATAGGGAGTATGACGTGGGGATTTTTGGAATAAAGCACCCTGCCGCTGTCGGCATCCACCAGAATGGCCGACAACGCCGAGGTTTTTACCGCATTTTTAACCTCAAAGGCGTAAATATCTATTCTTTCGGTAAAGCAATATTCGGTGTCGTAAACGGGATTAGCATATATAGGTGCAAACAGGAACAAAACCGCCAAGGCGATTAGAAACAATAACGCTTTATATTTCAACAATCTCACCCCAATATATAATATTGGGGTTAAAAATGATTTATTCTATATAAATTTAAGCGTTATTTTCCCCGTCGGTGGTGTTTTCCTTTTTGTCCTTTTTGGTAAGGATCTCTTTAATTTTAAGAATAAGTCCGGGGGCCTTGTCGACAATGCCGTTGACCGCATCAATGGCTTTGTTAACCGGATCTGCAGGAGCAGGGGCAAAGGATGCGTCGTGCTTAAGGTCAAGCATACGGACGCCGTCCTTGTCAATAACTATAAATCCAAGCGGAGTTACCGAAATGCCCGCTCCGTTACCGCCGGCAAAATGGGGGGGATTGTCGGGTTTTTTTGAGTCAAAATCGGCTCCGCCGGAGGCATAGCCAACCGAAACCTTAGAAAAAGGAATAATGGTTACGCCGTCAGGGGTGGTTACGGGGTCGCCTATCACCGTATTAACGTCAGCCACGCTGCCAATCTGGGACAAAGATGCGTCTATAATTTGTTTAAGGGGTATGTCGTTCATACTCAGGCTCCTTTCGTTTTGAGCTTTTTATATTTTGTATAGCCTTCCGACAGGGTTAAAGCCATGGAAAGGCCCCGCCACACGCGGGTTGATAATATTATGTCGATGTAAATGTCGGGTTTTTCGGCAATAAAGTCAGGCTTTACCTCGGTATATATTTGGCCTTGTTTTTTACTTTTATTCCTTATCCCCTCCACCATCCTAAGCAGTGACGCCGCTCCGCCGGCAACAATGCCGTAGATTATTCCGGTCTGGGCCGGGTCCTCGGTGGCGACGGTGATTTTAAGGATATATTTTTCAAGGAAAATATGCCGTTTGGTTTTTTCGAAAAGTAATGTCAGCGTTTCTTTTATTATGGGGATAATTTGTTTAAGGGGAACCTTTTCTTCTTCTTTTTTTGCCTTTTTTACCCTTTGGGGGATTTCGGGTTCTTCTTTAATTTTAACTTCCTTTTTTTCAAGCAGGCTGAAGTCCTTTTTTATAAAGCCTACTTTAAACGAAATTAAAAGCTGTCCGCAGTAGCATATACGAAAGGATATTTTGACAAGCAGTAATGCTGCAAATAAAAGCAGAATACCTAAAATTATATACAAAGCCGTCATATTTTCCCCCGTTAAATTTTAATCCTGCAACGCAAGCTGCTCCTCTTTAGCCTCATCTGTCATGTTTTCAAGGTCTAATTTGGGAAGCTGGCTTAAGGATTCAAGGCCGAAGCAGCGTAAAAAGTTTTCGGTGGTGCAAAAAAGGGTGGGCCGGCCGGGAGCGTCAAGAACGCCGCATTCCCTTATAAGTCCCTTGTCGCAAAGGGAGTTTACCACGGCGTCGGAGTCAACGCCTCTTACCGTTTCGATAAAGGATTTGGTTACCGGCTGGTTGTAGCTGACTATTGCCAGCACCTCCAGGGATGCCTTTGACAGGGGGGGAGTTTTCCTAAGCTCAAGGGCCTTTTTGACGTATTCGGCAAAAGCCGCCTTGGTGCAAAGCTGGTATGCCCCGTCTACGAATATTAATTCTATGCCTCGGTCGCTATCTTTTAATCTTTCGGATATGCGTTTTATACTATCCTCAATTTCGGCCATATCCGTGTAGAATATTTCGCAAAGCTTTTCGGCGGACACGGGGGAACCCGACGCAAACAAAACCGCCTCTATGGCTCCGTCAAGATTTGATAAATTCAACGGACAGCCTCCTTGTTTTTAATAAGAATAAGATATATATCCTCGTCCTCCCGCAGGACGTTAATCCTTCCGGCATGGACAAGCTGCAACAATGCCAGAAACACCGCCACGATTTCCCCGGTTGAACTGCATTTTTCAAACAGGGAGGAAAAGGTATGTTTGTTTTCGTCAAACAAAAACCTTATTATATAAAATATTTTTTCCTCTACGGTGAAATTCCTTTGAGTTCTAAGCCTTTCAAACAGCTCCACCTTTTTTTCGGGAGTTTCGGCAATCCGCCGTGTCATGTTGCGGAAAGCCTCCACCAAAAGCTCCACCGGATGATACTTTTCGTATGTAAACTCAATTTCATCCGGGTCCTTGGTAAAGCGGTCAAAGTATTCCTCCGACTGCTCCTTTAAAAAGGATGCCGCAAGCTTTGCCCGCTGATATTCAAGGAGTGCGTCCACAAGAGGTTTTCTGGGGTCTTCCTCCTCCGGCGGAGCGGGCAGAAGCATTTTCGACTTTATATACGCCAGTTCGCTTGCCATAAGGATAAAATCCGCAGAAAGCTCCATGTTGTAGGATTCCATTTCGGCAATATAGGCAAGATACTGGTCGGCAAGGACTGAAATGGGAATATCGAAAATATCGATTTTATGCTTATGAATTAATGACAGCAGAAGGTCAAGAGGGCCTTCGTATTGCTCAAGCTTTAAATTCAACCCTTCCATATTTACCCGTCATCAATTTATAAACGGAAGCAAACCAAACAGCTTTTCAAAACCGTTTAAAATACTATCCCTTAAAAATGCAAGGGGATAAAACAAAAAGTCAAATTCGCTGAAGCTTGAAAGGACAAAGATGGCGAGAATGAATATCCCGGCATACCTTTCAAGCTGAAGATAGCGCATACCTAATTTTTGCGGTAATATTGAAGCCAGTATCTTTGATCCGTCAAGAGGAGGGATGGGAATAAGATTGAAAAGACAAAGACCTACATTTATTACTGCAAAATAGAAGAAAAATAATCCTAAGTTATAAAACACATTGAATAAAAAGCTGCCTACTGTCTGGTAACCCAGCAATGTGAACATGACGCTGTATAAAAACGTGCCTATAAAAGCAAGAATAAAATTTGATCCGGGACCTGCAAGGGAAACCAGGGCTATATCTCTTCTTGGCTTTTTTAAATTGCGTGTTATTACGGGAACGGGCTTTGCCCACCCGAACCCGGCTATCAGCAATGCCAAAAAGCCGAAAAGGTCAATATGCTTTACCGGATTGAAGGTAAGCCTGCCGAAGTAGCGGGCGGTGTTGTCGCCGCACTTATAGGCCACATAGCCGTGTGCAAATTCGTGGACGGTAAGGGCAAGAAGCACTGATACGAGAATATACAATGCGGTAGCTATTTCGCCCTGCCGCAAGGCGTTTATTATCATAGTTTCACCATACTTTCTTCCCATGCCTCCAGAGGCTTTTCACCCATAAGGGTTACCACCGTGGCGGCGACATTGGCAAGACCGTAGTCACCGGGGATAAGGGTATAGTTGTCTTTGTAGAAATTATCGTAGAAATAGCAGGGAACTTTATTTAAGGTATGGCTGGTTTTGGCAGCTATGGAGCCGTCGGCGTTGTGTTTAACCTTGCCGGTTTTCTTGTCCAGCTCATACATTTCATCAGCGTTGCCGTGGTCGGCGGTGATTATGGCTATGCCCTTGACTTCGTCAACAGCCTTTAAAATACGGGCAAGGCATAAATCCAGGCCTTCCATACTCACCTTGGTGGCGATAAACGAGCCGGTATGACCCACCATGTCCCCGTTGGGGAAATTGCAGCGTAAAAAGTCGAATTTTCCCGATTTAATTTTTTCAATAAGCACGTCGGTGATTTCTGCGCACTTCATCCAGGGGCGCTGCTCAAAGGGAACTACGTCGGAGGGAATTTCAATGTATTCCTCCAGCTCTTCAGAAAACTTGCCCGTCCGGTTGCCGTTCCAGAAGTAGGTTACATGGCCGTATTTCTGGGTTTCGGATATGGCAAGCTGACGGTATCCCTTTTTGGCAAGGAATTCACCCATGGTGTTGGTGATTTCGGGGGGTGAAACCAGATATTTATAGGGAACGTGCTCGTCACCGTCGTATTCCAGCATTCCGGCGAACATGACGTTAACGTCTTTTTTCTTTGTAAACTTATGGCCCCGGTTTTCAAAGGCCTTGGAAATTTCAATAGCCCGGTCTCCCCGGAAATTGAAGAAGATTACCGAATCCCCGTCGTTTATGGTTCCCACCGGTTTTCCGTCCTTGGCAATTACGAAGGGGGGGATGTCCTGGTCGATTTTTCCGGTTTCGTTGCGGTAAGTTTCAATAGCCTCTTGGGCAGATTCAAACTGCCTGCCTTCGCCTAAAACGTGGGTGTTCCAGCCCTTTTCAACCATAGACCAGTTTGCTTCGTATCTGTCCATGGTGATTGTCATGCGTCCGCCGCCGGAGGCGATTTTTGCGTCAAAGCTATCGTCATTAAGGGACGCCAAAAAGTCCTCGAAGGGTAAAACATATTCCAACGCCGAGGTTTCCCCCACGTCACGCCCGTCAAGGAGGATATGGATTCTGACTTTGCCTACGTTACGGTTTTTGGCCTCGGTTATCATGGCCTTAAGGTGATTTATATGGGAATGAACGTTGCCGTCCGAGAAAAGTCCTAAAAAATGAAGGGTGGAATTGTTGGCTTTGCAGTTTTCCACAAGGTCGTTCCAGGTTTTAGATGCGAACATTTTGCCGCTTTCTATTGCATGGTTTACCAGCTTTGCCCCCTGGGCGAAAACCTGGCCGGCACCGAGGGCGTTATGCCCTACTTCGCTGTTACCCATGTCATCGTCGGAGGGGAGGCCTACCGCCTGACCGTGGGCTTTAAGTAAAAAGCGGGGGTAGTTTTGTTCAAGCATATTTAAGGTGGGGGTGTCTGCCTGTCTGACAGCATTTCCTTCGATGGTATCAGAATACCCCACTCCGTCCATTATAATAAGCACTATCGGTCTTTTTTCATTTCCGAATACCGGTTTGCACATGATTTTTATAATTCCTTTCTGCGTTCGGGTAAATATTATTCAATAAAATCCCTGAAACGACTTAATATAAGCATAACTATACAAGTTATTATTATACAACAAGGAAAATTGAAATGCAACGCTTTTTGTAAATATTTTACTTGCCTTCTTTGCCGATGTCCCTTGATTTAACCCAGATATTCTTAACAAGCATAATTATAAAAGGCAAAAAGAACATGCCGGTTATGCCGAACAGCTTTAATCCCCCGTACATGGCCGCCAGTGCGGCAAGGGGGTGTATCCCCATGCTTTTACCTATGATTTTTGGCTCGATAATCTCCCTCACTATGGTTATAAAGGCATAAGCGCCAAGAATGGCCATTCCTTTTCCCGTTTGCCCCAAAAGCAAAAGTATAAGCCCCCAGGGGACAAGCACCGTCCCGGTTCCCAGAACGGGCAGAATGTCGATAAAAGCAATGAAAAAGGCAATAACAAGGGAGTATTTCACCCCGATTAGGGTAAGGAATATAAAAAGCTCGGTAAAGGTTACGGTAATAATCAGGGCATACGCCCTTAAAAGCTTGCCTATGGTGCCTTTCATTTCCCCTTTGGCATAGGATGCATATTTCCGCCCTCCTTCAGGCAGAATTTTAACTATAAAGCGGTTTATTTTATCAAAATCCACCGCAAAATAGTAGGATGAGAGAACCATTATAAAAACATACATAAACGCCTCAGGAACAAAGAAGATAAAGTCCTGAAGGATGGGGAGAATGCGGGATGTCAGGCTTAAAAATGACGAAGTGGCGTTTTCAAGGCGAAGATTCAGGCTGTTCCATAGGTTTGTCAGCCAGTTTTCAATGTTAAACGGAAATAGGTCCGATATTTTTTTAATCCACTTTGACGCAAACTTGTCATCGTTTTTGGCTTTTTCAAGAAACTCACCGGCGTTTTTGGCAAATTCGGTCAGTTCCCCGGTAAGGCGTTTGATTATAAGAAAGCAGACAAAACCCAAAACAGCCGCCACCATAAGCACCAGCACAAGGGCGGACAGCTTTTTAGGGATTTTTGCCTTCTCGTAAAGCCGGTTTATCACCCCTTGAAGCAGCAGGGCGATAACCCAGGCTATCATAAAAGGGAGGAAAACCGGAAAAAGGTATTTTAAAAACACATACCCTCCGCCGACGGCAAGGACGGTATATAAAATAATAAGGGGTATTTTTTTGTGCGGTTCTTTTGGCAGCATTTTTCCCCCGTTAAAATATAGAAAATTGAAAATTGGTCTTGACAAATTCAAAACAATATGCTAATATGTTCAGGCTGATTTATGGCCTGTTAGTCAAGAGGTTAAGACGTCGCCCTCTCACGGCGAAGGCAGGAGTTCGATTCTCCTACGGGTCACCAACATTAATATTTTACCCTGTTCTATTTTATGTAAACAGTTAAAGGAATAATTCGTTGCGGAATTGTGTAACGGCAGCACGGCAGACTCTGACTCTGTTTGTGAGGGTTCAAATCCTTCTTCCGCAGCCAGCGAAAACCCCCGAAAAGCTTTTATAAAAGCGTTTCCGGGGGTTTCGTCATTATAGCGGTTTGGATAAATGCGCCTTCTGTATAAATAAAATCTTTTCCGTTATTGAAATTATTATTCGCCTATGTTAAAATATGTCAACATATCATTACAGAGGTAGTCTTATGAATATTGAAATTAAAAGAATTTCCCCTGATCTGCTTGACGACTGGTTGTATTTTTTCGATAACGTGGCATTTTGCAATGACGACGAATGGTCGGGGTGCTACTGCATGTGCTACCACTGGACAAAGGAGCTGGCAGACAAAAAAAGCTGGAACTGTTCTTATGCCGACAAGCCCTTTAACCGGGAATGTGCCATTGATTTTATTAAAAAGGGCAAAATGCAGGGATATCTTGCCTTTGCCGACGGAAAGGTTGCAGGCTGGTGCAACGCCAACGACAAGGACGCCTATGACAACGTAAACTTCCGTCTGCCAAGGGACGAAACCGAAAACGGCAAAAAGGTAAAATGCGTGGTGTGCTTTTGCATATCCCCCGAATGCAGGGGAAAGGGAGTGGCCACTTCCCTTCTCAAGCAGGTGTGTATCGATGCCAAGGCCCAGGGATATGACATGGTGGAAGGCTACCCATTTGAACATGACGAAAACAAGGGCTACCACGGCCCGGTGGCAATGTATGAAAAGCTGGGGTTTGTTATACATAAAAAGCTTTACGGGTGTGTAATTTACCGCAAGGAACTATAAAATAAAACGGACAGGTTTTACCTGTCCGTTGTTTTATATGCTTTAGCTATTTGACGCCTAATATCTGCATTCTCAGCGTAATATAATCAAGCACGCTGGGATTTGACGAGCCGGTAACGCAGGCGGCTTTAAGGGAAGCGCCGGATAACAGCGAAACGCCAATCAGATGAAGCCTCAGGGATATATAGTCGGAGGCGGTCAAGACGCCATCGCCGTTAATGTCACCGGATATAAACACGGTTTTGGTGGCATACACGTTACCGCACCAGCCGAATTTCAACGTGGCGCCGTTGGGAATCTTGGCTTCGTCGCCAAGCTTTTGCCCGGTCATGGAGTAAACCTCCACCGAGGCATATTTAAGGGCGGTTTTAAGGTCAGAAACGGTTTTGCCCAAGGTTATTCCCGTAATATACCCGTCCTTTTCTGAAAGGGGGAGGCCACGGGTGGTTAAAAATCCGCCGAGAACGTTTATATATGCCGAGCCGCTGTATCCTTCTATAATTTTACCGCTTTCGGAATAACCAATGCACTTATACCAGCCGTTTTCGGGAGCGCCGATAAGCAGCACCTTTGTTCCCTTGGCAAAGGTCCCCGTAAGGGCGTAGGACGAGCCGGGGCCTTTTCTTTGATTAAGCCTGTCCAACACTAATCCTATCTGATAGGAGGTGGGGATTAGCTGTTTGTCGTCGGGTATGGGGGGTGGCTCAGGTTCTGAGGATTCCTCGGGTTGGGAGGATTCCTCGGGTTGGGAGGATTCCTCGGGTTGGGAGGATTCCTCAGGTTCGGAGGAAACGGGTTCTTCCGAGCTTACGGGAGGAGCTGAAGGCTCTTCCGAGCTTACGGGGGGAACGGAAGATTCCTGTGATGATTCGTTTGGCTGTGAGGAGTCTTCAGGCTGCGACGGGTTGGGGTCCGGTTTGTCGGGCAGGGTGTCGGAAATAAAGGGACCGGATACCAAAATGTAGGAGCTGTGGGTATAGCCCGTTATGTAAGGACCCTTTTGTCCCCGTCCGTTTACAAGATACCAGCCGCTCGGAGTGGCCGAGCCGAAAATTATAATAGGAAGATTTTTGTCAAAGGCGTCTAATACCGTGGACGCACCGCCGTCGGAGGAGGGTTCTTTGCGGCAGTTGACGTTGCCGGTGGTTGTTCCCTCATACAGTTTAACGCCGGGTTGATGGACATATACCACAACGGTGTCGCTTTTTGAACCGGCGGAAACTGTTATGGCTGCCCTTCCGGTAGTAAGTGCGGTTATAACCCCCGACGGGCTGACCGTGGCGACGCTTGAATTGGATGTATCGAATTTTAACGTATATTCGGCAGTCCCGTTGGTTTTTATCGTGGGGTAAAGGGTGGCGGTCTTGCCTATTTCAAGGCTTATCCGGTCTGCGCCTATATCAACCGAGGATATTTTTCCGTCGTCGGGTTCGACATTGTCGTATTTATAAAGCTCGTAGGTTTCAACGTAGTGAACAATCATATCGGCATAGCCATCGTCATTGCAGTAGCCGGCCTCAACCACAAGCTCGGCGCATCGCCGGTAGTCACGGACGCCCACCAGCTTACTGTAACGGCTGCTGTTGCCTAACAAATAGCCATGGTCGTCAACGCTTTCTTTCCATGAGTTATACACCCTGAAAAATTTTTCTTTATAAGCTGTAACGGCTGCTGCGCCTAATATCTGCCTGGCTTCATCAAATGAGTTGTATATTGTGCCGTTTTGAGTTAAGTAAATCTTTCCCTTCCAGGTGGATTCATAGGCTTTCATGCCGAAAAGGTTGTTGGTTTTTTTGCTTATGTTGGAGGTGCCAAAACCGGTTTCATGTATTGCCTGGGCTATAGTAAAGGAAGCAAGTATGTTATTGTTTTTCATGTCCTCAACGGCCAAGGGGGCAATGGTATTTATGAACTGCTCCCTGTAATCGGTCCCTGCGGCGGGCGCAAGAACGATAAACAGAGGGAATACCAAAAATATCCCCAGTAATATCGAAATTATCCTTATGTATCGCATTCCTGAATACTCCCAACAAATTATGTTAACACGATTTTTTATATTTTATACGAAACATTGCATTATGTCAAGTTTTTTCAATAATTTCTGGTTAATTTTTAATTTGCTTAGCCTTTTCAAGGGCTTCCCGGGATGCCGCCCGGACCGAATCGGTTATATTTATTCCACCCATTATCCTTGCAATTTCATCAATCCTTTCTTCAAAATCAAGGGTTTTGACTGCTGTATAGGTCCTTCCCCCGTCCTGGAATTTTGAAACACCCAGATGTGTGTCGGCAAGGCAGGCGATTTGGGGCGAATGGGTTACGCAGAGAATCTGTATCCCCTTTTCCGTAAGCTTTTTAAGCTTAATGCCCAGCTTTTCGCTGGTTTTGCCCGAAATGCCCGTGTCGATTTCGTCAAACACCACCGTTTTAACGTTGTCTATAAAGGCAAAGGCCGACTTTATGGAAAGCATTATTCTTGAAAGCTCGCCGCCGGAGGCGATTTTGGATATAGGCTTGGGTTCCTCCCCGGCATTGGCGGATATGAAAAATTCCGCATAGTCGGTTCCGGAGGGAGAAAAAGGAATGTTTGCAAACTCGGTTACAAAGGTTACCGATGGCATATCCAGCTCGGCAAGGTGTCCTTCGATTTCCTTTTCAAGCCTTTTTGCGGCCTTTTTGCGCATTTCGGACAGATTATCCGCTATCACCTTAAGCTTTTCCTCGGTAGCCTTAAGCTCGTTTATCTTGTCTTGCAAAGCCTCGTCGCTGGAATCAAGGAGCAGTTTTTCTTTCTTAAGTTCATTCAGTTTTTCAACCAAACCTTCCTCGCTTGTCCGGTATTTCCGCTTAAGGCGGGATATGGTGGACAGCCGTTCCTCTATTTCGTCTATCCGCTTTTCGGGTGATTCAATATCAAGGGATATGTCGGATTTCAATGAATCCACAATATCCTTTATATCGTAGGCGGCCGACTCGATGCGGTTTACATAATCTGACGCCCCCGCCAATGTACCCTCAAGTCGGTTTAGGCTGTCGGACGCCTTATACATGCCGTCAAGCACTCCGCCGGTGCCGTTTAAGGCATTTAAGGCGGTTTTTACGTTGTCAAGGATTTTTTCAAAGTTTATAAGGATTGTCCTTTCGGATTCCAGCCTTTCCTCCTCACCGGCGGAAATGTCGGCTCCCTCAAGCTCCTGAATTTGAAAATTAATAACATCAAGGCGGATAAGCTTGTCCTCGTTTATTTTGGAAAGCCGGTTTACTTCCTCCCCGATTAATGTATATTCACCGTAAGCCGCATTATATTCGTCAAGTATGTTTTGCAATCCCCCATAGGCGTCAAGAAGGGTTAAATGGGTGGCCGGATCGGAAAGGGACTGGGTGTCCTGCTGGCCGTGGATGTTAAGGAGCTTTGAAACAATGCCCTTAAGCCGTGAAACGGGTATAGTCCGCCCTCCGGCTTTGCAGACACTCCGCCCGTCGGAAGTAATTCTGCGGGAAACGGCAAGAGTTCCCCCTTCGGCAAATTCGGCGTCCTCCCCGAGTGTGGAGTCCGAAACGTCAAAAACCCCCTCCACAAAGGCATAGTCCTCCCCGGTGCGGATAAGGGACTTGTCCCCTCTTGCGCCGCAAAGGAGGGCAAGGGAGTCTATGATAATGCTTTTGCCGCCCCCCGTTTCGCCGGTAAGGACGGTAAAGCCTTTATTTATGTCAATATTCAGTTTTTTAATTAAGGCAATATTTTCTATGTAAAGGGATAAAAGCATGCCACTCCCGCCCTTTTACGGGTAAAACCCGTTTTATTTTATAATGCTTAAAATGTAATCTTTAACTGCCTCGGCCGATTCGGGGGTTTTGGTTATAACAATCAGCGTGTCGTCCCCTGCCACCGAACCCACCACACCTGTAATACGCAGCGAGTCTATTGCGGCACCTGCCGCCGACCCCATGCCGGTATAGACGTTTACCACCACAATGTTCATTGCGGTGTCCACCTCTTTTACCGCCTCTTTCAGAATTTTTGAAAACCGGTTCTGCAGAAGGAGGTTGGCGTCGTCCGGCTGGTGAACATACTTGTAATTGCCGTTACCCGCCGAAACCTTGACGATTTTAAGCTCACGCATATCCCGGGAAACGGTGGCCTGGGTGGCGTTGAAACCGCTTTGAATAAGGCGGTTGCGCAGTTCCTCCTGTGTGTCGATGTCGTAGGTGGAAATAAGCCTTAAAATTTCGTTTTGCCGTTTGTTTTTCATATCCTGCCCTTTCCTTTCAAGCATAAATTATTCTATGCTTTTACTTTTAGGAAAACTTCCTCGACAAGGTTTCGCAAAAGGTGCATTCCTTTAATTTAACAAGGCGGGTTACCCTTTGGGAACGCCTTATTATAACGCTGTCGTTGTAAAAAATTTCTATTCGGTTCCTGCCGTCGGAGGTAAGATAAATATCCCCGTTGTATTTGGATGAAACCTTTATTGTCAGTTCGGAATTTGGAGAAAATATCATGGAATTTGCCCCGGAAAAGCCATGGGGGCAGACGGCACAGGCGGTTATAAGCTCAAGTGAGGGATCTACTATCGGGCCGCCGGCAGACATTGAGTAGGCGGTGGACCCGGTGGGGGTGGAAACAATTAAACCGTCGGCCCGGTAGGACGCCGCTTTGTTGCAGCCGCAGAAAAGTTCAAGATCAATTAGCTTGGTTATTATCCCCCGGCATACCACAACTTCGTTAAGCGATTCGCACTCAAACACGGTTTTGCCGTTGCGCACCACGTCGGCGTGGAGCATCATACGGTTTTCAACGGTATAGTTGCCTTTGAAAAATTCCTCTATGCGGTTTATTTCCTCGGCCTCAAGCTCGTGCATATAGCCTAACGTTCCCTGATTTATGCCGATAATGGGGGTGTTGGTGACGGATGCCCATTCGGCCAGCGACAGTATGGTGCCGTCGCCGCCTATGGCTATCCCTAAGTCGCAGCCGGACGGGAAGGTTTGCATAGCCTCCTTTGCCGATTCGGCTATATTCATTTGTATTCCCTGCTTTTCAAGAAGAAGGGAAAGCTTATCAAGAATATACTGCGTTTTTGGTTTATTCCGGTTGGGAAACACCAATACCCTCATGTGAATTTCTCCTTACAAAATATGCCAGATACTCTTTGTTGCCGTCGCCGCCGGTAATGGGCGACCATATTATGTCAACCAGCCGGAAAGAATTATTTTCGGCTGCTTTTGTGATTTTGGCTTTAATTTCGTTAAAATATATTCCCTTTTCGTCTTTGACAATGCCGTTTTTTGAAATTTTGGATTTGTCAAGCTCAAACTGGGGCTTTACAAGGGTTACCATTACTCCGCCTTCGGCAAGGATATCGCCGCAGGCGGGATAAATAAGGGTTTGGGAAATAAAGGAAACGTCCATAACGATAAGGTCGATTTTGTCGGAAAAGTCGGCCTTTTTTAAAAATCTGGCGTTGATTTGCTCTATATTTACAACATTAGGATTATTTTTAATTTTATCGTCAAGCTGGGAATGACCGCAGTCGACGGCATACACCTTTTTTGCCCCGTTTTGCAACAGGCAGTCGGTGAACCCTCCGGTGGAAGCCCCAATATCAAGGCAGATTTTGTCCTTTACATCAATCGCAAACCCTTCAATGGCTGCGGCAAGCTTGTAGCCGCCCCGGGAGACATATTGCTCTAAAGGGTAGTTTATTTGAATATTACAGCTTTCGTCATAGATTTCAGAGGGTTTGACAGCCGTTTTTCCGTTTACCGTTACCCTGCCTTCCTTTATAAGACCGGCGGCGGCGCTGCGGCTTTTGGCATATCCCTTTTGAACTAACAGTATATCAAGGCGGATCATAACGAAATCAGCTCTTTATACAAACTTTCGGCATCAAGGCCGAGCTGTTTGAACAATTTATCATTCGAGCCGTGTTCCGGGAGAACACCGTCAATGGCGGCGATTTTTAAGACTTTGCCGGTTTTGGCTTTAACTGTTTCACCTATTCCCCCTTCAAACATTCCCTCCTCGGCAAACAGGGTTGGCATATTACCAATAAGGGGAATAAGGGTGTCAAAGTCAACGGGTTTAATCATAACAAGCTTTATAACCCTGGTGTCGCCAAGCTTTTCCGCAGCCTTTACCGCCTCTGCGGTAAGTCTGCCGTAGGTGACAATAACCCTTTGGGGGTTACCGAAGTCGGTATATGACAGGCTGCCTTTGTTTATAAACCTATCCCTGTCGTATTCCGGCTCTTTGCCTTTAGGATAGCGGACGGCGGAAAGTCCGGGATAATCTATGGCTTTGTCAATGCAACATGACAGTTCTTCAAGCGAATCCGGTGAATAAATAAGTGTTCCGGGGATTTTATTAAGCAGCGATACGTCAAATATGCCGTGATGGGTTATTCCGTCGTCCCCCACCAGGCCCGCCCGGTCAATAAGCAGGGTAAGGCCCAGGTTCTGCATGGCGATATCCTCGGCAAGCTGGTCAAAGCAGCGCTGCATAAAGGTGGAATACACCGCAAAGACCGGCTTTAGCCCTCCTGCCGAAAGGCCTCCGCAGAAGGTGGCGGCATGCTCCTCGGCAATGCCCACGTCGAAAAATCTGTCGGGGTAGTTTTTTGCAAACTCCTCAAGACCGGTGCCGGTTGTCATGGCGGCGGTTACGGCGCAGATATTGGTGTTGGTTTTGGCTTTTTCGGCTAATATTTTGCCGGCATTATATGAAAAGGTCTTTTCCTTTCCGTTGGACACAAGGCCGTTTTCAATGTCAAATTTCGACACCGAATGATATTCGTCGGGCCTTGCCTCGGCGTGTTTGTATCCCTTGCCCTTTTTGGTGTAGGCGTGGATTACGCAAACACGGTCGGATTTTTTGGCCTGTTCGAAAACCGAAATAAGCCTGTCAATATCGTTCCCGTCCACCGGACCGTAATAGACAAAGCCCATGTTTTCGAAAAAGTTTTCTTTTAAAACTATATGTTTAAGGTAGTCCTTTATTTTCTTAAATAATTTCAAAAGGGTTTTTCCCATAAGGGGAATGGCGGAAAGCACCCTCACAAAGCGGTTTTTAAAGTTGAAATAGCGTTTAGAAGTCCTCATGCGGGAAAACACGTTGTCGATAGTCCCCACATTGCGGGAAATAGCCATTTCGTTGTCGTTTAGGACGATTATCATATTCAGCTGCTTGTCGGTGCAGTTGTTTAACGCCTCATAGGTCATGCCGTTGGTAAACCCGCCGTCCCCCACAAGGGCAACGGTATGGCTGCTTTTGCCGTTTATTTTATCTGCGGCGGCAAGACCCGTGGCGGCGGATACGGCGTTGCCCGAATGACCCGAACCGAATGGGTCATGGACACTTTCGCTCCGCTTGGTAAAACCCGATACACCGCCGTCGGAACGCAGCTTTTCAAACCCCTCCTGCCGGCCGGTTAGCAGCTTGTGGGCATAGCTTTGGTGTCCCACGTCGAAGACAATTTTGTCATCGGGTGAGGAAAACACCTTATGAAAAGCGACGGTTAACTCCACCGCTCCCAGGTTGGAAGCAAGGTGTCCGCCGTTTTTCGAAACCGAATGTAAAATTCTTTCCCTTATCTCCCCGCAAAGCTGCTTCAGCTCTTTTACGTTCAACCCCTTAAGGTCTGCGGGGGATTTAATGTTATCGAGTATCAATGTTGGCTCCTGAAATTAAAATTTTCTGTCAAGCAGACGGAAGGCAAGATTTTTTAATTCTTCTGCCGCCGCACTATCGCCAAATTCCGACAGGGCCGCTACCGCCCTTTCGGTCAGTTCACCGCACATTTTACGGGATTTTTCAAGCCCGAACAATGCGGGATAAGTGGCTTTGTTTTCCTTTGCATCCTTGCCGGGGGTTTTGCCCATTTTTTCAAAATCCCCTTCAATGTCAAGAATATCGTCTTTTATCTGAAAAGCAAGGCCAAGACAGATGCCGAATTCCTCTGCGGCTTTTTGTTGTATTTCGCTGCCGCCTGCGGCAACACATCCTAACATGCAGGCTGCCGATATAAGGCAGGAGGTTTTTAAGGTATGGAGTGTTTTGAGGGTTTCTCCGTCAATTTTGCTTTCATCGCCGTAGATATCAAGCATCTGGCCTGCCGTCATACCGTCGGCACCGGTTCTGGAAGCTAAAATTCCCACCGCTTTCATATTTTGGGCAGGTGTGCAAAAAGGGTTTGACGCAGCAACCTCAAAGGCTTTGATTATAAGTCCATCCCCGGCAAGAATTGCCCCCGCCTCGCCGTAAACCTTATGGTTGGAGGGTTTGCCCCGGCGGAAATCGTCATTGTCCATGGCGGGAAGATCGTCGTGGATAAGGGATGCGGCGTGAATCATCTCCACCGCCGCAGCATAATCAAGGACTTTCAGCCAGTCGCCGTCGCCCGGAACCGCCTGACAAAACAAAAATGCAAGCATTGCCCTGACCCGCTTTCCCCCGTTCAAGGTGGAATAGGCCATGGCTTCATAAAGGGCTTTTCCCGCTTTTTCCTTTGGTGTCAGCAGCTGTTCAAGCCGGCTTTCAAGGACTGCCGTTTTTTCGGCATTGACTGTTTCAGGCATTTTCGCCACCGAAATTTTCTTCCCTGCCCGAAATAAGGATTTTAACCTTCTGTTCGGCTTCGGAAAGCATTTTTTCGCACATTTTAACCAGCTTTGCCCCTTCTTCAAACAAGGCAATCGACTCTTCCAGGGGGGCCGAGCCTTCTTCAAGTTTTTTGACTATTTCCTCAAGGCGTTTTATTGCCTCTTCATAACTTTTCTTTTCCATTGTCGTCTCCTGTTCTGACGGCCTGAATTTTGCCGTCGGCCAATAATAGGGAAAAGCCGTCGCCGATATTTATCTGATTCTTTTTGGTAACAATTTTTCCGTTTATATCATATGCCACCGAATATCCCCGCTGCAGCACCCCGAGAGGGTTGTAGGAATTAAGCAGGGAGGATAAAGCGGATATGGCTTGTTTTCTTTCCGTAATTCCGTATGTTCCGGCGTCGTCCAGTCTGTCGGAAAGCCTTGACAGTTCAAGCATTTTATCCTGATACAGCCTTTCGGGGGAATTTAGCACCGCCGCAGCCGACAGCATTTTCATAAGCCGCTTTTCACCGTCAAGCCGCTTGGTTAGGAGCAAGGCTATGCG
Source organism: Eubacteriales bacterium (assembly GCA_050953105.1). Taxonomy (GTDB): domain Bacteria; phylum Bacillota; class Clostridia; order Oscillospirales; family CAG-382; genus UBA1206. The sequence continues at coordinate 202,186 of JBMNMA010000007.1, read as the reverse complement.
GGAGCGGACGTTTTCGAACTTATGCAAAAGCTCCTTTATGTCAGGCAGGGCGATTTCCATTGCCGCCGAAGGGGTAGGCGCTCTTAAGTCGGCCACGAAGTCGGAAATGGTAAAGTCGGTTTCATGGCCTACGGCGGATATGATGGGTATTTTTGAGTTATAAATGGCATAAGCCAGATTTTCGTCGTTAAATGCCCAAAGGTCCTCTATGCTTCCGCCGCCCCGGCCGATAACGATAATTTCAACCCGGTTTGTCTGGTTGAAGTATTCTATTCCCTTTATAATGTTCTGCGCCGCTCCGCTTCCCTGAACCAAGGACGGGTAAAGGATAATTTCACACGCCGGAAAGCGCCGGCCGGATATGTTTATCATATCCCTGATAGCCGCACCTGTGGGGGCGGTAACAATACCTATGGAAAAGGGGACCGATGGCAGCTTACGCTTTCTTGCCGTGTCAAAAAGTCCCTGGGCGGCAAGCTTTGCCTTTAACTTTTCAAAGGCGATATACAAAGAGCCGATGCCGTCAAGCTCCAGCGACGTAGCGTAAAGCTGGTATATCCCGTCCCGGACAAACACCGACACCCGGCCGGTGGCTACCACTTTATCCCCGTTTTTGGGGACAAAATTAAGCTTAACCGCATCGGAACGGAACATTACCGCCTTTATAACCCCGCCTTCGTCCTTTAAGGTCATATAGATGTGTCCCGTTTTGTGAAGGGTTATGTTTGAAATTTCACCCTTCACCGATATTTTTTCAAGGACGGGAACGTTATCAAGGCAGTCCTTTATGAAATTGTTAAGCTGCGTTACGGTTATAACCGGAGCAGATGTCTTATCCATTTTGTCCCTTTGTTAAATTAATTTTTCCCAAAACTCCGTTGACGTAGGAAACGCTGTCGTGGCAGTTGAATTCCCTGCAGATTTCCAGAATTTCGTTTATTACGATTTCGGCGGGAGTTTCGGTAAACAAAATTTCGTATGCTCCCAGACGAAGGCAGGCGAGGGGAACCTTGCCTATTCTTGAAAAGGTGCGGTTTTCGGCAAACTTAGAAATAAGCGTGTCGATTTGCTCCAGCTCCCTAACCGCCCCGGTAAACAGTTCACGGGCAAAGGCTGATAGCTGAAGTTCCCGGTATTCTATGGCGTTTGATATAATCTCCTCAGGTTGTCCCCCGAAGGAGTATTCAAACAGCAGGCAAAAGGCTGCCACCCGACTTTCATGGCGTGTCATATTTTTCTCCGTTTATAATTTCAATTATTTTTTCTATCGCAAACAGGACGGCTTGTTTTCTTACCTCGTCCCGGTTTCCTTTAAAATGGCGTTTTTCACTTAATATTTTTTCACCGGCCGCAAACCCGAACCACACCGTTCCCACGGGATTTCCCGCCGTTCCCCCGCCTGGGCCGGCAATACCGCTTACCGATATGGCATAGTCGGACAAAGCAAGCTTTTTAATCCCGCCGGCCATCTGTAAAACCGTTTCGCTGCTTACCACGGTGTATTTTTTAATAACCTCTGGGGATACGCCTAATATATTTATTTTCTGTTCGGCCGAGTAGGTGCAGACGCCAAGGCTAAAAATATTGCTTGCGCCGGGTATGGCGGTAATTGCCGCCGATATTAAACCTCCGGTGCAGCTTTCGGCGGTGGATATGGTTTTGCCGTGTTTTTGCAAAATACCCACAAGCCTTTCGGCGGCTTTATACAGACCTTCGTCCATTTTCAATTCCCTTCTATCCGTTTGACCACCCTCATGGCAAGGGCTTTTTCCACAAGGCCGTCCACGTCAAGCTTTTTTTCCTCCTCAAGCACTTCCTCTATGGTGGGGGTAAGCTTGGGATGTCTTGGGGTAAACAGCACGCAGCAGTCGTCAAAGGGGAGGGTGGAAAGCTCAAAGGTGCCGATTTTTCTTGACAAAACCACAATTTCTTCTTTGTCAAGGCCAATGCAGGGACGGAAAACAGGCATGGTTACGGCGTTGTTGGTGCAGTTTATGGCCTCCATTGTCTGGCTTGCCACCTGACCTATGCTTTCGCCTGTTATAAGTGCCGTACATCCTACCTTTTGGGCGTGTTTTTCGGCTATCCGCATCATAAAGCGCCGCAGTAAAATTGTCCACAGCCTTTCTGAGCAGTTTTCGGCTATTTCCTGCTGAATTTCGGTTATGGGAATGGCGGAAAAATAAATGTTACCGGCATAGGAGGCAAGGACTTTAACCAGTGATTCCACCTTTTCCCTTGCTGCGTCCCCGGTATAGGGCGGCGTTTCAAAATACACCGCATCTATGGCCACGCCCCGCTTGGCCACCATGTAGCCTGCCACGGGGGAGTCAATGCCGCCGGAAATAAGCAGCATTCCCCTGCCATTAGAGCCGATGGGCATTCCCCCGGCGCCCTTTTCGCCGCCGGCGTGGATAAAAGCAAACTTGTCCCGTATTTCAATGGTTAACACCACTTCGGGGTTATTTACGTCAACCTTTATGTTTCTGACGTTTTCAAGCACCTCTCCACCGCAGATGTCGCAGATTTGGGGGGAAATATAGGGGAAATTCTTGTCCGACCGCTTGGCAGCGCATTTGAAGGTTTTGGCTTGTCCGATAAGCTCCTTTGCCTTTTCCCGGACGGCGGCCTTTATTGCCTCCATGTCCTTTTCGCACTCGTAGCCTAAACACACAGACACCACGCCGAAAACCTTTTTCATTTTTTCGGCCACTTCCCTCATATCCGCACTGTCGTTCCCGCGGATTATAAGGGTGGACTGGGAGTTATACAGTTCAAACCCACCGTTTACGTTTTTAAGCATGTTTTTAACCCGCCGCATAAGCAGCGACTCAAAGCGGGAGCGGTTTAAGCCTTTTAAGACTATTTCACCGTATTTTAAAACCACAATATGTCTCATTTAACTACTTCCTTTTTATTCTGAAAGCAAGAGCGTTTTTAAGCTCGTCTACCAGCGTTTCCACCTCTTGCTCGGTGTTGAAGGGGGAAAATCCTATCCGTATTGCCGTATCGTTGTATTCCTTACCGTAGCCGAAAGCGGCCAAAGCAAGGTTTTCCTTTGCCTTTGTTGAGCAGGCCGAGGAGGAGGAAATACAAATTCCCTTTGAGGAAAGATAATTCATTACAACCTCGCTTTTAACCCCTTTTAGACTTATATTTATTAAAGCGTCTATATGGTTTTCGGGCACCTTCATTTCAATGTCGTCGCCGAGTATGTCGGTGGCTTTTTTTATAAAAAGCCGGTGTAAATCCGAAATCTTCTGGCGGAAAGCAGGTGAAAATTCCTTTGCGGCAACGCCGAAGGCGGCAATGCCGATAATATTTTCGGTGCCGCTTCTGATTCCACCCTCCTGGCCGCCGCCGTATATGACGGGGGAAAGCTTTAGTCCCTTTTTGACAAACAATCCGCCTGTTCCCTTAAGACCGCCGATTTTATGGGCGGAAAGGGATGCGGTGTCGCAGTATTTTGAAGCATGTGATGCCATTTCGTCGGGAACTTTTAAAAATCCCTGGACTATATCCGAATGGAACAGGGCTTTTGAGCTTGTTTGATTTATAATTTCTCTTATCGTTTTTAGGTTTGTCAGCCCGCCGTTCTGATTGTTGGCCTGCATTAATGATACAAGGCATACCTTTTGGGTTTTTAGGGTATCTTCAATAAAGGAGTAATCCACCTCTCCGCCGTCGACGGGGACGAAAATTACTTTAAAGCCGTGTTTTTCAAGGGAAAGGACGGTATTTAAAACCGAAGGATGCTCTGCCCTGGTGGTTAATATTACATTACCCTCACGCCTGTTTTTTTCGGCAAGGGCAAGAATGGCGATATTGTTGGCCTCGGTGCCCGATGACGTGAAAAACACTTCATCCGGCCGGCAGCATAAAGCGGCGGCCACCTTGGAGCGTGAATCTTCAATTATCTCCCTTGCCTTAAGTCCCGCAAAATGGGGGGAGGAAGGGTTGGCAAAATGGCTCATTGCCTTTACGGCGGCGTCAAGGGCATTTGGGTTGGGTATTGCCGACGCCGAATTGTCAAAATATATCATTTCTTATCCCGTCTGTTTTAATGGATTTTGAAATATAATAAGGGTAATTGCATAGTTATACATTGTCATTATACATCAACCCTTTATTTAAGTCAATACAATTTGATTTAGGACAAAACGGTTTGACAAAACTAAATGTGCGTGGTATAATTTGCTTGCTTTAATCATAAATGTCCCATTTTATTGTATAACGGGTGAATCATAATATGAAAAGAATTGTTTGCCTGGTTGTTGCCCTTGGCCTTTGTCTTGGGTTAACGAGCTGCTTTATTACCGAAAAAACATATACCGTTGCGCTTATAACCGGCAAAGCCGGGATAACCGACCGGTCATCATCCAACGGTGCATACAAGGGCATTTCCGCCTACTGCAACGAAAAGGGGGTTACTTTCAAACATTATACCCCCGGCGATGACACCACCGAGGAATATTTAAAACAGGTGGAAAAAGCGGTGTCCAAAGGGGCAAAGCTGGTAGTGATTTCCGGCTTTTACCTTAAAGAGGCAGCCGAAAAGGCAATTAAAACATATGAAGACGTAGATTTCCTCCTTGTCGACTGTTATGCCGACGTTAAGGGGGAAAATGTTCACCGGATAGTTTTCCGTGAAGAGCAGGCCGGCTTTCTGGCCGGCTACGGTGCGGTTATCGACGGTAACACCAGTCTTGGCTTTATAGGCGGAATTGACAACGAAATAAACCAAAAGTATTTTACCGGGTTTATTCAGGGTGCGGAATACGCCGCCGTTGAATTGGGAATAGCCGAAATATTAGTAAACTACTGGATAACCGAATCCCTTGCCGCCAGCGAAGGCATTAAAAAGATGGCCAACGATTGGTACGGGGACGGGATTAAAGTTATAATGGTAAGCGGCGAGGGTATTCAAACCTCGGTTACATCCGCTGCCAACAATATGAAAGGAAAAGCCATAGGCTTTGACCTTGACCAGGGCGGATATTCAGAAAGATATCTCACCTCAGCCACAAAGGCATTAGATACCGTTTGCTATAACACGCTGGAATCTTATTTTAAAAATAACGGCTGGGATTATGCCAAAGCGGGCAAAACGCTGACATACGGAATCGAAACCGACTCAATAGGCCTCCCCACCAACAAGGGAAGCTTCAGGTTTACCAAATGGACGGTGGACGAATACGAAACTTTATACGCCAGAATGAAGTCGGGCAAAATTTCGGTTTATCCTCCCGCCTCGGCCCCCCAACCCATTGCCTGTAAAATAACCTATTTTGAAAACGGAATTCCCGAGGAGGAAAGCAGCGCCGAGGAAAGCGGCAGTCAGGAAAACAGTGCCGCCGATTTTAGCGAAGTTGATATTTCGGGCTGAAAAGTTTGATATATTATACCCACCGTGTATGCGGTGGATTTTTTATGCCGTTATGTATTATCTGACCGGTCCCCCTCCCCTGTTACCACCGCCAAGCATAATCATGGTATTTTTATACGGGAAGTTGCCCCGGCAGATTATAAAGCCACAAAAAACAGGGCATAATTAAAGGTGAAAGCTTTTTGGCTTTCACCTTTTATTTTCCATCACGGCTCTGCGATAGGGGGGCAGAGGGGCTGGCTTTTTAATTTAAGCTCCAATGCCGCTTCCTTATCGGCAAGGGACATTTTACATATTCCCTTTTCGTAAACAATGTTTACTCCCATAAAATACTGCTCTATAAGCTCCACCGGAAGGTAGTATTCGTAATTTTCATACAGCACCGGTATGGACAGCCTTGCCGGATTGCCGTTAACATATAAAAAGGATGAGTTGGTAAAGCATTCGAGATTTTCACCGCTTTCCCTGAGTATTATTGTCAGCTTGCCTTCGTCGCCGGCTACCGACAGGTCGCACAGCTTGTCAAGCTGGCCGAGGGATATATAAAACCCGAAACGCTTGTTTGCACCTTCGGCACTTGTTCTGGCTACGGTTTTTCCCCGTTCGTTGAGTATGCTTATTGAATAAAGCTCGGCCTCGTCGGGGGTAGAGTTAAAGGACAAATAGTAATATAAGGTTATAACAAGACAGAAGGCAAAATAAAAAGCCAAAAACAACACGCAGGCGGCATAGATAAGCTGACGGCGACTTTTTTTAACCGTCCGTATACGGTTTCGCCTTTCAAAAACCTCCGGCGAATCGTAGGGATTTATCTTTGTTTTTTGTGTACTCACCGTATCACCCCCGCTTTTTGATTATACCAAATGACGCCGTTTAATTCAACGGTTTTTTCACCTTTTTGAAAAAAACTCATAACCTTATTAATGCAAAGCCATAAATACACCTGTCAGGAGTATTGCATGATAAACAGATTTACCGAAGACGCCAAAAAGGTTTTAAGCGACGCCGTCAGTTCGGCGCGGGAATACGGGCATACCTTTGTGGGGAGCGAGCATCTTCTCCTTGCCATAACCCGCACTTCGCCCAAATGCTTTGCCAACACCTCAATAACCTACGAGCGAATGAAGCATCAGATATACGAGCTTGCCGGAACAGGCATGGGAAACTACACCGGAGGGGAGGACCTAACCCCAAAATGCAAAAAAATACTCATGCAGGCAGGCCGCCACGCCAAGGACATGGGGTGCGAGGCTATAACCATTTCACATATACTAATGGCCATCCTTACCGAAGAATGCGTTGCCAAGCGGATTATTGAAATGGAGGGGGTTTCTGTCTGCGACATTCTTATGTCGTTAGGGTCCGAAAGCCGGGAGGAAAACACCGTAACCGAGCAAAAGAAGAAGGATAAACCCAAGCCAACCCCCTGCCTTGACAAAAACGGCACCGACCTTACCGCCATCGCCGCCGCCGGAGGGATAGAGTCAATTATAGGCCGGGAAGCCCAGGAGGAAAGGATTATCCGCATACTGCTTCGCAAAAGCAAAAACAATCCCTGCCTAATAGGCGACGCCGGAGTGGGCAAAACCGCCATAGCCGAATCCATTGCCAAGCGGATAGCCGAAGGGAGGGTTCCCGAGCGGCTTTTGGGTATGCGTCTTATTACCGTGGACATTCCCGGCATTGTAGCGGGAACGAAATACCGGGGAGAATTTGAAGAAAAGCTGCGCAATATTATAAACGAGGCCAAAGGCGAGGATATTATTTTATTTGTGGACGAAATGCACACCATTGTGGGGGCAGGCTCGGCGGAAGGCTCGGTGGATGCGTCGAACATACTCAAACCTCCCCTTGCCCGGGGCGAAATACGCATGATAGGCGCCACCACCCCCGGGGAATACAAACGGATTATAGAAAAGGACCCAGCTCTTGAACGGCGGTTCCAGCCGGTGAAAATAGAGGAACCCACCAACGATGAATGCGTTAAAATGCTCCTTGCCACCAAAAAATATTACGAGGCCCACCATAATATTGTCATAACCGAGGAGGCGGTCAGTGAAGCGGTGCGGATATCAGCAAGGTTTATCAACGGCAGAAAGCTTCCCGACAAGGCGGTTGATTTGATTGACGAAGCCGCCGCCAACTCGGTTATAAAGCGGGGGGCCGTCCTTGAGGCGGAGGATATCGTTGCCATTGCTTCCGCCGTTACGGGGATACCCCCTGCCGTCCTTTCAAGCCGGGGTGAGGAGGAGTGTGTCCGGCTTGAAAACGCCCTTGTTACTTCCCTTATCGGTCAGGAGGAGGCCGCAGAAAAGCTTGCCGCCTGTTACAGGCGATATCTTTCCCGGTCGAATGCCGGCAGCCGCCCCGCAAGCGTTATTTTGGCAGGGGATAAGGGGGCAGGCAAAAGCTACGCTGCCAATGTTTTCACCAAGGCCGCCTGCTTTACCAGCGTTATCCGCCTTGACATGAACGAATTTACCGAAAGCCATACCGTTTCAAAGCTGATAGGTTCGCCCCCCGGCTATCTCGGCTACGGTGAGGAAACCGCCCTTGCCGAAAAAATAAGGCGGCTTCCCTATTCCGCCCTGATTTTCGATTCCGCCGAAAAGGCCCACCCGGATGTTCAGGCAATTATCTCCCGCATACTTGAGGAGGGGGTGCTTACCGATTCGTCGGGGAACACAGTCAGCTTCGGCTGCGCCTTTGTTCTGGTTATTATATCCCCCCAAAGGGGTATGAAAGCCACCGGGTTTATGCCGGCCGGCAGCTTATCTTCGGTTGTACCCGAAATTTTCGACGGCAAGGCTGACGAGGTGATTTGCTTCCCCTCCCTGTCTGCCCGAAGCCTGTTTAAAATAATGTCAAAGCGGTGTAGTGAATATGCCGACAGATATTTTAAAGGCAGGGTGAGCTTTTCAAGCGAGTTTTACGAATATCTTGAAAAACAATCCGTAAAACAAAACGGTGCGGCATCTGCCGCAAGGTTTGCCGACCGGATTATGGCCGATATATCCGCCGGAGTTAAAAACGAGGATGGCGACTGCGAAACTGTTTTAACCTTTGACGGAAAGTCGCCGGTGCTAAAAATCCCGGAAAAAAAGGCTTGACAAAATACAAAAGGATTGATATAATACGCCTGTAAAGTTTTTTGCTTTACAGGCGTTGTTTGTAGGGTAAAGAAAAGGGAATGAAAAATGGGTATAAATGATAAAAGACGTGAAATATCCCTGCTGTTTGATTTTTATTCCCCCCTCCTTTCCGAACGGCAGAGGGAGGCCATTGATTTGTATTACAATCAGGACCTTTCCCTTTCCGAAATTGCCGAAAATTTAGGCATAACCCGTCAGGGAGTGCGAAATGCCATCGTTACCGGTGAGGAATATCTGTTTTTCCTTGAAAAAAGCTTAAAGCTTGCCGAATACGACCAAAAGGTAAGGCAGACGGCTGAAAAAATACTTGCCCTGACAGACGACGAACAGGTAGTAAACGAGGCCAAAAAACTCTTATAAGGAAGGTCATAATGTTTCAAAGCTTAGTCGAAAAAATGGCCGAGGCCCTAAAAAAATTCAAAAACAAGGGTAAGCTCACCGAAGCCGACGTTAAGGAAGGAATGAGGGAAATTAAGCTTGCCCTCCTTGAGGCCGACGTCAACTTCAAGGTGGTTAAAGATTTTGTCGCCAAAGTGTCCCAGCGGGCTGTGGGCAGCGAGGTTTTGGAAAGCCTTCTCCCCGCCCAGCATATAGTAAAAATAGTAAACGAAGAACTAATAGCCCTTATGGGGGGAACCGCCTCAAAGCTAGAGGTTGCTCCCAAGCCCCCCACGGTCATTCTTATGTGCGGTCTTCAGGGTTCGGGTAAAACCACCCACTGCGCCAAGCTTGCCGGAAAGCTTAAAAAGCAGGGGAAAAATCCTCTGCTGGTTGCCTGCGACATCTACCGCCCGGCGGCAATAAAGCAGCTGCAGGTGGTGGGGGGCCAGGTAGGCTGCGAGGTTTATGAAAAAGGCACCTCAAACCCCGTCAACACCGCTTCCGAAGCAATAAAACACGCTATCAAGTTCGGTTTTGACACAGTTATAATAGACACCGCCGGCCGGCTCCATATAGACGAAGATCTTATGACCGAGCTGAAAAATATAAAAGACAAGGTCAACCCCACCGAAATTCTGCTGGTGGTGGATGCCATGACGGGGCAGGATGCGGTAAACGTGGCAAAGGCATTTAACGACCTGCTTGACATTACCGGCGTAATATTGACCAAAATGGACGGTGACACCCGGGGCGGCGCCGCCTTGTCGGTTAAATACATCACCGGCAAGCCAATTAAATTCATAGGCACCGGCGAAAAGCTGGACGCCATTGAAACATTCCACCCCGAGCGTATGGCGTCGAGGATTTTAGGCATGGGCGACGTGCTTTCCCTTATCGAAAAAGCCGAGCAGGCCTATGACGAAAAGAAAGCCGCCGAGCTGGAAAAGAAGTTTCGTGAGCAGACCTTTACGTTAAACGATTATCTCGACCAGTTTAAGCAGATAAAAAACATGGGAAGCATGGAATCCCTTCTTTCCATGATGCCTGGGGTAAAGCCGGGGCAGCTTAAGGACGCCAAAATCGACGAAAAAGCTATTGCCCGCACAGAGGCAATAATTCTTTCAATGACAATGAAGGAACGGACAAAACCCGACATTTTAAATTTCTCCCGCAAGAGGCGGATAGCCGCAGGTTCGGGCACCACCGTTGAGGAGGTAAACCGGCTGCTTAAGCAATACGAGCAGACAAAACAGCTTATGAAGCAGTTTATGTCAAGCGGCAAAAAGAAGGGCAGATTTAAATTTCCCTTTTAAAACACGGTATTTATTTTAAAATAAATATAAATTAATAAATTATTTTTCGGAGGTCATTACAAATGGCAGTTAAAATCAGATTAAGAAGAATGGGCGCAAAGAAATCTCCCTTTTACAGAATCGTGGTTGCGGATTCCCGCTATCCCCGTGACGGCAGATTTATTGAGGAAATAGGCTACTACAACCCCATGACCGAACCTGCTGAAATTAAGCTTGATGCCGACAAGGCAAAGCAGTGGATTGCCAACGGCGCTCAGCCCACCGATACCGTTAAGTCCATTTTAAAGAAAAACGGCGTTATTTAAGGAAATTGAGAAAGGCCTGATTAAATGAAACAGCTTTTAACAGACATCATTAAGCCGTTGGTGGACAACCCTGATGAGATAGTAATTATCGAACGGGAAAGCGGCGACATGATTATTCTTGAGCTTACCGTGGCTAAGACCGACGCCGGCAAGGTTATAGGCCGGGGCGGACGGATAGCCAAATCGATACGCACCCTTATGCGGGCAGCCGCCGCCAAGGAAAACAAGCGTGTCATTGTTGACATTAACTGATACCGTGAAACGCTATATCCAAGCGGGAAGGCTTAATTCCCCAAGAGGACTGAAAGGCGAAATTAGGTTTAGCTGTTACTGCGATTCCCCCGAATTTCTTTCGGGGGTTGAGCGTTTATACCTTGACGAGGAGGGAAAAACCCCTCTTGAGGTGGCGTTATACCGCCCCACCATACCATCTATTGTTTTCAAAGGCTATGAGGACCGGGACCTTGCCGCCACCCTTAACGGTCGGACGGTGTGGTTTGACCGCAATGACATAACCCTGCCCGAAGGGGTGTTTTACCTTGACGACCTGGTAGGGGAAACCGCTACCGACGCCAAAACCGGCGAAAGCATAGGTATTGTGGCAGACGTTGAAGAAATAGCCGGTAAAATTTATTATGTCATAAAAGGTGAAACCACCTTCCGCATTCCCGCCGTTGAGGAGCATGTCATTAAGGCTGCCCCCGGCGAGGGGATTGTGGTAAATATCCCCGAAGGACTGGTTTAATATTTTCAGGCAGCGTGAAATATAATGAATTTTGAAATACTCACATTGTTTCCCGAAATGTTCGGAGGGTTTGTTTCTACAAGCGTTATCGGAAAAGCCATTGAAAAGGGACTTGTTTCGGTTAACCTTACCGATATAAGGGATTATACCCTTGACAAGCACCGCCGCACCGACGACACCCCCTACGGCGGGGGTTATGGCATGGTTATGACCTGCCAGCCGGCGGTGGACTGTCTGAGGGCGGTTAAAAATAAGCTTAGCGGCAGTGTCCGCACCATCTACCTTTCCCCCCAGGGGAGCCTTTTCAGCCACCAAAAGGCGGTGGAGCTTTCGAAATACGACAATCTCATCCTTTTCTGCGGACATTACGAGGGTATAGACGAACGGATTATAGAGCTTGAAATCGACGAGGAAATTTCCATAGGCGATTATGTGCTTACCGGCGGCGAACTACCCGCCGCAGTGGTTACCGATTGTGTCGCCCGTCTTGTGGACGGGGTATTGCCCGACAAAATATGCCATGAGGAAGAAAGCATAGCGTCGGGGTTGCTGGAATACCCCCAATACACAAAGCCCCGGGTGTTCGAAGGTCTTGAGGTGCCGGAAATACTGTTGAGCGGCCACCACGCCAATATTGAAAAATGGCGGAAAGACCAGTCATACCAGAGAACGCTGAAAAAACGACCCGACCTGCTTGAAAAAACCACAAAGCCGTAAACAACCCTGAAAAGGAAGGCAACAATGCAAAAATCCTTAAAAGCCGCCAAGAAAAGCGTCTTCAGGCAGTTTATAAACAACAGCATAATTGTTTCAATCCTTACCTATTTTTCGGCAAGGCTTCATTCGCTGTTTTCAAAACGGGCTTTGTCAAAGGTGTTCACCTTTGTCGATTACGCAGACAAGTCAAAGGATGAAGGCCTTATTCACCTTATTGCCGAAAAGACAAAGGCAACAACGGTGTTTTCGGCCATACGGCGGGGATTTGCAAAAAGCGTTGAAAATTCATTTATAGTGAAGCTTTACCGACAGCTTATAAAGGCCTTTATGGCGACATCGGTTAAAACATTCGGAGTGTTTTTCATGTCCGCAGGGCTTTATTCCCTGCTGGCCTATTCCATACGGCTGTTTGTGTTTATGGACGTAAAACGCACCCAAACCGAGGTGGTTGCCATTGCGCTGATGGTGCTTATCTCCTTCTTTTTGATTTTTTCAAAAAAATCCCTGGGGAAAAAGCTTATCGACAGCGGCATTTTTTATTTCTTCCTTGACCTGCTGGGCATAAACCGCCTTGCCATAGACACCGACCGCCAGCCCCAAAACCATTTTGCCGCAGCCTTTTTTGCCGGCCTTGCCTTCGGTATCGGGGTGTTTTTCCTGTCGCCGCTGGAGGTTATATACCGCATTGCCGTGGTGCTGACGGCGCTTATCATTTTATATTCGCCGGAAAGCGGACTGCTTATATCAATGGCGGCGGTTCCCTTTGGCAACGAGGACAAACTGCTGTTTGTGCTGTTTATAACTCTGGTTTCATACATATTAAAGCTGTTTAGGGGAAAACGCAACCTGACATTGAAAAGCGAGGATTATCCCGCCCTCTTCTTTGCTCTGGTGTTTATGTATGCGTTTAACGGATTTAGCGCAATACGGCTGTTTATAATCGTTTCGTCCTATTTCATGGCGTCAAACTTAATGAGAAACGCCAATCTGCTTAAAAAAAGCATATATTCCTTTGCCTTGGGGCTTATGATAAAGTCGGTGGTTTTAACCACCCTGTTTATGTTTAACTTTGTAAATATAAACTTTACCGCCGTAACCGGCATTTTGGTGGGGGAATTTAATTTATATTCAGAATTTATGATTATCGCCTCCCTTCCCTTTGCGTTTTATATGTTTGGCGAAAGGGAAAGCGGTTTTCATTTTATTATACGCCTTATATTTGTGCTATCTGTGCTGTTTAACGCAGCGGTGTCAATGTCGGACATGGTGTGGTTTTCGGCGGTGATATGTCTTTTTATCTATCTCGTTTACCGCACCGCCAGATTTTTCAATGTGGCCTTTGTGTTTGCCCTTGTTTGCCCCATATTGTATTATGTAAGGCAGTTTGTGCTGGTGTTCAACACCGTCACACCTTTTGAGGTTAAAAAGGCAATCGACGGTGAATATGATATGGTGCGGCTGCTGTTTGGCGGAGGAAATTTCGGTGGAAGTTCGGTTTACGGCGTCCTTGCCCAAAGCATAGGTATTTTAGGACTGGCTTTATTGGGAGTGTTTTTAGTTTTCCTGCTTTCCCGTTCCTTTACCTCGGCTTTGTATTCAAGAAAAGGCCGTCTCAGGCCTATTTGCGCCATACTTATAACCGGACTGAGCGTCTTTTTGGTTACCGGTATGTCTGCAAACACCTTTGAAACAAGCAACGGACTGCTTATGTTCTGGATACTTTGTGGACTGGTTTCCGCCACCGGCAACGCCATACCCGCCCATGTTTCCTATGACGACTACACATAACGAAAGGAAGCATGACATATGATAAAAAAGTTAAATCTCCTTGACACCGCAATAATAATATTAATCCTTGCCATTTGCTTTGGCGGAGTGGTTTATATAATAAATGCGGCAACCGCCGATACATCAACCTTTATCATAACCGCCACCGTCAGCGATGACACTGTGGCAAGCGTAAAGGCAAAAGACAAGGTTTACCTTGAAAGCGGCGAATATCTGGGGGAAATTACCGCCATACGGACAATGGAGGATAACTCCAAGGTAACCAAGGTGATAGAAATCACCCTTGAAACCGAAGAGGGGACACCGCCCCTTAAAACCGGCCAGCCCTTTGTGTTTACCACCCATGCGGTTATATCCGAAGGCGTTGTTTACTCGATTACCAAAGGCGAAGGCTGAATATAAATGGGGAAAAAGGGGATAAAAAATGAAAAATAAGCGTTTCAATCTCTTTGATTTGCTAATAATAATCATAATTGCCGGGGTTATTTTGGGTATTGTTTTCAGGGAACAGATAAAGGACACCCTTTTCCCCGGGGAAAGCGTGGTACTTGAGGTAACCTTTGAGGTGGAAAGCATGCCCAACGGTTGCAAAGCCGTCTTAACAGAAGGGACAAAGCTGTATATGGCCGACGGCGGATTATACTTCGGCAAGATAAATAGCACAGCCTTTACCCCGGTTAAGGACACCATTTTCGTTGGTGACCAGGAGCTTACGGCTCCTTCCGAATACTATTCCTCGGCGGTTATGGTGCTTTATGTCGAAGGCTATGTTATTGACGACACTTTCTACACCAAAGGCGACGATATTCTGCTTATAAAGTCGGAATTCGGGCTTGAAACCGGCGATTGCTATATAAGAGGCAAAATAACCGAAATAAAGGTGGTTTCTGAAGGCGAACAGCCTAAAACTGGCTGAAATTATAAATTTTCGTTCAAAAACCATTGATTATATTGCACAAAGGCTAAGTCAGTTTTTCGTAATTTTTATCAAATAAACGCTATTGATTTATTATATACTATTTGATATAATAAATCAAAGCACTTTTAGGGGTTTTGCCCCTTAAAAAGGAGTCGGATATGTTTACAAAAACCATTACAGTGCAAAATGCGGTGGGACTTAGAGCAAGACCCGCTACCTTCTTCATACAGAAGGCAAATACCTACAAATCTTCCATATGGATTGAAAATAACGACAGACGCGCCAACGCCAAGAGCCTGCTGGGCGTACTTTCTCTCGGAATAAAAAAGGGCGACACGGTTACCATTATCGCCGAAGGCGAGGACGAAGCTGAAACCGTGGAAGGGCTTGTCGACCTGATATTAAGCATTGAGTAATAATCAATACCATATTGTCGCCTTGGGCTCATAGGGCAATGAGTTCAGGGCTTTTTTATCAGAATCTGAAAGTATTTACAAATGACTAGAGAAATACTGTTTGAACAGGCCAAAACACTCCCGGCCACACCGGGGGTTTATATAATGAAAAACCAGTCGGGGACGGTTATTTATGTGGGCAAATCAAAGGCCCTGCGTCACCGGGTGTCAAGCTATTTTGCGCCTTATTCCAAGCATTCGGTAAAAACCGAGCATATGGTAAATTCGGTTTCCTCATTTGAGGTTTACCACACCAATTCCAATATTGAGGCGCTTATTCTTGAAAACCAGTTTATAAAGCAATACATGCCCCGCTATAATATTAAGCTAAAAGATTCCAGGGGATACCCCTATATCGAGCTTACAAGCGGGGATTTTCCCCTGCTTTCCGTTGCCCATGAACGGAAAAACCAATCTTCAAAATATTTCGGCCCCTATTCATCGGTAACGGTGGCATATTCGATACTCGGTGCCGCAAGAAAGGCTTTCCGCCTTCCCACCTGCAACCGGCAGTTTCCCAAGGATATTGGCAAAGGCAGGCCCTGCCTTAATTTTCATATAAACCAGTGCATGGGGCTTTGCATTAAGGGGCAGGTGTCAAAGGAGGATTACAACGCCACCATCTCCGACGCCGTATCATTTTTAAAAGGGGATTATTCAAAGCTTTTGAAAACCCTTGAAGGCAAAATGACCGATTTTGCCGAAAATCTTGAATTTGAAAAAGCCGCAAAGATACGGGACATAATAAATTCGGTAAAGACCATAAGCGAAAAGCAGCACATTGTGGCGGACGAAAATTTCAACGCCGACGTTTTCGGCATCTACTCCGACGAGCTGGGAACGGCAATAAACGTCTTTTTCGTAAGAAACGGCATTATATCCGACCGGGAATGTATGTTTTTCGGCAAAGAGGAGCTTATAGATTCCTCCTCCCTTACCTCCCTGCTTTTCAGATTTTATTCGCTCCGGGGTTTTGTTCCCGACAATATATTAATCGATTTCGATCTTTTGCCCGAGGACAGGCAGTTAATATCAGAAGGCTTGTCCGACAGCCATAAAATAAACGTTACCACCCCCAAAAAGGGTGAAAAGAAAAACCTTACCGATCTTGCCGTAGCAAATGCCCGGGAGCTTATACTCCACCAGCGGGAAAAAGAAAGCAAAGCCGAAAAATTTGCCCTTTCACTTGCCTCTTTTCTTAAACTTGAGGTGGTGCCGAAGCGTATAGAGGGCTATGACGTTTCCAACCACGGGGACGAGCATATCGTCTGCGGCATGGCGGTATGGGAAGAAGGCAGGTTTGTAAAGAAAAAATACCGCTCCTTCAATATGAAATATGTGGATGGCAGGGACGACTACTCCTCCATGCGGGAAGGCATTGAACGGCGGCTAAACCACACCGACGGGGACTGGGAATATCCCGATTTGATTCTGGTTGACGGCGGCCAAGGCCATGTCAACGTTATAAAGAGCCTTATTTATGAAAAAGGGCTTGATATTCCCGTTTTCGGCATGATAAAGGACGAACATCACAAAACCCGCACCCTGACCGACGGTGAAAACGAAATAAGCTTAAATAAAAGGCAGGATTTATTTAATTTCTTTTATAAATTTCAGGAGGAGGTTCACGAAACCGCCTTCGGCAAGATGGATAAAAAGCGAAGGAAAACATTGACCACCTCCTCCCTTACCGAAATCCCCGGAGTGGGAGTAAAGCTTTCGCAAAAGCTGCTGCTTCACTTTTCCGGCTTAAAGGGTATAAAAAACGCCACCCTGGAGGAGCTTATTGCCATCAAGGGTTTACCCAAAGCCACGGCAGAAGCCATTTTCAACTATTTCAACACAGAAAAGGATAATACAAAATGAGAATAATTACAGGTATTGCCCGGGGAACGAGGCTTGTTACCCTTGAAGGGGAGCATACCCGCCCCACCACCGAAAAGGTGAAAGAAGCCATTTTTTCGGCAATTCAGTTTGATATTTTCGACAGAAACGTGCTTGACCTGTTCGGCGGCTCCGGCCAGCTTGCGCTGGAGGCTTTGTCACGGGGTGCAAAAAAGGCCACCATTGTAGACAACGACAGAGGGGCTGTTGAAATTATAAAGCAAAACGCCCAAAAAACCAAATTAATGGACAAGTGCATTATTTTGAACAATGACTGGAAGGACTTTTTAAAGCGGACAAAGGACAAGTTTTCCCTGATTTTCCTTGATCCGCCCTACAAGGCCGGCTTTATTGACGAGGTGCTTGAGCGCATTTACGCCGCAGATATACTCGCCGAGGATGCCATAATAGTATGCGAGTCGGGTGTAGAGGGAATTCCCGTATCCCCCAATGTCAAAGAATGCCGTACCTACCGCTACGGCAGGGTTCATATAACCATACTGAGATTTTAATTTTCCGAAAGGACGTGGCATCATGACAGCCGTTATCACCGGCACCTTTGATCCCATTACCATAGGCCATGTGGACATTATAAACCGGGCGTCGGCGCTTTTTGACAAGGTTATTGTGGCGGTTACAAACAACACCGTCAAGCGTAACTACCTTTCTGACCAAACCCGCTTTGACAGCGTTAAGGCGGTGTTTGAGGACAACCCCAAAGTGGAGGTTAGGCGCATAGACGGCCTTGTGTCGGAATTTGTCAAAAGCGTTGACGGTGTTATTGTGCGGGGTGTCAGGGGAACTACCGACTTTGACTATGAAAAAATGCTGTCTGATATAAATTTTGAGCTTGAGGGTGTGGAAACCGTCCTCCTTGCCGCAAGGAAGGAATATGCCTATATATCCTCCACCTTCGTGCGGGAGCTTATCATTTACGGCAGGCCCTACGACAAGTATGTCCCACAAAAAGCACTGGAGATAATTAAAAATGAAACTGGTAACCATTGAGGACACTTCCCTTTTTCTTATAAAAGAAAAGCTTAAAAAACCCTTCGGCTTCAAGGGGCAGCATATTGACCAACTGTGGCAGTCGGTGTGCGTAATAAAAACCGGAAATCATACCGCCGTCTGCCCCGCAACACAAAGCGTGTTGTGGTCGGACGGCGACGTTTTTGCCGAACATTCCTCCGACGAATCAAACACCCTAATGTATCAAACCACAAGCTTTGCCCTTGAACTAATTAAGGGCAAATCCTTTTATACGCCGGATATTCTCCTTGACGAAATACTTCCCCCCCTTAGGGAATATGCCGATTTTATATGCAAAAGAAAGGTTAAGACAACCTTTTTATTAAATTCCCTGGTGGGGATTGATATTGCCCTGTGGTCGCTTTATGCCAAAGAAAACGGAATAAATGACTTTGACGGCATTATCCCTCAATTTGCCAAGGACGCCTTAAGCTGCCGGCATGAAAAGCTGGCCCGCATTCCCCTTATAAGCTATAATGTCAGCGAAAATGAAATAAAACGCATTCTTGACGGTAAAACAGGAATTTTGAAAATTAAAATAGGCAACAGTGTCGATAAATCATCCCATAACGCCGATATGCGGTCTATGGTTGAATGGGATAAAAACCGCATAATGCAGATACACAAAATTTCTGAAGAATATCAAACCGACCTTACCAAAAACGGAAAAATCGCCTACTATCTTGATGCCAACGGCAGATATGACACCAAGGATTTGCTTTATGAGCTTGTGGATTTTATGGATAAAAATAAAATCCTTGACCGGGTGGCGCTAATCGAAGAACCCTTTGACGAGGAAACATTAGAAAACCGGGACATTTTTGTAGGCGACTTCCCCGTTACCATAAATGCCGACGAATCAGCCCATTCGGTGGAGGATTTGCAACACCGCATAAAGCAGGGCTTTAGGGCGGTGGCGTTGAAACCCATAGCAAAAACCTTGTCGGTGTCCTTTAAAATGGCATCTGCCATGAAGGCGGCAGGGGGCGATTGCCTTTGCGCCGACCTGACGGTCAACCCCTATCTTGCCGAATGGAACAAGCAGTTTGCCAGCCGCATTTCTCCCCTTTCCACAATGACCACCGGCTGCGTGGAGGTAAACGGGGATGAAAACTACCTTACCTGGGACGAGCAGACAAAACTTCTTCCCCGTGGCATGGAATATAAGGGCGTCACCAATGGCTGCTTTGTCTGCGACAGGGAATTTTACGAAAAATCAAGCCTGCTGTTTGGCAGCAACGGTTATTTTAGTTTGGTAAAAGCTGAAATTTAATAAAATAGCCTTGCATTTTTTGTCATTATATTGTATATTAAGGGTAACTACCGGAGGTTATTATGAAAACTGCGTTTATAATGAGCCCGTCCACCAGAAACATGGTTATTAACCAAAAGGCCATCGATTTCTTCTCCTCTCTCGGCGAAGTGACCTTAAATACCGGGGGCACCGGCAAAGAAAGCGTCATGAAAACCATTGAGGGAGCGGATATTGCCATAACCTCCTGGGGGAACACCGCCATTGACGGTGAAATCCTTTCGGTATGCCCTGACCTTAAGCTTGTCGCCCACGCTGCCGGCAGCGTAAAGCCGGTGGTTTCGGACGAGCTGTGGGAAAAGGGTGTCCGGGTGCTGTCCTGCGCCTGCCCTCTCGGTGAGGGTGTTGCCGAAACGGCTCTCGGCTTTACCATTTCCGCCTGCAAGAACTTCTACAACCTCAACACCTCCCTCCACAATGGCGGCTGGAACGAGGGTAAGGAGAACATAAGAGAGCTGTTTGACCTTAAAATCGGCGTCATCGGCTTCGGCTGGGCGGGAAAGCATTACATAAGACTGCTTAGAAACTTTTATGTTGACGTCTACTGCTACGACCCCTTTGTGGACAGTTCGGCCATGGCCGAGCTTGGGGCGGAAAAGGCGGATTTTGAATGGATTTTAGCCAACTGTGACGTGGTTTCCATTCATGCCCCCTCCATCCCCGCCACAAACCATATGTTCAATTCCAAAACCCTTTCCCTTATGAAAAAAGATGCGGTGCTTATCAACACCGCCCGGGGGACTCTTATTGACGAAAACGCCCTGTATGAATTTATGGCCGCCGGCAATCTTAAATATGCCTGCTTAGACGTCTTTGACCCCGAACCCCCTGCCAAGGACCATAAACTGTTTACCCTGTCTAACGTTATTGCCACCCCACATCTGGCGGGACTTGCCAATAACGGCTTAAGGCGGATAGGACTGTTTGTGTGCCAGGAGGTTGAAAATTTCTTAAACGGAAAACCCATGAGGGGCGAGGTTACCAAGGAAATGCTTGAAAAAATGGCTTAATTGCCCGCATTTTACTATAAGGTGATTAAATGATGAAAAATCCTACCCGAATACTCACTGCCGTATGTGCCGTTCTGCTTGTAATATGCGTGGTTTTGTCGGTTATTGTAATTTCCGGCTTTTCTGCTTCGTCCGACAATGCCGACACAAGCGGGGACACATCCGTGCTGCCTGCCACCGACACAAACTCATCCATACAGTTTAAGCTGTCGCTGCTTCACTTGTATTACGAAAGCAAGGATATTGTGTCCACCCTGCCCTTTACCACAATCCAGGTAACTCAGGGTGCGCTTATAAAGGCGCTTATGAACTCCACCACCTCGATTACCGACGCCTTGACCTATATTGACCACTATGCCGACCGCACCCTTAATTCGGCATATTCAACCATGGACGAAATCCTTAGCAAGTATCAAAAGCTGCTTACAAAATATAATATTTCCTCAACGTCCTCCTACCGGACGAAATACAATAATCTTTCCAGCATGTTTTCTTCACTTAAGAATTCATCCAATGAACTGCTGGCAAGGACTAAGTCTCTTATTAAAATGGTTAACGCCAACGATTACGATACCTATTACACCAAATATATGGAGCAGATTTCTGACCTCACAAGCAAGATAGAAACCTATTGCAAAACAATAATGGACGAGTATGATACTCTGCTCAATTCAATAAGCGACGATTACGATATTTTATATTAAATCATACAACCAACCCCACCGGGTTGGTTGTTTTTTTACCCTCCAATATGTAAAAACAGCATCCATTTTAACGGATGCCGTTTTTATTATTTATTTCTTTTAAATAGACTAAATCCCTTGGATTTTTGTGATGCAGTTGTGGCTGATGAAGTGGGAGTTGCGGTATCATCCCGTTCGGGAAGTGACTTTTTACCGTAATTATTCTTTACCTTTTCGGCGATAATGGCATCTGTCGCCCGCAGGTGATGGCTTAACCCCATCACTTCCTTTTTAAGTGACTTGAAATGGCTGTTAAACAAATCCACCAGAATATAGTCAAGGTCGCTTATATGGGCGTAGCACAGCTTCTGCTTTGCCATTTCATCTAACCGGGTTTTGCACACATTGGCGCAAAACCGTGTCAAACCCTCAAGGGATTTTACCAAAGCCGTGTCGTGGGCCTCAAGTGACGCTTTTTTGAAGTTTTTAGGGGGATCTTCGGCTTTATTCAAGTCGTCCTGAAGGCGTTTTTCCAAAACCTTCAGGTTTTCGTCAAACAGCCGTGGCATATTTATCCGCTTATGCTCGATATATTCCGCAGCCGCAGTAGCAACGGCATAACAGCCCGACGAGCAGACATCAACCACCTGAGCAGAGTTTGAATTTGCCGAAAGCTCAAACACTCCCTTGCATTCCGCTTTAAGCCGGTATAAGGCAGGCTGAACAAGCTCAGGCGGTATTTCAAGCTTAAACACTATATCCAGTGCATCCACCGGTTTTAGGTCGTTTATGGCCTTTACAAGGTCGGCAAACTGAATAACCGTCTTAACACCGGCAAAGGAGGATATTCCCTCTGTGGTCAAAGCAAAGCCGGCATAATAGGATATGGGTTTGGCATACTGCCTTGGGTCAAGGGCTTTTATATACCTTTCTCCCATCAGCGGATAAAGGAAGGACAGACATAGCTTTTTATACACCCCCTGTCTGAAATCGCCCTTGTTTAGGGGGGATTCCGTAAGGCGTTTATGAAGCGTTATCATATCCTCAAGGGTTGTGTTTTGCCCTGCTTCCTCAAACAATATTCTAAGCTTGTCGGACAATGCCTTGTTAATTCCCTCGCTGTCGGTTTCGTCAAACAGCCACACCCCTTCCACGGCGTTGGCAATTCCGTAAAGCTTTTGCCCCGCAAGGCGGGAAAGCATTAGAGTGAAAAGCTTTTTCTTAGCGTTTTTTCTGACGATTTTTTTAATTATTCCCAGTGAAACGGGGCCTTTGCGGGAAATATCGCTGTCGGTAACAAGGACACCTGCAACAGAGTCGTCCTCCTCAAGCATAGCGTAAAGCTCATACACTATCTCGTTCTGGGCGGCCGGTGACTCGATTTGGGTGTAATGGTCGATAACCTCAACGGCCATTGACGCGGTCTTGTCCTTAAACGGAATTGCGTCAACCAAAGCGGAATAAACCAAATTCCGGTGGTCCTCGGTCATGTGGTCCCGGTGGGCTTTTAAAAATTCAAACACCTTATCCCGTATTCCCTCTGTGCGTATGGAAAGTAGGAGCTTTGATATAATGTTGGTTTTGCTTTGGTAGGTTTCTTTTTCAAAGGCGGTGTCGAATAATGTTAAAATCTGCTCCTGCAGAAAGCCGCCGTAAAAAACCCTTGACAGATTTTCGCATATAATTTCCCGTCTTTCGGCGTTTTCGCCGTCAAAGACGCTTTTAATAAAGGAAAACAGCTTTTCCCGCATGGCGTCGGTATGGATAAGCTCAAGCAAGCCGTCCATTATAACAACCCGGCATTCCTCAGGTTCTTTAGGATAAAGCTTGGTTATTCTACTAAAAATATTTGCGGGTATGGCAGCCCGGGTGCGGCAGTATCTTGAAATAAGCGGTGCCAGAATATTAAGTCTGTCCTTTAATTCAAGGACGTTTCTGTGGCTTTGGTAGGTGGAAATAAGCTTAAAACAGGCGTTATCGTTGGCTACAAGGTCATTTTCCTCCGGCTCTCCCTCGTAGCGGGCCTGCTTGAACAGCAGCACCAGATCGCAGAAAGCATTAAGTGAGGGCTTTTCGTAATTATCATCATTTAATGAAATATTATCGCAAAATGATGTCCATGCGTCCCTCTTTGTCTTGTTTTCGCAAAGCTCATACAAAAAGTTGATTTCGCTTTCGCATTCCTTGTATTCGCTGTCCTTTATGTTGTCCGCCTTGCTTGGTGTCATGTCGAAGATAAATCCCTTGCCGGCGGTTTGAATATCGTCCGAGTGGACAAACTTGACGTTAAAGCAGTTCATCTTTTTGTATTCGGTTATAAAGGTTATATAGGACAGCCGCTCCCTGACAAAGGCGGGGAAAAGCTGCATAAGAGCGTTAATAAGCTCAAGTCCCCATTGGGAAAGCTCTTCCGCCGGCATTACGGGGGCGATAAACACGTATTTGTTTTTATATGACGTTACATATATAAGAGCAAACAGCAACCGCTTTATTACCCTTTCGTCATATTCACCGACTATTTGGGAAATATCTTTTAATGGAGCTGTTTCGTATCTGGTTTCGGGGTAGTCGGTTATGGGGGCATAATCGGCGGAGGTTATTTTAAAGTCGGATATTTTTTCGTCAAACAATCCGGGGTTGAAATAGGCTGCCTCTTTTTTTGTGTATACTTCCTGCTTTTCATCCTTGTCAAGGACAAGGGAATTTATCATAACGGCATAACGTTCGCCGGTGAAATCCCTGGGGAGGTAGGTTATACAGGAGTGCACAATATCTCCTCCCGGAGTGCGAAGGCTGGCATAGGTAGGAGGAAGAACACCGTCGAGTATCATGCCGCTTTCGGCTTTGCCTGGGGAATACTCGAAAAGCCTTCCCATTTCTGAAAATATAAAATCTTTGTCAAGGCCGCCGGAACGGGCGAAGGTATCATAACCGTCGGTTAACTGATACATGCTTGCCTTTGCCGGGACCCGTGAATACAAATGTCTTTTAGCCATTTATTTCATACCGGTTTTTAATTTAAAACGGTATTATACACCTTCCTTTCCCTTAAATTCAGCCTATAAATTCGCATCCCTTTCTGTCGAACCTTCCGTTTTGCCTGAGATATTTTATGGGAAAAGGGGTTTGCTCCCCTTTTGCTGTCCATTTATCGGCTAATTCCTTTAATTCTGATGCTTTTATCAAGCATATCTGAACGTCGGTTTTGGCGTAATACATAACGCATTCCTTAACCGAATCGTCGGTAAAGTCATCTGCCACCACGATAACTGCCGCCACCCTTTCCCTTCCTTCACCATCCACAACAGCTGAAAGACTAGATATATGCTCGGCAAGGTTAACAGGAGATTCCGACGCAACGGCGGCATACAGATATGCCTTATCACCGCTTGTTATCTTACCCGTAATGTTTGCCTTTGACAAAAGGCGGTCGGGTTTTAACGATAACAGAATTTCAAATATATAATTGGTGGTTTCGGAAAAAATGCCGTCAGCACCTATGGATATGCCCGAAAGCTCACCTGTTTGGAATATTTCGGCGTTAAGGGAGGCAATCGATTCGTAATGATTATAAAACCTCACCCGGTAGTCGCTTTTGTATTCACCCTCCACCGAACGGTCGTAATAGTCAAGCAGCTTTTCTATAAGCGCCTGCTTTGAGCCGGTGCGGTTTAATCCCAGCTCCTCGCACCAGTCGGTAAGGGCCTTGCGGGAAAGGCCTTCGAACTGCTTGTTGCCCCCCATAAGGTCGCTGGGTTTAAGCTTTGTCTTTGCAAGCAATGATAGGTTTGCCGAATTGGGCTTTTGGGGAACTTCTATGCCGAAGGCGGTCAAAGTATCGATAAAATACTGCTTTTTATACTCTGCAAGCATGTATTTTATTATTTTTTCATAAGCAGAGGCCTTTACCTCCATGCCGAAATATTTTTTAATGCCTGCGGCAATTTCCTCCGGGATAATATCATAAATCACCCCGTCGCTTTTTCTTATCGAAAACACAAGCCCCGCTTTCTGAAGTGCCTGCCTTGCCTTTTCAATCTGAGCCTTTGTGTGGGTTTGGAATTTTTCGGTAGTGGGGTAAATACCGAGGTTTGCTCTTATAACCCGGTCGTCCTCGTCATTCACGCCGTAATATTCCTTCATGTGGCAAATAAGGGTATTAACCTCTTTGCCGGATAAATTTTCCTCTCTTGTTATTTTAAGCATCTGCCGGTAGGCTAAAATATCGGGGGAAAGGTTTTTCAAAACCAGCTTGTTGGCTTTTTTTATAATTTCCCGTTCGTATTCCAGCACCTCAAGGCTTACCGAGTTTGTTTCGTAGCAGCAGTCGTTTTTTTCAAGCAGTATTTCCCGTAAAATGACGGGAAATACAAAAGCAATGTCCTTGTCGCTGTT
The DNA here is from genome assembly GCA_050953105.1 of Eubacteriales bacterium. GTDB lineage: Bacteria > Bacillota > Clostridia > Oscillospirales > CAG-382 > UBA1206. The sequence continues at coordinate 176,712 of JBMNMA010000007.1, read as the reverse complement.
TTCCGACAGCGATTTAAGGGCATTGTTAATGTTTTCTTTGTCTAAGTATTTATCCTGCGCCTTGGCGATACTTGCAATAAGCCTGTCGCAGGAGGGGGCTTTCTTTAGGGAAAAAATCCCACCTCCGGCAAGGGCGACATAGGGTGAGGCTATTCTTTCAAGCTCGCCGCCGTCATATAGAAAATGAACGCAGTCGTTAAACTTCATATTACGCCTTCCCCGTTATTCTATGTTTAGTGTTTTAAGCTCGTCAATGGAGGTAAGTCCCTGGAGAACAAAGTTACGGCAGGAATCCCAAAGGGGAACAAGGCCGTGTTCCTTTGCAAGCTTTCTTAAATCCTCAATGCTAATGCCACCTACAATGGCGTCCCTGAGTGTTTCGTTTATATACATTATCTCGTGCACCCCAAGCCTTCCCCGATAGCCTGAATTACCGCAAAACTGGCAGCCTACGGGGCGGCAGATGGTTGCGGGTTCGTCAAGCTTTAATATCTCCATTTCCTGAGCATTGGTTTTTCCCTTCTTTTTACAGGCGGGGCAGAGCTTTTTAACAAGTCGTTGGGCGATAACGCACACCAGCGCATCGGCAAGGAGGTAACTTACCGTACCCATGTCAATAAGACGGGTTATGGCACCCGGTGCATCGTTGGTATGGAGTGTGGAGAAAACAAGGTGGCCGGTTATGGCCGCTCTGACGGCTATCTGGGCGGTTTCTTCGTCACGAATCTCACCTATCATAATAACGTCGGGGTCCTGACGGAGTATAGACCTTAGTGACGAGGCGAAGGTGAGGTTTGCTTTTGTGTTGACCTGAACCTGGTTTATCCCCGGCATGGTATATTCCACCGGGTCTTCTACCGTAATAATGTTAACGTCAGCTTTATTTATTTCCTTTAAGAAGGAGTAAAGGGTGGTGGATTTGCCGCAGCCGGTGGGTCCGGTCAGTAATATTATGCCGTTAGGCCGGGCAAGGGCTTTATCAATAAGGATATTTTCCTCCGGAGTAAATCCCAAATCCTGACGGGTGAAATAGAAGGAGGATTTGTCCAAAATTCGTATAACAAACTTTTCACCGTAAATGGTGGGGAGGGAGGACACACGGAAGTCGTATTCCTTGCCGTTTATTGTCTGGTGGATACGCCCGTCCTGGGGTATACGCCGCTCGGCTATATTCATGTTTGATAAAATTTTCATTCTGGCACAAATTGCCCCATAGGCCTCTATGGGAAATTCCGCCCGGTCACGTAACGAGCCGTCAATACGGTATCTGACCTTAACCACCGAGGCAAATGGTTCTACATGAATATCGCTGGCCCGGGAGGGTATGGCCTCTTTAATAATCGAGTCAACCAGCCGGACGGCGGGATTGCTTAATACATCGTCCTCATCCTGAAGGCCGTCTACGGTGGATGTTACCTTCTCTTGCGGTTTGTTAGTATCCGGCTGGCTGATGGCATGAAGTGCCTTGGCCGTCTGGATAACCGCCACAATCGAGTCGATATACACGTCTATCTGGGTGGGGGGAACGTAAATAAAATCCATAAACCCCGAATAGAAGGTGGATATCATGGAAAGGGCGGAGCAGGATAAGGGCTTGCCTATGGCCACCAGCAAAACACCGTTTTTGTCTATTGAAACGGGCAAAAACTTATGCTTACGCATAAATTCGTAGGTAAAATTAGAAAGCAGGGATTTGTCTATGTCAAGCATGTCCACCTGAACGGTGGGAAGGTTGTAATATTCCGCAAGGGTGGTTACCTCCTCAAGCTCGGTAACCAGCTCCTTCTTTTTGAGATATTCCTCCGGCGTAAGCCCCAAACGGGTGCATTCCACCAGCATCTCGTCGGCGTCTTTGCGTTTTAAAAGCTTTTTATAGACAAAATACTGAAATATATCGAAATTTATATTCATTTAAATTCACCTATCCTGAAATTTAGGAATAATGCGCTATTATAGATAGGTTTGCATTATTGATATCATCGGCGCATATATGGCGTAAAAGAGGGTTCCCACCGAACCGCCCAAAATTGTAATCAGTATGGGCTGGAGCATGGCCGTAAGCGCAGAAAGGGAGGAATCCACCTGGTCGTCAAAGTAGGTACAGGCCCTGGTTAAAACCTCGCTGAGCGTACCGGTTTTTTCCCCTACCGCCACCATTTGCAGCAGTATGTCCGGGAACATATCGTATGCCCCAAGGGATCCGGTTATGGTGTTGCCCAGCCGGACTTCCTCCACCGCTTTTTTAAACCGCTTTTCTACATTGGTATTGCCCAACACCAGCGACATGGTTTCCATTGCTTCCACCACGTCCATACCGCTTGATAAAAGCAATGCATAACCCCGGGCAAACCGGGATGTAATAAGGTTTATCTGAACCTTTCTATATATCGGGATTTTCAGCTTAATAGTGTCGAAAAAGTATGTTCCCTTTTTGGTTTTCTTAAACGCCATTATAAGAAACACAAACAGGAATGCTCCGAGAAGCAAATACTTCCAGTTGGCAAGAAGCCAGTCGGACATGGCATAAATTGTCGCGGTTATCGCCGGCATTTCCACTTCCATATTCTCAAGAGCAGAGCGGAAGGTGGGAATTACGTAAACGAGCATTATAACGACTATGACAACCGTAAGGGATAAAAGTATTCCAGGGTAAATCAATGCCGATTTTGCTTTTTTCTTTATTTCCCTGTCTTTTTCGTAATAGTCTGCAAGGGAAAGCAGCACCCTGTCAAGCTGACCGCTTATTTCACCCACATAAACCATTGATCTGAAAAAGTTGGGGAACACCTTGTCATGCTTTTTCATGGCTTCCGACAAGGACAAGCCGCCTTTTATATCGTCATAAACCACGTCGAGAATGCTTTTAAAATAAGACGTATATTTTTGGTTTTTTAAAATCCCGATGGAATTTACCACCGATATACCAGCGTTTATCATTATTGAAAACTGGCGGCAGAAGGTGGTTATTTCATTCAGTTTTACTTTACCGGTAACCGAAAAGAAGTTGCTGGGCGAAGCTCTTTTGACCTGGGTACATGACACCAGATATAAATTCTGCTTTGCAAGCTGGACAGCCAGGTCCTTTTCATTTTCGGCAATGAAAGTGCCGGTGAATTTTACTTTATTTATATTGACCGCAACGTATTTATACTTGGGCAATAGGTTAACCTCCGATCACTAAACGCAGATAAGATTCAATAATCTGCCCGCCGAAAAACAATGTCATAAGATCGGCAAACACAATAAAGGGGGCAAAGGGGTATTCGGCAAAGCGGTCGTGCTTTTTACTGGCTATTCGCACAGCCAAAAGCACAAAGCAAGCGGAAACAGAGGATATAAGCATAACCAGAATAAGCCCCTGCCAGCCTGTTAACAGTCCGCTTGTGGCAATTAATATAATGTCGCCTATGCCTAATCCCTCCCGTTTTATAATCACAAGGAAGGTGAGATAAATAAGGGTTAACACCACCGCCCCGGCACCAAAGCCTATAAGACGGTCGGTTAACGACGGGCCCTGCTTTGTTAAAACAGATGCCGCTGTTAAAACAAAAAGCGATATCTGAAAGCGGTAAAAAATCAAATGACAGTGAATGTCTATAACAAAAATACAGATAAATACCGAGCAGATGGCCATGCATATCAAGGCATAGACAGGCGACTTTTCCCAAAACATATAAACGCAAAGTATCCAAAGCAGTGTGTTTGCAAGCTCCACGGCGGGATACTGTAATGATATTTTTTTCCCGCAGTTTCTACATTTTCCACGCAGGAATATATAAGACAATACGGGAATATTGTCATACCACTTAATCTGGTTTTGGCATTTGGGGCAATGGGAAGGGGGGAAGGCAACCGACTTTCCCTCCGGCACCCGGTATATTACCACATTCAAAAAGCTTCCTATGCAGAGGGCCAGAACGGCGGTTAAAATATATACAACAGTAATCATTTAATCTTCCTTAATGCGTCCATTTGACGACTTTTCCGTTATCGATTTTTACCACAAGAACCGTCTTCCCGGTGGAAGATTCCACAACCACAACCTCAAGGTTATTATCGGTTACCGTAACCAGATACCCCGTATAGGCGTTTTCGTCAAATTCTCCGTCGCCAAAGACATTGGCAACAAATTCCTCCCCTATCTGGTCGATGGCGGCATATTTTTCAATAAAAGCGTCGTTGTTGGTTATATCGTCCTTAACCATATTGACCGCCACATACATAATGGTGGATATCATTATAAATACCACCACCATGGTGTAGATAGCGGTTTCAATGGCCATTCCACGTCTGGCCTTTTGAGAGATTTTTAACAGCCTTCGCATAACTTAACCCCCCTTTATATAACCGTCCGAACCGTCACCGAAGGTGTAGAACACTTCTTCTTGCGATGTGGTGGCAGAGGCGTTAAACTCGCCGCTTTCCCAGTTGATAGTTACAACCACCTGATATTCCCCTTGGTTGAAAATATATAAATAGGCATTAGAACCTACGGGAAAATTCAAGAAGCTATAATCAACATCCTTTACCATTCCGGCAAATTCAAGGGATTTTTCAAATTCCTCCGGCGTGTCGGAATATTTAAAGCATTCAAGGCAGTCGCCCACAATACTTATAGACTTAAAACGCATCACTGCTCTGGCATTTGTCCTTATTGAGGCGGTTATTGCGGTAAAGGAGGCCGACGCCACAATCGAAATCAGTGCCATGGCGATAACCGCTTCCACCACCGAAACGCCTTTTTTTGAGGAATGCTTTTTCATGTCATCCTCCTTAAAAGTTGTGCTGGAGATTGTATGTGTCGGTATATACGGCGCCATACAGTTCCAAATTGGCCGAAACCTTGGGGCTTATATGGTCGGTGGTAAATTTACGAAATTCTATTCCGTTTTCCTTTTTCTCTTTGTTAACCTCATCTATTACAAAGGCAAACTGGGGCGGAATGTTGACAAGGATATATTCCGGGTCGCAGCCTTTTCCCAGCCCCTTGTTGGAACGCACCAAAAGGAGGGCCCATTTAAGCAGTATGCGGAAGTTTTCGGCTATCATCCCCTCCGGTGTTTCGGGTTCGGGACGGAGCATAAATTTCGGCAGCCGCTTGGGGGTCTTTTTAAGAAGCACCTTGGGTGTTTTTTTTGCTTCGTTCTGAGTGGGTGCATCGGCCGGAATTTCCGTTCCTACCCCCAACACCTGGTTGAGGAAGGATTCGCTATCCTCCTCAGCCTCGGCATCAAGGAGGGTTAACTCTTTACGCTTTGCCTTTTCCTCGGCGTTTAACACCGCAAGTTCAGCTATGTCGTGGTTATAAAGGGTGTATTCGTTTACCACCCGGTCGGGCTTTAGAATGTCATAGCCTATGGGGTGGTTGTAAAATCCCACCAGCTTTCCCTTGGCAGCGATTATAAACCGGGTGGTGTGCTTCTTTACGTCCATAAACACAAAGGACCTGCCCCGGTTGCGGGACTGAAGGGCAAACACACTGTTTAGCGTCGCCGCCGCCGAAAAGGTGAATACCTTGGGGGACATTTTTACACGCTCAAGAGCCTGCTTGTAGTTTTGAAGCAGCTTTTTGCGTATTGACGTAAGGGTATAGGTAACCATCCGGTTGGAGGACACCACGGTGGAGCAGGACATCCGCAGGGCGTTTATATCCTTATAGGTTTCGGAAATATTTATTTCCAAGGATTCCTGCACCCGCTTTTTGCTTATGGCGGGTATGGTGATAATGTCCAGCGCCGCGCAGTTGTCTGGGAGTATTATATAAAAGTTCAATGACTTTTCGGGGGGCCTGGATTTGGCAAACTCCATTAGTGCCCCGGAAAGCAAGTCAAAGAACTTATCATCCTCGGGGTTTTCCTTAAAGGGCACCCTTGTTACATGGGCGGTTTTGCCGTTTGTCCCCTTAATGTCCATGATATTTATTGTTTTGGCATGCATGTCCACGCCAACGATTATTGCCGGGTGGGATGCCTTGATCTTATTTAAAAGTATTCCTGCAAAGGACAAATCCTTTTGCCACTTTATCTTGGGAACCGGCCGCTTTGCCGCCTTTGACTTGAAGGGTAGTAAGGATTTTTTCTTTTTCCCTTCCTCACCGGAAGAAACGGAAATATCGGCAGAGGGTGTAAAACCCTCCCCGTCGTTTTCTCCGTAGATGTCGGCATCTATACCGTCTTCCTTGGATTTAGATTTGTCTTTTTTTCCGGTTTTCGACCTTTTTCCCCCTTTTTGGCCCTTGCCTTTTCCCTCATCGTCTAGGGGAGGTAGGGGGGTAATGTCGGTTAAGGTTATATCTCCCTCAAGGCCGTAGTCCACGGTGTAAAAGTCACTGGCGTTAAGACCGGTCTTTTCGGGTGATTGATTGGGGTTTTTTTCAGCCATGGATTTCTCCTATCACATTTTAAGCCAAAAGTCTTGTGTGATATTGTTTATTTAACCGTCGGATGTTTCGGCAATACATTCTGCCGCACGGAGGACAAACACAAAGGTGTAAATATCCTCCCCGTTTTCATAGGTGTAGGTGATGGTGCACTTTATCAGATTGCCGGATACATCAGGTTTGGAGTTTGTGTCGGTTGGAATTTCATCATTTTCACCGGCATCGAAGCTTTCACCGTCATCATCTATTTCGCTGTTATCGTTGTTATCGTTGTTTTCGCCGCCTTCATCACTTTGAATTTTATTCAAGAGTTCAAATGATGCGGATTTTATTACGGTAAATTTAGTTTCACCCATCTCGTTGCTTTGCACATCTTCGCCATCCAAGCTGTCCCCGGCGGATATATTTTTGGCCAGATACAGCCTTCCGCCGTCAATGGCTAAAAAGGCAACTTCCTCCCCTTTGCTGTTTATGACCGAAAGACGGTTGTTTTCCACCACAAGGGTGTTTTCGGCATCATCAAAGGAGGTTGCCCAAAGTATAACGGCGGTTTTGGTGTTTCGAAGTTCGGTTATGCGGGCATAAAGATTTTCACCGGTGCCTACTGTTTTGGAAGTTATCACCACAATGCCGATGGCGGTTGCCGAAATGGTAACCACCAGCGCCATGGTAACCACCAGCTCCACTAAAGTAAAGCCCCGGCGGGCGCTCATTGCAAGCAGATTTTTCATTGGAGTTCCCCCGTTTCCCAGGGTTTTACATTATTTTGCGATAATTTGCGGAAACCCCCATCCAAAATGGGGGTTTCCTTGTGGTATTTTGTTTAATTTACTCGGTTATGTAGCAGTAATGCTTTTTACAGGCAAACCACAAGGCCGATTCCGACCGCAAGTGCCAGTTCGGCAAACAGGATTATCAGACCCACAGGAGTTGAGATGCGCTTCAACCAAAAAGACTGTTTCGTTTCTTTTTTGACTTCTTTCTTGGTGTCTTTTTCAGCCATTTTAATTCCTCCATTTACTTCTTAAATTCGATATTTTCAGCAACAAACAAAATAATAGGCCATTATTTCCCTAACATCTTAACATCATCAATGGGGGTTTGTCAATAGGAAAAGTAGAAATTCTTTAATCAAAATTACATATTTTTAAATATTTTACCATCTTGCCCCGTTTTGCAATGATACTGGGACAAAATTGCTTTTTCCTTATATTTATGGCATTTTTCGGCTTTTTTGTGTTACCGGATGAGAGTAGAAAAAAGGAAAAATTGCGGCTGTTATAAATTCAGACTTGACAAAAAGCAAAATGTAAAGTATAATTTAGCGGTCGGATAGGGATATCGCCAAGCTGGTTAAGGCACAGGACTTTGACTCCTGCATCCGCTGGTTCAAATCCAGCTATCCCTGCCAGGAAAAAGCACTTGCGTATGCAAGTGCTTTTTTCAATTAAATTAGCCTTCCGCAGGGAAGGTCAATTTATATAATTGCAAACGTAGTGAGCAATATAACTTATCAAACAAATACGGGCGGAGTTTTCCGCCCGTTTTCTTACTATCTTTGATCTATTATGCCTGCCCCTTTTTCCATTCCTCGATAAAATCTATTGCTCTGGCAATAATTTCGGCGTGGTCACCGGCAAGGCGGTTTGCGCCTGAGCAGGCAAAAACCGGATCGGCAGGATAGGGCAAGGAAGTGTTTTCTTTCCTATATATAAAAGATATTAATTCCTTTTGGGAGCTTAATCTGATCCGCCCGGATTCGGTATTGCCTTTTACTTCGATAACTTCCCTTTTTATTTTGAAAAAGGCCGAATCGTCGGCGTCGTCCCCAGCTTTTGAAAACTCGTCGTCGGTGAACGCCATAAAAACCACAGTAACTATACGGGTGCGGGGATCCCGCTTTGGTTCGGAGCAGGTATAAAGCTGCTTTACGGTTTCTATCTTAACCCCTGTTTCCTCAAACAGCTCCCGCTTTGCCCCAACCTCGGCGGTTTCGTCAGGTTCCAAAAATCCTCCGGGCAGCGCCCATTTACCCATAAAGGGGTGATTACCCCGCTTTATAAGCAAAACCGATTCTGTTTTGACACAATACAAAAACACATCCACCGTAACCGAGGGACGCTCCCACTTTGACGGATCGTATTGCTTTAAAAATTCCTCTTCGGTAAGTCCGTCTTTGTTAAGCATAATTTAACTCCTTTTTACAAGGGCTTTTTCATAATCTGGGAATTGCGTCTTGGATAAACCGTTGGTGTGGGTTTGACTTTTTTAATTATAACAAGGGAATGGACGTGTCCCGAAAGTTCGAGCTTATATTGAATTATGTCTACCAGTTCGCCGCCTAGGGTTTTTATGGCGTTTTCCGCTTCGGCAACTTCCTCACCTGCGTTAGAGCCTTTCATGGCTATAAAGCAGCCGTTTAGTTTGACGTAGGGCATACACCATTCGCAAAGGACATTAAGCCTTGCCACACCCCGGGAAAGGACTGTGTCATATTTTTCACGATGTTTTTTGTCCTGTGCCAGCTCCTCCGCCCGGCCGCAGAGGGTGTGTATGTTAACCAAACCGAGGGCAGAAGCGGTTTCGTCAATAAAATCAAGCTTTTTACGGGTGGCGTCAAGGCAGGTGACGTTTAAGCCAGTGGCTATGGCAACGGGAATTCCCGGAAAACCTCCGCCGCTGCCCACGTCAAGCACCCTGCCCGAAATACGCCCAGTTGAAACAGGGTAAATTGAATCGATAAAATGCAGTTCGGCGGTTTGGTTTTCATCCGTTATGGCCGTCAGATTAACCACCTTGTTTTTTTCGGCAAGCCTTTCGGCCACCTTTTGCATTAGGTCTACCTGTTCCGGTGTAAGCGGAACGGGGGAGTATTTTCTTATTATGTCAACCATTTCTCTTCCCTCTCTGCGAAAGGTATATAAGCAGCACCGAAATGTCTGCCGGTGAAACGCCGGAAATTCTCGACGCCCTGCCCACCGATTCGGGCCTGAATTTCTCAAGCTTTTGCCTTGCCTCTATACGCAGGCCGGTTATTTTGGAATAATCAATGTCGGCAGGTATTTGTTTTTCTTCAAGATGCTTAAACCGTTCAACATCGGCCAGTTCTTTTTTGATATAGCCTTCGTATTTAATCTCAATTTCCGCCCGTTCGGCAATATGACGTGGGATATCCGCTGTGCCGTCAAGATTGTAAATGTCCCAGATGGAAATAAGCGGCCGCTTTAAAAGCTCGTCCTTTCTAATACCGCCGGACAGTTTGTCATATCCCCTTGATACAAGCAGATCGTTTACCGAATCGGTGGATTTTAGCGTTTCGGCGTTAAGCCTTTGAATTTCGCTGTTTAAAAGCTCCTCATCTTTAAGGAATTTTTCGTATTCTTCGTCGGTAACAAGTCCAATCATACGGCCTTTTGGCATAAGCCGCCGCTTGACATTATCCTGACGCAGATAAAGGCGGTATTCCGAACGGCTGGTCATTATCCGGTAGGGTTCGTTGGTGCCCTTGGTAACCAGGTCATCTATAAGGGTGCCGATATAGGCTTCGCCCCTTGACAGAATAAACTCGCTTTTCCCTTTAATTTTAAGGGCGGCGTTTATGCCGGCGATAAGTCCCTGGGCCGCCGCCTCCTCATAGCCTGACGAGCCGTTAAACTGGCCGGCACCGTAAAGGCCGGGAATGTCCCTGAACTCAAGGGTGGGTTTTAGCTGGGTGGGATCGGCGCAGTCGTATTCTATGGCATAGGCGGTGCGCATTATTTTTGCATTTGTCAGCCCCTTTATGGAATGGACAATTTCCCGCTGAACGTCCTCCGGCATTGAGGAGGACAACCCCTGAATATACATCTCCTTGGTATCAAGGCCCATAGGCTCAATGAAAAGCTGATGGCGTTCCTTGTCGGCAAAGCGCACCACCTTATCCTCTATGGAGGGGCAGTAGCGGGGGCCGGTTCCCTTTATCTCACCGCCGAATAGGGGTGAGCGGTGGAGGTTTTTACGAATGATTTCATGGGTTTTTTCGTTGGTATAGGTTATATAGCAGCAGCGCAGATTAACCCCGTAGTCGTCGGAGGCAAAGAGTTTGGGAAACTCGTCACCATACTGAATTTCCATTTCGTCATAGTCAAGGCTGTCGGCGTGGACACGGGGAGGGGTGCCTGTTTTAAACCGGACAATTTTAACCCCTATGTCGGTTAAATTCTTGGCAAGCCTTGTGGCAGGCAGGGTGTTGTCGGGACCGGATTGGTAGGAGGTCTCCCCTACTATGACTTTGCCCGCCAGTGATGTGCCGGTAGCCATAATAACCGCCTTTGCATAATATCTCATGCCGAAAGCGGTCATAACGCCGCAGACAACGCCGTTTTCAAGTAAAATATCGGTAACCTCGGCCTGAACCAATGTAAGGTTGGGGGTGTTTTCAAGCACCTTTTTCATATAGTTGCGGTATGCCGCCCGGTCGGCCTGCATCCGCAGAGAATGGACGGCAGGGCCTTTGGAGGAGTTTAACATTCTCGACTGAAGCATCACCGCATCGGCGGCTTTGCCCATCTCGCCCCCCAGGGCGTTAATTTCAAACACCAGATGTCCCTTTCCAGTGCCGCCAATGGAGGGGTTGCAGGGCATGTTCCCCACAAGGTCTATATTAAGGGTAAACACGGCGGTTTTTAAACCCAGCCGTGCGGCGGCAAGGGAGGCTTCTATTCCCGCATGTCCCGCACCAACCACTATTACGTCATATACAAGATCGTTCATATATTTTAGTTTTCCTCGAATTTCCGTTTACTTTCCCACGCAGAAATGGGAAAAAATATTGTTAACCACTTCTTCGGTTACCTGCCGGCCGTCAAGCTCACTTAATTGTGCCATTGCCCGTTCGATATCCATTCCCGCAATGTCCTGGGTAAAGGAATCAAGAGAAAAAATGGCGTTTTGAATATGCTCCATTGATTTTTTTATGGCGGCAAACTGCCGGGCGGAGGTTATGATGGTGGAATTGTCGGTAACATCCCCCTCGCCGCAGAGGGTGGCAATGGCTTTTTCAAGCTCGGCCTTTCCTTCCCCGGTTTTTGTGGAAAAGGGGATTTCGTATTTGAAAATGCCGGCAGGCTCGGCTTTTTCAAGGTCGGTTTTATTGTATAAAGCAATGACCGAGTTTTCTTTTTTTGCTTTTTTAATAAGCTCCACAACGTGCATGTCCTGCTGTGTAAGGCGGTTTTCAAAAACAAGAATTATAATTTCGGCATCGTTTATTGCTTTTTGCGACTTTTCAATGCCTATTTTTTCTATAATGTCGCCACCGTCTCTTATTCCTGCGGTGTCGGAAAGGTTAAGCACCACATCCCCAACCACGATTTTTTCGGTAATAACATCCCGGGTGGTGCCTTCGATATCAGTCACTATCGCCCTTTCGCTCCCCGAAAGAAGATTTAAAAGGGAGGACTTACCCGTATTCGGACGTCCTGCAATAACGGCGGACACCCCTTCGGAAATTGCCCTGCCGTATTTGCGGCTTTGCCGGAGGGTGTCAAGTTCCGAATAAATACCTGTTAAAATCTTTTTCATTTCCTCCGGCGGGATATCGGTCATATCCTCGTCGGGGTAGTCGATATAGGCATACACCGATGATGCAAGAAAGGCAAGCCGGGAATATATATCAGATATTTTACGGCTCAACGAACCTTCAAGCTGAAGAAGTGAAATATTCAAATGCTTTTCCGAAACTGCGTCTATAATTCCGCCGATAGCCTCAGCCTCTGATAATTTAAGCTTGCCGTTTATAAAGGCCCGCTTGGTAAACTCCCCTGCTCCGGCAGGGTATGCTCCGGCGGCAAAGACAGCTGAAAGCAGCTTTTGGGTAACCAGCACACCTCCGTGACAGCACAGCTCCACCGTATCCTCCCCGGTAAAGGAGGCAGGAGCTTTATATAAAATGGCAATTCCGTCGTCAAAGGGTATGTTTTCGTCGAAAAATCTGCCGTATATGGCGGTGTTGGGTTTATAGGACAAAAGTTCCTTATTTGACGCAGGCACAAATACCTTTGAGGCTATCTCAAAGGCTTGTTCCCCGGTTATTCTTATCATTGCCACCCCGCCCTTTCCCTTGGGGGTGGATATGGCGGCAACAGTGCTTTTGTCCATTTTTATTCCTTTCCGGGAAATTTCCCGACCTTGTTAAGTTCGCCGAATCCCTGCTGACGCAGTGCCTCATAAACGGCAATGGCCACCGAATTTGATAAATTAAGTGACCTTATCTCCCCGAACATGGGTATTCTGACGCAGTCCTTTTGATTTTCCGTAAGCAGCCATTCGGGAAGTCCCTTGGTTTCCTTGCCGAAGAAAAGATAGCAGTTTTCGGGGTAATCTGCCTCGGTATAGCATTTTTCGGCCTTTGTAGTATAATAGCGGCAGACAGCGCCGGGGTTTTCGGCTTTGAAATGGTCTAAATTTTCGTAGTAATTTATGTCAAGATATTGCCAGTAGTCAAGGCCCGCCCGCTTTAAGTTCCGGTCGGTTATTTCAAAACCGAAGGGTTTAATAAGGTGAAGTCTTGTATGGGTTGCCACGCAGGTGCGGGCGATATTTCCTGTATTCTGGGGTATTTCGGGCTCAAGCAGCACAACGTTTATCAATTTAAAAAGGCACCTTCCTTGGTATTTAAGGTTAACAGATTAATATTATCACAATATTGCCTGTTTTTCAATTATTTTTACAAAAAGGGGTGTATTTTTTTGCGAATATATGGTATTATGTTTTAGATTATAATATTTCAAAGGCAGGCGTTGATATGTCATTGTTTACAAAGATGTTTGGAACATATAGCGAAAGGCAGATAAAAAAACTGCTGCCTACTGTTGATAAAATAGAATCCCTTGCCGATAAATACAAGGCAATGACCGATGCCGAGCTTCAGTCCCAGACGGGTATACTAAAGCAGAGGCTAGCCAACGGGGAAACAAAGGACGATATCCTCCCCGACGCTTTTGCCGTTGTCAGAGAGGCCGCAGACCGTGTCCTTGGCACACGTCATTACCGTGTTCAGCTTATAGGCGGCATAGTCTTACACCAGGGACGTATTGCCGAAATGAAAACCGGTGAAGGCAAAACCCAGGTTGCCACCCTGCCCGCCTATCTTAACGCTCTTGACGGCAAAGCGGTGCATATTGTTACCGTAAACGACTACCTTGCCAAGCGTGACTCCGAATGGATGGGAAAATTATATAACTTTTTGGGCCTTTCGGTGGGGCTTATTATCCACGGCTTAACCATAGAGCAGCGCAAAGCCGCTTATGCCGCCGACATTACCTACGGCACCAACAACGAAATGGGGTTTGACTACCTCAGGGACAACATGGTCATTTACAAGGAGCGGGTTGTCCAACGCGGCCATGACTTTGCCATTGTGGACGAAGTTGACTCCATACTTATAGATGAGGCCAGAACTCCCCTTATCATATCCGGCACCGGCGACAAATCCGACCCGATGTATGAAAAGACCAATGAGCTGGTCAAGCGGATGAAGTGCCTTAAAATGAAGGAAATAGACGCCAAGGCCGACCATGACGACGTTGATGCCGACTATATTGTTGACGAAAAGGCCAAAACCGCCGTGCTTACAAAGCAGGGCATTGAAAAGGCCGAAAGATTTTTCGGCGTTGAAAACCTAGGCGATGCCGAAAATCAGGAAATAATGCATTATATAAACAATGCCATCCACGCCCACGGCGTAAAGCAGAAGGATATTGACTACGTGGTCAAGGACGGCCAGGTGCTTATAGTCGACCCCTTTACCGGGCGTATTATGTATGGCCGGCGGTATTCCAACGGCATTCACCAGGCCATAGAGGCCAAGGAAGGGGTTACTATAGAACGGGAATCCAAAACCCAGGCTACAATTACCTTCCAAAACTATTTCCGCCTTTACACCAAGCTTTCGGGCATGACGGGCACCGCATTAACCGAAGAGGACGAATTCAGGGAGATATACAACCTTGACGTGGTGGAAATCCCCACCAACCGTCCTATGATAAGAATCGACCACACCGACATGGTGTTCAAAACGGTCAATGGCAAATACAATCACATACTTGAACAAATAAAAGAATGCAACGCCAAGGGTCAGCCGGTGCTGGTAGGCACCGTTTCGGTGGAAAAATCCGAAATTTTATCAAAGCTCTTAACCAAGCAGGGCATTAAACATAATGTATTAAATGCCAAATACCACGAAAAAGAGGCAGAAATTATCGCCCAGGCCGGCAAGCTTGGGGCGGTTACCATATCCACCAACATGGCGGGCCGCGGCACCGACATTAAGCTGGGCGGCAACGCCGAATTCATGGCCAAAGCCAAAATGCGCTCGGAAGGCTATGAGGAATGGCAGATTAACGAAGCCACCGGATATGCCCATACCGAGGATCAAAGCATAATAGACCTTCGCAACCATTACAGAGATCTGGTAAAGCAGTATGAGGTCGAAATCGCTCCCGAAGCCGAAAAGGTCAAAGCGGCAGGCGGATTGTTTGTCATTGGCACCGAGCGGCATGAATCCCGCCGTATAGACAACCAGCTGCGCGGCCGTTCGGGCCGTCAGGGGGACCCGGGTGCAAGCCGGTTCTACCTTTCCATGCAAGACGACCTTATGCGTCTGTTCGGCTCCGACCGGATAATGGGTGTTGTAAATGCCTTAGGCCTTGACGAAAATCAGCCGATAAATGCAAAAATCCTTGCAAACTCTATAGAAAACGCCCAAAAACGCCTTGAGGGCACCAACTTTGAACGCCGTAAACGGGTGCTTGAATACGACGACATCATGAACCGCCAGCGTGAGATTATCTACGCCCAGCGGCGGGATGTGCTTGACGGCAAGGACCTTAAAAATACCGTCTGGAAAATGGTTGAGGATTATATAACCGGCGCCGTTTCCCAGTATTGCTCCTCCGACGTTCCCGACGAGTGGAATTTTGACGCTTTAAGGTCAACTTTCATGGGTGTGCTCTGCGATAAAAACGATTTCAACTACACCCAGGAAGAGTTAAGCAATCTTAACGCCGAATCTATAACCGAAATGCTTATGGAACGGGCAAAGCAGAGATATGCCAATCAGGAGCAGGTGTTCACCCCCGAAAGGTTTAGGGAAATCGAACGGATTATACTCCTTGAAAACGTTGACCGCAAATGGGTTGACCATATCGATGCCATGGACGATCTTGAAACCGGGGTTGGACTTAATGCCTACGCCCAGAGGGATCCGTTGGCAATTTATAAAATCGAAAGCGGCGAAATGTTCGACGAAATGGTTAACAGCATTAAGACCGATACGGTGCGTATGCTGCTTACCGTTGCTCCCCGCAAACCCATAGAAAGAAAACAGGTTATGACCGCCGCCAACGACATGACGGTGGGCAGGGGCGACAAAAAAGTAAAAATAACCGTTGTTAAAAAGAAAAAGGTCGGCCCCAACGAACCCTGCCCCTGCGGTTCGGGACAGAAATACAAGAAATGCTGCATGTCAAAGGACGAAAAGGGCGCATAGGAAAGGAAATCACATGGGATTCGGCATTGTCTGTTTAGGGTATCTGATGATAATATTCGACTCCATGGGAGGCGGGCTTATAGGCTGGCCGCTGCTTTTCTTTGGCTTTCTTAAACTTTCCGAAGTTAACAAAAGCTTTAAAACATCGGCGGTTTTGTCGGTTTTGGGGCTTGAATATTCCATAGTAAACGTCCTTGCCATTTTCGAAATAGTGTCAGGTGACGGGATGCTTTATAAAGTCAGCTATGCCGCTTACCTTGCCATAGTGGCCTCCCTTCATATTTCCTTTTTACTTGCCATAAGGCAGCTTGCAAAGGAGGGCGGCTCCCAAAGGCTTGCCAACGGCGCCATAAGCCGGCTGTATATGTCGGAGGTGTTTTATTTATGGGCGTTGATAGTTATATTCATCCCCTCCATAAACACCGGCACGTTAAGCATGCTTTTACTGTTTTTCAGATACTTTGTGGGTGTAATGAACCTGTGGTTTTTATACACCTGCTTTACAAAGATAACCACCTCATCTCAAATCGAAAAGGACATAGCCTACTTTAAAAACCTTGAAAAGAAGGAAAAAGAAAAGCAAAACAAGCGAAACAAGCCTAAGGAATAGCGTATGATTTTAAGAAAGGAACGGTCGGGAATGAACAACGCCAAAGGCAAAAGGATGTTAAACTTTCCCCTTGTGGTTATAGGGTTTGTATTTCTGGCAAATCCCTATATTGATATGCTTGATATACTCCCGGACTTTATCGGCTACCTTTTAGTCGCTTTTGGACTGTCCGCCATGGCAAAGCTGGACGACAGGCTTTACTTAGCTTCACAAAAGCTTGTTTACCTTGCAATTCTATCGGCATTAAGGCTTATTTGCTTTGCCCGGTTTGCTTCCTACGATTCCTCCATGACGCTGCTTATGACATTTTCCTTCGGCGTGGCGGAGGTGCTGCTTGTCCTTGCCTGTTTTACCGATTTTTTCGGCGGAATAGAATACCTCCTGCAACGGTATGAGGGCTATGACGCCTTATCCCAGCTTTCAAACATTAAATTTTTAACCCTTGTGTTTTATATAACCAAAATCATTCTTTGTGTCCTCCCCAACACCGTCGCCCTTTTAGAGGTGGAGGCCATGACTGATATTTCCGCCTCCCCCATATTAAACGAAATTGTGGGCTATAAAGTTTATGCGGTGATTTTGTTCTTCCTTATCGTCCTTATTTTAGGCATCTGGTGGATAAGGGAGATTTACAAGTATTTTAAAACAATTAAAAAAGATAAAAATTTTATATCCTCAATTTCAGAGGTTTATGCAAAAGATTTTTCCGTAGTAAAGAAAAGCAATAACCTTAACGCTTTCAGGCTTTCATTCATCTTAACCGCCATCGGCATGGTGTTTTTATTTGATATATTTGTAAATAAAATCGATATCTTCCCCGACATTGTGGCGATAATTTTAATTTGGGAGGGCGTTTGGCTAACAAACAGGCAAAAAGCAATATCTATTTCCCTTCCCTTTGTGCTTGCCCTTGTTTTTCAGGCAGCTTTGGCGGTTTTAATTAAACTTTATCAAAACTTTGATATCGCATCTATATATGAATTCCCCGTAAAAAATGCCGCTATAATGGCGGCTGCAGTCACGGTTTATGCTGTTTTCAATATTATTTTCATAAAAAAAGCCTTTGACAATCTGTTAAACTACGCCAAAAAATCAGACGAGGTTGATAAAGGATTAAGAAAAGGATATGCGCTATACGGCTTGAATATGATTTTTACCGCCGTCAGCCTGATTATCCCCACCCTTTATACATTTATGGTGCTCCCCAGACTGATTGTGATGCTTTTCTTTATTGTTACAGTAATAAGGCGGTATTACACCGTTTACGACGAATATACCCAGGATATATAAATTTTCGGGACAAAAATATAGCACGAGGTTAATATGTGCGGCTTTATAGGAATGTTTAAATACAATACCCCCCTTACCGAGGTTGAGAAAGGCGATCTTGCGGCCATGTCCGAACTGATTGCCCACAGGGGACCGGACAGTGACAAATGCGTCTTTCAAGGCAAAGCCGGGTTTGGTTTCAGGCGGCTGTCGATTATAGACCTTGAAGGGGGCGAGCAGCCCTACACCTCTACCGACGGCAGATATACCGCCGTCTACAACGGAGAGGTGTATAACTATCTCACATTAAGGGACGAGCTTATTAAAAACGGCGAAAAATTTGCCACCAGGTCGGAAATCGAAGTGATTGTCCGGCTTTATTCCATATACGGACCCTCCTTTATAAACCGTTTAAGGGGAATGTTTGCCTTTCTTATTTATGACAAGGTTGAACATAAAATCATGGCGGGCCGGGACCCCTTTGGCATTAAGCCATTGTATTACCGGGAAACCAAGGACGGTATAACTTTTTCAAGCGAAATGAAGGCATACCTTGCCGATTCGTCATATAAAGGTTTCGGCGTGGATAAAACCCTAATTCAGCATTACATGACATTTCAGTATGTTACCGAACCCGACACAATAACCGGGGACATAAGCATACTGCCGGCAGGCCATTACATGACTGCGGGAAAAGGCAAGGAAATAACCTGCTACTACAAAGCTGTATTTTCACCAAACAAGAGCCTTAAATATGACGATAAGAAAAAGGCTTTGCGTGAGGCGGTGGAAAAATCGGTGGAGGCCCATCTGCTTTCCGATGTGCCGGTGGGGGCGTTTTTGTCAAGCGGCATTGACTCGGCCATAGTTACCTCGGTGGCGTCCAAAATTCAGCCGGGAATAAAAGCCTTTACCGTGGGCTTTGACGTTAAGGGATACTGCGAAATCGACGACGCAGAACAGATAGCCCAGCATCTGAACATAAATCACATTAAGGTTAAATGCAACCTTAAGGACTTTACCGACAATTATGAAAAAGTAATCTACCACCTTGATTCGCCGGTGGCGGACCCTTCGGTGGTGGCTATATACCTTATAAGCCGGGAAGCGGCAAAGCACGTCAAGGTGGTGCTTACCGGCGAAGGCTCGGACGAGCTTTTCGGCGGATACCGCATCTATGACACCGTCCGCTCGTCGGCGGCGTTATCTCACCTTCCCGCATTTTTAAGAAAAGCCCTCCTTATGATAGCCAATTCCCTACCCGACAGCGTTAAGGGCAAAAACTTTCTTATCCGTGGCTGCACCCCCCTTGAAAAACGCTTTGTGGGCAACTCCTTTGTGTTTGCGGAGGAAGCCAAAAAGGATATTTTAAAAACCTACGACAAGTCGGTTCACTTTACCCAGCGGACAAGGGATATTTACGCCGAATCGGCAGGTTCTCCCCCCCTTATCCGTATGCAGCATTGTGACATGAACACCTGGCTGAGGTCGGACATTCTTGTCAAAGGAGACAGGCTGTCAATGGCTCACTCCCTTGAGGCAAGGGTTCCTTTCCTTGACAAAGAGGTGTTCAAGGCGGCGTCTTTGCTTTGCGACAAGGACAAAATAAAAAAGCATACCACAAAATATATTCTGCGGGATGCTTTTTCGGATTTGTTAAACAAAGAAACCGTCGTTCGTCCCAAGCTGGGTTATCCGGTCCCCGTTCGGGTTTGGCTTAAGGACGAACTGTATGACTGGGCAGCGGATATAATAAAAAATTCCACCGCCACCGACTATATCGTGTCATCGGAGGCGCTGAAACTTCTTGAAAACCACCGCAAGGGAAAGGCGGATTTATATCACCAGATATGGGTTATTTTAACCTTTATCACCTGGTATAAGCTATACGTTGACGGGGAATACAAAAAGCTTATATAGTATTATCCCCTGCCCTTTGTAAAATCCAGATAATCCTGTAAAATAATTTTTGCCGAAAGGGCGTCTATGACGCCTTTTCTTTTTTTAGACTTAAAATCAATTTCATTCATATAAACATAAGCCTGACTTGTTGTAAGCCTTTCGTCAAACAGCACCGGGGTAATGCCGGTTTCTGCTTCAAGCATTGCGGCAAACTCCCTTGTCCGCTTTGCCCGGTAGCCTTCGGTTGAGTCCATGTTTTTTGGCATGCCTATAACCACAACGTGGCCGTTGTGTTCCTTAATCATGGCGGCGGTCTTTTTAACGGCATCGTTCATTCCCGTAACGACAATCGTCCCCACCGATGTGGCAAGAACTCCGTCGCTTTTTGCAATGCCTATACGTTTGTCACCAAAATCAATGCAAATGTATGCCATTTTTTCCCCTGTTTTGAAAAAATTGATTTGTTTTTGTGCGAATATAATTTTTTTACCGAAACATAATACTAACGTCCGGAAAGGATGAAGGTTATGAAGAGAAGAAGGAAAAAGGAATTTCCTTCTTTACCGGTCAACAGGTTTCGTTATCCGTTGACCGATAAGCGTTCCTTAATTGGAATATCCGGCATGACTGGTATTGATCCGGCATTGCAGATGGCTCAGGCTTCGCCGCTTATAGACGAACCGCCGAGATCAGAAAGCATCCCGGACGAAACCACAAGTGACGGCAGTCAGGTTAAGACAGAAAACCCATAACCGGATTTTTATCGTCTTATCCTCCTAAAAGGATATTTGTAAAAGGCCGCAATTCGCCGCAATTCTTTTTTATGATAAGGTCATGAATCAGAAAAACGGTGTTTTACGGCCTTTATTTTATTTATGATAAAGCTTTTTGGTTTGATAAACCGGCTCGCAGGTAAGGTTTATACCTAATTTTCTGTATATATTCTCGTCAACCTGGGACAAAATTACACTGGAATGGGCTTCGCAGTAGCTTAAATTTTTAAGCTGTTCCACGCATTTTGCAGCGTTTTCGTCGTCGGATGCGCAAATGCTGAGTGCCAAAAGCACCTCGTCCATATGCAGCCGGGGATTGCGGTTGCCTAAGATATTAACCTTAAGTTCCTGAATGGGCTGGATATATTTCTGGGCGATAAGCTGAACGTCGTCGTCGATGCCGGCAAGGGCTTTTAGAGCATTCAACAGCATGGCAGAGGATGCTCCGAGAAGGGATGTGGTTTTACCCACAATAATTCTGCCGTCGTTAAGCTCAATGGCTGCCGCCGGAGCGCCGGTTAGCCTTTCTTTTTCAAGGGCGGCAGGCACAACTTTTCTTGCATCCAAGCTTGCTCCGGCCTGACGTATAAGCAGCTCGCACCGGGCGGTCAGGGAATGGTCGCTAAGTCCCTTTCTTTCGGCACAGGCGCAGGCATAATAACGCCTTACAATTTCCCTGCGGGCGGCTTCCTTAACTTCCTCATCGTCGATAATACAATACCCCGCCATGTTAACTCCCATGTCGGTGGGAGATTTATAGGGGGAATAGCCGTAAATTTTCTCAAAGATTGCATTCATAACCGGGTAGATTTCCACGTCCCGGTTGTAGTTTACCGCCATAATTCCGTAGGCATCATAGTGGAAGGGGTCTATCATATTAACGTCCCCCAGGTCCACGGTGGCGGCCTCGTAGGCTATGTTAACCGGGTGTTTCAGGGGAAGATTCCATATAGGGAAAGTTTCAAATTTGGCATACCCTGCCGACACACCTCTGGCATTTTCGTGGTAAAGCTGGGACATGCACACCGCCATCTTGCCCGAACCCGGGCCGGGAGCGGTTACCACCACAAGGGAACGGGTGGTTTCTACATACTCGTTTTTACCGTATCCGTTTTCCGACACTATTCCCTGCACGTTGTCTGGATAGCCGTCTATGGAATAATGGTGGTAGGTTTTTATTCCCAGCTTTTCAAGCCGTGCCGAAAAGGCGGTGGCCGCCGGCTGGGATGAATACTGTGTCAGTACCACGCTGCCAACGTAAAATCCGGCAAGACGGAAGGCGTCTATAAGGCGGAGAACGTCTGCATCATAGGTTATGCCAAGGTCGCCCCGCATTTTGTTTTTTTCAATGTCATAGGCGTTAATGACTATTACAATTTCCGCATCGTCCTTTAAGGTCATTAACATCTGCAGCTTGCTGTCGGGTTTAAAGCCGGGCAGCACCCGGGACGCATGATAGTCGTCAAACAGCTTACCGCCGAATTCAAGATAGAGTTTTCCGCCGAAGGCTGATATTCTTTCCTTTATTTTTTCGGATTGCAGCCTAATGTATTTGTCGTTGTCAAAAGACTTTAAAAACATGATACACCTGTTATGTCAATTTTTGTTGAAAAACAGCCTTTCGGCGTTTTTTTGATATATTTTTTCTTTTTCTTCCTTTGTAAAAGGCAGTGCGTCGAATTTTTCCAAAACTTCCTCAGGCGGAGCCAGCGGATAATCGGAGCCGAACATAACCTTATCTATGCCGTGTTTGCGACAAAGTTCGACAATCCTTTCCCCCTCCAACCCCAGCCATGCGTCGGAGGTTTCGGTGTAAACGTTTGCACCTAAAAGCACCCTTTCGGCCTCGTCCCAGGCGGTGTATCCGCCAAGGTGGGCGGCGATAACCTTCAAGTCGGGTAATCTATTTACAACATTATAAAGCCTTGTGGGGGTGGAATAGTCGGTGTTTTCGTCACCCAAATGAATAAGCACGGGCAGGTCTAGCTGCCGGCAGATTTTATATATTTCAAACACATGACTGTCGTCTATATAAAACTTCTGAAAATCCGGGTGGAGCTTAATTCCCATTGTCCCCTTTTCCTTTACCCGGACAAGCTCTTTTTCTGCGTCGGAAACGGGGATATGGGGATAAACCGAAGAAAAAGGGATGAAACAATTGTTTTCCTTTGCTTCTTCAAGGAGATAGTCGTTGACCTGAACCATTGCTTCGGCCTTTAACGCAGCGGAGGATATTACAAACCTGAACTGCGGTATTGCTTCAAGGCTTTTTTCAAGGTCTTTTGCCGTCCCCTTCCCTTCCATCTTTATACCGTAATAGCCGCCTATATTTTCAACGGCTCTTTCGGCAAGACGTTCGGGAAAAATATGGGTGTGGACGTCATATACCACTTCGGGTAGGGTCAAACCGAAATCATCCCTTTCTCATTAAAAAAGCTGTTCAGCTGAACAGCTTTTTGTTATATGCGGTGAATGTTATTCGTCTTCGCCTTCGTCTTCTTCGCATTCCTCGCAGCAGCAATCGTAATCGCCACATTCGTCGCAACAATCGTCGTCGCAGTCGCAATCGTATTCGTCGGAATAGCTGTAAACTTCTTCTTCAAGGTCGGCGAGGTCATGGTCAAGCTCGTCTATATAGTCGGTCATGCTTGCGGTTTCGTCCTCAAGGTCCTGAACCGAAAGGGCGATATCCTCCAACAGTTCGACTATGTTTTTGATAAGCTTGCCTTCGTCGGTTTCGGTGTTAAACTTCATGCCTTCCATAAGGCCCTTGATATAGGCGGCTTTTTCTGAAATGTTCATTTTGATTTTCCTTTCCTCGTTATGTAGGGGATTATACCCGTTCAAGATATTCCCCCGTACGGGTGTCGATTTTAATCTTATCGCCTTCGTTAATAAACATGGGAACCTTTATGGTGGCTCCGGTTTCAACTTCGGCAAGCTTCATGACGTTGGTGGCGGTGTTGCCCCTGACGCCCGGGTCGGCTTTAACAACTTCAAGTTCCACAAAAGTGGGGGGTTCTACCGAGAAAACGTTGCCCTTGTAAGAAACCAGGCGGCAAACGTCCCCTTCTTTAACATATTTAAAGCTGTCGGGGAGCTTGTCGGCATTGAGGGGGACCTGGTCATAGGTGTCCATATCCATAAAGTAGTAAAGTTCCCCGTCGCTGTAGCTGTACTGCATGTCCTTTCTTTCTACCACCGCTGTAGGGAATTTGTCGGAGGGAGAGAAGGTCATTTCCACAACGGAACCAACAATTACGTTGCGGAGTTTAGTCCTGACAAAAGCCGCGCCTTTGCCGGGTTTTACGTGTTGGAATTCAATAACCTGCATTACATTTCCGTCCATCTCGAATGTAAGGCCGTTTCTGAAATCACCTGCTGTAACCATATATAATTTCCTTTCGTAATATCTACTGAAATTTTACATTAAACCTTGTCTTTTGTCAATCCTTTTTGGAAAAATACTTATATTTCAATAAGTTCTTTGGGGGAATTGGTTAAATCAACATTCCCTTCGTCGGTCAGGTAAACCATATCTTCAATACGCACGCCGTATTTGCCTTCAAGGTATATTCCCGGCTCCACCGTCATGACTGCGCCGGAGGGTATGGAGTTGTCGAATTTTGGTGAAAAATTGGGGGATTCGTGAATTTCGATACCCAGGGAATGGCCCAACGAATGGCCGAAATTCGGCCCGTAGCCTGCGGCCGATATAATATCCCTTGCCACCTTGTCAATGTCTTTGCCTATAACATTTCCCTTTGCGGCTTTAATGGCGGCTAACTGGGCATCAAGAACGGTGTTGTATATAAATTTCATTTCGTCGTCGGCTTTGCCGAAAACCACGGTGCGGGTCATATCGGAACAGTAGCCCTTATATTTTGCGCCGAAATCCATGGTTATAAACGAATTTTTAACAATAACTCTGTCCCCCGGCACTCCGTGAGGGAGGGAGGAATTGGAACCGGATACGGCTATGGTATCAAAGGCCATGCCGTCGCCCCCGTTTTTCTTGACAAAATATTCAAGCTCGGCGGCGATTTCCCTTTCCCTGACACCTTCTTTTATAAAGCCTAAAATGTGGCTGAATGCTGCGTCGGTTATGGCCTGAGCGGCTTTGATTTTTTCAAGCTCGTCTGCGGATTTTACCATACGGAATTCGCCGCAGATGTTATTTAAGGGAACAAAATCAAACCCTTCAAGCTTTTCCTTTAACAGTTCAAGACGGGCAACGGTTACGAAGGACGAATCGAAAGCCAGTGTTTGCCCTTTGAAATAGGCCTTAATTGCGTCAAACACACCGTTTTCAAGCAGTTTTACCTCAACGTCGCCGTAAAGCTCGCCGTTAGCCTTGGCGATACGGGCGGCTTCCACATAGCGGGAATCCACGCAAAGGAGGGTTTTGGTATTGTCCACTATTACCACACCGTCGGTGGAATGAAAACCGGTGAGCCAGTAGGAGGACACCTCGTCAAAGAATATCGCTCCGTCTGCCTTTGCTTTTATTTTGTTATAAACAAGTCTTCCCTTAATCATATTATTACCTCTGTTAGCTTTTTTATTTCCACGGGAGTGTATACATATTTCTTGTCGCAGAACTGGCAGTTAATATTGATATTTTCGCCGGCTTCCACCATTTTCTCAAGCTCTTCCTTGCCCAGCGCAACCAGCGCCCGGTCGGTTTTGTCCCTTGAGCATTTGCACACATAGCCGCAGCTTATTTCATCAAAAACGTCAAATTCTATTCCCTTTAAATATTCCCCCATCACTTCTTCAAGGGATTTTTCTTTTAGCAGATTGGTCAAAGAGGGAATGTTTTTTTGATTTTCCTCTATTATATCGATTATTTTTTCGTCCGCAAAGGGCATCAGCTGAATTAGAATACCCCCTGCCGCAAGGCAGGACCAGTCGGTATCCACCAGCACCCCCAAAGCGCAGAGGGTGGGAACCTGCTCGCTTGAGGCAAAGTAGTAAGCCATATCCTCGGCAATTTCGCCCGATACAATTTTCGATATTCCCGAATAAGGGAGCCCTTCACCCGTTTCCCGGTTGACATACATCTCTCCCCTGCCCACCGCCGCCGAAACGTCAAGCTTGCCGTTGGGCTTTAGGGGAAGGTCAACATGAGGGTTTTGAATAAATCCCCGCACGTTACCCTTCCAGTCGGAAGAAACCACAATCTTACCTGCCGGGCCGTCGCCCCGGAAAGAAAGGGTGAGAGCATCTTCCTCATCTTTAAGAAGCGTTCCCATTAAAGATGCGGCGGTAAGCACCCTGCCCAGCGCTGCGGAGCAGACGGGGGTGGTGTCGTGGATGCGTATTGCTTCCTGAACTATATCCTTTGAATCTTCGGCAATTATTCTTGCCGAACCGTCTCTTGTAATTGCTCTTATTATACGTGCCATCAGAGTTGCCTGTTCTTTCTTAAAACGTAGTATGCTTTTGGGTTTTCACTATTAAGGGGTGTTTTGTCAAGTCCCCCGTAAATGCCTATAATGTCAAATCCGGCGTTTTTTGCCGCTTTTTCGATAACTAAAGGTGAATGGTTTTTTTGGATATGAGTGGCGTCGGTCCGGATATATTTGCCCTTAACATAATCGAAAGAGGTGAGGTAAAAGGCGCATTTTTTTGTCTTTTTGTTGTAAAAATTCCGCCAGACAAGCATGGATTTACCCGATTCGTAAACATAGCTGTTGTCGGCATAGACATGCTCGTAAGCATAGTCGGTGTTTACGTCAAAGACGAATACACCCCCTTTTTCCATAAAAAGGCCTACCTTTGAAAAGGTTTGGTTGATATCCGCCGTTGTCTGCAGATAGTTTAGACAGTCAAAGGTGGAAATACACCCGGTTATTGTGCCGAAAAGGTCAATATCCCTCATATCCTGGCACACCGGCAGAATGTCCCTGCCGTTTATTTTTTCAATTAATTTCGATAGCATTTCGGGGGAGTTGTCAAGAGCGGTAACGCTATACCCCATATCCGAAAGCCTTACCGACATTTCGCCGGTGCCGCAGCCTAAGTCAAGGACTTCCTTTATTTCAATATCATTGCTTTCAAAGGCGTCCCTGACAAAGGCGGCATATTTGTCGTAGTCGGCTGAATTGTAAATATCGTATTTTCCGGCTAAAACGCCAAAGCTTTCCATAAATAACCTGTCAGTTTACGTTAATGGTAATTGTGATGGTGCCGGATACCTTTGTGGTGAAGTCGGCATAAACGGTAAAGGTATCGGTTCCCTTAAATCCGGCAAAGGGAATATATTCATAGGTGCCGTTGTAATTAAGCTTTAATGTGCCGTATTTGGGTGAAACGGCTACCCTTATCTTGCAGGTATAATCGGTGTCAACGGCAATTACCCCGGTGTATTTTCCCCCTTTACTGTCAGAGGATTTAAGATAGGGATCGTCAACCGCCCCCACCTGATAAAAGTCGCTCTTTGTAAGCTTTGCCTTTGAATAAAGGTATATTTCATCATAAGCGGAGCGGACATAGGGATCTTTGGACTTATAGGCGTTGTAAATATCCCCCGGCACACCGCCCTGATAATACATTTTAACGGCGTGCATATAACCCGTTTCAATGCCCACATAGAGATAATCCTTTATTTTCTTAACCGCTGCATAGGATGTGCCGTCGCTTTCAAATTCAACGCACATACCCAAAGCTCTGGCGTATGCGGCATTGTCATACAGACGGGAAATGGGAATTTCGCCGTTGAAGGCGTAGTTTGGCTGCATGCAGGCGGCGTCAAAGCCGAATTCTTCCCATTTGTCGTAGCCGGAAGCCCTGTACCAGGGTATCCAAAACAGAACATAGCCCATCGAGTGGAGATAATCGGCTGCATATTTTACAAGCTCTTTATCATGGGTATCGCCACCTAATGATTCTTCAAACCAGTAAAAGCCCTTAAGATCCAGGTTGCCGTAATTGCCGGTATTGAACTTTTCAATCTGCTGGTCGATAATCCATTTTATTGCTTTTTTACGGTCTTCAATATTGTTAAAGTTTTCGTTCTTTCCGTCGCCGTCAAGATCCCCGAAGTTATTGACATTACCGCTTTGAAATTTTCTGAAGGTATAAAGAATTGAAAAGAATACAGAAACCTTGTAATCGTTTTTATTAAGCTGTGTTTTAACCTGACCTACCGCTTTGTTCAAAGCATCAACGTTACGGTCGGGGGTAAACTGGTTTTCTATATAGAATTTCCAGCCTTCCAATGAACCGCCGTAGTCGGAATAGTTGAAAGCGGTGTAGGGAAGATATAAAAAGCCGTCCATAAAGGTGTCTTTGAGGACATTGTTTTTATCGTAGTAGCCAACATAGGGGAGGTATTCATCAACGGTTATAAGCCCTTCTTCCCTATGGGCTCCGGTGTCGCTTCTTAAGCAGTGGTAAGACAGCAGCACGTTGTTTACGCCCATAAAATCCTTGGGCATAAGGTATCCGTCTTTATCTCCTATTTCAAAGTTACCCTCCTTGGCGTCCTTTACATAGTCGATGGCGGCAGCCGAAACTGCGTCGGATTGAACCTTCTTGGTGCCGAAAATTTCAAGCTCGCTGCACCAGGCATGGGAATTAATTTGAATATAAACTATAACGTATCTTGCTTTGTATTTTTTATCAAAGTTAAAGGTGGCCTTAAATACCTGATTTGTAGTGGGGGCGGTAAACCTGGCGCTCCCCGCTTTGCCGAATTTTTCCCCGTCTTCCGAAACATAAACCGCAACCCTTGTGGGCGGAGTAATGCCGGTGCCTGAATCCATTAAAAATTCGCCGTTAAATGAGGTTACTGTTGAAAGAGCGCCCAAATCAAACAGGATAAACCGTCCTTCCGACTGGGTAAAGTGGAAATAGGCGGAGTTTGAATAACTGGTGGAGGAGGTTTTAACTCCGTCGGTAAGGGCCTTGTTTGTAACCTTTGCGTTGTAATAATCGGTTTGGTGGGCTTCCTTAATAGGTACAAGGGGCTTTATCTGATATGAAAGTCCCTTTATCATATTTTTGCTTGTGTCGTAGTCGGAATCGGTGGAATTCCAGTATTTGGGGGTGGTTATTTTTTCAGGCTTAAATGGACCGTAATAGCTATCTTCATAATTTTCGCCGTAAGAATAAAGTTCAACTTCGCAAATGAAGAACCATGTGGGTGTCCTGCCCGAAAAAGTAAGACGGACATATCTTGCCGAGAAGGTGTCCTGAAGGTTAAGTTCGTAAAAGAAGTTTTCGTCATCGGAAACGTCGCTTGGGGCGTTAACCGTGTTTAAATAATTATAATCTTTACCGTCTTTTGAAACAGAAACATCCATTTTGGGGTAAAGGCTTATACCGTAGCTCTTTTGGTTAAGTGCATAAACCTTAAGGTCGGTAAGGCCGCTTGTTACCTCTCCCAAGTCAAAGGTAATTTCAGCCGTGTTTTGCATATATAAGCCTGCCCAGTTATCTTTGTCAAACTTTTCGGAAATTTTTCCGTCGGTCAGTTTAACGTTGCTTTCATCAGGATAATCTACGCTGGGGGCTTTGGAATAGGTATATTTTTTACCCTTTAACACGTTTACCTTGTCAAGTGTGCGGTCGGCTATTCCGTCATACATGGCATCCACCCTGCTTGCAGTTTCATTTTCGCTTATATATGCTACACCAAGAATATGAAGCCTGATGTAAATGTAGTCGGATACCCCAACCACACCGTTTCCGTCCACGTCGCCGGCTATTTTTGCCTGGTCGGACAGGGGCGAAACGCCTAAGACGTCAAGCCGGACGGCTATATAGTCGGCTATGTCTATAACTCCGTTGCCGCTGGCATCCCCGCGCCGGTAGGGCTTGGGTGTTTCGGCCGCATAAGCATTTATGCAACCTAAACACGGCGGAAGCAAAATTGCCATGACTATCAACATTGAAAAAAACTTCTTCATACAGGCCTCCGTAAATGTGATTATTATATTTATTATACACATATTAACCTGCCATAGCAACAGTTTTTTGCCCTTTTATTTTTTTATTTATTGCCTGCGACCTTTATTGACATTTTATGCGCACCATGCTATTATAAAGAAGATATTTTTCAAAATTAATACAAATGCAACAGACTGCATAAAAAGGATTTGATTTTTGGCATGAATATCCCCATCACATCGGTTATAAACGTAATAATTCCCCTTTTCTTAATCCTCCTTTTGGGAGTTTTTGTAAGAAAAGTAGGGATAATCGACTTGCCCACCACGAGAAAGCTTTCAAACTTTGTGGTTAACATTACCCATCCCTTTTTGATAATAGCCTCTTTCCAA
Source organism: Eubacteriales bacterium (assembly GCA_050953105.1). Taxonomy (GTDB): domain Bacteria; phylum Bacillota; class Clostridia; order Oscillospirales; family CAG-382; genus UBA1206. The sequence goes on along the minus strand of JBMNMA010000007.1, from coordinate 146,963 downwards.
ACCGAAATAACCGGCGAAAAGCTGATTATCGCCCTTGAAATTATTGCGGCTTCGATAGTCATCCATGTGACTTTTTCGGTTCTTGCCAGAATACTGCTTAAAAACAACGAAAAGGCAGACCGGGTAACCCTTGAATTTTCACTCATCTTCGGTAACTGCGCCTTTATGGGCTTTCCCATACTCACCGCCGTATTCCCCCAGAACGGGCTGTTTTACGGGGCGGCCTTTACTCTTGTGTTTAACGTCTACATAAGAACCTACGGTGTATATTTGCTTAACCGTGGAAAAAAGGACCAGAAAGCGCTGCTTAAAGCCCTTGTAAATCCCGGCACCATTGCCTCGGTCATAGGCATTTTACTGTTTGTGCTTGCAATTCAGCTTCCCACTCCCATATATAACACCGTGGCCTCCGTGGGCGAGCTGACATTCCCCTTGTCAATGCTTGTTGTAGGTTCAATACTTTGCAACCAGCCCTTTACAAACCTTTTCAAGCGCAAGCTTTACACCTTTGCATTTGCCAGACTGCTGCTTTTGCCCTTGTTCGTGCTTACAATTTGCGCTTTGTTTTCCATTGACCAGGGGTTGACATACGTGCTTGTTATTATGGCAGCCGTCCCCACCGCCGCAAATTCGGCGCTGTTTTGCGAAATGTATAAAGCCAATTCCCCCCTTGCCGCCTCCTGTATCGGAGTAACCTCCCTGTTTTCGGTGGTAACCATACCAGCCATGCTGGCCTTCACCGACTGGGTAATGACGCTGATAAGTAAATAAATATACATAAAAAGGAGTAGCGGTATGAGAAAGCTTATCGCTTGTTTCCTGCTAATTTCACTCCTCCTTTGCGCCTGCTCTGATAAAACACCCTCACTTAAGGTTACGGTAAAAATAACCGTGGCCGACTCGGAATCGGGTTTTTCGGGGGTTGTTTACGAGAACAGTTCATACAAATATGCTCTCGGAACACCCACCATCGACGGGGTGTTGACCGCACTTACCAAAGCGGGTAAAATTGATTATTTCTTTGACGGAAATTTTATTAAAGTCGGTGACTTTGACTTTTACGATGCCCCCGACAACTCCTACACCCGAGCATGGGTGGTCACCCTTAACGGCGAAACCCCTGAAAACGGAGTTTTGGCCGAAATAAAGGAGGGGGACGTGATTGAGTTAAATTATATTGTTTTCATCCACTACTTCCCTATATCCTGACTTTTACCCCCTGTGTTAAACCACAGGGGGTTTTCATTTATTAGGACGAAAACATACATCTTGTTTTTATCATGGAAAAATGATATAATCATATAAATTTATTTTTTCTTTTTCCCTCCGGAGGTTATAGTGAGAAGGATTTTAATTTGTTTTTTAGCTTTTATTTTAATTTTATTGTATTCCTGCGCCAGTCCACCCGACGTTGATACCGAAAGTTCCGAGGCTTATGACGAGCCGGTGATCTTACCCGATAACGAAAAAATTATTATATATCCGGAAGTGAAGAATATGACCGAAACCAATCAGGTTATTGTCCTTGACAAGGTTGAAATAATATCCGACGAAACCACAAATAACAATGCCTTAGACCTGCTTAAAGAGTTTATCAAGGCCAACGGCATTGAAATTAATGCCAATGCCCGTGTTAAAATCTACCTTGGGAGCAAAAATGAAATATCCCCCGAAGGTGAGGGTTATTACATCAACACCACCGGGGAAAATATGGTTATTTCGTCATCCGGGAATGCCGGTCAGCATTATGCCGTTTTGACTTTCCGGCAGATGCTTTACGGCAATAAGCTTAAAATGGCGGAAATAGAAGATTCCCCCGCTTTCCCTATCCGTGGGGTGGTGGAGGGATTTTACGGCAAACCCTGGTCAAACCAAAACCGGCTGTCGATTATAGAGTTTTTGGGCAAATATAAAATGAACACCTATATGTATGCCCCCAAGGATGATCCCAAGCACCGGGAAAAATGGAGAGAGCCTTATACCGACAAGGAAAAGAAAGCACTTGGAGAACTTATAGACACCTGCAAAAGAAATTATGTAAACTTTGTTTATGCCATTTCCCCGGGGTTGGATATGGATTTCGGCTCAGGATATGAAGCCGACAAGGCAAAGCTTATTGAAAAATGCGACATGCTATACGCCCTTGGCGTCAGGCATTTTGCCCTGCTTCTTGACGACCTCCCTGTCCGCACCGCCGAAACGGCATCATACCACGCAAGGCTGGTAAACGATTTTCGTGAGGAATTTTATGCAAAGCATACAGACCTTGCCGAGCTTATAACCATATTTGCCGAATATCTTGACACCGCCGTAACGGCCGAATATACCAACACCGTCGCCGTAAACCTTAACGACAAGGTTTTGGTTATGTGGACGGGGCCTTCCATTGACCTTAAATTATCTATGGGGGACTTCGACAAACCCAACTCCACCTACGGCCGGAAAATGCTGTTGTGGTGGAATTATCCCGTAAACGACTGGGCGCCCAACCATCTGTTTACAGACGGAGTGAAAAATCTTTCAAAAAACCTGGTAAATGAGGTATGCGGCTTTCTTTCCAACCCCATGAACCAGGCGGAAGCAGCAAAAATCCCCCTTTTCACCCTTGCCAATTACCTGTGGAATCCCGATAAATATTCCTATAAGGATTCCTTCCATGCCGCAATAAACACCCTTCACCCGGAAACCTTTGACTCGGTTTTAATGTTCAGCGAAAACTCCTTTGCAACCAACTTAAACGGCGACAAGGATTCTACGGCTTTCGCAAGATATATAAATTCCTTTATTATTGAATATAACAAAGGAGAAACCGGCAAGGCGACCGATACCCTTTACGATTATTTTACCAAACTCCAATCAGCCGTGGCTGAAATAAGGGAAAAGGACAAAAACGAAGGTTTTATAAACGAAATTTCCCCCTGGCTTGACAAGGCGGCTGATACGGCAGCGATGGGGATAAGCCTTATTGACGCCCTGCGGGCAGAGGACGAAAAAACCTTTTGGGAAAAGGCGGTGGAGTTTTATTTTGTTAAAGAGAGATATGACGCAAATTCCGTCTATTTCAGCAAGGATGTTATAGCCCCCTTCCTAAACGACAAAGCACCTGCCATGCTGGCAAAGGCAGGCGAGGGGCTTAAATCTAAAAATCCCCTTGAAATTAAAACCACCGTTTCCAAGCTTAAGGCCACGGCTTCAAGCTCGCTGGGAAGTTATCAGAATTACCGTATAAGCTACGCAACCGACGATGACGACAAGACCTACTACTGGTCGGCAAGCAGCGCCACCGAGGGTTATTGGATAAAGCTTGATCTTGGCAAGGTGACTCATGTTCACAACATTGTGTTAAAATCGGGCTGCGATGCATACGGTCTTGACTATATCCGCCGGGGGCAGATGCAATATTCGGTGGACGGCGTGGAATGGGTGAATGTTGGGGAAATTCAAACCTCAAAATTGGTGGCTCTGTCGGGCCTTGACATTCAATGCCGGTATGTGAGATATATTTCGGTGTCAAAGCAGGACTACTGGATGTCGGTTTCGGATTTTGCCGTAAATGTGGAAGAAACCTGCCCCGAAATAACCGGCAACCCCTTTGGTGAGTATGGTCACGAGGCTTTCAGAATGTTTGACAACGACCTTTCAACGTTTTACAGGGCTGAGATTGCTCCTGCCGAAGGAGAGCATATAAGTATAAATAACATCCCCGAAGGTGTGACGGTTCTGACGGTGCTGCAATCGACGCTTTGCGGTGCGGACGTGGTGGCTGTGTCCGGGGATAATGAAACAATCCTTGGCAGCCTTGACGGCTATTATAACACCTTTACCCTTACGGAAGGGGTAATGGCAATTGTTTTCAAATGGAAAGGCAATGTGATACCCCATATAAACGAGGTAACCTTCAGATAGCAAATCAAAAACGGCAGGCGTGTATAGCCTGCCGTATTATTTTTATATGTATTTTACCTTTCCATGTGGGGGGAGGCGCTTTTTATTTAATTATACGGTTTTGACCATGCATAAGCGTTAAATATAGCTATCAATTAAAACAACTTTAACTGCTCCACCTCATATTCGGGAAAATGGCGCAAGTATTCGAAAACTTCGGAAGATTCATGCATAACGCCGTTGGCTTTGCATTCGGCACGGAAAATTTTCATTAGGTTTGCATTATTGTCGCTGATCACCTCATAGGCAAAGCCATATTTCTGGTGGTATTTTTCCTTTAAACCCGGGAAATGCTCGTCAAGCTTTTTATAAAAATATTCCCTGTCACCTTCTCGCAAGGTTACCCCCATATTAAAGCAGATAATTCCCTTAACCTTAGATTCAAAGCAGTAACCGAGTATTCCCCGCAGGTTTTCCTCGGTATCGTTTATAAACGGGAGAATGGGATCAAGCCACACCACCGTGGGGATACCGTTGTCCCGTAAAACCTTTAATGCTTCAAACCTTTCTCTGGTGGTGGAAACCTTGGGTTCGATTATTTTGCATAGCTCCTCGTCATAGGTGGTCAGCGTCATCTGAACCACCGCCTTTGCCTTTTGGTTTATCCGCTTTAGCAGATCCAAATCCCCAAGCACCCTGTCGGACTTGGTTTGAATGGCAATACCGAAGCCGTATTTTTCAATAATTTCAAGGCATTTGCGGGTAAGAAACAGCTTTTCTTCACAGTGCATATAAGGGTCGCACATTGCGCCGGTGCCTATCATGCACCGTCTGCGCTTGGAACGCAGCGCCTTTTCAAGCAGCTCCGGGGCGTTTTGCTTAACCTCAATGTCCTCAAAATCGTGATTCATCTGGTAGCACACCGACCGGCTGTCGCAATATATACAACCATGGGTGCATCCACGGTATATGTTCATGCCGTTATTTGGTGATAGTATTCCCTTTGCGTTGACAAAATGCATTACGTTACCCCGGTTTTTATTTAAGTTAGTTTAATTATCAGGCAATAACAGGCCGTTTTCCCCGACCTTTAGATTTTTTGAAAGACCTATAAAAAAGTCGGTAAGGCTTTTCAGCTGATTACCTTCGGCCCATACTGTGGAAAAGTAGTGTTCCCTGCCTAAAAGTATGTTATATTCCCCACTGCCGTCGGAGTTTATGGTTATTTTAAGCATTGCCATTTCCTCGGTGTTGCCCGAAAACCAGAAATTGCCCAGGCTGTAAATAATGGGTTTTCCCTTATAAAATTCCGCCCCCTGTAAGCAGTGGGTGTGGGAACCCACCACCACATCCGCCCCGGCATCTATGTATTCGTAACCCTGGGACTGCTGGGTGGAATTAAACTGGTGGACAAATTCGTCCCCCCAGTGAAGGTAGGCAATAACAAAATCGGCGTTTTCCCTTGCCTCGGCAATGGCCTGTTTCATAAGGGTGGTTTCGTAACACCGTAACACTCCCGGTGAATTTTCCCCTGCGGCGGGGGTTAATATATATTTTTCAGACCGGTTGCCGGCCACAAAGGCTATTTTCCGTCCGTTTATAATAAAATACTTAGGTGTCATGGCCTCCGGCAGATTTTTCCCCGCACCGACATAGTGAATCCCGGCCCCTTTAAGATGGTCAAGGGTGTCTAGAAAAGCGTCTTTACCATAGTCGTAAATATGGTTATTGGCAAGGAAAACAAGGTTAACACCGATTTGCTTATACATATCTATGTTTTCCGGCTTTGCCCTTAGGGTATATTTTTTGCTTACAAGCGGGGCACCCCGGTTGCTTATGGTAAACTCGTTGTTTACTGCCGCAATGTCGGATGATATAAGCTGGTTTACATACCTTTGGTCGATATAGTCGGTTATGGTTTTCCCGGACTTGACGGCATTATCCACATTCCGCCAGTTGTCGGCAAGGGATATGTCCCCGGCAATGGTAATTACCGTTTTGTCCCCGTTTTTGGGTGTCAGTTTGGTAATATTTCCGGCAAAATAGGGGCTTTGAGGGTTATATCTGTCAAGATATTCGTCATACAGCACCTTTCCGGTCATACCAGTAAGGGTGTAAAACATTTCATAGCCGTAACTTTCATTTTCCAGCGATTCGGATATTTCCTCCAAAATCTCAAGGCCGAAAGCGGCGGATAACCATTTGCAAAAGCCAAAATCAAGCTTTGCTCCCATAAACCCATCAAGGCTTTGGCGGAATTGGTCTATCCGCAGGTAGAAATCCTCCGCAGTCGGCACATATACAGCCTCCGAGCCTTCGGAGGCATATATGCTTTCGTCCTCCGGTTGGGACAAACTTTCCTCCGAACTTTCGGCATTTTCCGAACTTTCGGCATTTTCCGAGCTTTCGCTTTCCGTCATATTTATACTGCTTTCGGAATTTGTCGAATTTTCTGCCATTTCGCTGCCGGCACTTTCATTATCTGCCGGGACGGCCGATACGCAGGAGGTTATTAACGCCATTGTTAAAAGCAAAACCAATATTAGCCTTAATTGCCGCATAAACTTCCCCGCCTTTAATTTGGTCTGACATATTATACCACATTTTTGGCAAAATGGAAGGGATATTTATAAAAGCTCCTGTTTTAACGGAGCTTTTGTTTTTCATACAATTCCGGCGTAATTAACCGCCCCCTGCCGGCGGTTAAGCATAACAACATCAATCGCATACGGCGAGCTTTATTTTCAACCTTCACGCCAGAACTTTGTCATGTCCTTTTTGTCCTCAATGTTAAAGGCTATCATATTATAAAGCAGGTCAAAGTCCACCTTATCAGACCACTTGATGCGAAACATTCCGGACGTATGGGAATACCCTGCCTTTTCTATGTCGTCCTTAAAGCGGTTTATGGCTACCCCTTCGGGGGCTACGGCTATATGGGGCTTGGCTATGGAAAAGGCTATGATAAATGTTCCGTGGTGGGAGAACATGGGCTGATTCCATTTTATTTCCTCGTTAAGCTTTGGGAAGGATTTACGGATAAAGTTTATTATGCCTTCCATCCTCTCCCTTTTTATGGGATCGCTGATGGTATCCAAAAAATCCTTAAAGTCTTTCATCATACGCCCTCCTTTGGTGGTTTTTATTATAATTCAAACATCCTGCATATTCGGCAAATATTATCAGCGGCGGATAAATCTAACGGTTTTTGCCGGCTTTGATATCGCTATACAGGTTTTCTACCGATCTGTCGTAGGTTTGCTCCCCTTCTTTTGAAAAGAAACAGCCGGGGACCTCCCCGTATTTTCGGTGGTATGCCACGCATTGACAGCATTTTCCCTTCCGGTGGCAGGGATAAGTGCAGGGACATTTTACGGTATTGTCGCAAGCCATGATGTTCCCTCCTAAAAGTTATTGTTAAAATATTATAATATATTAAACGGAGTGTTTGCAATAAAAATTTTTTATGGAAACAATCAAGCGGTATCTGTTGGTGTTTCTCTCAAATATCAACAAATCAACAACAGTCGGACAGGATATTATGAATTGATTACATTTTTATATAGATTTTTTGTCGTTATCTATTGATTTTTGGATTTTTTTGTTGTATATAACATATATTACATAAATTGGGAGTTATGTATGAAGAAATTCAAAGGGTTTACAATTGTCGAACTGGTTGTTGTTATTGCCATCATTGCTCTGCTTGCCGGTGTTCTTGTTCCCGTTTTCAACGGTATTATTGCAAAGGCGGAGTATACATCTGCTTTAAATGAGGTAAAAAATACCCTCAACCTGCTAAATGCCGAATATATTGCTTCCACCGGGCAGGGTCTGCCGGATGGAGTTGTCATGAAAAACAACGGTTATACTTTTGGATATTTTAATGGCGGTCTTTATGAAATAATACCTGCCGGGCATATTGACATGGGTGGCGAAAACATAACCCTTTGGGTGTCGTCAGGCGCAAATGAGGTTATAAACGAAATAGCAGATGCCCTATGCTCCTCTCCCCGTAATCCCCTTACGGTTACCGTGGACGGAATAGTTTGCCAATGCACCAATTTTGGCTGTGTTAAAACCGATAATGGGGAGTATTATTTTGCATTTAGCACCGATATAGATATCGCACCTACTTCAAACATAAAGTCAACATCGGTTTTCGCCGGAACTGCTGTAAAAACACTTGATTTGATTGCCGTCCCGGAGAACTTGGACGATACCCCGGAGGTTTCGGACAACATATCAGATGTTACAGAAAATGCTCCGGATATATCTGATACTGATGATAATTCCGATATTTTGCATGAGTTACCCGACAATGCTTCAAATTCACCTGAACAACCCGAGAAGTTTTCGTATATCATTAAAGCTGCAAACTGTCAAGTAAACAGCCCCGGTGGCGAAATTTTACCCGATGACGATTTACAACTAACCTTTGTTCCTGATAAGTATTACGAGCTTAAAGGTTCGGTTATTTCAGTAAAGGTTGCAGGTTTTACCCTTGCCGCCAACGAATACATGTGGAACACCGAAACCGGCACCCTCACCATTCCAGGGGGGGTTATAACAGGTGATGTTGAGATATCGGTAGAAGCAAAAAGGAAGACACATCAGATCGTTTTAAGTAGCCTTTCTGGTATTAATTCCGTTGAGGACGCAAATGGTGTAATTTCATTAGATAGAAACGGCGGTTTCTTGGTATATGAGGGAGAAAACTATACCTTTTACATTAATGGTTCTTTTAGTAATCCTAAAGAGCTGGTATCATATATCGAGGTACAAGACACTTACCTCAACTTAGGAACAGATTACCATGTTAGCACCCAATCAAACCGTATTGTAATAACAATAGAAGGCGAAAAAATAATAGGGCCGATTTATATATTTTTAAATAATTGAATAATGCTTCTGGTTGTATTATTGTATTTGCCTTAAATTAAACATCAAAAAACCCGTGGAAGATTTCCACGGGTTTTGATTATGCAATCATTTCTGCGGTGATTTTAAGTTCCTTAATATCAGTGCTGGATGGGACGGAGAACATAAAGCCAAGCATAACTTTTTCGATTATGCTCCTGAGTCCTCTGGCGCCGGTGTTGAGGGTAATGGCCTTGTCCGCCATCTTCTCAAGGGCTTCCCTTTCAAATTCCAGCTTTACGCCGTCCATTTCCATAAGCTTGGCATACTGTTTGACAAGGGCGTTTTTGGGTTCGGTGAGTATTCTCACCAAAGCCTGCCGGTCAAGAGGATCAAGGGAGGTTACTATGGGCAGTCTTCCCACCAGTTCGGGGATGATGCCGAACTTCACCAGGTCGTGGGGGGTTACGTCCTTTAACACCTGGGACTTTGTCCGTTCCTCTTTTGTCAAAACGCTTGACAAATAGCCTATCGACTGCTTGCCTAAGCGTTCTTCCACGATTTTTTCAAGGCCGTCAAAGGCTCCGCCGCAGATGAACAGTATATTTGTGGTGTCTATCTGTATAAATTCCTGATTGGGGTGCTTTCTGCCGCCCTGTGGGGGGACATTTGAAACCGTCCCTTCAAGAATTTTCAAAAGCGCCTGCTGAACGCCCTCACCCGACACGTCCCGGGTGATGGAGCGGTTTTCAGACTTGCGGGAAATTTTGTCGATTTCGTCGATATAAATTATTCCCCGCTCCGCTTTGGATATATCATAGTCGGCAGCCTGAATCAGCTTAAGCAGAATGTTTTCCACGTCCTCGCCCACATAGCCTGCCTCGGTAAGGGTGGTGGCATCGGCTATGGCAAAGGGAACGGACAATATATCCGCCAGTGTCTGGGCAAGCAGGGTTTTACCCACCCCGGTGGGGCCGAGCAGCAGCACGTTTGACTTTGAAAGCTTTACGTCGTCCGCCGGCTGTTCCTCGCCCTTCTTTTTGGGCTTTGCCAGAAGGGAGTTGATACGCTTGTAGTGGTTGTAAACCGCTACCGACAGGGAGATTTTGGCATCCTCCTGCCCTACTACATATTCGTCAAGCTTTGCCTTGATTTCGGCAGGTTTAAGGAGGGGTATGGGCTTTTGCTTAACCTTGCCCGTCTTATCGGCCATCATGTCCTCGTATTCGTAGGTTATGGCCGTGCAGATGGAAATGCAGTCGTTGCAAAATTCCATGTTCCGTCCCTCTATTTTAAGCTTGACGGGGTTTTCGGTGTATCTGCCGCAGAAGGCGCAGTTTTTACCGGTATTCTTGTTGTTTTCCATTAACTACTGCCTTTTTTCTAAAACTTTGTCTATCAGTCCGTATTCAAGGGCCGCCATGGGGTCAAGGAAGTTGTCCCTTTCGGTGTCGGCGCAGATGCGTTCATAGGTCTGTCCGGTTTTTTCGGCAAGAATTCGGTTTAACTTTTCTTTTATCTTTATAATCCTTTCGGCGTGGATTTTAATATCCGTCGCCTGGCCCTGCATTCCGCCTAATGGCTGGTGAATGAGGATTTCGGAATTGGGAAGGGCAATACGCTTTCCCTTGGTTCCCGCCGCCAGCAGGAAGGCCGCCATCGACGCCGCCATGCCCACGCAGATGGTGGAAACATCGCATTTTATAAAATTCATGGTGTCGTAAATGGCCATGCCGCTGGTTATTGACCCGCCGGGGGAGTTTATATAAAGGAAAATGTCTTTGTCCGGATCCTGGGCCTCAAGATACAGCAGCTGGGCCACAACCAGGGATGCGGTGGCGTCGTTGATCTCGTCGCCTATAAACACAATCCTGTCGTTTAACAGCCTTGAAAATATGTCGTATGAGCGTTCGCCTCTGTTGGTTTGCTCGATAACCATTGGAACCAGTGGCATAAATCTACCTTCTTTCCGTAGTCGTAATTAACTGTATAAAACTATTCGTTGCTTTCTGCCTTGGGCTGGGGTTTAACCGCAACTGCGTTGGACTTAACAAAATCAACGGCTTTGCGGTAGTTGATGTCCTCGGTTATATCCTTTTCCTTTAAGGATGCCTTAACCTTTTCAACTTCTATCTTATAGTTTTCGGCTATCTTGTTGTATTCTTCTTCGATTTCCTCGGCAGTGGGGGCAATGCCTTCGGCGGCGATTACCGCTTCAAGAGCAAGGCGGGTGCGTACACGTCTTTCAGCCTGGGAACGGAAGGTTTCCTTAAGATTGGCTTCGGTGGTGCCGGTGTATTTGTAATACATATCAAGGTTGCCGCCCTGAGCTCTTAATCTGTAGTCAAAGTCGGATATTTCCTGTTCAACTTCGGCATCGATCATGGGAGCGGGGATTTCCACCTCGGTATTGGCGAGAAGGGCATCAATTATCTTTTCCTCAAAGGCTCTGTCGTTGGCTTTTTCCCGTCTTTCGGTTATTTTCGCCTTGATATCGGCCTTATATGCATCAACTGTGTCAAGGGTTTCGGATACTTCTTTGACAAAATCGTCGTCAAGTTCGGGTATTTCTTCTTTCTTTATTTCGTGAAGGGTTATCTTGAAGGTTGCGTCCTTGCCGGCAAGATGTTCGGCGCCGTAGTCTTCGGGGAATCTGACGGTAATGTCAAAGGTTTCACCGGTGGAGTGGCCGACAATCTGTTCCTCAAAGCCGGGGATAAAGGTCCCCGAACCCAAAGCTACTGTCTGATTTTCGGCCTTGCCGCCCTCAAAGGGAGTGCTGTCTAAAAAGCCTTCAAAGTCAATAACCACCTTGTCCCCGTTTTCGGCAGGACGGTCGGTTACGGTAAGCAGACGGGAGTTGCGTTTTCTGACAACCATGATTTCGTTGTCGATATCTTCGTCGGTAACCACAACTTCTTCTTTTTCGGCTTCAAGTCCCTTGTAGTTAGTAACCTTTGCCGTGGGCTTGGTATAAACCTTGGCGGTGAGGACAACGCCGTTTTCGTCAATGGATACCACGTCGATTTCGGGACGGGATACCACTTTTAAGCCGGCCTCGTCAACTGCTTTTGAATAAACGTCGGGAAGCAGGTTGTCAAGGGCTTCGTCATAAAAGAAGGACTGGCCATACATTTTTTCGATAATAGCCTTGGGGGCCTTTCCCTTGCGGAAACCCGGTATATTAATTTTTGACACGTTTCTTTTGTATGCCTTCATAACCGCATCGTCAAATGCGGGTTTTTCAATTTTTAAGGTAAGCTCAACATGGTTGGCGCCTATCTCTTTAACATTTTCCATTAAATTTTTTCCTCCGTTATATCATAAAACAAATATCGTATCTATATTATTTTATACTAATATTGGCATTTGTCAACAGCTTTTTCCGAAATCGTGTCTTTTGTAACGAATCTTAAAATTTTTAAGTAAATACCTTGATAAAATTGTATAATATTTATATAATAGCATCAACATTCTATCCAGGGAGGATTAGTTCGTGGCAACCGAAAACACCAGCGGAAACTTCGACGAAGTGTTTGATGCAGCCGATTTTGGCGATACGATTGAAATCAATTCAGCCGATTATGCCAAAGCAGACGAAAATGCCGGCAATATAGCCGGTCTTACCAAAGCCTCCTTTGAGGAAACAGTGGAGGAATTTGATTTAACCAAAATCAAACCCGCCTTCAGCGGCAAAAAGAATTCAATAATCAACGGAATGTTTTTTGTCAGAATGGCTTTGCTTGTAGCCTGCGCATCCATGTTTATGTATTGCGTTTACGCCATAGCCGACCGGGTTATCGAAAGCATTGAGGAGCAAAAACTAATGGAAGAGCTAAGGGAAAACCACGAACAGCCTGTGGTTCCCAGGGTTCCCAAAACCAACACCGTTCCTTCCGCCTTGACGCTTTATGACGCTCTTGGCGTTGCCGAGGAGGATCCCACCTACTTTGAAGTGGATCCCACCGGTAAATACGAATTGATCCGTTATAACATTATGGAGCTTAAGGCAAAAAACAGCGATATTTACGGCTGGATCCGCTTTAGGGGCGGAATGCTTGCCATAGATTACCCCATTGTAAAGTCGGCCGACAACAACGAGTATTATCTGAAAAAGAATTTCATAAAGGAAAACAATGCGGCAGGCGCCATTTTTGCCGACTTTAGAAACTCATATAACCATAAAACAAACTTCAACACGGTTTTTTACGGCCATTGCATGACGGACGGATCAATGTTCGGGGCAATTGCCGAATGGTTTAATTCCCCGACCCGCAACTCCACCGCAGAACAGATAACCATTGAAATTTTTACTCCGGATGCGGTTTATGTTTATGAAATATTTGCTGCCTACCGTTCCACAGGCGCCGACTTTATAACCGTTTCCTTTGCAAACAATGCCAAATATCTTGATTTTTTAAAATCCATCCAGAAAAAGTCGGTGTTAAAGCGGAACCTGCCCTTTGACACAAGTTCCCGCATAATTACCCTTTCCACCTGCACCAACGTTAAGTCAAAACCCGATGAACGCTATGTCGTCCACGGAATACTGACAAAAATAGTTTATTACAGCTAATAAAAACACGGGACAGGCTAAAGGCCTGTCCCCTTTTGTATAAAATTGTAACGGCAGACCGTTTATTTATGCTTGACAAATCGAATGCGTTGTGGTAATATACATGTCGTCAAAACACCAAGGTAATAATATCGGCAGCTTTTGTGGCTTTGTTTCTTTTACTAAGAGACAAGAACACAAATAAAATAAAATAAACGGGGCGGGCTATATTATGAAAAAAACATCATTGGCATTGACCCTTGTTCTCGCACTTTTTTTATCTGGCTGTTCATTTTTATTCAAAGAAGCAGAGCCGAAAACCTTTACAAAAGCCGGAATGTCCATTACCTTGACAAGCGATTTTACCGAAGGCAAGCAGGTTCCCTTCACATCTTATTATATGTCTGAGGACGCCCTTGTTTTTACGCTGAAAGAGGAATTTACCCTTCTGGAAGGCTTTTCGGATTACACGCTTAACGAATACTGTCAGCTTGTGATTGAGAACGGTCAAAAGGCTGCAACGATTCAGACCGAAGACGGACTTACCTACTTTGTTTTTGATAACAGCGCCAACGGTAATGATTACAGCTACTTCTGCACGGTGTATAAGGCAACAGATGCCTTCTGGCTTGTTCAGTTTGCCTGTTTGAAAGAAGATTACGACAAGTTTGCCGACAAATTCAAAGAATGGGCAAAAACAGTTAGTTTTAGTTGATAAAGTAAAAACAATAATTGCGTTTTCATAAAGAAAAAGCAATTATTAATATGCGGGTATGGCGGAATTGGCAGACGCGCTAGATTCAGGATCTAGTGGAGGCAACTCCTTACAGGTTCAAGTCCTGCTACCCGCACCAAACAGTACAAATCCGAACCCAAAGCCGACGGGCGTTGGGTTCGGATTTGTCGTTTATTTCGGCAGTCTGAATTTGACCTCAGGCAAGAAAAACAAAAAATGAAATCGGAGGTCAAGAAAATGAATCTGAACATCGGAAACATCGGAGTATGGGGCTTTAGGCACTATGAGTTTCTAAAGCAAAATCGTCCGTCCACCGTCGGCGTTATGCGTATGAACGGCACTTTGGAGAATTATCTCAAAGAGGTCCATCAGGAAGCGGCAGAAATGCTTGAAACGCTCATCTTGCAATACGCAAAGGCTGAAGGCGTTACGGAATCCCTCAAACGCGCGGATCAGCTTGAATGGGTGCGCAGGATGAACAACATCCGTAACCGCGCCGAAGAAGTCGTGCTGAACGAAATCATATACCGATAAAACGCATGAGGCGGGGAGCTCAACTCCCCGCCTCAGTTTTATTGCTTAATTATGCTTAAGTAATCTTCTATCAGTTCGGTTGGGAATTCTGCGGGCTTATATAGTGACGCGGTGTTATTCGTGTCGATCTTATACCCGTAATGACTTATGTCGTCGTAAACCTTAACGGTGAATTGTTCTGCATCCGACAATTCCTTTTCCCAAAGTTCAAGATCTTCGGGAAAAGATTGATTATCTGTCAGACTGTTTATGATCAAAACGGGAACGCCTGCATTTTTCAGCGATTCGATCACATTGATTTCATTATAACTTGCCCAATAATAATCTGTAACACCGTAATAGTACAATCCTTTTGCCTTGCTCGCAGTCGCTTCTTTCGCCGCTTGCGCGTATTGTTCATAAGCAGTTTTATTTGACGGGTCAAGTACGGAGTATTGATCTTTTGCAATATCTGCAAGGTGGCGAGCCGAACTGTTGAAAAGTATGATCCCCTTTTGCGCCGACGTTCTTTGCCAATGCCGCCGCGATCTGTCCTCCGAGACTATGCCCGAGCAGATAAACTCCGTTTGTCCGCTCCTGCTTTTCAAGCCATGCGGCTGCTGCTTTGCAATCTTCAAAGTATTCTTCATCAAGCCCGCTTTTTACCGTAAAGCTGTCAGGATACCGGTTTGTCCGTTTTTCAAATCTCAGAGAATTGACGCCATTCATCGCCAAGCCAAGAGCAATATCCTTAAAAGGAGTTAATAATCCAATAGTTTCATTATAGTCGCACGGGCCGGAGCCGGGAATAAGAAGCACTGTGGGAGAAGAAATTTCGTCACAGAAAGTATAAACCGCGTTCAGAACGTATTCTCCGCTTTCAAGCAAAAAATACCTCTCCGTGATCCCGTCACCAGATTCTTTATCAAAAGGGCCTGTAAAGCGTGTATCCTGCGTTATTCCGGCAATTTGCAGATCTTTTATTGATATTGTAAGCTCGACTTCCGCGTGATCGAGCGTTACTTTACACCGAAAAACGTCATAACCGGAAATCGACAGTCTGAATTCCATCGGTGAATCCAGTGATTTGCCCGAAAGTATCGGTCATCTCGCTAAAAATGCGTAAAAACGCGGTTTTATCGACAAGAGAACCGAGTTCTGCCGATACGTACTTGTAACAATCGGAAATACGGTCATTTTTCCATGCTTCAAGCAAAAATGAATACAGTTCCTTATTGGTCTTAGGCGTGCTCGGGGGTTCATTTTCCGACAGCTCTGTGTTGGTATCACCAGTAATATCGGAGGTTGTCGTCGTCTGTTCTGTATTTTCGATTCCGTTTTGCAAACCACACGACGTTAATAAAATTGCGGTTATGGCAAGTATTATAAACGTTTTTCTCATAGACACCTCAAATCTCATAATAATTGAACCATAGCCCAGTGATCTTATCTGAGTGGAAAACGTATTTGATACGTAAACCGAGGTTTTTATACCGTATATTATGATAAATAACGTTCGGATAGTTGTCATCCGGGTATTGATTTTCGATCGACACAAAATCACCGAGCGGTTGCAGCGTATCTTCCTCTGACTCTCGCAAACGCTTTCTTCGGCATATATGCCTGTATTTTCTCGCCAAGAAAACGATATAGAGTGTTTTCGTCGCCTTCGATTATCGCTTTGGTGCAAATCTTTAATATTTCTTTCGTTTCTTCAGTAATAACTGAAATGTTTTTTCTGGAGTTATTGAATATGTCGCCGCCGTTTTCGATCACTTGCAGCGCCTCGTTCAGAAGATTCAAAGTTCTGACCTTGTCCGCAATAAGTGCATATATTCTCGCTTTGTTCAGCTCGATGGCCGTGCGCAAATCCCCGTCTTGCTTCTGTAATTCTCGGATATCGCTTATCGAAAGCCCGAGAGCACGCAAAACAAGCACGTTACGAATACAGTCTATCTGTTCCGCGGTGTACTGGCGTCTCGGTGAATCAAAAACTTTTGTACTTTTGATTATCTGCTTTTCCTCGTAGAACCGCAGTGTACGCGAAGTTGTTCCCAACATATTGCATACAGTGTTTATGTCGTATAATTTATCGCTCATTTTTCATCACCCTTTGCATTAATATCACTTGACGCTACGTCAATGTCAAGTGGTTTTTGATAAATAAAGAAATCCACAAGCATGCCGAAGAGGTCATACTGAACGAAATCATATACCGATAAACGCACGAGGCGGGGAGATCAACTCCCCGCTTATTTATTTTGCGTCAATACTCAAAGCTAAATAATTATTGAGATAATGTCGGATAAATACTTGTGTGCTTGTTCAATACTGCTTCTATCCGCATATTTCTTACATTCATAGAGTGTTTCATACTGACAATTCGTAATAAAAAAGATTCACCACCTGCAGCCATACAAATTTCATTTATTGATTTATTTCTATATTCTGGATTCTCGAAAATAAACTTTGCAATTTCAGGTAAACTGTTAAAAGCTTTTTCTGTAATCTGTGAATCGAGGCAAAAACTTTTATGCATTTCTCCGTATGATTTATCGTCGTACTTAACAATATAAATCGATCGATTCAGTTCATCTTCTGATATGGGAGGATTAATACAACTGTCATCCATTATACAAGACATAGAAAGGCCGGTTCGCACTGCAATAATGAGCCGAAAAAACATCTGAACCAACACGACTATCAAATTGATGATCACTCAAATACACTCTCCCAATATCCTGTCGATCATCCAAATAATAAAGATTTAAGATGTAAAGAGAACCGAGAGCGTATAATAAGTTCTCAATTGTAGCCTTTTTTAATGAATTTCTGCGGTCATGCTTTATTGATTGGTATGCCTGTTTCCATTTACTACCACTTGTTTCCCGCTTGTTAGCTTTATGTAAAGGTGTTATTATCCGATGTTTATCTTCAATAAAATACAAACTCCGTGCAGAAACAGTCACTTCTTTTTTGCATATATGCCAGTTATTCTCTAACAAATCAAGACAATCTGTATCAAAGTATAAATCGCGCTTATTGCCATTCGTGTCAGTTGGAGACATATTACCACCAAGCAAACTATAGAGTTCTTTAGAGATCGACTCAATTTCAACCGCACACCTAATTATTAATTCCGCAATATGCATCGAATACACATTTGCTTGATCATCCGAAATGTGGACATAAATGAACTCAAAGCAAAAGGAAGATATTGCATACAGCAGTGGCGTCACAGATTGACTTTTTGCAAAAATATGGTATAATATTCTTGATCTTTACAATCAAATTATAATTTGTGGAGGTTTCCTATGAAGCGAATATTTGTAACGGCAATAGGTGTCGTTATGGTTCTTGCGTTATTATCAGGATGTATGTCACAGCAGGAATCATCAGATAACAGCGAAATACAATATTCAAATGAAAATTAACAAGTCAAAATATATGACGAAGCACCTCCCTGGGATGCATTATTGAATCTTGAAATCATGAATGCTAAGTTCAGATTTCAAAGGATTGCAACCACGCCTTGTATTGTATATTCCGACACTCCTATTTCCGATATGTCAAAAGGAACTTTATACGCTGATAGATATGACATTCTAACAACAATGTTTAATGCAATGGATAATAAAGATGCAAATGTGTCCACTTCAGAATGTGAATTCTCACACTATTTTTATTTGTTCGACAACCAGTTTGAAGATGCTCCTTGGCATTACAGATTTGCATTTTGTGATTGCGGTGCAGTAATGATTACAAATAACAACGAATTTTTGTGTTCGATTAAAATTTCGAATGAAGAATTACAGTCAATTCTCAATGTCTTGAATTGATAAATCCCAGTTTGTCGAAATGATTTTGGTGTACTTTTTGCACGATACAGACATATTAAAAACCACTTTTATTTACCAAAATAAAAGTGGTTTTCTTTAAATTATAGCGTCACACAATGCTATATGTATGTTTATACAAAAAAATAAATTAATAATTGTATTCTTTATTCAATAACATCATTGCGCTTTTTAGTTAACAAGAGTAAAATGACTTCGATTTTTGCAATATGCGGAATGATGAGGAAAGAAATGTGTTAAGCGGATATTTTAAAATGCTGCGTTCGGAATTTAAAGGATACAACGCGTTATCGTTCAGTAAAGACCTTTTGGCGGGAATAACCGTCGCCGCCGTTGCCCTGCCGCTGGCCCTTGCCTTCGGCGTATCAAGCGGTGCCACCGCCGCCGCAGGACTGGTAACGGCAATTATCGCAGGCATTGTCATCGGCGGCCTTTCGGGGGCGTCCTACCAAATCTCCGGCCCCACCGGAGCAATGTCGGCCATACTTATAACTATCGTGGCTAAATACGGCCTGCAGGGAATGTTCCTTGCCACCCTGCTGTCGGGGGCTGTTTTACTGCTGGCCGGCATTTTCAAGCTGGGAAACCTTGTTTCCCTTATCCCCGCACCGGTTATTACAGGGTTTACCTCAGGCATTGCCATTATTATTGCCACCGGGCAGATAGACAACCTTACCGGCCTTACATCCCAGGGTGATAACACAATAGATAAGCTTTTAAGCTATTTCACCACCCCTCAGCATATCAACTGGACTTCCCTTGCCATAGGCGTTGCCGTTATTTTATTCATGTTTGCTTACCCCAAAAAGCTGTCCAAATATTTCCCTGCTTCACTGGCGGCGATTATTTTAGCCACGGCGGTAAACTTTATTGTTTCCTTTGATGTGTCCCAGGTGGGGGAAATTCCCCGGTCGATTTTCCTTGTCGACCGGCTTGACCTGTCTTCAATCAACTGGGAATCCCTTAAAGGGGTTGCCGCCCCTGCCGTTTCCATAGCGGCGCTGGGACTTATCGAAAGTCTGCTGTGCGGCGCCAGCGCCGGACGGATGAAAAACGAAAAGCTGGATGCGGGCATTGAGCTTACGGCGCAGGGTATCGGTAATATGATTTTACCTTTTTTCGGCGGAGTGCCGGCTACGGCGGCCATCGCCAGGACAAGCGTGGCAATCAAATCCGGCTCAAAAACCAGGCTGACAAGTGTTATACATGCCTTTGCCCTGCTTTTGTCAATGTTCCTGCTTTCCCCCATAATGTCAAAAATCCCCCTTTCCGCCCTTGCCGGAGTGCTTGTGGTAACCGCCTGGCGGATGAACGAGTGGGAGTCGATAAAAGCCATCTTCGAAGGCAGGGTTTACACCGCCATACTTCAATTTGCCGTGACCATGATAGCCACGGTGGTGTTTGACCTGACGGTGGCAATACTTATCGGCGTGGCTATGTCGGTGGTTATTTTTGTGTATAACGTGTCAAAGCTGCAAATTACCGTATCGGGCATTGACTGCACCAAGCTGAAAACTGATGCCGGGGTTGCTTTAACCGACTACGAAAACACCGTTGTTGTATATCTTACCGGCCCGTTATATTTTGGCTCGGCAGGCCGTCTTGAGAGGAAAATGGCAGATTTTTCAAACAAATCCAACGTCATTTTCTCAATGCGGGGTGTTCCCTTTGCCGACCTGACAGGGGTTCAGATGTTATCCGAACTTTGCGCAAGGCTTAAAAGCCAAAACAGCGAGGTTTATTTTACCGGTGTCCAGCCTAAAGTTACGGAAATGCTTGTCCGCCATGGTGTTGCGGATGTAGTAGGACAAAATAATATTTTATGGAGCACCGATATAGCGTTAAAGGATATCGCAGCCAAAAAAACGGAAAAAACCGTATGCGGATGGTAAAATTAAAGTAATAAAGCACAGGCAGCAGCCAAAAGGCGGCTGCCTTTTTAATTTCAATTGACAAGGTTTTGCCGGGGCTGTATAATTGCTTGAGCCACATAAAAAGGCGTCGGTGTTGTGGCTTAAAGAACACGGATATATGAATTAAACTTATTTACCCTCCTTTGAAAATATTTGTGACCATTAGATATTAAAAGTTGTCTTTATAAGTGAAGGCCTTCGAACGATAGAAGAAAGGAGTTCGACGTGGAAGACAGGCTGATTGTGGATTTATACTGGAACCGCTGCGAAAACGCCATTACTGAAACCGACCATAAATTCGGCAGGTATTGTTTTAAAATCGCATTCAATATACTTGCAGACGAATATGATTCGGAAGAATGCGTAAACGACACATACCTTAAAGTGTGGGAAACTATTCCCCCTGCAAAGCCAAACAAGCTTGCGGCATTTCTGGGCAAAATAACCCGCAACCTGGCGTTAAACCGTCTTAAGCACAACAACTCCTTAAAGCGGGGAGGCGGACAGGTAACCCTTGCCCTTGAAGAGCTTTCGGAATGTATTCCCGCCACCGATGACGCCTTTCGCCGTGTGGAGGACAAGGTGCTGTCAGAACTGCTCGACCGCTTTTTAGAAGGCCTTTCCGCCGAAAACCGGAAAATCTTTGTAAAAAGATATTTTGAATTTGCCGGCGTGGGGGACATTGCGGCGTTTTACTCTATAACCGAAAGCAAGGTTAAAATGTCGCTCCACAGGACACGGTCAAAGCTTAAACAATACCTTGAAAAGGAGGGTATTTCGTTATGAAATCACAGCGTCTGCTTGACGCATTAGGCAATATTGACGACAAACACATTAACGAAGCCGGGGAAAAGAATGGCAAAGAAAACCGGCGTATACGGCTTATCACAAGACTGGCGGCTGCAGCGGTGTTTGTGGCGGTTATGGTTACCGCCGTAACATTTTACCTTGGCACCCACCCATGGGACGGGATTGTCAACAGCGGCGAAGCAAGTGATATTACCGGGGGGGATAGCTCCGGGACAACTTCAACCGACGGCATTCCCTATTATACCGGCAGCATTTACACCGCAAGCGAGATATGGGATCTTTTTGATGGCGATGGCATAAACGATTGGGTGGCCACCTCCGCATATACATTAAAATATTACCCCTCTGCTGACTTCATTCCGTTAGGTGCTCTGCCGCAGGATAACACCGCCGTTATATATGAGTTCAGCCGCAATGAAAAAGCCTTTGATTATGACGAGCTTTATAATCTTGCCGATAAGGTTTTAGGCGAGATTGCTAAAAGAACCGGCAACGATAAGCCCGATATTTACACGACCCGGGAATACCATAATCTTGAATCAATATCGGTTTTGTTTGATGTTGACTGGTTTGGAGCATTTCAGTATAAAACCCATAATATGCTGTATTTTACAGCCAGCAGTTCGGAAAACCCCACGAGGCCTATTACCCTTGGCGATATTTCGGTTCAGGTTGACCAAAGGCAGTCAGACGAGGAAATTATTGAATCTCTGCAAGACGTAAAAAAAGAACTTTTTGAAATATTCGGCTGCTCATTTGAAAATGCCAGGGTGATAAGAAAATACGACAGCTACTCGACTAGCGGTGTTACATGGTTGTATGTTTATTATTACAACGAATCCGACCATCCGTTAAACAAAAAAGGATCAACTATATTTTCCGACAATATCTGTATTTACTTTGACAACTTTAAAAATTATGCCGGCGATATCGTTTCCGACACGGTGCTTACCAAGGCTAGTATACAATATATCTCATACCGTGTTCCGCCGACCGACTTGCTTAAAGCCACAAAACGCCTGGACCTTATTTCTCTTAGTGATGCCGAAGATCTTCTGGCAAAGGGCTATGTTTTCGGCGGCCATGTCTGCCCTCTTTGTATGGCAGCCCAGGAAAAGATTGATTTTGAGGACTACGACTATGTGGGACTGGAAAACAGATACAGTTATGATAAAGATATGAATGTAACCATTAGTATTCCCTTTTATGCCTTTTACAAGCAGATAGGTGTGGCAGCCAACGGAAATTTTATATTTGCCAAAACCTATGTGGCCGCCATAAAGCTTACCGGCTATAAGGAGTATTTCGAAAACCAGAGAAAAGACCACAATAAATTAGATAGGTAAAACCAATAATAAACCCCGGCTATAACCGGGGTTTTATTTTATGCTTATTCTTTTCTGTCGCCTTTTTCGTCAAAGGTTTGTCTTAATTTTTTATCGGTTAAAAAAATGGTTAAAGACATGGCCGCAAGCTGAAAAATAACTTCAATCAGTCCGATAACACTTATGGTCGTGTCAGTGCTGTCTATAAAGGGAAGGAGAATGATTACAGAAACAGGCATCATTACCCAGCCGTAAATATACCACAGCCTGCCGCAATAAGAGTTGGCATAAAACCAGGTTTCGTCGCTTAACATTGACCTGTATGTCCGGTAGCCGAAAAAACAGTTTCTTTTTTCAGGCGGCTTTTTTAAAAGCAACCGCCCAAAAATTATCATGGCTAAGGGTATAAGCATGTCAAAAAACAGCATAACAGCCCAGAAATTCATAATAAATCACCTGTTTACTTTTAATTGTCGTCTTTAAATCATAACAATTCAGGTAAGCGGCATAAAACCGAACTTCTGCCGCTTGTTAAGTTTTTTTGACGCAGTGGTTTTGTTATTAAAAATATAGTTTCCTTAATAATTAACATTAAACAAAAACTCTGACAAATAAAAATGAAAAAGTTAACGCCGACATTAACATTAAACCCTGACGTTAAATAGTGAGAATCCTCTGATCCCAAAGAAAAAACTGCGCCAACGGAATGAAAGGCTAAAACTCAATTTCCATATTTTCTGTATTATTTAAGGTGTCCAAAGCAAGCTGGGCTTTTGCCAGCAGTTCGGAAACCCGGTGATATTCATCCTCTGCCTCTTTTATGTCATAATTGGCGTACATATAATCTATAACGACATTTGACTTCCCTGCTCCCGAAACATGGGTTCTGACTTTAGGCATTGCCTCTTTCATCATATAAAGGCGGTTTTTATCGCTTGTAAGCTGGGGTATGTAAACAAGCATTTCATCAACAGTCATGTCAAAGCCGGGAACTTTATGGGTGCAGTTAAACACATTAATGGCGTGTTTTACAATTCTTATTTGGCGTTTAATTTCCTCAAGCTGCTGCTGGGTTTCTTTAAAATTATATTCGGGACGGACGGATTCGATATCCTCTCCCAAGGCGGCAAAGAATTGCCTGCTCCTTGTTTCCTTACTTAAAAGTGCCGTATATTGCTCATTTAACTTCTTTAAAAGCTTTGCCGCTTCGGCGGATGTGTATTTCATACCCTTATACCTCCGAAATTTTATTACGATATATAATTATAAAACATTCGGCAATAAAAGTAAAGACATTTTCAGGATATACAGGTAAATAAGGTAATTTTTTCCTCAACCCTTAGTTGCAATTTGTTGACATAATAATAATCATGTGTTAATATTGCTTGAATTTAACAAAACGAAAGCAGGCGGTTTGTATGAAAACCAAAAGCAATAAAAACCAGACACAAGAGGAAAAAGAAGAAATTAAACCTACCAAACCAAAGGAAAAGCAAAAAAAGCCAAAGCGGATTCCCAAATACAAAGCCTTTTCCTGCTTTAGGTGGATGATGTTCAAGCTGTGGGAATGGGACAGAACCATTGCCTTAACGGCGGTGGCGATAATTCCCCTTGCCGTCGCCATGTATGCGTTAAATTTATATATCCCCTCAATCGTCCTCGACAAGCTGGCAAACAGTAAAACCTTTTCTCCGGTGGTATGGGTTATAGTGCTGCTGCTTACGGCGCAGCTTGTGTTTAAGCTTATAACCAACCTGGTGGACTCTTATCGGGGAACTTCCCGGCTTATTATCAATAACATGATGAGCTATATGATTTTTGTCCACTACCGGGATATGGACGCATATTTAAAGCTTGAGAAGGAAAATCAGGAAAAAATAAACAGAGCCTACAACGCCACCTGGAACTCCGCCAACGAGTTCCCCAACAAGCTGGCCGGCATGATGATAGACATCATCTGCTTTTTGCTTTTCGGCTCGGTTATATCAATGCTAAGTCCCGTTATAGTTCTGCTGCTTGTAGCCGGATCATTTATAAACTATTTCGCCCAAAAATACAAGCAGAACAAGGATTATCAGGACGCTGCCGAGCGGGATTTGGTTCGCAAAAAGATAAACTACATTACCTACAGCGTTTCCCGTGACTTAAAATACGGCAAGGACATACGGCTGTATAATCTGGCGGGCTACTTTCAGGCTCTTATGAAGGTGCTTGTCAAAGAACACCTCCACTGGCTAAACAAGCTTCA
This sequence comes from Eubacteriales bacterium, assembly GCA_050953105.1. GTDB lineage: Bacteria > Bacillota > Clostridia > Oscillospirales > CAG-382 > UBA1206. The sequence continues at coordinate 122,261 of JBMNMA010000007.1, read as the reverse complement.
GATAACCTTAACCCTGGTTTCGGGCACCAACTTTATAATAACGCTGCTACGGGACGGTCTGGCATACGCCTTCTTAATTCAAAAAGCGGTGGCCGGGGATGTTACCACGGCGGAATTTGTGCTGTATTTTTCGGCAATAACCCAGGTTTCGGGTTTTATAGGCGGGATTATCGGCAACTACGCCAACATGCGGGCCGACGCCATTGCCGTTTCCGACTTCAGGGAGTTTTTCGACATCAAGGGCCGGCTCAACCGGGACAAGGGGATAAAAGTGGATTTTACCACCCCAAAGTCGATTGAATTTAAAAACGTTTCCTACAAATATCCCGAAGGGCAGAAAAACGTGCTTGAAAACATTAACCTGAAAATCGAAGCCGGCGAGCGTATTGCCCTTGTGGGACTAAACGGTGCCGGTAAAACCACCCTTACCAAGCTGTGCTGCGGACTTCTCCTCCCCACCGAAGGCGAGGTGCTTATCGACGGCCATTCGGTTTTCGAATACAACCGGGACGATTTGTATGCCATGTTTTCACTTATATGTCAGGACTACAATATCCTCCCCATGTCCATAGCGGGGAATGTTGCCTTGTGCGACGAGAGCGAAATGGATGTGGAAAAGGTGATAACCTGCCTTAAGACCGCTGGCCTTTGGGAAAAGGTGGTATCCCTTAAAAACGGCATAAACACCCAGCTTGACCGCCAGGTGGACAGCGATGCGGTGGACCTTTCGGGCGGCGAAAAGCAAAAGCTGCTGTTTGCCAGAGCCTTATACCGCAACGCCCCCATACTTATCCTTGACGAGCCTACGGCGGCCCTTGACCCCATTGCCGAGGACGCCATGTATAAAAGGTATTTTGAGGTGGGGCAGAACAAAACCTCCATATTCATATCCCACCGTCTTGCATCCACAAGGTTTTGCGACCGGATTTATCTCCTTGACGGTGCCGTCCTTGCCGAAAGCGGCAGCCATGCCGAGCTAATGGCCAAGGGGGGCAAGTATGCCGAACTGTTCAATGTTCAGAGCAGATACTACACCGAGGAGGTGGCCCAATGAAAAAGCAAAGGGAACGGAGCATAAAAGAGGAGCTTGCCCTTATCTGGCGGGGATATAAGCTGCTTTATAAAACCTGTCCGGCCAATATGTTCTGGCGGACGGTTAACTGCATTTCCCAGCAGCTTTCGCCCTATCTAACGCTGTTTATGTCCTCCCTTATAATAAACGAACTTGCCGCCGGAGCGGACATAAACAAGCTAATGAAATACGCCTTTATAACCGTAGTGGGCGAATTTATCCTGCGAGTGGCTATACATTTTATTAACTGGATGGCTTATAAATACGAAAGCCTCCAATGGTATCACGAGGATATGTTCTTCCTTGAATACCAGAACACCATGAAATATGAGCATCTTGAAAACCCCAAGGTTTACGAGCTGCGAAACCAAATATCCATGATGAAGGACCATGTGGCGGGAGGACTTATTCAGCTTTACTGGTGCTACTGGTTTGTGGTATCGTCCACGGTTAACGTCATTCTTTCGGTGTCGCTGACGGCGTCTATGCTCACCATGACCGCCAAGGGGGATTTTAACGGCTTTTTCGCCTTTATAAACAAGCCGGTGTCGTCGGTGATTGTGCTGCTGCTTATAGCCATAAACGTGGTGGTGCAGATTGTGTCTGCCAACCGGGAAACAAAGAAAAGCTATGATATCTGGAACGAGTTTACCAAGAAAAATATTCGGGTAAACGCCTTTTTAAAGCACGACGGCTCGGACAGCGTTATATTTGATATGCGAAAGCTTATACTTGACGAAACCCTTAAAGTATGGCTTGACAAATCCTATTATGTCCGTTCAAACAAAAACAGCTTAAAATACAACAACTACCGCACCATCTGGACAGCAATAATGAATATGGCGTTGTTTATATTCATAGGGGCAAAGGCCTATATAGGGGTGTTCGGAATAGGCAGCTTTGTGCTTTACCGGGGAACGGTGGAAAAGTTTATAGATGCGGTGTCCACCTTCAGCACCCGTATAGGCAGGCTGCTTGAAAACAACAAATACCTGCTTCCCCTGTTTGAATATCTTGACCTCCCCAACGACATGAAATCCGGCACACGGCATATTCAAAAGCGGGATGATAACCGGTATGAGATTGAATTCAAAAACGTTTCCTTTAAATATCCCCGCAGCGAGGAATATGCCTTAAAGGACGTTTCGATTAAGTTCAATGTCGGGGACAAGATGGCGGTGGTGGGGATGAACGGTTCGGGCAAGACCACCTTTATTAAGCTGCTTTGCCGACTTTATGACCCCACCGAGGGGGAAATTCTCCTTGACGGCGCAAATATAAAGGAATACGACTACACCGAATATTTGTCGCTGTTTTCGGTGGTTTTTCAGGATTTTTCCCTGTTTTCGGTTTCCATAGGCGAAAACGTAGCCTGCGGCAGAGAGTATGACGAGGACAAGGTGAAATCCTGCCTTGAAATGACGGGGTTTGGCGAAAAGCTTAAAACCCTTGACAAGGGGATACAAACCTGTCTGGGCAGGGATTTTTCCAACGACGGCGTGGATATTTCGGGGGGCGAGGCCCAGAAGATTGCCCTTGCCAGAGCGTTACATAAAAATGCCCCGTTTATAATTCTTGACGAGCCTACGGCTGCCCTTGACCCAATTGCAGAGGCAGAGATATATTCCAAGTTCGACACCATTGTGGGCGGGCGGACGGCGGTGTATATAAGCCACCGGCTTTCGTCATGCCGTTTTTGCGACAACATTCTGGTGTTTGACGGGGGACAAATTGTCCAGCGGGGAAGCCACGACAAGCTATTAGCCGCCAAGGACGGCAAATACCACGAACTGTGGCACGCCCAGGCCCAGTATTACACCTGATTTTATAGACAAATATAATGCACTCCGCTTGAAGCGGAGTGCATTTTTTTGATTTATGGTATTCCAAGGTATTGTTGGCAGTCATGTTCAATTTTTGTTATAAATAATGTAACAAAATTACATAAGATTTATTATCAATATTTAATTATCATTAGCTTTATATATTGCAACTTACCAAGGGGGTTAATATGGATTATCTGCTAACGTTTTTTGAGGGTATAATAACCTTTATTTCCCCCTGTCTGCTGCCACTGTTGCCGGTGTATATATCCTTCTTCGCAGGCCAGGACAATGAAAGCAAAAGAAAAACCACCATACTTAACGCATTCGGGTTTGTATTAGGCTTTACTTTGGTTTTTGTAACCTTAGGCGCCTTTGCCGGGACGGTGGGAATGTTTTTAAAATCCCACCGGATGGCGGTTAATATTGCCACCGGCATTATCATGGTTATCTTTGGCCTTAGCTTTTTGGAGGTTATAAAAATTCCTTTTTTAAACCCGGGGAGCAAAATTGCTCTAAAACCCAAACAGGGAAAGCTTTTATCCTGCTTTTTGTTCGGTGTTATTTTTTCTTTAAGCTGGACACCCTGCACCGGCGCCTTTTTAGGCTCGGCCCTTATGCTTGCGGCATCCTCCGGAGGGAGCATGAAGGGGGTTTTAATGCTGCTTTGCTATTCCTTGGGGCTGGGACTTCCCTTTATGGCAAGTGCGCTGCTTATTGACCGGCTAAAATCCGCCTTTGACTTTATAAAGAAAAATTATAAGGTTATTCGCATAATATCCGGCTGTCTGCTTATAATTATCGGCATTTTAACGGCCTTGGGATTAATGGTAAAGCTTGTTTCCCTTCTTTCCTTTTAAATAACCCGATTGGAGTATTGTTATGAAATCTAAATTAAAAACCGTTGTTCTTATAGGCCTTGTGGCAGTGCTGTTTGTGGTTATTTATTTGTCTTACTCGGAGCTGTCCAAGGATTACAACCCCAACAATGCAAACAGCAACACAACCGAGGATTTGTCGGATAGCGAAAAATTAAAAGCCCCCGACTTTACCGTAACCGACATGGAGGGAAAAAGCGTAAAGCTTTCCGACTTTATCGGCAAGCCGGTGATTATTAACTTCTGGGCGTCCTGGTGCCCCACCTGCCGGGAGGAAATGGGCTCCTTTAACGAGCTTTACAGCCAGTACAAAGACAAAGTAACCTTTATGATGGTGGATTTGGTAGACGGTTATCAGGAAACGGTGGCATCGGCTAAGGCTTATGTCAATGAAAAAGGCTATAACTTCCCGGTTTTCTTTGACGACAAGCAATCGGCGGCCTACGCCTATAGCATAGCTTATATCCCGGTTACGTTGTTTATAGATTCCGAAGGATATTTCGTTAAAGGCTATCAGGGTGCGGTGAGCAAGGAAACCATAGAAGCAGGCCTTAAGCAAATAATCAACAATTAAAGAAACACCGCAGGTTTTACCTGCGGTGTTTTCAGTGATGGTGTGTATCATCCCGTTTGGTGGGGTGAACGGTGCCGAAGGGATGGGCTGGGGGTGCATATATGGAATAAAGCTTCATTTGGTCTCTGCCGGTGTTTATAATATTGTGCCATGTCCCTGCGGGAATGATGACGGCATCGTCGTCGGATATACGACGCCTAATGTTGATATTGTTTCTGTCGCTGCCCATAAGAACCATGCCCTGCCCCTGCTCGACACGGATAAACTGGTCGGTGTCGTGGTGAACCTCTGCGCCTATGTCCTCATTGGGGTTAAGGCTCATAAGGGTTACCTGAAAGTATTTTCCCGTCCAGTAAGCGGTGCGGAAATAGTTGTTTTGCTTTGTTACCTTTTCCATATCCGTCACCACGGGGTTCGGGCCGTGGTCGTTGGAGCGTCTTATTGCGACACAGTCGGATATTTTGGCGTTGAAATCGTCGTTATAACGCATTTTTTCCCTCCCTTCGAATAATCCGCTTAGTATAGTATATTGATTTTGAAGGAAAAAGGTTTATAGCCATAAAAAATTAAATCCGCCGTTTTTTACGGCGGATTTTATATTTATCTGTCTTCTCTGAAGTAGGACAAGCCCAGTGAGGCGGGGCCTTGATTTTCCTTTTTGCTCCTTAAGCTTACCACAATAAGAACTATTATGGTTACGATATAGGGGAGCATTTGTGTGAGGTCGATGGGTATGGCGTGGATATACTGATATATCCAGTAGAAAGCGCCGAACACTATTGAACCCCAGATTAAATTCAACGGTTTCCACATGGCGAATATAACAAGGGCAACCGCCAGCCAGCCGAAAGCCTCGATTGAGGAAATGTCGGTGGTTGACCAGGAACCGCTTTTAAATTCCATAACGCAGAATATTCCCGCAATACCGGTAAGGCCGGAGCCTATGCAGCTTGTTACATATTTATATTTTATAACATTAATACCGGCGGCATCAGCGGTGCCGGGGTTTTCCCCTACTGCCCTTAATGCAAGACCGAAACGGGTTTTGCTTAAAAACCATGCGGCACCTACTATAATAATTATAGTCAGATAAAACATAAAGCCGTAGCTGAATAACAGCTTTGACACTATACCGAGTTTATCTGATAAAAAGGGGATTTTTGTGTTAAACACCCCGTAAGCATCATCAAACCGGACATTTCCGCTTGAGGGTATTTTAATTATGGTGGCAGACATAAACTTTGCCATGCCGGTGCCGAATATGGTAAGCACCAGCCCCACCACGTTCTGATTTATACGCAGTGTTGTGGTGAAAAAGGAATAAATGAGTCCCATAAATGCGGCGGCGGCAAAGGCTGCGCCTAATGATATAAGCACCAGAAGTATGGTGTTTGAGCCGCCGGAGGATTTGTAAATGTCAAGCCCAGCAATACCGGATGCGGCGCCTACACACATAATACCGGCGGTGCCGAGGTTAAGGTTGCCGGCTTTTTCGGTCAGCAGCTCGCCCAAGGCGGCAAGCATAAGGAATGCGCCGAAAACTATGGCCTGATGTAGCCAGTTTACTATATCCATTACTTAACCTCCTTCTTTGACGAACGGCGGAAGTTGAGTTTGTAATTTATAAAAAACTCGCTGCCGATGATGAATAACAGGAAAAGGCCTACGATAATGCTTGCTGCGGCGGTGGGGAATCCGGTGGTGGTGTTGAAGACGTTTGCCACAGCCTCTGACCCTTTTTCAAGGGCGATAACCAACACCGAAACTCCGGCCATTGCCAGCGTGTTCATGCGGGACATCCAGGCCACGATAATTGCGGTAAAGCCGTAACCGCCTGAAATGTGGTTGGTTATGGTGTGTGTCTGGAAAGAAACGGTCATAAAGCCGCATAGACCGCAGATTGCGCCGGAAATTAGCATTGTCCGTATAATAACCTTGTTTACCGAAATTCCGGCATAACGGGCGGTGTTCTGGGAATCACCCACCACGGCGATTTCATAACCCTGTTTTGTTTTTTTAAGGTATATATACATTAACACCGCAATGACGGCGATAATTAAAATATACCACAAGTCCTCGTTCTGATACCAGGCGGGGTTTTTAACCTTCTCCCAGGAATAGCTTAAATAACCCTTGTGATAATTTTCACCCATGCCGATGTTGTCGTTGATTTTTCCTAAGGAAGGACGGTTGCCCCGCCAAAGGTTCATAAAATATTGGACGGTTTGTATGGATATATAGTTCATCATAAGGGTGAACAATGTTTCGTTGGTTCCGAATTTGGCTTTAAAGGCTGCGGGGATTAAGCCCCAGATTGCTCCGGCAAGGGTGCCGAAGATACACATTAAAATTATAAGCAGCCAGTTGGGGAGTGAGGGGTATTCGTGCATTATATATGCCGCTGTCATGGCTCCCATTATCATCTGCCCTTCGGCGCCTATGTTCCAAAAACGCATCTTAAAGGCAGGGGCAAGGGCCACCGCAAGGCATAACAGCTTTGCCGACGCCTTTATGGTAGGCAGGAGATATTTACCCAAAAACGCTCCCTTGAACATGGTGAAGTATAAATCCTTGGGGTTTATACCGAAAATTATATATACAAAGACGGCGATAAAGGCAAGAGCGGCCAAAAACGCTCCCAGCCGGATAAGCATTGCCTTCCAAAAAGGAAAGGTTATACGCTTTGATATGTGAATTAAAGGTTCACGGCGGGTTTTGGTATTCTCAGCCATTATCCTCACCTCCGTCGCTGTGGGTTGTCATCATAAGACCTATCTGCTCCTTGGTGGCGGTGCGGGCGTCCACTATTCCCGTGCATTTGCCGCCGCACAGCACCAAAATCCTGTCGCTTATGGCAAGGAGAACGTCTAAATCCTCCCCTACGAAAATAACGGCAACGCCTTTGCGCTTTTGCTCGTTTATAAGGTCATAAATAAGGTATGAGGTGTTTATGTCAAGCCCCCGGACAGCGTAGGCGGTCATAAGCACCGCAGGGACGTTGGAAATTTCCCGTCCCACCAGCACCTTTTGAATGTTACCGCCCGACAGAGTGCGCACCGGCGTGTTCAACGACGGGGTAGCCACCTCAAGGGCGATTTTTATTTTCTCGGCATCCTTAATGGGGTTTTTAAGGTTAAGGAAAAAGCCGTTTTCTTCGTTATAAGTTTTAAGCATCATGTTTTCGGGAATACCCATTGAGCCGACAAGGCCCATTCCCAACCTGTCCTCCGGAACGAAGGATAGGGTTATGCCATAGTTTCTGATTTCCTTTGGGGATTTGCCCAAAAGGGATTTAGCGTCGTTTTCTTTGCCCGGAGGATAAAATTCAATTTTACTGCCCGGACTGGTTTTCTGTAATCCCGCTATTGCTTCAAGCAGTTCTTTTTGCCCGCTTCCCGAAATACCGGCAATACCTAAAATTTCTCCGCCATACAGTTCAAATGAAATATTGTCAAGGACTTTGCGTCCTTCGTGGTTTACCACCGAAAGATTTTGGACATCTATTCGTTTTATGGGGTTTACCACGTCGTTGCGGAGGATGTTAAGGTCAACTTTACGCCCCACCATCATTTCGGTAAGGGACAGCTCGGTGGCATCTTTGGTTTCAACCGTTGCGACATATTCGCCTTTACGCAGTATCGCCACCCGGTCGGAAACCGAAAGCACCTCATGGAGCTTATGGGTGATTATTATTATCGACTTGCCGTCGTTGCGCATGTTACGCAAAACCGCAAACAGCTTTTTGGTTTCCTGTGGGGTTAAAACAGCAGTGGGTTCGTCAAGTATAAGGATGTCGGCTTTACGGTAAAGGAGCTTTACGATTTCAAGGGTTTGCTTTTGAGAAACCGTCATATCGTAAACCTTCTGGTCGGGATTAAGTTCAAAGCCGTATTTGTTGCATATCTCCACCACTTTTTCCCGGGCGGTTTTCATGTCAAGCTTTAATTTTCCGGGTAAGCCCAGCACCACGTTTTCGGTGGCGGTAAAGACGTCGATAAGTTTAAAGTGCTGGTGGATCATACCGATCCCCAAATCAAAGGCATCTCTGGGCGACTTTATAGAAACAGGATTGCCGTTTATAAATATCTTTCCGCTGTCGGGATAATATATGCCGGCAAGCATGTTCATAAGCGTTGTTTTACCCGAACCGTTTTCACCGAGAATGGACATTATCTCACCCCGGCGGATCTCAAAGGATACGTTATCGTTGGCAACAACCGGCCCGAAGGATTTTGTTATATTTTTAAACTCAATGGCTGGTGTTTGGGACACCGTATTTTCCTCCTGTGCTTAAAACTACTTTATAAAAAACGGCGAGGGAGACGAACTAGGCAGTCTCCCCCTCCGTCAAATGAATACTTAATCAGTTGCCCGGGGTGTTGAGCTCCTTGATGCCGTCAATGATTATACTGAAGGCAGGAGCGCTTTGAACGTAGGATTCATGATAATAACCGTCAGCGATAACGTTGTTGGAGTCATTGGTCCAGTCACCATCGGAGTCGGTGGCATAAGCCCAGGTAAGGGTTTTGCCCTTGTAGGTGAACTTGGAGGTGTCGAACACACGCAGTTCGCCTGATTTAAGTTTAGCTATAACATTGGCAACGTAGTCGGCGGTGCCTTCAGCGCAGTTTTTACCAAGCTCGGTTATAGCAACAGCGTCTTTGTCAAAGCCGGCAGTCCAGTTGGTGGCTATCTTGCCGCCGTTGATAAAGGTGGCAAAGGCATACTTATAGTAAACCTTCCACACGCTGGTAGCGGAGGTGAGGGAGGTATCGTCTGCAACATCAAGCATAGAAACGTTGTAGCCTACCGAGAAGACAAGCTTGCCCTGGCCATAGGCTTCTTCAACTGCGGTGGGAGCGCCCGAAGAGTCGGAATGCTGACCGATGATAACGCAGCCGTCGTTTATAAAGTTGGTGGCAGCGGATTTTTCCTTGTCGAAATCGAACCAGGAACCGGTGTAGTAAACTTCCATGGCAACATTGGGAACAACCGATCTGATGCCGAGGAAGAAGGATGTAAAGCCGGAAATAACTTCGGCATAGTTGAAGGCGCCTACGTAGCCTATTTTAATATTGCCGTTGGCGTCAAAGGATTTGGGAGCTTTTTCTTTGGTAAGGGTGCCGTTGTCAATAAGCTCTTTAAGCTTTAAGCCGGCAACCACGCCAGAAACATAGCGGGACTGATATACTTCGTTAAAAGCATTGGATATGTTTGTTATACCCTGAGCAACGGCGCTTGCAGCCTTGTCGCCGGTAACGGCTATAAAGTGAGCGTTCTCATACTTTTTGGCAGCGTCAAGGGCATAGTCCTGATGGCCGTAGGAGTTGGTTATAATAAGCCTGCAGCCTTCGGCATACATCTGATCAGCGGCTTCAACCACTTTTTCAGATTCGTCAACACTGTATCTCCAAATAATCTGGGATTCGGCAATGCCAAGCTCCTGGGCAGCGTCCTTAATTCCGTCGATGTGAGCTTTGGTGTAGCCTTCGGTTTCGTCACCTATAAGGATGACGCCAATCTTTATGGACGAAGGATCGCCGGTGAGTGCAGGGGCAGTATCCTTAACAACTCCGGTCTGGGCAAGCTCAAGGGTCTTTGTCCAGCCAAAGGATGCAGGTTCCTGTACCTGACCGTCGCTTGTTTCTTTGCTGGTTTCGTCACCGGTGCCGCAGGCAGCCAGAGAAATAACCATAGCAAAGGCAAGCATAAGAACTAAAACACGCCAAATGGTTTTCTTTTGCATATTGCTCCTCCTGTTTGCTTTATTTATTTTAATTTTGGGAACACAAAATTAACCGAAAACAATGCCGTCTTCCACAGACATGGATACAATTTTTGCAAGGGATTCAACCTTTATGCCAAGGCTTCTGACATAATCACCGCCGCCCTGATATGCCTTTTCGATAACAATCCCAACACCGGCAATTTTCGCCCCGGCTTGTCCGATAATATCGATCAAGGCTTTAAGGGCATTTCCCTTTGCAAGGAAGTCGTCAACAATCAGCACCCGGTCGTCTTTTGATAAAAATTCCTTTGAAATAACAATGTCGTATGTATCGCCCCGGGTGTATGATTCGGCTTTTGCCGTATATACATCGCCGGATATGTTTTTTGTCCTTGATTTTTTGGCGAAAACAACGGGAACACTAAAAAATTGCGCCGCCATACCGGCTATAATAATACCGGATGATTCGATCGTAACGATCTTGCTAACGCCGCAATTTTTAAACAGATTATAAAATTCCCTTCCAGTTTCGTAAAGAAAGTTAATGTCAAGCTGGTAGTTTAAAAAACCATCCACCTTGAGGATGTCGCCTTTGGATATTTTGCCGTCGGTTAAAATCCGTTTTTCGACAAAATTCAAGCCACGCCACATCCCTTCGCCAAGCAAAACTATATACTGATTTTACCTTATTTTATTAACAAAATGCAATACTAAAATGTTACGAAAAGCAGAACAATAATTTGGGCATTTTGTTGTAACTGCACAATATTTTGCATTTTTAGTTTTGATTAATTGATAATATATTATACATATTTTTGCCTTAAATAAACTTCACGCAAATATAAGCCAAAATCATTGACAAGCGGGGAAAAATGTGGTATAATTGAACAATTTCATGAGGGAGTAGTCAGCACCTTTTGGTGCGGCATGTCAACATACTGGCCATACTTGGCCTGGCTTGCCTTAATCAGACAAGACTCATGTGCGGCAAGGTAGCCGTGCATGGTCTTTTTTTGCACCCTAATTAAAATTTTGGGGAATACTAAAAGCACGGAGTAAAGTTAACTATGGGTATTATTGAGCTGTTATTTTTAGCCTTGGGCCTTTCGGCGGATGCCTTTGCCGCATCGGTATGCAAAGGCTTGGCATCGGGCAAGAATGTCGACGGAAACGCCATAAAGGCGGGTTTGTGGTTCGGCGGCTTTCAGGCTCTTATGCCGATATTAGGCTATTTGCTTGGTGAAAGCTTTTCTAAATTCGTAACCGGCTTTGACCACTGGATAATTTTCGGCTTGCTTCTTATTATAGGCGGCAATATGATTAGGGAAGCTGTTTTCGAAAAGGACGAAACCTGCCCCGCAACAAGCGATATGTCATTTAAAAGCATGTTCCCCCTTGCTGTAGCCACCAGCCTTGACGCCCTTGCGGCAGGCATAACCTTCTCCTTCTTGGATGTTCCGTTTGTCATCTATTCCCTGATTATAGGGTGTGTAACCTTTATGCTGTCTGCCGTAGGCGTAAAAGCCGGCAGTATTTTAGGCGGCAAGTTTGAAAAGGGTGCAAAAATTGCCGGCGGACTTGCCCTTGTGGGCTTGGGAATAAAAGTGCTGCTTGAGCACACCGGAATAATATAACTATAAATTTAAGATAGGTTTAAGCAAAACCGGTTATACTGAATGCGTAATTAAACAAGCCATGAAAGGACGGTTTGTATGAATAACGCAAACGGTTATAACAATAACGATAATTTTAATCAAAATCCCTACGATTTTCAAGGCCCGCCCAAATATGTCCCGCCGAAATACAACAAGCCGGGAATAAACAAAGGGTTTCTTGCCCTGCTTGTGTCACTCTGCCTGCTATTTGGTGTGGCAGGCTATGCATTCGGTTTGGTGTTTAACCGGCAGCCTATGGCTAATATTACCGATAACAGCTCAACCGAAAGCAGCATAGTTTCATCCGATAACGAAAACACAAGCGTTCCAGCGGAGGAATCGGCGGCATTTAATCTTGAAGTAGTCAACCCCGAAACCTATTATACCATAAAAAGCGTGGTTAATTTAACCATTAATTCAGTGGTTGAAATTTCTACCGAAACAATAACCACCGGCTCCTTTATGCGCCAGTATATAACCAATGGCGCCGGATCCGGTGTTATAATAACCAAAGACGGATATATAGTCACCAACAACCATGTGGTTGAGGGGGCCTCCACCATTACCGTAAGGCTCCACAACGGCAGCGAATATCCCGCAACCTTAGTGGGAACCGATGCCGAAACCGACATTGCGGTTATTAAAATAGATGAAAATAACCTGTCCACCGCTGTTTTAGGAGATTCCAAAACCCTTGAGGTGGGCGACCAGGTGATTGCCATTGGAAACCCTCTGGGGAAGCTTGGCGGAACGGTTACCGAAGGGATAATATCCGCCCTTGAGCGTCCCATAACCGTCGACGGCAAGGATATGACGCTTATACAGCATTCGGCGGCGGTTAATCCCGGCAATTCCGGCGGAGGGCTGTTCAACACCGCAGGTCAGCTTGTGGGTATTGTTAATGCCAAGTATTCGGAAGACAACGTAGAAGGCTTAGGGTTTGCCATACCCACCGCTATCGCCGTTCCGATTATAGAGGACATAATGAACTACGGCTATGTGCGGGGGCGGGTGTCCCTGGGAACCAACCTGCTTGACATATACAGCAATTATTACACCTTTTATTACGGTGTTCCCGAATACGGCACCTACGTTTACTCGGTATACTCCGGCTCTGACGCCGACAAGGCGGGGATAAAGAAGGGTGACCGGATAGATTCGGTAAACGGTAATGTAATAACCGGCTCGGCCCAGATTGAGGATATTTTAAAAAAGGCATCTGTGGGTGACGAGCTTGTGGTGGTGGTAACCCGGTTTACGTCGTCGGGAAGGCAGACTGTGTCAAAGCAATACACCTTTACCGTAAAGCTTACCGAATACAAGCCGCAGGGTTAAATGTTGCCGGCTAAAATATCCCACACCACGGTAAAAAACTCCCGCACGGTAAAATGAACAAATAAAAACGAGGGGAAAGGGGCGGCAATGCCGTGAACTTCCCCTTTTATGTATTTATTAGATAAAAGCTTGGCGTGAAAAATGTGAAAATTGCTGGATACAATCCCCACCGTCGCCCCATCGGGGATAAGAGCTGCTGAGAATTTAATGTTTTCGGCGGTGGAGGTGGAATTATCCTCAAGGATAATCCGTTTTTCGTCAATGCCGTAGCGGACAAGGGTTTGCTTTATACACTCCGCTTCGCTCATAGGCTCGTCTTCCCCCTGTCCGCCGGAGGCGATAGCGATGGTGTCGGGGTGGGCGGACAGATATTTATAGGCTTCGTTAATCCGGTCATAAAGGGTTTTGCTGGGGCCGTTTTGGTTAACCTTTGCGCCTAGGATAATTATGTAGTCAAGGTCGGTGTCGGTGGACGAAAACATATATGCCACAATAAGGCTTTCGACGGCAATAAAAACCACAACCGCCGAAATTATAACCACCCTAAAGGCATGGCGGAATATTTTATACCATTTTTTGGCCTTTATCTTCTCCGGCAAAAAGCGTTTCCACAGGTAAAGGGAAAGGAAAAATCCCCCGAAAAAGAGCCATATCCAAAGCTGGGCTACTTTAATGCCGTTGTAGCCTGCTCCCGAAAAATAATATAAAAAACAAAGTCCCGCAGGTAAAAGCAAAAAATGCTTTAAAAAATTAAACCTTGCGGGGCTTTTAGTTTTTTTAACCTCCATAATACAACCCCCCACAAGCAAAATTATACCGGATTTTGCCGGAGGATGTCAACAAATAAAGGTAAAGATTATGTAAAGTAAAAACAAAAAAAGCCTTTCGGCTTTTAATAATGAATATAAAGGAACACATGGTAAACGTTAACCATAACAAAGGTAAAAAGCAAAACCCAGCTGCCCACAACGGCTTTTCTGCTTTTTCTAAACATATATATAACCGCCAGTAAAATACCTACAATGACGATTTTGTATAGGAACAGCAATGGTTTATAATCAAACATCCATAATCCAATGGGGTTAAGTTCAATATCATTGCCGTAAAGGCCGGCAAAATAGAGGGTAAATCCCAGGTCGAAAAGGTTAAGGATATATATCAATATTATTTTGAAAAGCTTCATACATCAAACCCTCTATTACCTTTATATATTATGTATACTTGATTCAAAGGTGTGCCGTATTTCGTAACAGTGATATCAGATTTGCATGACGCTACATACCATTTATTGGCATTTTATGTGATGGCTTATTATATATTCAAGCTTTGGCAAAGGTTGTCGAAAGGCAATGCAATAATAATGATATTTTTGTCGTTCTTTGCATGTTATTTTTTCCAGGCAAGGAAAATATATACCCTTAGCTTTCAGGTTGATACACCTTAAAAAAGGCAAAAAATAAAGCCCTGAAACTTTTTCATTTTCATGGCTTTGTATTATGTTTGAGTCATTTTCACTTGAAAATACGTTTCATTTTTTCATAACCCGGAAACGGATAATTTGATTTAAAACAGTTTGCAATAGTAAATTAAAAAAGGTTTGATTTTACTATATCAAACCTTTTCATTCCGTATGGAGCTGGTGGTGGGATTTGAACCCACGACCTGCTGATTACGAATCAGCTGCACTGCCCCTGTGCTACACCAGCATATCACCGCCCTGATAGGGCGGTGTTTGTGTTAATTTAATATAATGAATTTGATTTAGGGGAGGATATAAGGCAAAAGCTTTTGAAAAATTCCCCTTAAAATGCCGGATAATTATATCATATTACCTTGATTTTTGCAAGAGCTTTTTAACCCTTTTTTCTTTTATTTTTACCGATAATGCCTGCTGCCACAGCTGCAATTGCCGCAGCGCTGATACCTATTCCCGCATAGATCCAGGGGGATATTCCCTTTTTGGATATAGGCGCCGACACCTCCGGCAAAGATGATGCATCGCCCGAAATGTCCGAAATCACCGATTCCTCGGACGTGGTTTCCTCAGGCAGCGATTCTTCCGGTTCGCCTTCCGCCAGATTATACAGCTCGGCGCAAACAAGCAAAATCCATCCCGCTTCGGCGTTGTAGTAGGGATATGAATGTCCGGTGCGGATAAACTTTGCGTTCATAGCCTTTATATGACGCTGGGTTATGCGGTAATCCCCCATTTCAAGGGATGCGTAGGCGAGAATGCACCAGGGGTAAACCAGTCCTTCAAGGTCGTAAACCGACCAGTCCCTGCCCGAAACGCCCTCTTGAATAAAGTCGGCTTTAAACCTTTCGTAAACTGTTACCGCCCGTGTGTCATCAGGCTCAAGCACACCGAAAATAGCCGGGAAAAGCTGGCAGGAAGCCTGGGGATAAAACTCAAGCAGATTAATGTCTGCCGTCGGCTTGCCGTTGGTGAAAACCGCCGCTCTAAAGCAGGAGTTTTTATCATCCCACATGGTGGTTAAAATTGCGTTTTTAACCTTTTGGGCATAGGTGGTGCAATATTCTTCTTTTTCTTTGTCGGCAAGGTATTCGCCGTAGATTTTAGCCGCCGCCTCAAACCCTCTAAAAACCTCGCAGTTGTCCATTAAATAAACCACCGCATAATTGGGTTTGGCGTAGGTTAGGTCAATGGCGGGGACATAGGTTGCCATTATAACGTCAACCAGAGTGTCCACTATATCTTTTTTGTCCTTTAAAAAGTTGTTGTCGAACACCCGGGTGTATTCGTATAAAATTTCAAGAAACATTG
Source organism: Eubacteriales bacterium (assembly GCA_050953105.1). Lineage (GTDB taxonomy): Bacteria > Bacillota > Clostridia > Oscillospirales > CAG-382 > UBA1206. The sequence goes on along the minus strand of JBMNMA010000007.1, from coordinate 106,411 downwards.
CCGCATAAGAGTCGGTGGAGTCGTAGTCGTGGGGATTATCGGTGGGGTATTGGGACGCATAGGCGTCATGGAGGGTAACTTCCACAATTCTTCCGTCATTGCTCTGGAATATGAAATAGTCATACACAGTTCCGGCAACGCCGTTAAGGTCGCTTTCCTTGGTGTTCATGTGGGAAATATACCAGTTTATAAATTTAAGCACAACCTCCCTGCCGTCGGTTATCCCCAATGCCTCGCAGCCCTTTATTATACCCATAACCGCCGAATCGGTAAAATAGGGAACCACCTTAACCGAAGGCCATTTCATATATTCCTCCGGAGAAATTCCGTCAACCACGGGAAATTCCATGCCGGGGTAGCTCCCCGGACCGAGGGCAAACATGCCTATTGCTCCGTTCTTTAACTGGAGCTTTTTGATATAATCGATTTCTCTTTCGATTATTTTTTTGTAATAATCCTTTTTTTCCAGGTGTTCCAAACCGTTTCCTCCTTCGGCGAATACCGTCACAGGATATGCCGTAAAAATTAGTGCCAATAACAGGGTAATCAGTTTTTTAATAATGTCCACCAGCCTTGAAATATAATAAAAAGTGTAGTATAATTTTCCCAGTAAGGGAAAATTTTGATATTTTATTCAATATTATCATAAGTTTTTATAAAAGTAAATAATAATTTTCAAGGGGTGTTTATGTTGAAAAAAGCCTTTGCCCTTGCCCTTGTGTGTCTGATGGTCTTTAAGCTTTATTCCTGCACCAAGGCAGAGCCTAGCGGAGAATCTTCGGTGGATAAAGAAAGCAGGGAGGAAAAAAGCATGGAATACAGCGAAAGCAGTCAAAGCAATGAAAGCGAACCCTATGTTAACCAAAGAGAAATTATTAACTTTGACAACATCAAGGGTATATGGGTTTCTCAGTATGACATGGCGGAGGTATATGTTAAAAACGGATATCAGCGGCCCAAGACGGAATATATTTCCCTTGTTAAAACAATTATTACAAATATAAAGAACTTAGGGTTTAACACCATAATCTATCAGATACGCCCCTTCGGGGATTCCATGTACGACAGCGACTACTATACCCCGTCAAGGTTTGTTACCGGCAGCTACGACAGGGGCTTTACTTATGACCCGGTGGAAATTTTCGTAACCCAGGCCAAAGCCCAGGGGCTGTCTGTTCAGGCGTGGATAAACCCCATGCGCCTTATGACAACCGAGGAAATAAAGCTTGTTCCAGAGGGAAATGTTCTTAAAAAGTGGTATAATCAGGGGCAGCTGCCGGAGGTAAACGGCAGGTTGTATCTTGACGTTTCCCGTCCCCAGGCAAGGGAGCTGATTGTAAACGGTGCCACCGAAGCGTTGACCAAATACTCCTTTGACGGGCTGCACATGGACGACTACTTCTATCCCACCTCCGACCCCGCTTTTGACAAAGAAGCCTTTTCCCAAAGCGGTTATGACGATTTAACAAAATACCGCAAGGACAGCTTGAATGCCCTTGTGTCATCCCTTTACAAAGCCGTAAAGGAGGTTGACGAAAGGCTTATCTTTGGCATATCCCCGGCGGGTAACCTAAAAACGGTGGTTAAAACCTATTATGCCGACGTGTATGAGTGGTGCTCCAAAGCGGGATATATCGACTATATTATGCCTCAGGTATATTTCGGCCTTCTCCACGGCAGCTGCCCCTTTGTCCAGACGGTAAAGGACTGGGCGGGTATAATAACCAACGGCACCACAAAGCTGTATGTGGGCATGACCTTAGGCAAGGCGGTAAGCGGCAGCCAGGGTAATATAGACACCTACGCCGTAACCGACGAGGGGAAAAACGAATGGATAAACAACAAAAACGTGTTAAAGCAATGCGTGGAGTTTTTAAAAGGTTATGACAAAGCGGCAGGATACTGCTTCTTCTGCTACCAGTATTTCTATCACCCCGTAACGGGAGTTGTAAACCAGTATTCCCAAACCGAGGTTGAGGCATTTTTACCGGTTATGAATGACGATATACAGACATAAAAAATCCCTCCTTTTCGCCTTTAGGTGAAAAGGAGGTTTTTATCGATCTCCTTTTTTCGCCATATTCGGCCGGCAGCTTATATTAACGGATTTTATTTTAATGTCATATTTACTCCATTCCGTTCATACAATCTAATGAAAATCATGGGAATGGAGTATTTGATATGAAATTCGACATCAAAAGCGTTTTTTTGCCTGAAATAATTTTAAACGACACCTTTTCAAAGGACATGGAGCTTGACTCCACCCTGCCCGAAAACGCTCCCGACATTATCCGGCTTATCCGTATCGACGCCAAAATGGGTAAGCCCGAGGTTACCTTTAACGGCGGAAAGGCGGAAGTCAACTGCAACGTGGATTTCGGCATCCTGTATGAGAGCGACTACAAGTCAAGGCTTGCCTATGTTACTGTTCCCGGAAATTTCAGCCTTAAGGCCGACTGCCCCGACCTTACCGGGGAATACTACACCAACGCCAACGTAGGCTGCTCATACCTTACCTGCAAGCTGTTGGGGCCCCGTAAGTTTGTAATACGGGCAAAGATGAACACCGACCTTGCGGTTACCACCGTCAAGGAGGTTAAAACAGTCGACAGCGATGCGTCCCAGGTAAACGCCTTTTTCCTTACCCAGAAGGTCAACTCCATAGGCCCCTGCGGCACCTATACCGAAAACTACACTTTCAGCGACGTTTTACCTGCCGAAGGGATTGTCGACCAAATCGTTTACATTCAGGCTGACGCCGGAGTGCCGGAGGTTTCGGTGTCCGAGGGACGGCTTAACGTCAAGTCAAAGGCTGTGGTAAAGGTGCTGTATGCCACAGAGGATGGATTGTATGATCTGGTTACCCAAACTTATCCCGTAAATCTCACCTTTGAAAACGAAAACATAACCCCCGACCAGATTTACCGGGTGGATATATGGATAAGCGACGCCGGAGCCACCATTGAAACCGACGACTACGGCGACAACAAGCTTATTTCCGTAAACTACACCATATCCATGCTTGCCAACTGCTTTGAAAAAATCGAGGACACCGTTGCCTGTGACGGCTTTTGCGCCGATAGGAGTTCACAAAGCGAAATTGTCCCGGTTTCATATAAATCTCTTTCCAAAATAGCCGAAAAGAGCCTTTACCTTTGACAAAACCCACGACACCGAAAAAACCGACATACGGGAAATCCTTGACACCAGCATAACCTTTAATATAACCGAAAAGACGATTAAAGACGGTGTTCTTAACATAAAGGGCAACATGGACATTGAGGTGCTTACCCGCACCGACAGCGGAATTTCAAGCGTTGATTTCGGCGGTGAGTTTGACGAAAGCATAAATATTGAAGAAGGCAATACGGTAGCCGACATTACATTAAAAGCGGTGGAGGTAAACTCCAACGTCTACGGCGGCGAAAACATATCGGTGCGTGCCCTGGTTCATGTTAGGGCGGATGTTTATACCTCCCCTGCCGTAAATGTCCTTGCATCCTTTACTGCCGACGACAACGCCACTCCGGCCGACGGCGCAATACGCTTCTACTACCCCGAAAAGGCCGAAACCGCCTGGTCGGTGGCAAAAAAATACCGCAAAAATCCCAAAAAGCTTATGGACGACAACCGGAACGTCTTTGAAACCGACGGAACGCTGAAAGATTCGGCAGCTTTTATCGCCGTATTGTAATGCAAACAAATGATAAAAGTCCCGGTCATCCGGGGCTTTTTTTGAGCCTAATATCCTTTGACATAAATCGGGACTTTTGGGAGGGGGTGTTAATATACTGAAATGTAAGGAGATGATAATTTGTGAGTATAAAGTTAGCCATAATAGGCGGCGATTTGCGGCAGCTTGTCATGGCAAGCAAGTTTGCCAAAGAGGAAAACATAGAATGCGCCGTGTGCGGATTCGATTCTAAAGCACCGGTTCCGCCGGAAGTCACCCGCACCGATGCGCCCGAGGACGCTGTCCGGGGGGCTGCGGCGGTTATACTGCCTCTGCCCGCCTCGGCGGATAAGCTGCACATAACCTCCCCCTACACTGATAAGGAAATTTTCCTTGTGTCGGTGCTGTCGCTGCTGCAGGATGAGCAGTTATTGCTTGGGGGAATGCTTGACAAACGGGTTTACGATTTACACGCCAAATCCTTTGACTATTACGAACGGGAGGAAATGAAGATACTAAACGCCGTCCCCACAGCCGAGGGAGCGATAGGCATTGCCATGGAGGAGCTGCCCATAACCATACACAATTCCAAAATGTCAATATTGGGGTTTGGCAGAGTGGGCAAAGCCCTTGCCGTCCGGCTGAAGGCGCTGGGCGCCCATGTAACGGTTTGCGCCAGAAAAGAGGGGGACTTGGCACTTGCCGAATCTTTGGGAATGAAAGCAGTTTCCATGCGGAATATACAGGACGCCCTTTCGGGGTATGACTGTATTTTCAACACCGTGCCTTCCACCATTATAAGGGAGCCGCTGTTTGATTTTATAAACAAAAACACCCTGCTTGTCGACCTTGCCGCCCGTCCCGGAGGAGTGGATTTCGATTCGGCAAGGCAGCACGGCATTAAGGTGGTGTGGGCGCTGTCCCTACCCGGAAAAACCTCGCCGGTTACCGCCGGAGAAATCATTCAAAAAGCCTGTATAAATATACTAAAGCAGGAGGGCGTGTTGTGAAAATAGCTTTTGCCTTTACCGGCTCCTTCTGCACCCACGCCAACGCCCTTGCGGTGTTGGAGGAATTGATTAACCACGGCTTTGAGGTTGTACCGGTGTTTTCACCAATTGTTGCTTCAACCTCCACACGTTTCGGCACCAATGAGGAACTTGAAAAAGCGGTTAATGCTTTATGTAAAAAAGATATAATCAAAACCATAGCCAAGGCCGAGGAGGTAATAACCCGGGGTAATTTTGACTGTGTGGTGGTCTGCCCCTGCACCGGTAACACCCTTGCAAAAATCGCCCACGGCATAACCGACACCCCGGTTACCATGTCGGTTAAAGCTCAACTTAGAAATTCCCGCCCCGTTTTACTTGCTCTTGCCACAAATGACGCCTTGGGAGCCAACTTTAAAAACATAGGTCTTTGCAACGACAAGAAAAACGTGTTTTTCGTCCCCATGAAGCAGGATGACCCGGACAAAAAGCCCACATCACTGGTGTGCGACTTTACAAAGGTTTACGAATCGCTAAGTTTGGCAATAAAAGGAAAGCAACTCCAGCCGGTCTTTTTATAATCTGGCAAAAAATATGTCAAAATTTTGGGGTTGACATAATAAATATTCTTTGATAAACTACCTGAAGAAACATTGACGGAGATTTATTATGCCGCGTTTTCCCAAAAATATACTGAAAATATTGTGTATAATTATAATAATCACAACGGTTATATCCACCGTAAGCTGTAAAATACCCCTTGAAACCGGGGGCGACGCATCATATAACAGTGGAATCGGTATAATCGACGACTCCCGTGATGCCTTATCGGACACTGATAATAGCACACCTGACAATCAAAGCAGCCGAAATGAATCAAGCGGCGATTTATCAGGCGAGCAGAGCGGGGAATACAGCAGCCCCAATATTGACGGTAACTTTACCGCCAAGGTAGACGAATATGTTTACCATATACCCGAAAGATACTATTCCGAAGGAATAAAGAACATAGTCCGCCGGGCAAGGCAGATATATGAAATGAGATGGGTTCCTTTATCTGATCTTACGGGCTTTGACGGTGACTACGTCTTTGAAAAGGGTGTGGAGGTTCAGGGAATTCCCTACGGCCAGCCGGTATATTCGGGCAAATTTGTGGGTTTTGACGTCACAATTGACGAATTTTACAGTCAAAGCAAGATAAAAAACAGCGAATTTTATACCCAAAAGGCCCAGTATGTGGAATATTCCACGTTTTATTCCCTTGACTGCACCGCTTTTGTGTGCTACGCCTGGAACACCAATGTCCGTATGTTCACCGGCGTGCTGGTTCAGTTTGGCGACTATGTCAGCAAAAGGCTTAAGGATGTTCAGGTGGGCGACGCCCTTATTAAAACCGGTGAAAACGCCCATGCGGTGCTGGTTACCGGTGTCATTGAGGACGACAGGGGAAACATTGTCTGGCTTGAGATAACCGAGCAGACTCCCCCTCTTACAAAGCGCACCCGTTACGGCGAAGGCGAGCTTTATTCCTTGGAAGAATTTGTTATGTGGTATCTTAACGACGGTTTCGGCATCTACCGCAACACCGACTACCGCAACGGCACTCCTTATAACCCTTCGGATTCCGTTCCCCTTGATAAGGAAAGCGGTAACGGAGTTTCACCCTACCGCCATATCAGCGCCACATCGCATGAAGGGTATGCCAAGATAAAGGGTGTCTTTGCCAGCAATGAAAATATAAAGGAATTTTTCTACTCGGTTACCCCGTTGAATTATGGCATTGAAAAATTCAAAACCCGTTCCGACGCCACCTTGAGGCTAAGGACCAAGCCTGTTAACGGCGATACGTTAGACTTTATTCCTCCCGGCACGGTGTTGACCATTATGGATTACTACATCGACGGCAACGGCGAAAAATGGGGCAAACTCCGCTACAACGGCAGCTGCGGCTGGTTTTGGGTTGAAGGCTCGGAAAAGCTGGGCGGCTCACTTGGCAATTACGCCAAAAACGTTGTGCCAAATGGTAACACCACCACCCGCACGGTGGCCGGTTACAGCTACGCCGGGATGGAATGTGAGTTTAACGTTCCCCGGACACAATTTTTAGGCAACTGCCAGATAATCCTTTACGCCCGCACCGCCGGCGGAAAGGTGCATGTGGTAGGAACGGTTATAATAAACTTTGATGAATAAGCTTTAACAACAAAACCCCGTTTGAAATCCAAACGGGGTTGTTTTTATGTGATTTTTAATACTATGTGTGGTCAGTCGGCCAGCTATTCCACGTATTCCACCATTTCCCTTAATGTTTTAATTGTCCATGCGCCGTTTGTCTGACCGGTGCGGTCTATAAGTAAAAGTGAGTGTCCCGTCCCTGTCGTTGAATTAATGCATCTTTTTAAGGTATTTTAATTGTTTTGCTGCAATTTTGGGGTCTAAGGGATTGTAGATTATACCTGCTTGCATTTTTTCCTTGTCGGTCATGCATTTCACCTCTGTTTGGTTAGAAAAGAAAAAAACCACGGTCGGTGGTTTTGCAATTTATGGAGCAGGCGACGGGAATCGAACCCGCATATTCAGCTTGGGAAGCTGATGTTCTGCCACTGAACTACGCCTGCATTTTGTAGCCTGCATATTGTATCACAAGGACAAAAAGTTGTCAAGGTGTTTTTTTTGTCCGATTTGGGCTAAATACACACAATAAACAACCCGAATGCAAATGCATTCGGGTTGTATTTATAACAATTGTTATGCTTTGTAATCGCCGGGTTTGATTTCGTCGCCGAATTTTTCTTTGGCAGCCTGGATTTTAGCAATAGCGGCATCCCAGTATTCAAAGAGTTCCTTCGGGGTGTTGGGGTCCATCTTAGCGAAGAAGGCCTTGGTGCGTTCAAGCTTTTCAATCCACTTGGTGCAGCGGAAGGTGAACAGGTAGGTGTAAACTTCTTCGGAGAAATCCTCGTTAAGGTATTTCTTGAACAGCTCTTTAAGGTCGGCATAGTGGGGTATCTTGCCGGTGGGGGTGTCATAGGCGTCGTAGTCGCCGTGGATACGGCCTTCTGCCCAGTGGAGCCATACTTTCTTGGCAAGCTTGCTGGTTATGAAGTTGCCGTTTTTATCTCTCATAAAGTAGTTGTTGGAGAAAATCTTGGGAGGATTGTTGACCGATTCACCGAACTTGATGTTGTTCATGGTGTACTGGCCCAAAGGATAGGATACGAAGTCAAGGTTTGCCATGGGAGAAGGTGTACGAACGCCTTCTGCACCTATGGTGGCGGAAGTGGTTTCAGATTCAAGGGTGCATGCCTTAAGAAGGATGCCGTCCTTCCAGTTGGGGGATTCCTCAACGGGAACAGTGGTATCGGAGTCACGGCCGCCGTAAAGAATGCCTTCAACCTTAACGCCGTCCTTAGCCTCAAAGCCTTCCTTGTCTATGTTGGCAAGGTAGTCAAGACGCATGGTGTAACGGGCGTTGCCGTGGGCAAGGGGAACCTTGTTGCCGTCAGCGTCGGTTATTCCTTCATGCCAGTTGCCGAAATGGTTGCGGCCTTCCTTGGGAGTTTCCACGCCCATGCCAAGCCAGTAGGGATTTCCGTCGGGCCCTTTGAGAACGTTGGAGAAGATAACTTCCTGGTTCTTCATAAGGTTTTCAAATATAACGGGGTCGTCCTTGGCGTTAACGTCCTTTATAATACCAAACATGCCGTTTTCAACGTTAACAGCTCTGAATTCGCCGTTAATGTTGCGGAAGTATGCAATGTCGTCGCCCACGATTTTTTCGCCGGGGATCATGGCAGTGGAGGTCTTGCCGCAGGCGGAAGGATATGCGCCGCAGAAGTAGGTCTGACGGTTCTTGTCCTCGTTAACGGCAGCCATGACGAACATGTGCTCGCACAGCCAGCCTTCCTGACCGGACTTGTTTATAGCAAGACGCATGGAGTGCTTTTTAAGACCGACTGAGTTGCCTGCATACTGGTTGTTCATGGAGTAAACGATATTGTTCTGGGTGTCTATATATACCCTTCTCTTGGTAAGGTTTACAGAGTTGCCGTTTGCATCAAGTTCGCCGGCGGAATGGATAAAGCGGAAGAATTCGCTCTTTTCGCTTTCCTTCATGTTGAGGAAGTGCTTGTAAGCAGAGCGATAGAGAATATATTCGGAGTGAGCCACATACCAGCTGTCGGTAAACTGAACGCAGGGAATGGTGAAGGGGGATTCGGTGGGGCCTTCGGCAAAGAAAAGCACAACAGCCTGTTTGCCCTTCATAATGCCCTTGGCAATGCCGAGAATTTCGTTCAAGCCTTCTTCGTATTCAACTGAGTTAAGGCTCTTCATCTTTTCAAAGTTTTCTTTGTAAACCATGTATTTGGTTGCGTTTTTGTCACGGCCCTGGTCATTGTAGCTGTCCCAGTGAATGGTCTGCTTGGAGTTTTTAAGAGGATGCTCTTCACCAAGTTTTAAGGACATTTCCCTAACATACTGCATATCCTCTTCGCTGTCGGTGCAGACATAGATGGAATCGGGCTGGCAGTGTTCGGCGAAAAAGCCCACAAACTCGTTAACCTTTTCGTTGTTGAGCGCGGCAAGACGGTTAAAAGACTGCTCGCTCATAAGCTTTCTTAAGGTAGCTTCGTATTTCATGTTTTTCTCCTTATATATTTTTTTAATTATTATTTATAATAATTTATAATTTAAACAGAATACACGTTCCATAATTTTCATACCATTATATAATCCCATATTGCATAAGTCAATGAACAATCTGTTAAAACTCGTTATTATTTATTAATATATATTGTTTTTTTGAAAGACGGCCCAGCCAATCCTGCCGTATAAGCCGGCCAAGCCCGTATATTTACCCGGTAAATGAAATTTTTTTCATATAGCTATGCATTTTCGCCTTACGGGGGTTTGTTGTAAAAAGCAATAAAATGCCAAAAACGCCTTAACATTTGCATAAAACGACTCCCGGCAACATACTTTTATTTTAGCAAAAAGGACAAAACCACATATAATACTAACGATACTATTTAAAAAGGTGTGGTTTAATGCCAATTAAGATATTTATCGACCAGGGGCACAACCCGGCGGGATCCCCCAACGCCGGAGCCATATCGGGGGATGTATACGAAGGGGACATAAACTATAACGTAGGTGTGTACTTAAAGGAAATACTTGACCGGGACAGCCGTTTCGAAGCAAGACTGTCAAGGCCGACGGCAGACACGGTGCTTGGCACCGACAATTCCTCAAGCCTATCTGCCCGTGTTGAAATGGCCAACCGCTGGCCGGCCGACTACTTTATAAGTATACACTCCAACTTAAGCCTTAACCCCGCCATTAACGGCACCGAAATGTATATCTACCGCTACGGTTCCCAGGCCAACTGGCTTGCCGAAAGCATTTTGAACGGAATCGTTGCCGCTGTGGGGACAAAGCGAAACGGCATTTTCACCCGGCCCTCACTTTATGTGCTGCGTGCGACACATATGCCGGCGGTGTTAATTGAGTTGGGGTATATATCCAATCCCGGCGATGCCGACAAGCTTATGAATAATCAACCCCAGTTTGCCTACGGCATTTATCAGGGACTGCTTGACTATTTCGGACTCCAACCGCTGCAAAGCCAGCCGTCCGCCGTGGGCTGACGGCCAAGCCACATTCCTAGCCGTTATATGGCCTGCCTGACAGGGTATAACGGCTTTTATATTTGTGTGTTTAAAATCAGGTTTTAACCGAAAATAAAAAATCAGACGGATTTTTCAGCCGTCTGATTTTGATTGTTTGTCAAGTTTATATTTGCTTGTGTTCCGCCATGAATTTTCTGACCTCTTCTTCGGTGGGCAGCGAGCTTAACGCTCCCCGTTTGGTTACAGTCAGAGCGCCGGCGGCATTGGCATACCTGCAGGCGGCATGGATATCCCCGCCGTTTCTCATATATTCCAGCGCCAGGGCGGCGGTGAAGGCATCACCGGCGGCGGTGGTGTCAACGGCGTCCACCTGATAGGGGCCGCAGATGTCGCAGTATTTACCGTCGTAAATATACGAACCCCTTGAGCCAAGCTTTAGCACCACATATTTAATGTCGGTGGTGTTGCACAGCTTAATGCAGGTTTTAAGGCAGTTGTCAAGGGAGTCGGGGCGTATGCCGGTAAGGTATTCCGCCTCGTTTTCGTTGGGGGACAAGATTTCAATCTTTTTAACGCTGGAAAGTGAAAAGTCGGGGCCGACTCCTCCGCAGTCAAGCACCAGCGGCAGGTTGTTCTTGGCCGCAATGCGGGAAAGGTATTCCACCGAAAGGGGGGAAATTTCAAGGTTGGCAAGAACTATGTCGGGGTATGTAAGGAAGGCGGACTCAATGTCGGATTCGCCTATGTTTTTGTTTGCGCCGGGATAAACTATGATGCGGTTTGTCCCGTCGGGTTCAACCATAACCACGGCAAGCCCCGTCTGCTCCAGCGGATCAACCTTGACAAAGCGGCGGTCGATATTGTTTTCGGCATATATCCGGGCAAGGCGGTCGCCGTAGGCGTCGTCACCTATGCGGGTGCAAAATATGACCTCACCGCCCAGGCGGGATGCGGTTATTGCGGCATTTGCCCCTTTGCCGCCGGGTATGTAGGTATAGTTGCCGTCGGCAAGCAGGGTCTGCCCCGCGGCGGGGACGGCAGGAGTGGTCAGCACAAAATCAATGTTAGCCGATCCGATAACCAGAATACGCTTTGCCATTTTTATACCTCCGATACTTTAATACCGTTTGTCCCTGTGTTTTTATTGCTGTTTTCCGTAACAACCCCAAAGTTTTGCCGTATGCTTAAAACCTTGGTTATACATTTTCAGTCATGATTTATATTACAGTATAATACCTTATTTGTCAATCTTTTTCTTTTTTATACCAATATCATTTATTTATACTTTTTCTTTATCACGGATATATTTAAGCCTTGTGGCCAGTCCTCCACGTATATGTCGCTCCTTTTTGTTTATTTCCATCAGTTCAACAATCTGCCGGTAAAGGGGCTTGTCGAGGATTTGAAGCCTTGTGGTTATGTCCTTGTGAACGGTGGACTTTGACACCCCGAACACACTTGCCGCTTTCCGGACGGTGGAGTTGTTTTCAAGCATAAAGACGGCAATACGCACCGCCCTGTCTTCATTTTCGTTAATGATTCTCCCCTCCTTGTCCTACATGTCCAATATATGAACAATAAGCGGAAAAAATAACAAAAATCACTATTGAATTATGGTTTTGAGTGTGCTATCATTACCCTTGCAAAGTGTTTAATTTATAGGAAAGGAATGACATATATGAAAATACTTGTTACCGGAGGCACGGGTTATATCGGCTCCCATACCGCAGTCGAGCTTATAGGCAAAGGCGACGAGGTGGTTATAGCCGACAACCTGTCCAATTCCAAAAAAAGCGTTATCGATATAATTCACACCATTACCGGGGTAAAGCCGGTATTTTACGAAATCGACGTGGCCGACAAGGCAAAGCTTGACATAGTGTTTGCCGAACATAAATTTGATGCGGTTATCCATTTTGCGGGTTTAAAGGCAGTCGGCGAATCGGTATCTTTACCCCTTGAATATTACAAAAACAACATTATGTCAACCATATCCCTCCTCGAGTGCATGAAGGAGCACGGCTGCAGGAACTTTATATTCTCCTCCTCTGCCACCGTTTACGGCGATCCCAAGTCCCTGCCCATAACCGAGGATTTTCCCCTTTCTGCCACCAACCCTTACGGTGCCACGAAACTTATGATAGAACGCATACTTACCGATTTTCAGTTTGCCAACAAGGATTTTTCGGTAACCCTCCTTCGCTATTTCAACCCCATTGGGGCACACCCCTCGGGGCTTATCGGTGAAGATCCCAACGGCATACCCAACAATCTTCTTCCCCTTGTAATCAAGGCAGCTAAGGGCGATATGGTGTTGTCCGTATTCGGCAACGACTACCCCACTCCGGACGGCACCGGCGTGCGGGACTATATTCATGTCTGCGACCTTGCCGACGGCCATATCCTTGCCCTGAAAAATGCCGGCAAGCCGGGGGTTTACGCCTACAACTTAGGCACCGGAAACGGCTACTCGGTGCTTGAGATTATAAACACCTTTGAGCGGATAAACGGCGTTAAAGTGCCTTATAAATTTACCGCAAGGCGTCCCGGAGACGTGGCTGCCTGTTATTCCGACTGCACAAAGGCCGAAAAGGAGATAGGCTTTAAGGCTAAGCGGGGCATTGAGGAAATGTGCCGCGACGCATGGAATTTTGCTAAAAGAAATTAATTAAAATACGGCGAAAGCCGGATTTTTTAATAAGTGTTTTTTAGCTTTTGTGCGACTAATAAAGGCGAGGAGGTTCAATATGACAGGCGAGGAGTTATATCGTAAATTTCTTGACGGGGATAAAAAGGCCTTTGATGAAATTATACGGCTTTACCATGACGGGCTTGTGTATTTTTTATACGGAATAACCCAAAATTATGACGACGCTCAGGACGCCGCCGCCGACGCCTTTGTGGAGCTGCTTGTCCACAGCCGCCGTTATTCCTTCCGTTCGTCGCTGAAAAGCTATATTTTTTCCATAGGCAGGCATAAGGCTGTGGATATTGTCAGGAAAAGAGCCAGGCAAAAAAAGAAAGAGGAATACACCTTAACTGCCGCCACCCTCCCCTCCCCGGAGGCTACCGTTCTAAATAACGAGGAAAAGCAAATGCTGAAAAAAGCACTTAATGAAATTAACGAAACCTACAGTCAGGTGCTTCACCTGGTGTATTTTGAAAATCTGTCGGTTGATGAAGCGGCAAAAGTTATGGGTAAAAGCAAAAAGTCCACCGAAAACTGCCTTTACCGGGGAAAGATAGCGTTAAGGCAGATATACGAAAAAAATTACGGTGTCGGTATGAGTGAATTTATAAACACAAGCGACTTATTGATGAAACCGTAAAAGGAGGTTATACAATGAAAAACATTTACGACTTTACAAACGAAGTTTACCAAAAAGCCGCAGAAAAGAAACGTAAAAGCAAGTTATGGCGTAAGACATTGACGGCTACTGCCTGTTTCCTGTGCATTGCCCTTATTACAGGCATTCTTACCTATAACTTTGCCATACCCCATATACCGGATGATGTTGATGATTCATCACACCATTCCGGCGACAGCTCAAAGCCTGACGGGGAAAATTCGGTCCCCGGGGACGAAACCTCATATCCCGGTGGAGATACAAGCCAGACCACTCCCCTGCCTGCCGGAATAACCGACCTTATGGCAGGAGTAACAGGCGAAAAGGCAGACGCAAACCTTGACGATGAGCTTTTAGAATCAACAGCTAAATTTTATTTTGAATTTGCCAAAGCAGTAGCAGAACAGGGCAAAAACATGGTATTTTCACCGTCATCTGCTCATTTTGCCCTTGCCATGACCGCTAACGGCGCAGACAAAGACACCCTTCTGGCAATGGAAAAAGTGCTTGCCGGAGGTAAATCTATCGGCTCCCTCAACTCCTTTATGGCCGCTTATGCCGACGTTCTGGCCGGTAACAACCTTAAATTAGCCAACTCCCTGTGGATAGGCGAAGGCAGAGTTAAGGTTTATGACGATTTTTTAAAAACCAACGCCACCTACTATAAAGCCGGAGTGTTTAATGCCGATTTCAACAATCCCTCAACTTTGGATGCCATAAACACATGGATTGAGGACAACACCAACGGTCTTATAAAAGATATGTTAAAGGAAATCAACAGCGATCATATCATGTTCCTTATTAACACCATAGCCTTTGAGGCGGAATGGCCCCAAAAGGCTGTTAAGGCAACAATTGACAGCGTAAACTTTACAAATCATGACGGAACAACCTCAAAGGTAACCCAGTTTGTGTATTCAACCTATTTGGGAAAAACATTTGACCTAAACGGAGGCAAGGGCGTGCTTATGCCCTATAAAGATTCCAACTTTTCCTTTGCGGCAATTCTGCCGGAGGAAGGAACAGATGTGTATGAATTCTTTGCCGGAATTGACGGCAGTGACTTTACCAATGCAGTTAAAAACGCCCTGAACGCCAACAATACCGTTGATATATGCATGCCGGAATTTGATATTTCCTCCTCCCATAACCTTAAGGAAGTCCTTGAAAACCTCGGTATGGATATCGCCTTTGATGGGAGAGCCGATTTTACAAAGCTCGGCGCAGCAATGGGTCATATACGCATTGGTAATATAAAACAGGATGCAGTTATTTCGGTAACCCGGAAAGGAACAAAGGCCTCCGCCGCCACCATAGTGGAAATGGTGAGTGGATCCGCAAAACCGATAATGGATTTCAACCGCCCCTTCGTATATGCCATCGTGGATAACGCCACCGGCCTTCCCGTGTTTATAGGCATACTTGCAAATATAGGTTAAAAATTTCCACAACAAAACGGGCCGTATGGCCCGTTTTTTGTTGGCAAAAAACAGTTGAAAAAGACTTAATATGATGATATAATAATTCCGCTATGCCTTAGGGCGGGCATATATTTATATACGGCGGTATTACTGGATGAAAAAATTCATGCTTACGGGTAAATTAATAGAATTTTTAAAGGCAAGGCCTTACAGTCTTCTTCTTTTGGCGTGGCCGGTGGAGTGGATATGGTACGGCATTTTAAACCAGTCCCAGACTGCCGAAACAAGTCATATCATTTATTCCGCCCTTGACGACAAAATACCCTTTTGCGAATATTTTATCATTCCCTATGTGCTGTGGTATCTGTATATCGCCGTAGCCACATTCTATACATTGGCAAAGTCGAAAAAGGACTTTATCCATTTGTCGTCAATGGTTTATCTGGGCATGTTCGGGAGCATGATTATATGCACCGTATATCCAAGCTGGCATTTGCTTCGCCCGGATATTGCTACCATGAACGACAATATTTTCACCAAATTAGTGCTTTATCTTTGGGAAGTTGACAACCCGGCGGTGATTTTCCCCTCCATGCACGTCCTTGTGGCGGTTAATATAACGGTTGCCCTTATAATGGCCGACTGTATGAGGGGCAAAACATGGTGGAAGGTAGCAGCGGTTATATATACTGTGTTGGTTTCCGCCTCCACGGTGTTAATAAAGCAGCATTCCATTTTAGACGTTTTCCTTGCCCTGGTGTTTGTATTGCCCTATTCACTGCTTACCTATTTGGTTATTTACCCCAAAAAACGGTGGTCAAAGCAGGGCAAAGGCGTTTTATCAGAAAATTAATCTGTTAAAAATATAACGGTGTAAAATAAAAACAGGCGGTTTTTGTCGGGTGGGATTAGGTTTTATGTTCCATTTATTCACGGGAACAAAAATACAAAAGTTATTACTTCCCTTTTAATCCTTTACCGCATTTGTGCAAATTCTAAACAAAATATCCGACACCTTTTTAAGCCTTTGAACGGTTATAAATTCGTATTTGCCGTGGAAGTTTTCGCCGCCGGTGGAAATGTTGGGGCAGGGCAGGCCCATAAACGACAGCCTTGCGCCGTCGGTGCCGCCACGGATGGGCTTTATTATGGGCTTAACCCCTTCGTCCTCCATGGCTTTGACCAGACGGTCTATTATATAGTAATTGTTTTCGATAATCTCCCGCATATTGTAGTAGCTGTCGGTGATTTTGCATTCGACTATATTTCTGCCGTATTTTTGGTTGATAAAGTCGCAGGCTGCCGTCATTTTTGCCTTTTTGTCCTCGAATTTAATCCTGTCGTGGTCACGGATGATATACTTCATTTTGGCCTTTTCAACGCTGCCTTCAAGATTGTTAAGGTGGAAAAATCCCTCATAGTTATCTGTGTGCTCGGGACGCTCCCAGGCGGGCAGGAGGGAGTTTAGCTCAAAGGCGATAAGGTTGGCGTTTATCATTTTGTTTTTGGCCGTGCCCGGATGAATGGAGTTGCCGGTTATGGTTATAACCGCCGAGGCGGCATTGAAGTTTTCGTATTCAATCTCACCCAGCTCGCCGCCGTCTACGGTGTAGGCATAATCGGCGCCGAAACCGGGAACATCAAATTTATCCGCACCCCGGCCGATTTCTTCATCAGGCGTAAAGCCGATAAGAACATCCCCGTGCTCCTGGCCGCTTTCCTTAAGGCGGATAACCATATCCATAATTTCGGCAACCCCCGCTTTATCGTCTGCGCCAAGCAGCGTTGTGCCGTCGGTAACAATCATATCCTCGCCGATATATTTATTAAGGCTGGGGTATTCGGAAAGTTTCATAACAATACCCAGTTCCTCGTTTAAAACTATATCGCCGCCGGTATATTTAATGACCCTGGGGGATATATTTTTGTCGGACATATCCGGTGATGTGTCAACATGGGCGATAAAGCCTATTTTGGGAACCTTTTTATTTGTATTGGCAGGGAGCTTGGCATACACATAGCCGTTGCCGGAGTGGCGGACGTCCGAAAGGCCGGCTTCTTTAAGCTCGCTTGCCAAAAGCTCGCACAGCACCAACTGCTTGGATGTGGAGGGTGTGGTGTCGGAATGTTCGTCGGAATTGGTGGGAAGAATGGCATAATTTATAAATCTTTCTTTGATATCCATGAAATTTCTCCTTTTTTTAAACATTATATACCTTTTTTTGTTACATTTCAAATGTTTTTTAAGTATTGCTTGCATTTTCAAAAACTTTTATTATAATGATACTGAAAGCTAAAATGTTACTAATTGTTAATTATATGTATTGAAAGGCAAGGTTGGAATGGAAATCAAAAAGATAACGGGTACCTGGTTTGAGTTTACCCACCACAACGTCCCCGAAGGGAAATACTGGAACCGTATATGCCGCAGATGGTCTGAAAATCAATGGAGGGAAAAGGTAAGAGAAATTAAAAGCCTGGATATGAAGTATATCGTCCTCCTTTGCACCTCTCTGGTGTATGAGGACTACGGCGAATCCTATTTCAAAACCGACATCTACCCCTTTGCAAAGGATTTCACCTGCGAAAATCCCATAGGGGCTCTGCTTGACGAAGCAGACAAGCAGGACATTAAGGTGTTCATGTCCGTAGGCTTTTACGGTCCCTGGACACACACCTACGAAAACATGACATCCCCCGAGGTAACCAAAAAAGCCTTTAAGGCAATGGAACAGCTTTATACCCTTTACGGACACCACAAATCCTTCTACGGCTGGTATTACCCCGACGAAGCCTGTGTCAGCGGTCATTTTTCAACTGATTTCATAGACTATATTAACAGGTATTCAGCCTACGGCAGACAGTTTTCAAAGGATATGAAAATCCTTATCGCCCCCTACGGCACAAAGATAACCACCCCCGACGATAAATACGTCAGCCAGCTTGAAATTATCGACGCAGACTTTATCGCCTACCAGGACGAGGTTGGGGTTCACAAATCCACCCCCGACCAGACGGGCGCTTACTTTGAGGCGCTGCGCAAAGCCCACGACAAGGCCGGCAGATCTGCCTTGTGGGCGGATATGGAAGTGTTTGATTTTGAAGCGGAGGTTTATCATTCTGCCCTTGTCCCCGCAACCATTGACAGGATTAAGAAACAGCTTGAAGCCATTTCCTGCCACGTGGACGAAGTGCTGTGCTATCAGTACATGGGCATGATGAACAAGCCCGGAACAATCGCATTCTGCGGCCATCCCGATTCGGTTGATTTATACATTAATTACAAAGCTTTAATTGACAATATTAAATAACACCACAAAATACTATTTCACCAAAGGATGGTTGCATTCATGGAAAAGGATACCGAAGTCAAAAATAACAACGATCTACCCGTCTTGGAACGGATAAGGCAGTATATGGCCGTCTGTTCCAAGGGGCATAGAAAAATAGCTACCTATATTCTTCAAAATTATATTTCAGCCTCATATATGACCGCCTCCAACCTGGCGAAAGAGGTTGGGGTGTCGGAATCCACGGTGGTCAGGTTCGCCATGGACATAGGCTTTGAGGGTTACCCCGGCCTTCAGGCGGCGTTGAAGAGCATGCTTAAAAACAAGCTCACCTCGGTGGAACGGTTTGTAATCGCCTCCGAACGTATGGGGGAAGACGTTCTCACCGCCACATTAAACGCCGAGATTGAAAACCTCCGCACCACCCTTGCCTCCACCGATAAAGAAACCTTTAATGCCATTGTGGATATGATATTATATGCCAAAACGGTGTATATTGTAGGCAACCGTTCGTCAACCTCCTTGGCAAACTTTATGTATTTCTATATTTCCCTCATTTTCGACAAAGTACGCCTTGTACAGTCGGTGTCGGGTTCAGACATCTTCGAGCAGATGTTCAGGATAGGCGAAGGGGACGTTGTTATAGGCATTACCTTCCCCCGCTATTCCAAGCGGACGGTGGATGCCATGACCTTTGCCCACAGGGCAGGAGCCTTTACCGTGGCTATAACCGATTCTGACAATTCCCCCATCGTTCCCATTGCCGACAAGGTGCTGTATGCCAGAAACGAGGTGTCCTCCTTTGTCGACTCCCTTGTGGCTCCCATGGCGCTGATTAATGCGCTGGTTTCGGCCTTAGGGCAGAGGAAGAGGAAGGAAGTGCTTAAAAACTTTGAAAAGCTTGAAGATATCTGGGATGAATACTCCATCTACGACAAAAACAGGTAAGAATATAATAATTATCGGAGGCGGCGCAGCGGGAATGCTGGCCGCCCTTTCCGCTTCGGGCAAAGGCTTTGACGTTTATATTATCGAAAAGAACACCATTTTGGGAAAAAAGCTGCTTATTACCGGCAAGGGAAGGTGTAACGTAACCAACAACTGCACCCAGCAGGAGTTTTTGGAAAACGTAATCACCAACCCCAAATTTCTTATAAAGGCAATCTACCGCTTTCCCCCGGCAAAGGTTATGGAGCTTTTCGAATCCATGGGGGTTAAGCTGAAAACTGAACGGGGACGGCGGGTATTCCCCGAAAGCGACCGTTCGGCGGATATATGCAATGCTTTAAGCAGAAAAATAAAAGAATGCGGCGTGACAATTATCCGGGGTGACGTAACCGAAATTTTAACCGCTGCCGGCAGGGTGTGCGGGGTAAAATATATTTCCCCGGAAGGCGAAAGGACAATTGACGCCTGTTCGGTGATTCTTGCAACCGGCGGAATGTCCTATCCCAGAACCGGTTCCGACGGCAGCGGCTACGGTCTGGCAAAGAAGCTGGGGCATACCATAGTTTTGCCCCGGGCTTCCCTTGTGCCCTTGGTGACAAAGGAAAGCTGGCCGGCGGAGCTTGCGGGACTTTCGTTAAAGAACGTAAACGTCAGCTTTTATGACAACGATAAACTTTTGTTTTCAGAACAGGGGGAAATGCTGTTTACCCATTTCGGGGTGTCCGGCCCGCTGGTGCTGTCCGGCTCGGCCTATATTAAGCGTTTCCCGGCAAAAATGTTTATAGACATGAAGCCTGCCCTAACGCCCGAAATGCTTGACGCAAGGATTGTGTCGGACTTTAACGAGTATAAGAACAGGGATTTCGCCAACTCCCTTGACAAGCTGCTTCCAAAAGCGTTGATTCCGGTGGTGGTTTCTCTTTCGGAAATAGACGAAAGAAAAAAAGTCAATTCGGTAACCAAGGCTGAAAGGGGCAAACTGGTGTCGGTTTTAAAAGCCGTTCCCCTTACCATTTCCGGCACCCGTCCGGTGGAGGAAGCCATAGTTACCGCCGGCGGAGTGAATGTTTCTGAGGTAAATCCTTCAACCATGGAATCTAAGCTGGTGGGTGGTTTGTATTTTGCCGGCGAGGTGCTTGACGTTGACTGTTATACCGGCGGTTTCAACCTTCAGGCGGCGTTTTCCACCGGGTTTATAGCCGGGGAAAACGCCTCAAAGGACGATTAATAAAAATACTTTTTTTGATAGCAAATGAATTTTTTTGCATTTGCTCTTGCAAATTGCCAACTGCTGTGTTATAGTAATGTGGTCAGGAATTTTATACGTAAGGAGTATATAAATATTATGCTGACCAATGAATATCTATTGGGAGTATACGAAAATGTACGCTCCCGCAATTCCCACGAGCCTGAATTTTTGCAGGCCGTTTACGAGGTGCTTGAAACCCTCGAACCCGTTGTAGAGGCCCGCCCCGACATTGTAAAGGCAGGGGTTATCGACCGTATAGTAGAGCCCGAAAGAGCTGTTATGTTCAGGGTGTCCTGGGTTGACGATGCCGGCAAGGTAAGGGTTAACCGGGGATATCGTGTTCAGTTCAATTCGGCCATCGGCCCCTACAAAGGCGGCCTTCGTTTCCACCCCTCGGTAAACCTTTCGGTTATCAAGTTTTTGGGGTTTGAGCAGATTTTCAAAAATTCCCTTACCGGTCTTCCCATGGGGGGCGGCAAGGGCGGCAGCGACTTTGATCCGAAGGGCAAATCCGACGGCGAAGTTATGCGTTTCTGCCAGTCCTTTATGACCGAGCTTGCAAAACATATCAGCGCAGACACCGACGTTCCTGCCGGTGACATCGGCGTGGGAGCAAGGGAAATCGGCTATATGTTCGGCCAATACAAGCGTCTTAGGAACGAATTTACCGGCGTTCTCACCGGCAAGGGGTTGACCTACGGCGGTTCGCTGGTTAGAAAACAGGCCACCGGCTACGGACTTCTTTATTTTACCGAAGAAATGCTTAAAAGCATGAAAAAAGACTCTGTTGCAGGTAAAACCGTAGTTATTTCGGGTTCCGGCAACGTGGCAATCTATGCCTGCGAAAAAGCCCAGTCTTTGGGTGCAAAGGTTGTGGCCATGAGCGATTCCGACGGCTATGTTTATGACAAAGACGGAATTAAGCTTGACGTGGTAAAACAAATTAAGGAAGTCGAACGGGGAAGAATTTCGGAATACGCCAAGCGGGTTGAAGGAGCCGAATATCATCAGGGCTTTACAAATATCTGGACCGTTAAATGCGATGTTGCCCTTCCCTGCGCTACACAGAATGAACTTGACGGCAAGGCTGCGGAAATTCTGGTTAAAAACGGCGTGATTGCTGTTGCGGAAGGGGCTAATATGCCCTCCACCCCCGAAGCTGTGGAAATTTTCCGTAATGCAGGAGTCCTCTTCGGGCCTGCCAAAGCGGCTAACGCCGGCGGTGTTGCCACATCGGGGCTCGAAATGAGCCAGAATTCTATGCGTCTTAACTGGTCCTTTGACGAGGTTGATGCCAAGCTTAAGGGTATAATGGAAAACATATTCCACAACGCCTTTAACGCGTCTGTCGAATACGGCCACGCGGGCGATTTGGTGTTCGGCGCAAATATAGCCGGATTTATGAAAGTAGCCGACGCAATGGTTGCCCAGGGCGTTGCATATTAGTATTATTTTGCCATAAAAAAATGAGCCTTACGGCTCATTTTTTTAACAGAAATGCTTATTCGGCTTGGGGTTTAATTCATCTATGAAAACCCGCCGTTCTTCACGGGCGGATTTATATATGGCAAGAATAACGTCCACCGCTTTGCGGCCTTCCACCACGTCCACTATGGGCTTACGCTTGTCTTTTATCGCATCTATAAAATCGGCAAGCTGAAGGGTGTGGTAGTCACCGGAGATATTCATGGCCGCCGAGGCTCCTGACGCAAAGGAGGGCCTGAAGGTTAAATCCTCCGAAGAATGGCCATCAATGTCCATTTTGGTAATGGCAGTTTCCTCTATGCACACGCTTCCCCGGTCGCCGTTTATTTCAATCCTCCTGGGGTAGCCGGGATAAACCGATGTGGTGGCCTGGATTACACCTATTGCCCCCGACTCAAACTCCACCGAGGCGCAGAGGGTGTCCTCCACCTCGATTTTTCTGGCAAGGGTTTTGGAAAAGGCGAAAACCGATTTTATTTCGCCGGCAAGGTATTGAAGCAGGTCCACCCCGTGGATACCCTGGTTCATCAATGCGCCGCCGCCGTCAAGCTTTTTGGTCCCCCGCCATGCGCCGGAGTCGTAATATTCCTGAGAACGGTAGTATTTCATAACCATGTCGGCGCAGACGATTTTACCAAGCTCCCCGCTTTCCACGGAGTATTTAACCCGCTTAATGTCCTTGGCAAAGCGAAGCTGGGATATTACCGCAAGGGTTACTTTGTTTTCGCTTACCACCCGTTCGATTTCGTCAAGCTGCTCCTTGGTTATGGCCAAAGGCTTTTCCACTACTATATGTTTTTTGGCTTTTGCCGCTTTGTAAATAACGTCGGCGTGGTAGCCCGAGGGGACGCAGATGCATACGGCATGAATGTCCTTGCATGACAGCATTTCGTCAACGGTATCGAAAATTTTCAGTCCCCCGTGGCGGGACGACACCCTTTCGGCATTGTCCCGGACGGTATCGGTTATTCCCACAAGCTTTGCTTTGTCGGAAAGTTCCTCAATGGCGTTTATATGAAATTCCGAAATCATGCCGCAGCCGATAATACCGAAACCAAGCTTTCGTGCCATAACAATACCTCCCCTAATAACTAAATTATACATAAAAGTAAAGCCCTTTGTCAATAACAACGCAAAAATAGTAATTTTGACAAAAAAGGCTTAGGGCAATTGTTTTATATTTATTGCAAAACACATTGACTGTTTGGAAAAAAAGTTGTAATATTTAGATAATACTTTATAGAAAGAGGTTTAATAATGAACAGAGTTTACAACTTTTCGGCAGGTCCCTCAATGCTGCCTCTGGCGGTGCTCGAACAAGCGGCAAAAGAAATGACCGACTACAACAGTTCCGGTATGTCGGTTATGGAAATGTCTCACCGATCTCCCGTCTACGAGTCTATCATTTCCCAAACCGAAAAGGATTTGCGTTCCCTCATGTCTATACCCGACAACTATAAAGTGCTGTTTTTGCAGGGGGGCGCTACCACCCAGTTTTCCGCTGTTCCCCTTAACCTTATGAAAACCGGCAAGGCCGACTATATCGTATCCGGCCAGTTTTCCTCCAAGGCTGCAAAGGAAGCCGAAAGATACGGCAAGGTAACCGTGCTGGCTTCCTCAAAAGACAAGAATTTCACTTATGTTCCCTTTGTGGATAAATTCTCACCGGATGCCGACTATGTCCATATCTGCTGGAACAACACCATATACGGCACCAAATTCAATTATATTCCCGAAACGGGGGATATTCCCCTTGTGGCGGATATGTCCTCGGCCATTTTGTCCGAGCCGGTGGACGTTTCAAAATTCGGCGTCATCTATGCCGGCGCCCAGAAAAACATGGGCCCTGCCGGTCTGACTGTGGTTATTGTAAGAGAAGACCTTATAGGCAATGCCCTCCCCGCAACCCCGGTTATGCTTGACTGGAAAGCCCAGGCCGAAAACAATTCCATGTACAACACTCCCCCCTGCTATTCCATCTATATGGCAGGACTGGTGTTCAAGTGGATTATGGCTTTGGGCGGCCTTGGCGAAATGAAGCAGATAAACCGTAAAAAAGCCGCTATCCTTTACAATTATCTTGACAATTCAAAGCTTTTCAAGCCCACCGCACAAAAAGAGTTCAGGTCGATGATGAACGTCTGCTTTGTCACCGGCAACGAGGACCTTGACAAGCAGTTCTGCAAGGAAGCCGAAAAGGCAGGCTTTGTCAACCTTAAGGGACACCGCTCGGTAGGCGGTATGAGAGCGTCCATATACAACGCCATGCCTGTGGAAGGTGTTGAAAAGCTGGTTGAATTTATGGCCGATTTTGAAAGGAGAAACGGATAATGACAAATATCAGGCTGTTTAATAAGATAGATAAATCCGGTCTTGAACTTTTTGACGAAAATTACAACCTCTCTGAAGATATAACCGATTACGATGGTATTCTTGTAAGATCAGCAAAGCTCCATGACGTTCAATTCCCTGCCGGTCTTAAGGCTATCGCAAGAGCAGGTGCAGGAGTTAACAACATACCCATTGAAAAATGCGCCGAAATGGGAATAGTGGTGTTCAACACCCCCGGCGCTAACGCCAACGGTGTTAAAGAGCTTGCCATAGCCGCTCTTCTCTTAGGTTCCCGTGATATCGCCGGCGGCATAGAATGGGCCAAAACCCTTAAAGGCTCGGGTGACGTGGAAAAGCTGGTGGAAAAGGGCAAATCCGCCTTTGCCGGCCCTGAAGTAATGGGTAAAACCTTAGGCGTTATCGGCCTTGGTGCCATAGGCGGAATGGTGGCCAATTCGGCCTACGCCCTTGGTATGAAGGTTATGGGCTTTGACCCGTATATTACCGTTAACGCCGCCTGGGGACTTTCCAGAGCAGTTATAAAGGCCAATTCCTATGACGACGTTTATGCCAATTCCGATTATATAACCCTTCACGCCCCCTCCACCAACGAAACAAGGGGCATGATAAATGCCGACACCATTGCCAAAATGAAAGACGGCGTTCGCATAATTAACCTTTCCCGGGGCGACCTTATAAACGAGGACGACCTTGTTGCGGCTATCGAAAGCGGTAAAATAGCAACCTACGTTACCGACTTCCCCTCCGAAAAGCTGATTGGCGTTAAAGGGGTTATCTGTATTCCCCATCTGGGCGCCTCCACCCCCGAATCGGAGGAAAACTGCGCCAGAATGGCCGCCGAGCAAATTAAGGATTACCTTGAGTTCGGCAATATTAAAAATTCGGTCAACTTCCCCGATATAAGCCAGCCCATGAACACCCCTTACCGTATGGTGGTGCTACACAAGAACGTTCCTAACATGTTAGGCTCCATATCCTCGGTGCTTGGCAGCGACAAGGTTAACATTGAATCCCTGTCCAACCGTTCAAGGAGCAACTTTGCCGTTTCGATAATCGACGCCGATTCCAAGATAAACGAAACGGTAATAAAGGACGTAGAGGAAATAGAGGGTGTTATAAGGGTAAACCTTATTGACATATCAAAGTAAACGCCGTCCATATTGTTTAACGGTAAATGAATAAATATTATATATTATTAACATTTGCTTAGATAAAAGCTGAAAAATATTCAATAAATCCCTTTAATTTTCTATTTTTATTGACAAATACTCCAAAAGTCGTTATACTGAATATGCGGGCATACAGAAATAGCTTTCCGTATGCCCTTAGTTTTTCGCCATTGAAAGAAGGGGTGGTTGTGGGCAAATATATCTTTGAACGGCGGGAAAAGAAGTATATCCTCGACGCAATGCAATATGACATGTTATTACCCTACATACAAGCCAACTGCTTCCCCGGCGAATATTTTGAATCAAATGTGCTTAGCATTTATTATGACACCCCGAACTGCCAGATAATAAGGCAATCAATAGATAAGCCGGCCTACAAGGAAAAGTTAAGGCTAAGGGCCTACGGAGTGCCTAAGGCCGATACCACCGTCTATTGCGAAATAAAGAAAAAGGTAACCGGCGTGGTTTACAAGCGACGGATCGCCATGAAATACCATGATGCGGTGGATTATCTTGAAAACAACCTTCCCCCGCCAAAAGAAAGCCAGATAACCAGAGAAATAGATTACATGAAAACCTTTTACGGTAACTTAAGGCCTTCCATGTTCATTTCCTACCACAGGTTTTCATATGTTGATAAGGAAAATCCCGAAATCAGGGTAACCTTTGACGACGAGGTTATGGGACGGGAAACCGATTTGCAGCTTGACAAGGGTATATACGGCAGACAGCTTATTCCCGACGGTATACGGCTTATGGAGGTAAAGTGTATAGGCCATATGCCGCTGTGGCTGGCTAATGCCCTTGACAAATGCCAGATTTTCCCCGGTTCCTTTTCCAAATACGGCAACGCCTACAAGGAGCTGCTTGCCGAGGGTTATTACGATTTCGCCAAAGTACACGGAACATGTAAAAAAGGAGAACTGAACCTTGCTTGACTTTCTTTTTGAATCTATCATCGAAGACAAAATAACTCCTACCGGATTTTTTGTCTGTCTTGGCGTGTCCCTGGTACTGGGATTGTGCATCGCCCTGGCGTATATGTATAAGAACCGTTATACCAGGTCTTTTGTGGTGACGCTAGCCATTATTCCTGCGGTGGTTGCCCTGCTTATCATGCTTGTAAGCGGCAACATAGGCAGAGCCTTCGGTGTGGCAGGAGCCTTTTCCCTAATCAGGTTCCGGTCTGCCCAGGGGTCGGCAAGGGAGATAGGCTACATATTCGTTGCCACCGGCGTGGGTATTGCCATCGGTTCGGGTTATGCAGGACTGGCGGCTGTGTTTGCGGTGGTGCTTATCGCCTTTTCCATGGTGCTTTCTGCCGTTAAGTTCGGTGAAGTAAAGTCCACAGACAGGGACCTTAAGCTCACCATTCCCGAAAGCCTTGACTACACCAACGTGTTTGACGACATTTTTGAGAAATATACCTCATCGGTGGAGCTTATAAAAGTCCGCACCACCAACATGGGATCGCTGTTCAGGCTTCACTACCGGGTAAGACTTAGAGATGCAGCCAAGGAAAAAGAATTTATCGACGAGCTGCGTATAAGAAACGGCAATCTTGATATTATCTGCTCAAGAACCTTTGCCGAAGCCGACGAATCGATGCTGTAAACTAAATTAAGTTACATAAAAATCCGCCGGCTACGGCGGATTTTATATCGGTAAAATTTAAAATCAAGAAATTACAATAAAAAAGCTCCGTTACCGGAGCTTTTTATTTGTGTTTTATGTTTTAGAAATCAGTCTCTATAGGAATCGACGACTTCTTCAATGGCGTCCAAAACGCCGCTTCTTATGGTGTCAAGGTGGGATATAAGATTATCTTTATTTGCATTGGTAAACACGTTGTTAAGTCCTGCGAATTGATAAACCAGTGCAACGTCGTAAATTATATTGCTGAATATAAGGTCAAGCATTCTTTCGTCGTCTTCGAGCTTAAGGTCCTTGCCCTTGAGTATGGAGTTGTAATAGGAGTTTGTTATATAGTTTTTACCGCCCACAGCTAAAAGCTCTACCATATATGCTGCGAAATCTTTATCCTCAACAAAGGTGGGTATGCAAATACCGTATGCCATGTTTGCGGTGCAGGAGGTATAGTAATAGTCCTGATTTTCATTGAATTTGGGAACGGGAACTATGCCGAATTCCACGTCATACGCCCTGTATTTCTTTATTGCCGAGAAAGCAAATGTCATAAACAATGCCTTGTCGGTTCCGAAAATTTCAACGGTCTTTGCCCATTTGTCGGTTTGGTTTGTAAAATCATTGGCGGTTATATACCATGTTCCCTTTTCACCAAGCAGTTCAAGAACCTTCTGAGCCACGGTGAGTGACCTTTCGTCATCACCTATGTGAATGATGGGAATGTCGTTTTCATCCTTAGCCATAAGGCTTTCGCCGGCACCGTAGTAAAAGCCTATGCCGCCGCCCATACAGCCCCAGAAGTCGTTTTCGTCCATTTTTTCGTCATCGTCTCCCTGACGGGTGAAGGTTTTACTCATCTGATAAAACTTGTCAAGAGTCCATTTACCCGAATCAACAAGCTCATACATATTCACGTCGGGGAAATAATCGGCAACCAGTTTTCTGTTGAAAGCTACGCCGCCGGAGACAATTCTTTGCATTATGGATATATCACCGGTTGTGAAAAATACTCTGTTGTTTATAGACAGCGATTGGGTGGCGTTCTGGTCCCACCAGGGAGCTTCAAGGTCTATGTAATCGGAAAATTCTCTTAAATCATAAAGATAGCCTTCTCTGGCAAGGGTTGCGGCAGCCGCCATAAAGGGCATGGCCACATCAAAGGAGTATGTTCCGCTTAAGGCTTCCTGTCTGAAGGTTGTCAGAACATCCTTCACCGCTACGGCTTTAATTGTAATGCCGTAATTTTCTTTTATCCAGGTGTTTCTTTCATCAACGCCTTCCTTAAGCTTGGCGTCGGTGGTGTCGTAGGGGGCTTCGATTTCTTCGGAAAAATAGGTGTCCTGAGTTTCTTTGTTGTAAACAAGTACACGGAATTCACCATAATCGAGCCATGCGCTGTCGAACGGGGGCAGGTTTTTATTTACATACTTGCCTTCGCTGTCGGTATAACGATCGTCAGCGCTGGTTTCATTCGAGTTTTCTTTGGAAACATCTTCTACAGACGTTGACGAACCGGTGTCGGGTGCGGAGGATTGGTTATCGTCTTCTTTGGCACAGCTTACCAGCAGCGCTGAAGTTAACATTAGAATGCAAAGGAGCAGACATATAAGTTTCTTCACAGTTAACACCTCGTAGCAAATTTTGACTATATTATATAGAAATAAGTTTAAAAAGTCAATTATTTTTCGTCAATAATTTATAATTGCTTTTAATAAATGTAAGCTATTGCTTATTTACCCTTCTTCATGTTGTTTTTTTTGACAACCGTTGTTATGTTTTTTATAAACATTCCGGTAATATATTTAACGCATTAAAAGAAAAACTTGACAACATGGTATGAAAATGTATAATTATACTTAATTTACAAAGGCAGGTTTTAATATGATAAACGAAAAAGCATATAAATTGGGCAGTCAGCGTTCAAGCATACGGGAGCTGTTTGAATACGGCAGAAAGCGTATTTCTGAGGTGGGAAAGGAAAATGTGCTTGACTTTTCTCTGGGTAACCCTTCGGTGCCTTCGCCGGTTGAGGTGGAAAAAGCCTTTGCCGAACTTATTGAAACCCTTCCTCCCCTTGCCCTTCACGGCTATACCTCTGCCCCCGGCTGTGACGAGATACGGCAGGCAATTTCTTTATCCCTCACACGCAATTTCAACTTTAAAGTCAACCCCGAAAACCTTTACATAACCTGCGGAGCGGCCGCCGCCCTGACGTCGGTGTTTTCCGCCCTTACCGAGGATTCATCAAGCGAATTTATTGCCATTGCTCCCTTTTTCCCCGAATACCGCTGCTTTGCGGAGGTTTCGGGAGGTAAATTTAAGGTTGTCCCTGCCGATGAGGCGACATTTCAGATAAATTTTGACTGTCTTGAAAAAGCCATAACCCCCTCCACCAAGGGTGTTATTGTAAATTCCCCCAACAATCCCTCCGGGACAGTGTATTCCGAAGAAACAATTAAAAAGCTGGCAACCCTCCTTTACGATAAAAGCAAGGAATACGGCAGGCCCATTTTCATAATTGCCGACGAACCCTACCGTGAGCTGGTTTACGGCAACATTGAGGTGCCTTTTATACCGGCATACTACGACAACACCATTGTATGCTACTCATATAGTAAAAAGCTGTCCCTGCCGGGAGAACGGATCGGCTATGTTCTTGTTCCCGAAAAGGTGAATGAATGGAAAAAGGTGTTTGACGCTGTGGCGGGATCCGCCCGTATGTTCGGGTACGTCTGCGCTCCGTCACTGATTCAGCGTGTTATCGCAAAATGCGTTGACGTTATGCCCGACCTTACGGTTTATGAAAGAAACCGGAATTTATTATATAATTCCCTTACCCAGATGGGATATTACTGCGCCAATCCCGACGGAGCGTTTTATCTGTTTGTAAAATCCCCCAAAGGTGACGGCAACTATTTTTCCCAGCTTGCTAAAGAACGGGATATGCTTATCGTCCCCGGAGGCCCCTTCGGGTGCGAAAATTTCGTACGGCTTGCCTACTGCGTGGACACCGCCGTATGTGAAAAGTCGCTGCCGGTGTTTAAGGAAATTATAAACAGCTTAAAATAGCTTGCGTTATATTTATATTGCATTGCATTATAAAAAATCAATAAAAATAACGGCCGGTGTCGGCCGTTATTTCATTTTCTCCTGCTTTGTCTTTATGTCCACCACATGGCGGGATTTTAATTCGTTTCTTATATCATCCAATGTTATGCCCGTTTCGGCCATAAGCACCAGAACGTGATAGCATAAATCGGTAATTTCATAGACTGATTCTTCCTTGCTGTTTTTGGTGCCTATTATCACCTCGGTGGATTCCTCGCCGATTTTTTTAAGTATTTTGTCTATTCCCTTTTCAAACAAATAGGTGGTGTAGGATCCCACCTTGGGATTGGCTTTTCTGTCCTTAATCAGGTCAAATAAATCTTCTATCGTGAATCGGTCTTCACCGTAGATTTTATTGAAAAAGCAGCTTTTTTCGCCGGTGTGGCAGGCAGGACCTTCGGGAATTACGTCTATAAGCAGTGTGTCCATATCGCAGTCGGCGGATATTGAAACTATATTTTGAAAATTCCCCGACATTTCCCCTTTAAGCCACAGCTTTTGCCTTGACCTGCTGAAGAAGCAGGCTTTCTTTTTTTCAAGGCTTATTTCAAAGCTTTCTTTATTCATGTAGGCAAGCATAAGCACTTCGCCGGTTGAGTAATCACGGACTATTGCGGGGACAAGTCCCTGGGAGTCTTTTTTAAGGTTTTCCCATGATATCATATTAAAGCCTCACTTCAATGTTATTTGCCAAAAGGTATTCCTTTAAGTCGGGGATAAGCAGGGTTTTATAATGAAAGATGGAAGCGGCAAGACCGGCGTCCACCCTTGGGACGGCGTTAAACAGCTTTAAAAAATCCTCCTTGCAGCCGGCACCTCCGGAGGCGATAACGGGTATGGATACTTTATCTGAAACAGCTTGCAGCATTTCAAGGTCAAAGCCTTCCTTCACCCCGTCGGTGTCCATGGAGTTAACCACAATCTCCCCTGCGCCGTTTTCCTGCCCGGCGTAGGCCCAGCTTACGGCATCAAGGGATGTCATTTCCCTTCCGCCCTTGGCAAAAACAGTAAATCTGCCGTCAACCCGCTTTACGTCCATTGACAGCACCACGCACTGGCTGCCGTAAACCTTTGCCGCTTTATATATAATGTCGGGATTTTTTATAGCCCCCGAGTTGACGCTTACTTTATCTGCGCCGCATTTTAGCAGAATGTCGAAGTCCTCTACCGAATTGACTCCGCCCCCCACCATAAGGGGAATAAACACCTCGGCAGCCGTCCGCCTCAGCACGTCGGTGAAAAGGCTCCGCCCCTCTGCCGAGGCGGTGATGTCGTAAAACACCAGTTCGTCTGCCCCAAATTCGTTATAGTATTTGGCCAGGGCGACAGGGTCCTCCACGTCCTTTATACCCGAAAAGTTAACCCCCTTGACCACCCTGCCGTTTCGCACGTCAAGGCAGGGTATTATTCTTTTGGTCAGCATTTTATCCACCTGCCTTCAGCGCCGCTTTAAGGTTTATTTTTCCTTCATACAGGGCTTTGCCCAGGATTGCGCCCCATAAGCCCATACGGCTTAATGTTTCGATCTCATCCACCGAGGATATACCCCCGGAGGCGGTTATGTTAAGTCCGCTGATTTGCGTTAACACTTTATATATTTCAAGGTTTGTTCCGCCAAGCATGCCGTCCTTTGAAATGTCGGTGTATATGACATGGCTTACGCCGGATGATGCAAGAGCCTTGCAAAACTCCACCCCGTCATATCCGGTGCCGGCAAGCCAGCCCCGGGTGGCCACAAAACCGTTTTTGGCGTCAACCCCCACCATCAGTGAGCCGCCGTATTTTGATGCCATATCGG
This sequence comes from Eubacteriales bacterium, assembly GCA_050953105.1. Lineage (GTDB taxonomy): Bacteria > Bacillota > Clostridia > Oscillospirales > CAG-382 > UBA1206. Next base: position 74,305 of record JBMNMA010000007.1, on the reverse strand, counting down.
ACGCAAAATCCAGATTTTCCGCAGCGGCGGTGCCTATAATAACCCGCTTTGCCCCTGCGTCAAGGTAGGCTTTTATCTTGTCCTCATCCCTTATTCCGCCGCCCACTTCTACATTCAGGCCGCTTTCTTTTATAATACGCTTTATAACGTCTATGTTTTCAAGGCTGCCGGACTTTGCCCCGTCAAGGTCTACCACATGAAGTTCGGTTGCCCCGGCTTCATAAAATGACAGCGCCACACACACGGGATCTGCCGAATATTCGGTTATCTTACCGAAATCCCCCTTTTCAAGACGGACGGCTTTTTTTGAGATTATATCTATTGCGGGTATTATTTTCATTTTCCGCCCTCCGTTTCGCAAAATGCCTTTAACATGGCAAGTCCCACCTGCCCCGACTTTTCTGGGTGGAACTGAGCACCGTAAACGTTGTCCCTTTTAACCACGGCTGTAACCTTTACGCCATATTCCGCCACGGCAAGGGTATGGCTTTCACAGTCTTTGGCGTAAAACGAGTGAACGAAATAGACAAATGCCCTGTCCTTTGAAGGGATTTGGGAAAATAAAAAATCGTCTGTTAAAATTTCAAGCCTGTTCCAGCCCATGTGGGGTATCTTAAGACCGGAAACATCGTCACCCAAGGGGCAAACCCTGCCGGGTATAAGGCCAAGGCCTTTATGACAGCCAAACTCAAGGCTTTCGTCAAACAACAGCTGCATACCAAGGCAGATGCCAAGGAGGGGTTTACCGGAAGAAGCAACCTCACGGACGACATCTGTTAAAGACAGGTTATTTAACTTTTCCATAGCCTCGCCAAAGGCCCCCACCCCGGGGAGGACGACCTTGTCGGCTGATAGGATGGCTTTTTCATTCCTGGTAACAACCGCTTTTTCACCTATATATTCAAGAGAGCGGGAAAGGGAGTATAAATTCCCCACTCCGTAGTCGATTATCGCAATCATAATACACCTTTTGTGGACGGCACTTCACCGGACAAGCTTTCATCCACCGAAACGGCGGTTTTAAGCGTCCGGGCAAGGGCCTTGAAAATGCCTTCAATAATATGATGTGTGTTTTTACCGTAGATTTTTTTAATATGCAGCGTTATCCCCGACTCCCGGACAAAGGCAGTCATAAATTCCTCCACAAGCTCGGTGTCGAAATCCCCTACCCGGGCCGAAGGGAGGGTAACGTCAAAATTAAGGTATGCCCTGCCGGATATATCGACAGCACAAAGAATTAATGCCTCGTCCATGGGTAAAATTATATTCCCGTAGCGTTTAATCCCGGCTTTGCTCCCTAATGCTTCCTTAAAGGCTTTTCCAAGAGAAATTCCTATATCCTCGCAGGAGTGGTGAAAGTCAACATATGTGTCGCCATCACACTTTACTTCAAGGTCAAAGCGGGAGTGGCAGGAAAATAGGGTTAGCATATGGTCGAAAAAGCCGTTTCCGGTGGAAATAACACTTTTTCCCGTTCCATCAAGGTTAAGGCTTAATACTATGTCGGTTTCGTTTGTTTTTCTTGTAATTTTATATTCCCTCATTGTCCACCTCCTGCAGTATTTTACCTACTTGTAAAACAAAGGTTTCCATATCGGTTTTGGTTCCTATGGTTATCCTTATAAAATCCCTGATACGCTCGTCGGGGAATATCCGCACTAAAATTCCCGTCCCTTTAAGCCTTGAATAAAGGGCTTTACCCGACATCTTGTCATGCCTTGCAAGTATAAAATTACCCGCCGACGGCGTAACGTAAAAGCCGAGATTCTTTAAGGCACAGCTTGTATATTCCCTGGTTTTTATAATTTCCTTAGTGCACTTTTCGAAATATTCTTTATCTTTTATGGCCGCAATCCCTGCCACCATGGTAAGGCGGTTAACCGAATAGGGGTGGAAGGAATACCTTACGGTGTTAAGGTCGCCAATAAGCTCCCTGTCCCCTACGGCATAGCCTAATCTTCCCCCCGCAAGGGAGCGGGACTTTGAAAAGGTGCCCACCACCAGCAGATTGGGGTATTTTTTGGTTAAACCAATGCAGCTTTGACTGCCAAAGTCCACATAGGCCTCGTCCACCACCACAACCCGGTTTATATCGGAAGATGCAATTTTTTCAATTTCCTCCACCGGCAGGAATATGCCCGTCTGGGCGTTGGGGTTGGCTATAAACACCGTTTCGGGGGTTGATATATAATCTTCTGTGTTTATTGTAAAATCCTCATTTAAGGGCAAAACCTTGCATTTTATACCGTAATATTTGCAATAAACCGGGTAAAAGCCGTATGTTATATCCGCAAATGCCGCACCCTTGTCGCTGCCGCAAAAGGCACGGAAGGCAAAGGACAGCGTTTCGTCCGAACCGTTGGTTACAATGACATTTTCCGCCGAAACTCCGAAGCTTTCGGCCAGCGCCTTACGTAGGGAAAGAGCTTCCGGGTCGGGGTAAAGGTTTAATTTACCCTTTTCTCCGTCGTTTATTGCCTTTAACACCTCAGGCGATGGGGGAAAGGGGGATTCGTTGGTGTTAAGCTTGATATATTTTTTATCCACCGGCTGTTCGCCGGGAACATAGGGCGTCAGCTCTTTAAGGTCAGATGTAAAATATCTGCTCATGGCGTGTTGTCCTTAACTCGTATTTCTATTGCCCTTGCGTGGGCGTCAAGGCCTTCACGCTTGGCAAAATCCATGGTGCGGTCTGAAATTTCTTCAAGCTTTTCCCTGGAATAATATAAAAATGACGACTTTTTGCAGAAATCATCCACCGACAAGGGGGAAGAAAAAGCGGCATTGCCCGATGTTGGCAGCGTGTGGTTGGGGCCGGCTATATAGTCCCCCAGCGGTTCGGGGGTGTAATTGCCAAGGAATATTGAGCCTGCGTTTTTAACCCTGTCAAGCAGCTCAAAGGGGTTGGCGGTGCAAAGCTCAAGGTGTTCCGGTGAGATTTGATTTGAAAACTCCACGCATTCCTCAAGGTTTGAGGCTATAATTATTCCCGAATTATTTTTTATTGCTTTTTGGGCAATTTCTTTTCTGGGAAGGGCGTTCAACTGCTTTTCAACCTCGGTTTGCACCTTTTCGGCAAGACTATTTGAGTTTGTTATAAGAATAGCCGAGGCCATTTCGTCATGCTCTGCCTGGGAAAGCAGGTCTGACGCCACAAAGGAGGGGTTAGCCGTATCGTCTGCGATAATTAATATTTCAGAAGGGCCGGCAATCATATCTATACCCACAACACCCGAAACCAGCTTTTTGGCAAGGGCAACGTAAATATTGCCGGGGCCTACGATTTTATAAACCTTTGGTATGCTTTCTGTGCCGTAGGCCAATGCCGCCACCGCCTGGGCGCCGCCTATGGCGAAAACCCGGTCTACTCCGGCAATTTTAGCGGCTGCCAGTATTTCGGGTTTTATACTCCCGTCAGGCCGGGGGGGCGTGACCATGATAATTTCGTCAACGCCTGCGATTTTGGCGGGAATGGCGTTCATAAGCACCGTTGAAGGGTATGCCGCTTTACCGCCGGGGACGTAAATTCCCACCTTTTCAACGGGGGTATACCGCATTCCCAGCACAATGCCGTCGTTTTCTGTTTTGTACCCGCCGCCAAGCTGTTTTTTATGGAATGTTTCTATGTTTTCCTTTGCGATTTTAAGCGTTTCAAGAAAGTAGCCATCAACCTGATTAATGGCACTATCAATTTCCTCCCGGCTTGCTTCAAGCATCTTTCGGCAGGATTTATCGAATTTCTCGGTATAATACCTTACCGCCGTGTCCCCCTCAAGTCTGACACGAGATATAATTTCCTCAACCGCCTTTGCCTTTTCCCCGTCAAAGTCCATCCGGCGGTTAGCAAGAAAGGATAAAATTTTTTCCTTTTCAATTATTTTTATCATTTTCAATAACCCCTTTCAGTCTGGCCACGGCGTCGGTTATCTCCGATGCCTTGAAGTTGAAGGAGGATTTGTTTGAAATAAGCCTTGCCGAAACGGGGAAAATTTCCTCCAGCACATCCAGGCCGTTTTCCTTAAGGGTTTTTCCCGTTTCCACTATGTCCACAATAACGTCGGAAAGGCCTAAAAGCACTGCTGTTTCAATTGAGCCGGAAAGCTTAATTATTTCAATCTCCCTCCCCTTCTGGCGAAAATGGGAGTTTGTTATATTGACAAATTTAGTAGCCACCTTAAGGGGACGGGCGGTGTCGTCGGTAAAGTTAACCGGCCCTGCCACCGCCATACGGCATTTGCCGATACCCAAGTCAAGGAGCTCATATACGTCGGGGTTATATTCAAGCAAAGTGTCCTTGCCGGCGATACCAATATCAGCAATGCCGTATTCCACATAAATGGGGACATCCACCGGCTTGACCAGTATGCAGCTTATATTTTGGTTTTGAAAAACCAGTCTGCGGCTGTCGCCGAAAATATCGCCTATGTCGTAGCCGGCTTCGTTTAATATAGAGCAGGCCTTTTCCCCCAGCCTTCCGGTGGGGATTGCTATGTTAAGCATGAAAATCTACCTTTCATATTACATATAAACAATCTGTTTAAACCTTTTCCCTTCGGGGATTGTCTGAAGGGCAAGCACGCTGCTGCCGTCCTTTTGAAGCTCATTTACCCTTTTAAGCACATCCCCGGGGCGGTGGCTTTGGTTGTATATAAGAAGTGTATCCGCATCGTATTGAGGTTTGGCCGAGTAATATGCACCTATTTCGCTTAAATTTATGGCAAAGCCCACTGCGCCGGTGTTTTTGCCGAATCGTGCCATCAGTTTGTCATACCTGCCGCCGGACAGGATAGCCTTTGGCACTCCTCTGACATATCCGCGGATTATAATTCCGTTGTAATAGCTCATGTCCGCCACTATGGAAAAGTCGGGGATTATTTTATTGGCATAGGGGGTGTCTTTTATAACGTCGTATATTTCCTCAAGCTCGGCTACTGCCTGCCGGGTGTTATTGCCGGATATTAAGCCTTTTGCAATTTCTATTGTGTCTTTAAAGCTTGCCTTGCTTGAAATAAGTTGGGTAAGGGTGGTTATTTTTTCACCCGGAATCCCTGCCATGGCGGCGTATTCGGCAAGGTCGTGGCAGTTTTTTGCGGAAAGGCAGGTCGTTATTTTTTCGGCTATCTCCCGATTTTCCGTGTTAAAGTCGGAAAGCATTCCCCGAATAAAGCCCATGTGGGATATATTCAAAACAAAATCACCGTCCACGGCTTGAAGGCTTTGGGCGGCAAGGAGGATAACCTCAAGGGTGGAATAGCTGTCCGAAAAGCCTATAAGCTCAATGCCCGCCTGGCTTATTTCCCGGTATTCCCGGGTGCGTTTATCCATGCGGTAGACACTTTCACGGTAATACAGCTTTTCGGGGTTTTGGCTTGTAGCCTTGGTATTTTTGGCAATAGACAAGGTAACGTCGGGCTTTAGGGCGATAAGCCTGCCGTCGGCGTCGTTGAAGGCTATTATAGACTGACTGGGGAGGAAGGACATATTTTCAAGGTAAAGGGAATATTCCTCGAACTTTTTTAGCCGGTAGCGGGAATAACCCTGCTTTGAGTAGATGTCCCTGAGGGTAAAGTATATTCCGTCTTCCTTTGACAGGGCGGATGTGTCAAGAATCATTTTTATCCTCCGTATGGTTTACAAATGAGGCAAGTATTTTTGAATACCCTCCGCTGCCGTACTGGATGCACCTTGACACCCGGCTAAGTGTTGCAGAGGATATTGAGCTTTTATCGGTTATCTGGTTGTAGGTATGGCCCTGGAGCATAAGCTCGGCGCACTGAAGGCGGAGGGCCATCTGGTTGACCTCGTTAATGGTGCAAAGGTCCTCAAGAAAGATTTTAATATCGTCGGGATTGTTTATTTTTGCAAGAATTTCATATAAACGCCTATGATGGCTTTCGTCAAGAGGTTTACTCATGTTATACATCCTCCTTTTACGGTTGTATTATAGCATATTACTTTACTGATGTAAAGTGCTAATGCGTTAAATTAATAAAGTTCGTTGTATATTATAAAAGCACCACTCCGGTTATTAGTGGTTTTGGTTAAAATAACCGGATTAAGGAGTTAAGGCGTGGCGGGGGGGTGATTAAAATCAGTATTGTTGAGTGGCTGTAAGGATTTTTACACCCGTGATGTTTTATATAAAAGGTAATTAGTTCTTTTTCGGATAATGCCCCCCTCATCCACCGCTATTGCGGTTCCCCTTCCCCTCAAGGGGAAGACTTTTCTTATTTATCCCATATCACTGCCTCTGCATCGAGTAAAAAATAATATAAAAAATTTTGCTCCGGTTGAGATTTTTTTGGAAAACGAAAACACATACACTTATGAACGCTAAATCAGGCGAGAAAACAAACATAAAAGGAGAATCGTATGAAGTTTACCAAGTTTATCGTTCTGTTAATGGCTCTTACCTTAATTGTGGGACTGGTTGCCTGCAACGACGGGGACAAAGACACTTCGTCCCAGACCACGTCGTCGAAACCTTCCACCTCTTCCGGAGCCGAAAGCTCTAATCCTGCCAGCGGTGAAGAAAGCAACACTTCCAACCCCGCAAGTGGTGAGGAAAGCGATACTTCAGATCCTGCAAGCGGCGAAGAATCCGCTCCCGCAAATTCCCTGTTTGACGGGGACCTTGAAGACATTCTTGCGGCAATATATGAAGGTGCCAAGGGTGTTGAAGATCTGAAGTACATCGATCCCGAAAACCTTACCACTACCGAAATCGAACCCGATGACTGCTTCTACTATTTCGGTGTCCAGACCCTTGACTTTAAGGAAGCCATTGCCTCTGAATTTGACATGGGCGGCGCCTACTCCCTCTGCCTTGTAAGAGCAAAAAGCGCAAACGATGTGGAAAACTTAAAAAAGACCATTTCTGAAAACGTAAACCCCTGGAAATGGGTTTGCATGGGTGTTGACGAGGACAAGGTTGTTGTTGACAGCGTGGATGACGTTATCATCCTTATTATGTATGAACACTCCGACCTTCTCCACGACATATTCCTTGATTTAGCCGATAACGGTTAATTTCTAACAGTTGCTTGATGCCCTCCTCGCTATAAGCATCCGTGGCGGTTTGTCCGGCGGATGCGGGACGTGCGGCGGTAAGCCCCCGCCGCACGATCCTTGAAAATTAAATTTATACGGAAAAGAGAAACAGTATGGTTTTTGCAAGTATTTCTTTTCTTTTTTATTTTCTGCCGATATGTATACTTATTTATTTCTTATCCCCAAACAAGCTTAAAAACGCAGTATTACTTGCTTTCAGTTTGTTGTTTTACTATTTCGGCGAACAGCTATATGTAATAATCCTTCTCATTTCAACAATCCTTGACTACACCTGTTCGTTATGTATCGAACGTTTCAGAGGAACGAAAAAGGCAAAAATCTTTTTGATTATATCCATAGTCGGCAACCTTGGAATGCTCGGCTTTTTTAAATACTACGACTTTTTCGTTTCCAATATAAATTCCTTTATCGGCATTTCAATTCCCCTGCTTAAGGTGGCTCTGCCTATCGGTATATCCTTCTACACCTTCCAGACCATGAGCTACACCATAGACGTTTACCGGGGCGAAGTGCCGGCTCAGAAAAACTTTTTAACGTTGTTCACCTATGTTTCCCTCTTTCCCCAGCTTATCGCCGGTCCCATTGTAAGATATCAGACCGTGGAACAGGAGCTTGAAAACCGGACACATTCCTTTGACATGTTCGGCCAAGGCGTATCACGCTTTATTGTGGGTTTGTCTAAAAAGGTTGTTCTGGCAAACCAGCTGGGACTGTTGGTTGAGGAATTTCGAAAAATCCCCGAAAAGACCGTGGTTTTCTACTGGCTTTACGCCATTGCCTTTACATTGCAGATTTACTTTGACTTTTCGGGCTACTCCGACATGGCAATAGGCCTTGGCAAGATTTTCGGCTTTAACTTCCTTGAAAACTTCAATTACCCCTTTATCAGCAAAAGTGTCAGCGAATTCTGGCGTCGGTGGCATATGTCCCTGGGAACATGGTTTAGGGACTATCTGTATATACCCCTCGGCGGAAACCGTGTGGGATATAAAAAATGGCTTAGAAACACATTGGTGGTATGGCTGCTGACAGGCTTATGGCACGGTGCCGACTGGCCCTTTGTTTTCTGGGGACTGTTTGTGTTCGTGTTTATCTTAATCGAACGCACCTTCTTGCTTAAAGTCTTTGAAAAGCTGCCGTCGGTGGTGTCAAGAATTTACTTTTTAATCGTAATCATTACATCAATGGTTATTTTCAACGGCAACGGCATATCAGGTTCCCTTGGTGACGTGGCGGCCATGTTCGGCTTCGGCGGATTGAAATTTGTAAATTCCGACACAATCTATTATCTTACAAGCAATGTCGTGCTTATTATAATAGCCGTTATCGCCTCCACCCCTTTAATGAAAACGGTTATAGAAAAGCTGAAAACAAAAGCATACGGTATAAGATTTACCGATATCGCCGAGCCTGTAAGCTGCTTTGTGCTGCTTATTCTTTCGGTAGCCTACCTGGTGGACGGTTCCTTTAACCCCTTCCTTTATTTCAGATTCTAGAAAGGAAGCATACATGAAATCAAGAGTAAAAAACATTGTTATATCTGTCTGCTTTTTGGCCCTTATCTTTGGATATATGATAGTTGCTATAATAACACCCGACGGGGACATTTCCTATTCCGAAAGGCGCAAACTTACCCAGTTTCCCGAACTGACATGGGAATCGATTAAAACGGGGGAGTTTTTTCAAAAATTTGAAAAATACGCCCCCGACCAGTCCCCCCTGCGGGAGAGTTTCCGCACCGTTAAAGCCATTTCCCACTTCTACCTTTTTAACCAGAAGGACAACAACGACATATTTATTATTGACGGCAACGCCTACAAGCTGCTTTATCCCCTGTATGAAAAATCCATAACCGACGCAGGCAAAAAGCTAAACGAGGTGTATGATACCTACCTTAAAGGTATGAAGGTTTATTACACCGTCCTACCCGATAAAAACACCTTTATCGCCGGTAAATACGACTACCCCATTATTGATTTTAACCGGGTTGTCAGTCTGCTTGGTGAAAATGTTAAAAACATGGAGTATATAAATCTCCTCGACTGCCTTGGCACAAAAGACTTTTACAATACCGACCCCCACTGGTCCCAGGACAGACTTGAAAAAGTGGTGACCCGGCTTTCAGACAAAATAGGCTTTGAAAAACCCGACTTTAAGTCTTTCACCAAAAAGCGTCTGTATCCCTTTTACGGAGCCTACTACGGCCAGTCTGCACTTCCCCTGTCGCCGGATGAGCTTATCTATCTCACCAACGACACCATTGAAAAAGCAGTGGCGCGCAATCTTGCCACCGGTGAAACCTTCTCCGTTTACAACACCGACAAGTTCGGTGGTGTTGACTCCTACGATGTATTTTTAAACGGCGCTCTTCCCCTTATAGAGATAACCAACGAAAATGCCTCTACCGACAAGGAACTTATAATTTTCCGGGATTCATCCGGTTCCAGCCTTGCTCCGCTGCTTATAGGAAGCTATAAAAAAATAACCCTTATCGATTTAAGGTATGTTTCCACAACCACCGTCGGGAAATACGTTACATTTACAAATCAGGACGTGTTGTTTATGTATAACCTTGCGGTATTAAACAACAGTCAGATGTTAAAGTAATGGCCGATAATATAAAAAAACTATCGCATTTTAGCACAACATATGATATAATATACCCTACGCGGGGCAACCTTTCACAAATTCCCCTGCAAAAGGATGTTATATCTATGTCCTCCCCCACACGCTTAGAAATCGACGAGCTGTTCAATAAAATATACGACCAAAGCTACCTTGCGGTTATGAAGTATGTTTCGGCACGCACCAAATGCGCCGATGACGCCGCCGATGTGGTTCAGGAAACCTTTCTTGAGCTGTACAGGGTGCTGGTGAAAAAAGCGGGCTATGTTAACGACTACAATGCCTTTGTAATGAGCATAGCCAAGCGGAAACTTTTTCGACATTATTCATTGGGCGAAAAGCTGAAAATGCTGCTGCCGCTGTATAAGGACAAGGAAGACGAGGCAGATATTATTGACGAGATAGGCGCCTTTGAGTTTGAAGACGAACTTATTGACGGCGTGCTTCTTGAAGAAATCTGGCAATATATATCAGCCTTTGAAAATGACACACGGGAGATTTTCAACCTGAAATTCAAAAGGGGCCTAAGCCTTGAGGAAATTTCGGAAGAACTGAACCTCCCAATACATACGGTCAGAAACAAGCTATACCGGTCAATGGAACGCCTTAAGGAAAAATTTGCTGACGGAAAAGGGGCGAGAAAATGAAATTTAAGGATTTAATACAGCTTTCGGCGGCCAATTCCGAAGTCGATAAAGAGGAACTGCGGAAAAAAGCACTGTCCCAGGGCAAATCAAAAAAAGCCCCGCTTTGGCTAAATTCCAAAGCAATGGCGGCGGCAATTCCCGCATTGATAGTGATTTTTATATTTGCAGTTATTTTAAAGCCCAATTTAGGTTCGCCCGACACTTCGCCAGGGGATATGATGTCAACCGGTTTGTCATCCTTTGACGCAAGCGATATGGTGTTGATAACCAATACCCCCGACGACGGGGAGATTATTATTGAGGACACCCTCAAAGCCGAGCTTGAAAGCAAAAGTTCGGAAAACAAAAACGAGGTTGTTACAATAACGGTTTTTGTGTTCTCCCCGGATTTTGAAGACTATAAATTCGCAAACGCCAAAGGAATTTCGTCATTGGACGACAAAACCCTTTCGGATTTGAAAGAGGAATACCTTAATATCGAAGAAGACTACTTCAAATCCATGGGGTTTGAGGTAAAGGGAAAGAATATTGGCGCCATGGCTCTTATAATTTCGGGCAAAGCCGGGGATATACTAAACCTTGAAATCCCCAAAGGCAAGGCCTATGTGTTTTACAAGGGTGATAAATAGACATTAATCCCTAGCGGCTTTGATGGTGGTTTTATGCTTATACATTTCGGCGTCGGCCTGCTTTATAAGCTTTTCCACCGATATATCCCCTTCGGCCCAGGCGCAACCTACCGACACCGAGCATTCTATACCGCCGGAGGCGTTTAACTGGTCGAGCCTGGCCTTCCACAGGCAGATAAGCATCGAAAGCTCCCCTTCGGCACAATTGCATACCACCACAATGAATTCATCCCCACCGATACGGTAGGCATGAATTCTTTTGTTTGTTATGGACCTGATTGAGTCGGCGGCACGGCAGATGATGGCGTCCCCGGCGTCGTGGCCGTAGGTGTCGTTGGTTTTTTTAAGGTAGTTCAAGTCAAAGAATATTACTCCGCAGGACTTTAAGGTTTGCATATTCCCCGGCTATCATCTGCTTTCAGCTTTTTGCGGTTGTATAAATCGGTAAGTCCGTCGTAGTCGGAAAGATTCCTGGCCTTTAGCTTGTCGTCGGTGTCCCGGTCGGCTTCCCGGGTTAAATAAATTGCCGAATTGCCCCCTTCATCGTTTTGAACAATATAGGCGGCGGTTGTCCACCAGCTGTATTCCCCCGACCTTTTAGAACGGTAGGTGTATTTTACATAGTCACCGCTTTTCTTTTTATTCAGGTTTGAAGGATGTAAGGTTTTGTAATATATCTCCCTATCTTCGGGATGGATTTCGTTTTTGATAATGTCCTCAATGCATTCATCCCATTTGGATTTCAGCTCTACCCTCTTTATATCGGTACCCGAAAGGACAAGCCGTGTTGCCGTATTGTCGTCAAGGTTGCATTCGATAACACTGTGGAATACAAGGTCATAGGTGTGGAGTATGGCGTTAACCGGGCCGTTCCTTTGCCCCCGGTTGTAAAATACGTCCTTCCCTTTGGGATTATTTGCCCAAAGGGCTATTTTCATTGAGAAGGTGTTTTCAAAAACCATGGTGAAAACAAGGGTATACACAAGGCTTATAACACCGATATTAAAGGAAAAATACCTGAAAACCGCCGCCGCAACCGGAAGTATGGTGAATATATGGAAAAACAGTTTTTCATTTACCGATAAACATTTGCGGTTGGATAAAAGATAAAGGGTATTGATAATAAAGTTCAACGCCGGGATGAGGATTGTCAGATAATATAGCGGTCCCTTAATAAAAGCGATGTCCGGGGAGAAGGTATAAATAAAACCTTTAGTTTGGTTTAGTATTATAAGCACCACTCCGGCGATGGCCAGAGCAAAAGATACGGCAGCAAAAAGGGTGTCAAAGGAGGAAAAATTTAATTTTTCCTCTGTTTTTTTCTTATTAGCGGTATAGAAGGCAAAAAAATAAGAAATACAGGTGCAAGTTATATAGAAAAATAAAAAAGAAGCCGAAAGGCCCGCCTTGTATATGAAAAACGATGTTGGAGTTTTACCCTCTGCACCTGCTTCAGTCATAATATCCATGGCAAGCTGAAGTATGAAAAAACAGCAAAAAGGCAACAAATATTTACCGGAGTTATACTTGGCTCTGGTGCCTCTTAATATATATAGCCCGTTATGCAATAAAACTGATATTGCAACAACCTCAAGGGTTATGGTTACAAAGGTTAATGAGTTCATGATATCCTCTGAACAATGGTGATATATACTATATTTGGTTATTAAAATCATTTGTTAAATAATATTATATTATTTTTGTATATTTTGTCAATATATATTTTTATTTTTTTAACATTGTCCATTTATTAAAATAAAACTGCCGCCCGAAAGCGGCAGTTTGTTTTAAGTTGTTACCCTTCTATTAAGCCTAACTCCACTAAAAATGACCTTGGCAGATAGAAAGTGCCTTTATTATAATAATTTCCCTGTTCATATAGGGCGTCTAAATCCTTGGGGACAAATACGCATCGCCCTTCGTCAAAATACCTTTGATTGCCGTTTTGGTCAAACCATACCCGGCTGTTTATAAGGACTTCAATTTCGTTCTTGTTTTTATCTTTTATGGTTATAGTGCATTGGGAGGGGTTTATTGATTTTACATATTGGGTGGCATCAACGAAAAGAACTTCCCTGGCGTAATCGGTGGACATAAGGCCGCATAATGACAAAACCGCTTTTGTTATATTGCTGTTTTCAATAGAGTATTGATCGTTTATCACCGTACCCGTATTAAACAATCCGGTGCGGACAATGCCCGAGGTTCCTGCGTTTTCGCCGTTGGGCAGGTCCATTTCCCAAAGCAGGCCGTCATAGCACCAGTCGGGGGCGTAGACACAAAGGGGAATATCGGCCACCCGGTTGTCGGTGATTTCAATGTAGTCGGCCATGTTTATTTTTCTGCCTGCGATAATCGAGTCAGAAAGGTAATTCAAACATTCTTCCCTGCTTAAATATCCGTCCTTGTCGGTATCAAAAGCAAGGCTTTCATATGTAACCGCAATGTTTTCCTTTATGCTAAAGCCGCCGGCGTCATGGCTGGGGTAGGCGATAATAATGGTGTCATTGCGTTTTTTTGCCCATTCCACGCAGTAGGCAAAGGTTTCGTCAAAGGCTAAAAACTCACCCACCGCCTCGGCTACAAGGTAGTTTTCCCCTTCAAAGTCTATGGCCGCCGCTTCAATGGTAAGGAAAAAGCCGTTGTCGTTATTTATTTTTTCGGAAAGCATTGTAAGCGCGGCTTTGGTCATTTTTAAAATGGTAAGATCATCGTCCGGATGAGCATGAATGTCAAATTTTATATGGTTTGACGGATCGTCCGGATCCTTGCCAACGGCAACCCCTTCAAGAAAGTTTGACCAGACTTTAGTTTTTCCCTCATTTACCGCTTCTTCAAGCTGGGCAAAGTTGTTGACTATGTAATAACCCAAATCCTTGGCATGAAGGGAGTTTAAAAAGCCGTTGTTTTTGGTGTAGGTGCCGTTGTCGGTGCCGGAAGCAAGGAGAATGTCAATGCCCGAATAAAGCATCTGATAGGATATTTCCCGCTGATAAAACTTGTTCCGCTTTGCAGGCTTGTCCGAATGGGCAAGGAATCCGGATGGGGTGGCATCAACCCAGCTGCCGGTGGTAACAAGTCCGGTGGATTTACCCGACATGGCGCAAATTTCAAAAATACTGGGAATAGGGTTAAGAAGTATGTCAAGACTGACCTTTTCCTTGTCGGTTTTCTTTCCCCCCGCCACGGCGGTTCCCCCGGCGGCAGGGTCGGTAAGCAGGCTTCCGTTGTCGGCAACCGCAAGGGTGGCTTTGGCGGTGCCCGCCATAAAATAGTCAAGATACAGTCTGTTGGCGTTAATACCTGTAATGGTGTTTATTGTGGACGGAGTGGCGGCACCCGAAATTCCGTCTTTTCCGCCGGCGATTATATCCGCTTTAACCTTGTTGGCAAGGTCATACATATCCCAGCCGGCACCGTCGGGAATAAGATAAATTATGTTTTTAATTGAGTAGGCTTCCTCGTCGGTTTGGCCATTGCCGTTACCGTTGGAATTGCCCGGATTGCTGATTAAATCGGTATCGTCGTTCCCGCCGCTGCCGCCGTTATTAAAAATGGGGGGTGAGGGATGGGTTGGGATAATGTCGTTTAACAGTATGCTTTCATCCCCGGAAGAAATGTATTTGGAAACGGCAACATCGCTGTTTAGGCATATCACCTTCCCCGACTTGTAGTCCCCAAAGGAGCATTGTCCGGTAAAGCTGCCGTCAGGCTGCTCAATATCAAGGTAAAAGCCGGTGTAGGATGAAGAGCCGCAGGCATTGTTGACTTCGGTATAGCAAAGCTTGATATGCTCAAAGCCTTTTTGAGGCATAAAGGCATACCACTGGTTACCTTCTCCTACATAGTTTTGATTTTTTTGATTTTCGGCAGGTAAAATGTCCCCTGCGTATTTGAGATAGCCGTTCTGAAACACGAACACATAGTACCCGTGGCTTTCGTCGTAGTCATACATACAGGCGAAATCCACCGAATTTCCGTATAGGGCTATGTATTCGGGTATGGACGAGCGTACCTCCTTATAAGCTGCGGTTTCTTTAGCGACAGAAACCATCCCCGCAAATTCGGGGATAACAAGGGTAGCCAATACCGAAATCACGGCAATGACAACCACAAGTTCAAACATCGTAAATGCTTTTGTTGATCTTTTCATAATTCCTCCGAACACAGCAACAAACAAAATACAGCAACAAACAACAAATAAACAGCAACAATTTAATGCATTTTACGAAAGCTTAACTAATATTAAATTTTCACAATTGCATTATACACTATATATAATGAAATTTCAACAAAATTTTCGATAAAATATGAATAATATTTTTAATTATTTTGCACAAACAATGGCATTCTTTTATATTTTCTGTGTTGACGGTGGGGTAGCGACAAAAAATACGGTGGTTTTACCACCGCATTTTTTATATTACGTTATGCTTTGGGGTTGGTTCTCAGGTTGTTAATATTAATAAGCCTTGTATTTGACTGGTTATAGCGGCTGGCGATAATGTCGGCTAAGGCTAAGGCGGTGTCTATGGAGGTCATGCAGGGGATTTTGCGTTTCATGGCCTTATGGTTTAACAGCCTAAAGTCGCCTACGCTTATATCCATCATGGTGCCGGTGTAGATTATATAATCCACTATTCCGTTATCCACTAGGCGGTAGATGTCGTCGTTTTCCCACACGTCAAGGACGGTTTCCACGTCAAGCCCGGCCTTGCGTATGGCCGAGGCGGTGTCGGGTGTGGCATACAGTCTGACACCCAGATCAAAGAACTTTTCGGCAAGCTTAAGGGCGTCGGAATAGTCATAGTCCTCAACGCTAATAAGAATTCCCGTATCCCCTCTCACCGACGGTGTTTTTATATGAATGCCGGCGGCGGTAAGGCCTTTATAAAGCGCCTCCGCCTTGGTGCGGCCTATTCCCAGCACCTCGCCGGTGGACTTCATTTCCGGACCCAGTATGGCGTCGGCATCGGTTATCTTTTCAAAGGAGAACACCGGCACCTTTACGGTGCAGCAGGGGGGAGAAGCGCAAAGCCCCGACTTGTAGCCTAAATTTTTAAGCTTTTCGCCCAGCATTACCCGTGAAGCGATTTCCACCAGGGGAATACCCGTAACCTTGCTTATATAGGGCACCGTCCGGGACGCCCGGGGGTTGACCTCTATGACATACAGCTCGCCGCCGTAGATTAAAAACTGAATATTGACAAGACCCTTGGTGCCAAGGGCGATGGCCAGCTTTTGGGCCATTTCGCATATCTTGGCCTGCATGGTTTTATCAAGGTTGTAGGGAGGGTAAACCGCTATCGAGTCGCCCGAATGGACTCCGGCCCGCTCGATATGCTCCATTATCCCCGGAATAAGCACGTCGGTGCCGTCGGAGATAACGTCTACCTCCAGCTCTATTCCCGGCATGTATTTATCTATAAGCACCGGGTTTTCGATACCTCCGGCAAGGATAGCCGCCATATAGGTGCGGGTGTCCTTGTCGCTGCGGGCGATGGTCATACCCTGACCGCCGATAACGTAGCTTGGACGAAGCAAAACAGGATAACCTAAAATTTTTGCGGCAATAAACGCTTCCTCCATGGTTTTGACGGCGCAGCCCTTGGGGCGGGATATGTCGAACTTTTCTAAAAGTTCGTCAAAGCGTTCCCGGTCTTCCGCCGTATCTATGCCGTCGGCGGAGGTGCCGAGTATGGTTATGCCCTTTGAATCGAGGAATTTTGTAAGCTTTATAGCCGTCTGGCCGCCGAAGGCCACCACCACGCCGATGGGGTTTTCCACCTTTATGATGCTCATAACATCCTCGGGGGTTAACGGTTCAAAATAAAGCCGGTCGGCGGTGTCGTAGTCGGTGGACACGGTTTCGGGGTTGTTGTTGACTATAACCACCTCATACCCCGCTTTTTTAAGCGCCCAGACACAATGGACAGAGGAGTAGTCAAACTCTATACCCTGCCCTATCCGTATCGGCCCCGAACCGAGCACCATTATAACGGGTTTGCCCGAGCGGGGGAAGGTGCGGGCTTCGCATTCCTTATCGTAGGTTGAATAAAAATAGGGGGTTTCGGCATCAAATTCGGCGGCGCAGGTGTCCACCATTTTATATACGGCGTCAAGCCGCGGGGTGGCCGTTGCCCCGGAAAGACGCATCAGGGCGGCGTCGGTGTAGCCGTATTTTTTGCCGGTTTGGTAGTTTTCGTTTGTCAGACCTTCTTTTTCAAGCCTTGCTTCAAAGTCTGCAAGGTTTTTAAGCTTGTTTATAAACCACTTATCTATACGGGTGATTTTATTTATTTCGTCAATGGATATACCGTTTTTAAGCGCCTCAAACATGGTGAAAAGCCGCCGGTCGTCACAGTCGGCAAGGCGTTTTTCAAGGGGCCTGTCGTTTATGGGTTTGGCGTTTAACGTATCAAGGGAAATTTCCGCACCCCTGACCGCCTTCATCAACGCCGCTTCAAAGGAGGGGGCAATTGCCATAACCTCGCCGGTGGCCTTCATCTGGGTGCCCAGCTTACGGCTTGCAACGGTGAATTTGTCAAAGGGCCATTTGGGGAACTTAACCACCACATAGTCAACGGCAGGCTCAAAGCAGGCGGTGGTTTTGCCGGTTATGTCGTTCTTTATTTCGTCAAGGGTGTAGCCTAATGCAATTTTAGTGGTCATTTTGGCTATAGGGTAGCCGGTGGCTTTGGATGCAAGGGCTGAAGAACGGGAAACCCTGGGATTAACCTCTATAACCGCATATTCAAAGCTGTTTGGATCAAGGGCGAACTGGCAGTTGCACCCGCCCACAATGCCAAGGGCGGAGATGATGTTGAGGGACGCCGAGCGGAGCATCTGATACTCTTTATTTGAAAGGGTTAAGGCAGGGGCCACCACTATGCTGTCGCCGGTGTGGACGCCTACCGGGTCAACGTTTTCCATTGAGCAGACGGCGATAACGTTGCCGGCGGAATCCCGCATTACCTCAAATTCAATTTCTTTCCAGCCGTAAATATATTTTTCAACAAGTATCTGATTTATAGGTGAGGCATCAAGGCCTGTACGGGCGGCTGACTCCATTTCTTTTGTATTATAGGCAACCCCGCCTCCGCCGCCGCCAAGGGTGTATGCCGGACGGATTATTACGGGGTAGCCTATTCTTTCGGCTATATCTATTGCTGTTTTGACATCATTGGCAATGCCGGAGGGTATAACCGGCTCGCCTATGGCGGTCATGGTGTCTTTGAACTTCTGCCTGTCCTCGGCTTTTTCAATGGCCTCCACGTTGGTGCCTATAAGGCGGACACCGTGAGCCTGTAAAAACCCCTTTTCCCAAAGGCGCATTGCCAATGTCAGACCTATCTGGCCACCAAGACCTGCCAGCATGCTGTCGGGACGTTCGATTTCAATTATCCGTTGTATGGTTTCTTCGGTTAGCGGTTCAAGATAAATTTCATCGGCCATTGCCCGGTCGGTCATTATGGTGGCAGGGTTGGAGTTGACTAACACCACATTTATCCCGGCTTCTTTTAACACCCGGCAGGCCTGGGCGCCGGCGTAGTCGAATTCGGCAGCCTGTCCAATGACTATTGGCCCCGAGCCTATCATTAATACCTTTTTTATGCTTTTATCTAACGGCATTGGCAAAACACCCCATTTCACTTATAAAGCTGTCAAACAAAAAGGATGTATCCATTGGCCCTGCGCAGGCTTCCGGATGGAACTGGACGGTAAAGGCATACATGCCGGGATAGTCCATGCCTTCGCAGGTGTTATCGTTGGTGTTCACCCAGCTTAAAACGCCGTTTTTAACGCTTTCGGTAATTACCGTGTAGCCGTGGTTCTGGCTGGTTATATACACCCGGTTGCCTTTAATATACCTTACCGGCTGGTTGGCTCCCCGGTGACCGTATTTAAGCTTTGATGTTTTGCCCCCCATGGCAAGGGCGAAAAGCTGGTGGCCCAGGCAGATGCCGAATATGGGCAGCTTACCTGCCAGCTTTTTTATCTGTTCTATTTCGAAAACATTTTCCGCCGGGTCCCCGGGACCGTTGGAAAGCATAAGTCCGTCGGGATTATAGGACAAAATTTCCTCTGCCGTGGACGAGGAGGGGACTATAATCACACGGCAGCCTCGTTTTTGAAGTTCCCGGACAATGTTCCCCTTTGCGCCGTAGTCGATAAGGACTACCTTGAATTTTCCTTCCCCTGCCGGCGGACAGACGGTAACGGTGTTGCCGGTAACGTTCCTAACGGCGTTTTCTATTTTAAAGTTTACTATATCCGTCAGGTTTTTTGGAATCTGGTCGCATATTGCGGCGTTCATTACCCCGTATTCACGGATTTTACGGGTTATGGAACGGGTGTCAAGGCCGTAAATGCCGGGTATGTTGTTGTTTTTAAGAAAGGTGTCAAGGTCATATTGGGAACGGAAGTTGGAGGGGGTTAGACAGTATTCCCTCACCACATAGCCGTTGACGCAGCATTTACCTTCAAAATCCTCCTCAATTATGCCGTAGTTGCCTATCTGGGGAAAGGTTTGAAGGACTATCTGCCCGTAGTAGCTGGGATCGGTCAGCGTTTCGATATAACCGCACATCCCGGTGGTAAAGACAAGTTCCCCTATTTTGCTTTCAATGCTTTCCGCACCGAAGGCGGTCCCTTCATAGACATTGCCGTCGGCTAAAACAAGGTATCTTTTCATTTAACTTCCGCCTTTCAAAAGGCAGGGATTTAACCCTGCCGTTATTTATAAGGTTGCGGCCATAACCGCCTTTATGGTATGCATGCGGTTTTCGGCCTGGTCAAAGACTATTGAACGGGACGACTCAAACACGTCGTCGGTAACCTCAAGGGAATTTAATCCGTAGCGTTTGCCGATTTCGTAGCTGACACTGGTGTTTAGGTCATGGTAGGCAGGCAGACAGTGCATAAAGCAGGCATTTTCACCGGCCATAGCCATAACCTTTTCGTTTACCTGATAAGGCCCAAGCTCTTTTAAGCGTTTTTCCCAGATGTCGGCGGGTTCGCCCATTGAAACCCAGATGTCGGTGTAGATTATATCGGCATCCTTAACTGCCTTTTGGATATTGGATTCCAAAGTAACCGATCCGCCGGTGGTTTTTGCAATCTGCTTGCATTCTTCTACCAGCTTTGAGTTAGGAAAATATGCCTCGGGAGCGCAGGCTACATAGTGCATTCCCATCTTGGCGCAGCCCACCATAAGGGAGTTACCCATATTATAACGTGCATCCCCCATATATACAAGCTTAATTTGCTTAAGATGGCCGAATTTTTCTTTAATTGTAAGAAAATCCGCCAATATCTGTGTGGGGTGAAATTCGTTTGTCAGACCGTTCCAAACGGGAACGCCGGCGTATTTTGCAAGGGTTTCAACAATCTCCTGCCCGTAGCCACGGTATTCAATGCCGTCATACATACGCCCCAACACCCTTGCGGTGTCGGCTATGGATTCCTTACGCCCCATCTGGCTTGCCTGGGGATCAAGATAGGTTACGTTCATACCCAGGTCGTAGGCCGCCACCTCAAAGGAGCAGCGGGTGCGGGTGGATGTTTTTTCGAAAATAAGGACAATGTTCTTACCCCGGTGGATGTCGTGGGGTGCTTTAGCCTTCTTTTTGGCCTTGAAGTCGGCTGCCAGGTCAATTAAATATTCTATTTCCTCCGGGGAAAAGTCAAGGAGCTTTAAAAAGTTTCTTCCCTTAAGATTCATTAGCATACACCTCGCAAACATTTTTTATGACATTAACGGCTTTTTTAAGCAGGTCGTCGGGGATATTTAATGCCGGCAGCAGGCGGACTTTGTTTTTGGCGGCAATGGGAAGAATGCCTTTTGAAATACATTCGTTTATTATTTCTCCGGCGTCGCCTTCGGTTTCGATACCCAGCATAAGCCCCATACCGGTAATTCCTTTTATGCCTTTGGCGTTTTTAAGGGTGTTTATTATAAATTCAGACTTTCTTTTTACCCCGTCAAGCACCTTTTCGTTAAGCCTTGACAGAATGTTTATTGCCCCGGCGCAGCAGACCGGGTTCCCCCCGAAGGTGGAGCCGTGACTGCCGGGGGTAAAGGTGTCCTTTACCCTTTCTCCAAGGAGGGTGGCTCCTAAAGGAAGTCCTCCGCCCAGTCCCTTGGCGGTGGTAACGATATCGGGAGTTATATCATAGTTCATATAGCCGAAAAGCTTGCCCGTTCTGCCGTTGCCGCACTGAACCTCGTCGCATATTAGCAGAATGTCATTTTGACTGGTAAACTCATATAGCTTTTTGACAAAATCATATTCAAGGGGTAAAACGCCGCCTTCGCCCTGAACAACCTCAATCATAATGGCTGCAACGCTGCCGGATTTGCATATTTCCTTTACCGCCTCTAAATCGCCCGGTTCAACATAGGCAAAGCCGGGGGTAAGGGGTTGAAAATCGGTATGGAATTTATCCTGCCCGGTGGCGGCAAGGGTGGTTACGGTGCGGCCGTGGAAGGAGTTTTTTAGCGTTATTATTGTATATCTGTTGTCGCCATATTTGTCGGCGGAATATTTCCTTGCGGCTTTTATTGCGCATTCGTTGGCTTCTGCCCCGGAATTTGAGAAAAATACCTTTTTCATTCCGGTGCGGTTACACAGCATTTCGGCAAGCATGACATTGGGAACGGAATAATAAAGGTTTGATGTATGCTGGACCTGATTTAACTGGTGGGTAACGGCGTTTATCCATTCTTTGTCGGCAATGCCGAAGGTGTTGACAGCAATACCGCCGCCAAGATCTATATACTCCTTGCCGTTTTCGTCATAGACAACCGATCCGTTTCCGCCTGTTATGCAAACGTCAAAGCGTTTATAGGTGGCGGCAAGATAGGTTTTGTCGCTTTCTTTTATGCTCATATACACTCCCTCCGCCTTAAGCGGTAAACATGGTGCCGGTGCCTTCGTCGGTAAGCATTTCAATAAGTATGGAGTGGGGAACCCTTCCGTCGGTTATAAACACCCGTTCAACTCCCCGCTTTACCGCTTCGGTGCAGCATTCCACCTTGGGGATCATTCCTCCGTCGATAATACCCTCCTCAACCAGCTTGGCCGCTTCGTCAAGGGTTAGGGCTTTTATAAGGGAGGAAGGATTGTTTTTATCCCTTAATATGCCGGTTACGTCGGTTAAGGATATCATGCTTTTTGCCTTTAATGCCCCCGCTATCCATGCGGCGGCGGTGTCGGCGTTAATGTTGTATATATTCCCCTGCTTGTCGCAGCCTACGGTGGACACCACGGGGATATACCCTTTTTCAAGCAGGTCAAGAATTGGGGTGGGGTTTACAGAGGTGATTTCCCCTACAAAGCCCAGTCTTTCGTCCTTGATTTTAGCTTCAATCAGCCTTCCGTCCATGCCGGAAAGGCCCATGGCAAGCCCTCCCTTAACCTGAAGAAGGTTTACCAGCGACTTGTTCACCTTGCCGGCAAGCACCATCTGGACAACCTCCACAGTTTCCTTGTCGGTAACCCTAAGGCCGTCCTTGAACACGCTTTGCTTGCCGATTTTATTCAGCGTTTCGGTTATTTCCGGCCCGCCGCCGTGAACCAGCACCACCTTTACCCCCACAAGGGATAAAAGCACGATATCCCCCATAACGTCTTCCTTCAGTTCGGGGTTTATCATGGCGTTGCCGCCGTATTTTATAACCACCACTTTGCCCGAATATTTTTTAATATAAGGCAAAGCCTCGATAAGCACCTGCGCCCGCTGGGCTTTTGTTATATCCATATACATTTTCTCCAAAGTTTAATGTATTTTCGTTTTTCAGACGGGTTTACCGTCTGAAAAACACCTATAAAAGCGCACCGTGTGCGCTCAATGCGTGGAGGGGAGTAGGAAAAGCGCAGCTTTTTCGACGGGGATAAACACACACACCCCGTAATCAGGATTGCTTAACCAGGTTAAGCAATCGTCATGTCCGGTAGTCTCCGTTTATTTTAACATAATCATAGGTGAGGTCACAACCCCAGGCGGTGGCTGTGCCTTCTCCTTCTTCAAGGAGTATGTCTATGATTATTTCCTTGGAAAGGAGTATTTCTTTTGCCTCTTCTTCCGAAAAGGGAACGCCCACCCCGTCCTTGCAGACGGTAACGCTGCCTTTGTTTGATATAAATGAAACCTGAACTTTATTTATATTTACCTTTGCGCCGGAATAGCCTATGGCGCAGAGTATGCGTCCCCAGTTGGCGTCGGCGCCGAACATGGCCGCCTTTACCAGGGAGGAGCATATCACCGATTTTGCGATGATTTTGGCGTTTTCGTTATCTGCTGCCCCCTGAACGACACATTCGATAAGCTTTGTGGCTCCCTCGCCGTCGGCGGCTATCATTTTTGATAGCTTTTTGGTTACCGTTGCAAGTGCGGCTTTAAAGGTGTCAAAGGCTTTGCCTTCGGTATCAATAATGGTGTTGCCTGCCATGCCGTTTGCTAATACAGCAACCATATCGTTGGTGGAGGTGTCCCCGTCAATGCTTATCATATTAAAGCTGTCGGTAACGTCAGCCGACAATGCCTTTTGAAGCATTTGGGGGGTGATGGCAACGTCGGTGGTTAAAAAGGCAAGCATTGTGGCCATATTGGGGTGGATCATACCCGAACCTTTGGCTATTCCCCCAAGACGGCATTCCCTGCCGTCAATTTCAAAGGACACCGCCAGCTCCTTTAAAGCCGTATCGGTGGTCATTATGGCATGGGCAGCGTCAACCGAATTGTCGCCGAGTTTTTCACAAAGAGCAGGAATGGCGTTTTTTATGGGGGTGATGTCAAGCACCTGGCCTATAACACCGGTGGAGGCGATAATTACGTCAGACGGGGAAATGTCAAGCTGCTTTGCAATAAGCAAGCAGGTTTCCTTTGCGATTTCCACACCGCTGGGATTGCAGGTGTTGGCGTTGCCGGAATTGCATATTATTGCCCTTGCATAGCCGTCCGAAAGGTTTTCTTTTGTAACGGTAATGGGGGCGCCTTTAACCAGATTGGTGGTATATACCGCTGCGGCCGCCGCCCTTTTTTCGCTTACTATTAAGGCAAGGTCTTTTTTGGACTGGTTTTTGCGTATTCCGCAATGGAGGCCGGAGGCCTTAAATCCCTTGGGAGCACAAACGCCCCCGTTTATGAAATTCATTTCAAACTCAAACCTTTCGTAATATTTTCGCCCATGGCAATATTCATGCACTCCACCGCCGAACCCGATGCACCCTTGCCAAGATTATCATAAAGGGCGACAAGGAGTATCCGGTCGGCGTTGCCGGTGACGGTAATTTTCATACAGTCAAGGCCGCCAAGTTTATTTGCGGCAATAAAGCCGTTTTCGTCAAGGCCTTCGATAAATGATACCACTTCACCGTTATACTTTTCGGCATAGATTTTTTTAATATCCTCCGCTTTGCCATTTATCTGGCTTGAAAACAGGGGTATCGTTACCTCCATGCCCGAATAGAAGTTTGAAACCACCGGGCAGAAAATAGGAAAGCCGCCTATGCCGGTTATTTCCTTCATCTCTTTTAAATGCTTGTGGTTCTGCCCTACGGCATACTGCCGGGGGGACAGGTGGCCTTGGGGAATATCTTCACCCTCATATTCGGCAATCATTTTTTTGCCGCCGCCGGAATAGCCGGTAAGGGAATGGCAAAACAGATTGGCGTCCGCCGGCAGAATACCTGCCTTGACAAGGGGATAAACCAAAGCGATAAAGCCGGCGGCATGGCAGCCGGGAACGGCAATACGCTTTGAACGGGTTATTTTTTCGTAAAACGTATTGTCCAGTTCGGGAAAGCCGTAGGCCCACCCCGGGTTGGTGCGGTGGGCGGTGGAGGTGTCTATAACCACCACGTTGTCGTTTTCAATAAGGCTTACTGCCTGTATTGCGGCGTCGTCGGGAAGGCAGAGGAAAGCTATGTCGCAGGAATTTAACGCTTCCTTGCGGCGGCTTTCGTTTTTACGGTCTTCTTCCGACAAGGTTATTATTTTAATATCGTCCCGGCTTTCAAGGCGTTCGTAAATTTTCAGCCCCGTAGTTCCTGCTTTTCCGTCTATAAATACAGTTTTTTTCATATTACTTCTTATTCTTCTGGTTGATAAGGGCTTGAACCTTAATGGGAAGTCCGAACAGGTTTATAAACCCTGCGCTGTCGGCCTGATTATAAACTTCATCCTTACCGAAGGTGGCAATTTCCTCTGAATACAGCGACCAGTCGCTCCACACGCCGGCCTTTATAATATTGCCCTTGTAAAGCTTAAGCTTAACGCTGCCGGTAACGTGTTCCTGGGTTTTATCCACAAAGGCGGACAAAGCTTCACGAAGCGGGGTGTACCACAGTCCGTTGTAAACCAGCTCGGCAAAGGTTATTGAAAGCTCCTTCTTTTTGTGCTGGGTAAGCTTGTCGAGGGTTATGCTTTCAAGGTATTCGTGGGCTTCGTAAAGAATGGTGCCGCCGGGGGTTTCATACACGCCGCGGCTCTTCATTCCCACAAGGCGGTTTTCAACAATGTCAAGTATGCCTATGCCGTTTTTGCCGCCCAGCTCGTTAAGCTTGATTATAACTTCCTTGGGGGACATTTTCACTCCGTCAACGGCAACGGGGACACCCTTTTCAAAATCCATGGTTACATAGGTGGGTTGGTCGGGAGCGTCAAGGGGAGAAACGCCCATTTCAAGAAAGCCCTTCTTTTCAAGTTTAGGCTCATTTGCCGGATCTTCAAGGTCAAGGCCTTCATGGGAAAGGTGCCAGAGGTTTTTGTCCTTGGAATAGCTTGTTTCCCTATTTATCTTAAGGGGTATGTTGTGGGCTTCGGCATAGTCGATTTCCTCATCCCTTGACTTAATATCCCATACACGCCAGGGGGCGATAATCTTCATGTCGGGGGCAAAGGCCTTTACGGTAAGTTCAAAGCGAACCTGGTCGTTACCCTTGCCGGTGCAGCCGTGGCAGACGGCGTCGGCGCCCTCTTTAAGGGCAATTTCGGCCAGATGCTTGGCTATAACCGGACGGGCAAAGGAAGTGCCGAGAAGGTAGCCTTCATACACCGCGCCCGCTTTCATGGTGGGTATTATAAAGTCGTTTACGAATTCGTCGGTTAAGTCAAGGATATACAGCTTGGATGCGCCGGTTTTAATGGCCTTTTCTTCAAGTCCTTCAAGCTCGTTTCCCTGCCCCACGTCAGCGCAGACGGCAATAACCTCACAGCCGGGGTAGGTTTCTTTAAGCCAGGGTATTATTATGGAGGTGTCAAGTCCTCCCGAATATGCAAGTACGATTTTTTTCATTATAAACACCTTTTCTTTGTATATTTTTTAGCATGATGCCTGTTATTGCGTATAATTATACATAAGCCAAACCCATTTGTCAATAGCCGCCAGCTATTATTTTTCACAAATTTTGCGTTGTTTTAAGCCTGTAACGGGTTAAATGCCACAACGGGATGTATACCTACATAATATTCGACCGCTTTGTATATTTTTTCAACGCCATCCGCTGTCGCAAATAAAACAGAAAAAACCGATGAGGTTTTACCTTACAGAAGGTAAATGTGATATAATAAAAAATCAAGCCGTGCTGCAAAACGCACGGCTTGTTATTAATCAGAAGCCTTAAAATTGTATATAGGCTTTATATGCTCCAAAATTTCTGCGGTGGGTTCAATGGCCTGCATTATCTCCCAGGCATCCTTGTAGGCAAAGGGGGCCTCGTCAAGGGTGTCAAAGGATACACAGGTGGTGTAAATATCCTTCATGCTTTGGGCATAATCGCTTACCGAAAAAAGCTTTTTTGCCTGGGAACGGGAATAAAGCCTTCCCGCCCCGTGGGGCGCCGAATAGTTCCAGTCGGCGTTCCCCTTGCCTTTGCAGATAAGCATGCCGTCCCGCATATTAAGGGGAATAAGGATGATTTCGTCTTTATAAGCCCTTATCGCCCCCTTGCGGAGGATATTGTCGTTATCTATATAGTTATGGGTGGATGAAATTTTATCTATTATATTGCCGCCCAGAGCGTCAACAATGGTGCTTAACATCTCCTGCCGGTTTAAAACGGCAAATTCCTGCATTATTTTAAGGTCGTGAAGGTATGCGTCCATATCCTCCCCCTCAAGCCAGGCAAGGTCGGGATTATGTTTTATTTTATTCTTTTTCAGCCACTCCTCCCTTTGGGGCGGGGGGATGGTTTGGGCAAGGTCGTTTCTTAACTTTCTTATCAATTCCTTTTGGCGTTTTTTCGCAAGGGTTTGATAATAATCCGCCACCCGGTAGCCGATATTTCTTGAGCCGGAATGGACGGCGATAAAACCTCCCTCGTAGGCCTCGATAAAATGGTTACCCCCTCCCAGGGTGCCCTTTGAGCGGAGGGCGGTTGATTTTGTATCATGATTAAGGCTGTTCCAGCATAAAAGGCGGTTGAAAAATGATATATCTATATTTTGATTTTCGTGAACGTTCCGGCCGGAAGGCATCTTGGCTTTTATAACATAATCAAGCCGGGGGAGCATGTCTTTAAAATCAAGGTTTGTTTTAACCAGATCAACGCCGCAGCCTATATCCACTCCCACCAGATTGGGGCAGACCTTGTTTGTTATTATCATGGTGGAGCCGATGGTGCAGCCGGCACCGGCGTGGCAGTCGGGCATGGCACGGAAGTGGGCGTTTTCCCCAAGGGGAGAGTTGCATAGCTCAATTATCTGGGAAAGGGCGTCGTTTTCAACGGTTTTGGCAAATATTTTAACAACGCCGTATTTGGTGTCCAGCTTCATTTTTCCCACCACCTTTTTAATATATTATCGTATTAAACAATCTATCTTACACGCCTTCGCCGTTAAATTCGGGAATAAAGCTTTCTATGGCGGTTTCCCCTTCCTGAATAAACCCGTTTTCAACCCCGATATTTATGGCGTAATTTACAAGCTCCTCATACTCCGCTTCGGTTATTTTTCTGTTTAACTCGGGATAATCGCTGTTTTTTATCATGGGCGTATATTGATTCATAATGCTAATAATTATCCTGTCGCCGTAGGTTTCATATAGGTATTTTACAATTTTCTTTGAATCCTCAATATATCCCGGCAAGGTCAGGTGCCTTACTATTACACCCTTTTTCATTATACCCCGTTCGTCAAAGACAGGTTCTTTCACCTGTCTTACCATTTCTTCTATTGCCGCTTTGGCATAGGCGGAGTAGTTTTTGCAGTTGGAATACTTTACCGCAGACTCGTCTGACATATATTTAAAATCAGGCAGATATATGTCAACGTATCCTTCAAGCATTTTCAACGTTTCCACCTTCTCATATCCGCTGCAGTTGAACACTACGGGAAGGGCAAGTCCGTTTTTGCGTGAAATGTCCAAAGCGCAGGTAATATGGGGGACATAATGGCTTGGTGTAACCAGATTGATATTGTTTGCTCCTTTGTCCTGAAGCTCTATAAAAATCTCCGCAAGCCTTTCGATTGTTATTGCCTTCCCTGCCAGACACTTTGATATGTTGGTGTTCTGGCAATATACGCACCCCAGTCCGCAGCCGGAGAAAAACACGGTGCCCGATCCTTCTTCCCCCGATATGCAGGGTTCTTCCCAAAAATGCAGCGCCGCCCGGGCAACCACCAGCTCGGCGGTGGTTTTACAGTATCCTCTTTTGC
The DNA here is from genome assembly GCA_050953105.1 of Eubacteriales bacterium. Taxonomy (GTDB): domain Bacteria; phylum Bacillota; class Clostridia; order Oscillospirales; family CAG-382; genus UBA1206. The sequence goes on along the minus strand of JBMNMA010000007.1, from coordinate 45,672 downwards.
CCCTTGTTCTGTCCGCATGACATTCCCTTGGGCAAAGCACACAGTCAGTTAAAATATCGTTTATCATACTTTAAGCTTTCAATTAGCCAAATATAAAAGCATTAAAACTTAGCAATTTGGCGTGTTTAATAATTAATATTGCAATGAAATATCGTCTGTGCTATAATCAGCCAAACGGCCTATGCGTCATAAACCACTATCTTATAGGCGTTTTTGTGTTTTAAATAGCCTTTGTATTTGTCGGGTATTATTATCTCATTGCTGTTACTTTCAAAAATCCCCACAAGAATAATCTGCCTTATCACAGCGTACCTTTGAGGGCATACCCTTTCACCGAAGCGTTTTTGGGCTTCTTTGTCTATTTCCGCTTCATCAAGGGGCAGGTCGGTGGGGTTTCCCGCAAACAGTTTCTCCCCGGATTTGGTGTAGAGTGTTATTCTTTTCATATATAATAAAACACCTTTGGTTAACCGATTGAGTCCATTATACAACAATTAATATAATTTGCAACAAAAATTGGAGGAAATTAAAATGGCAATGCTCGCTTTAAAGCCGCCGATGGGTTGGAATTCATGGAACACCTTTGGGGGAGAGATTAACGAAAAAATTATTCTTGAAACCGCCGATGCAATGGTTTCGGAAGGCTATCGTGACGCAGGGTACACCATACTTACGATAGACGACTGCTGGATGCTGAAAGACCGGGATGAAAACGGCAATCTGCAGGTGGACAAAGCCATTTTCCCCCGCGGTATGAAGTTTATAGGCGATTATCTTCACGAGCGGGGATTAAAATTCGGCATATACGGGGACGCCGGAACAATGACCTGCGCAGGACGAGCCGGTTCTTTCGGTTATGAAAGGCAGGATGCAAAGCTTTTTGCATCCTGGGGCGTTGACCTGCTTAAATATGACTTTTGCTATTCACCTCCGGGCAGCAGCGACGTTCATTTATACCGCAGAATGGGACAGGCTCTGCGTGAATCGGGCAGAGATATAATTTTTTCCGGCTGCTGGGGTGAAGAGGGTGTCTGGAAATGGATGCGTTCCACCGGTGCGCATATGTGGCGGCTTACCGGAGATATAAAGGACAGCTGGGATTCCATTTGCGAAGTCGGTCTGGGTGCGATAGGGCTTGAAGCCTATGCTGCTCCCTGCGGCTGGAACGATCCGGACATGCTTGTTGTGGGTGTTGACGGCAAGGGTTATGTGGGCAAAATCGGCGGTGGCTGCACCGATGACGAATATCAAACCCATTTTGCACTGTGGTGTATGCTTAACGCACCACTTATTATGGGCCACGACCTGAGAAACGCAAGGCCGGAGGTTAAAAACATACTTTTAAACAAAGAGCTGATTGCCATCAATCAGGATGACGCAGCAATAGCGGCATATAAAATGCCCACCACAAGGGATTACTTCACCGTTCTGGCCAAACCCCTCTATGGCGGCGACATTGCATTTATGATAATAAATAAAAATCCCTACTGGTGCTATTATCCTCTTACCTGGGATTATTGTGGCTGGGAGGTTACCGACACAGTTTCTATCCGTGACTGTATCAACCACACCGACCTTGGCACCTTTAAACACGGTATGACGGTAAAAATAGAAGCCCATTCCTGCGTGGTTTACAGAGCAACAAGGCTGTAATAAATATAACGCTGATATTAATGCACCATGCGTCAATATCAGCGTTTTTCGTTATATAATTTTTAGTATTTTAATAAAGCACTTGCTTAATAACATAAAATGCAGCTATTTTAAGCTTTATTTTACCTTTGTAATTATTCCGCCGCCTAAAACGGTGTCCCCGTCATAAAGCACAACCGCCTGTCCGGGGGTTATTGCCCGTCCGGGTTCGTCCAAAACTATTTTTACATAATCGTTTTCTTTGTAAACCGTTGCCGGCTGCTCGGCTTTTCTATACCTCGTCATGGCTTTGCAGCGAATGGGGTTTTCAAGGGAAGCATCGCCGCTTGTCCAGTTCATGTCAGATGCGAAAATTTCTCTTTTATAAAGGGACTCCTCAAAGCCAACAGTTACGGTGTTTGCTTCAATATCCTTATCCACAACATAAAGCGGTCTTGGGGCGGCAATACCCAGTCCTTTTCTTTGGCCTATGGTGTAGCCGATAGCTCCCCGGTGCTTTCCCACAACCTTGCCCGAAATATCAAAAATATTGCCTTCTTCAAATTGCCGTCCGGTGTATCTTTTAATAAAATCCACATAGTCACCGTCCGGAACAAAGCATATATCCTGACTGTCGGGTTTATCGGCATTGACAAATCCGTTTTCCTCGGCAATCTTTCTCACCTGGGCTTTTGTCAGATTTCCCAGCGGAAGCAGAGTGTGGGCAAGCTGCTCTTGAGTTATGGGACACAAAACATAGCTTTGATCCTTTGTGGGATCAAGTCCCTTTTTCAAAAAATATTTGCCGTCAGCTTCTTCTATTCTTGCATAGTGTCCGGTGGCGACATAGTCGCACCCCAAAATCTCTGCTCTTTTGTAAAGCAGGTCAAATTTCATATACCGGTTGCAGTCGATACATGGATTTGGGGTTAAACCCGAAAGATACCCGTTTACAAACCTGTCCATTATTTCACTTCTAAAGCTTTCGGTGAAATTGAAAACATAGTGGGGCATTTTCAAGCGGAATGCGACACTTCTGGCATCCTCCACATCCTCAAGGGTGCAGCAGGTGTGTTCTCTGGGAATGCCGACGTCATCATTCGCATACAGCTTCATGGTGCAGCCGATACATTCATATCCTTCTTTTTTAAGCAGATAAGCGGCGACCGAGGAATCCACACCGCCGCTCATGGCGACTAATACTTTTTTACTCATAGGCTTTTCTTTCCTGTATTGTTAGGTCCTTTATAACCTCGCCGGCTATAAGCAGTCCGGCAACCGAGGGCACAAACGCAACGCTTCCCGGAATATCCCGCCTTTCGGTGCATTTGTGTTTTGCGCCCGGAGGGCAGATGCAGTTTGCCCGGCAGCTTATTGCCATATCTTCTATAGGTCTTGTGGGCTTTTCTTCGGAATACACGACCTTCAGCTTTTTTACCCCTCGTTTTCGAAGTTCATACCGCATAACACGGGCAAGAGGGCATACTTTTGTTTTATATATATCGGCAACCCGAAACTGACTGCCGTCCAGCTTGTTCCCTGCCCCCATACAGCTAATGACGGGAACATTATGCTTTTGTGCCTGCATCACAAGCTCTATCTTGGCGGAAACCGTGTCAACGGCGTCCACGACATAGTCATATTCGTCAAACGGAAAATCATTTGCGTTTTCGGGCAGGAAAAAGCATTTGTGCACGGTAACGTCTACGTCTGGATTAATTTCCAGCATCCGTTCCTTCATCACATCAACCTTGTATTGGCCGATGGTTTTTCTGGTGGCAATTATCTGCCGGTTTATATTTGTCAGACACACTTTGTCGTCATCAATTAAATCAAAGCGTCCCACACCGCTTCTTACAAGCGCCTCGCAGACAAATCCGCCCACTCCTCCGATGCCGAACACGGCAACACGGCAGGTGCGTAATTTGTCCATGGCATCCTTGCCAAGCAAAAGCTGGGTTCTGGAAAACTGATTGAGCATAATTTTATCTCCGAAATCGAAAAGGTTTATCTTTATTTAAGGTTAAGATTTATTGTTGATGAAGGAATGATAACATACAATGCCCCCACTGTCAATACGACTTATATATGACATATGTTAACAATTTCATTATAACCGGAAATGTCAGAAAACCACCTTTGTCATGTCAGACAAAGGTGGTTCCATACAAAATTAAAGCTATATCGTTTCTACTCTTATTGTATTTGTGTTACCGGAGGTGCTGGAGGTGCCGCCGGTGATTATAATTTTATCGCCGGGTTGAAGGTTCAGTTCTTTAATGGCAATAAGCTTGGCATGATAGAAAAGCACTTCAAGGGAAGGATAAACTTCGCACATTATAGGCTTTATGCCCCAGGAAAGGGAAAGCTGATGCCAGGTCTTGTCGTTAACCGATAAGCCCAGAATATCCACCGGAGGCCTGAACCTTGAAACCATTCTTGCGGTCATGCCCGAAATAGAGCAGACCACGATTGCCTTTGCTCCTATGTCAATGGCCATTCCGCAGACAGAATGGGATATTGCGTCCATATCGTTTTTAATTGTAAAATCGGTTTTCAGGAAACGTTTATGATAATGAATGGATTCCTCGGTTTTTTCGGCTATTTTAGCCATGGTTGCCACGGTTAAAACGGGATATTTGCCGGCAGCGGTTTCGCCCGAAAGCATGATGGCGCTTGTTCCGTCATAAACGGCGTTGGCAACGTCGGATATTTCTGCTCTAGTCGGCCTGATGTTATGTATCATAGACTCAAGCATTTCGGTTGCGGTGATAACCCGCTTGCCAAGCAGACGGCATTTTGTTATGAGCTTCTTTTGAATTGCGGGAAGCTCTTCAAAGGGAATCTCAACGCCCATATCGCCGCGGCCGATCATTATTCCGTCGCATACCGAGCAAATTTCCTCAATATTATCAACACCCGCTCTGTTTTCAATCTTGGCAATAAGGCCGATATTGTTGCCGCCGTGCTGATTAAGGAAGTTTATAACGTCAACAAGGTCCTGCTTGCTGGATACAAAGGAGCAGGCAATAAAGTCAACGTCATTTTTAATGCCGAATAGCATATCGGCTTTATCCTGTTCGCTTAAATAAGGCTGTTTTAATACCTTATTGGGGAAGCTCATGCTTTTGCGGTCGGAAATTTCTCCGCCCACGTCTACATTGCAGATAATATCTTTTCCCTTTATTTCTTTAACAGTAAATACAAGCAGCCCGTTATTAACGAGTATCTGATTTCCTGCCTCAAGTTCTCTGTGCAGGTTCTTATAGCTTACCGTTACTTTTTGGTTGTTTCCCACAACATCATCCACGGTGAATGTAAATTCATCACCGCTGTTAAGAACACATTTGCCTTCGGCAAAGCAGCCGATTCTGAATTCCGGACCTTTAGTGTCAAGCATTATCGCAAGGGGTTTCTTCTTTGCTTCACGGACTTTTTTAAGCAAATCGATTTTAGCCTGATGCTCCTCGTGGGTTCCGTGGGAAAAGTTTATTCTTGCCACATTCATTCCGGAATCAAGCATTTGAGATAAAATTTTTTCGTCCTGGCAGGCAGGGCCTATTGTGCATATAATTTTGGTTTTTCTCATACTGGTTCTTCTTTCAAAAATCGAAAAGTCTTACTTTTGCTTTTATTTTAGTATAATGGCTTTATAAATACAAAAAGATTGGAAATACCAATCCATGACATATTCCGCCAAGTTTACATCAATGGTTATTATATTATAATGCTACCTTATTGTCAATGAACATATATAACATAAAAAGTAACACTTCTTTACCGTTATTGCTATATCCTTTACAAAAACGTCCCCAAGTCTATTTGTCTATATTTCCCTGCCCTGTATAAAAATATATTTTCAAATAATTAAAATAGTTCTTGACATATCTGAATATCCGTGATATACTTTACACGTATTCAAAATAATTACTTTATCCTCACATGTTTTGCGGATTATTGTTCTTTTGATATCTGCAATAAATATGTGGGTTTTGTTTTTTGGGTGCAAAATTATATTTTTATGGAGGTACCCAATGAACAAAGGTACAGTTAAGTGGTTTAATGCAGCAAAAGGCTTCGGCTTTATTTCCAACGACAACGGCGGTGAAGATGTATTCGTACATTTCTCGGCTATCGTATCCGACGGATACAAGTCTTTGAACGAAGGCCAGAAGGTCACCTATGACACAGAAAAGGATCCGAAAAACAGCCGCAAACTTAAAGCGGTTAACGTTCGGCTTGCCTAATTAAGCAGTAAACGACAAAAACAGCGGGACAGATTTTACTCTGTCCCGCTTTTCTGTGTTATAACATGATGACACCAAAAAAATTCACGAATATGTTAAAAAATTGTGTTAAAATCAGGATTTTCCTTGCGTTATAATTCGTCCCGCACATAAATTTATTAGAGGAAGTGAAAAAAATGTGAAAATCAAAGTGCCTGATTATTACAAAGATTTTAGTTGCAAATGCGGCGAATGCCGCCATACCTGCTGTATCGGGTGGAGAGTCACGGTATCACAGGATGAGTATTTCAGACTTCTCGGCATGGACTGCTCGCAAGACGTCAGAAATAGGATCGACTGTGCTTTAGTAATCGCAAACAATCCCTCCGCCGAGCGATTTGCCGAGATAAAGCACAACTATCTGGGCCGGTGTATTCTACTGCGGGATGACGGGCTTTGCGCAATTCAGAAGGAATGCAGCGAGGATGCTCTTCCCGACATTTGCCGGATTTACCCGAGAAATATTGTTCATTGCGCCATGGGTGAAGGCGCCTGCGCCAACAGCTGTGAGAAAGTTATAGAACTTTTGATAGCGAAAAAGGAAAGTATTAAGGCGGAAGAAGCAGATTCCCCCTATGCCGTGGTTATCGACGTTCCGGAAGATGAAAGGGTAATACAACGAAAAACATTCGAGCTGCTTTGCAACCGGAATCTTACCCTTGAACAACGGCTTATAGAGCTTGGAAAAGCCTTGGGCATTGAACCGAACGAAAAGCATGAATATAATGAGGAAGAAATTTTCGAATTTTTGCTTAATTTGGTTTACGACATAGAAAAATACAGCCCTACGTTTAAAGAGTATTCAATTATAGCAACCGAAGACATGCACAATTCATCAATAGACATTGATGCAAAATACATAAAAGAACGCTATGAAAAAGCAAAGCAAACCTTTGTCAAAAATTATCCCGACTATGATATCCGTTTTGAAAACATAATGAACAACCATTTGTTTTACGAACGTTTTCCATACTCCGATAAAAAAGAAAGTCTGCTATGTAAGTATGCCACCATATGCGGAATTTTTATGCTTTTGAAATTCATAACCGTTTTATATACCGAAAACAGACCCGCCGATGAGGATTTTGTCGACTGTGTTGCCGGACTGTTCCGCTGCTTTGAACATTCGGATTGCAGCAGGGTTATAAACGGCAGGCTTGCAAAACTCGGCCAGCTTTCCTACCCCTTTATTGCCGATGTGGTGGCAAAATTATAAGGTCAAAAAACGAGTATATCTGTAAAAATCTTCAGTTAAAATACCATAAATCGTTAACTTGCAAACAAAAACCCGTGATGAGTTTTACTCAACACGGGTTTGTTGATTTCTTTTTTTATTTTCAGGCTGGTTGTTTTTGATTTTTTTGTCTTTTAGTATCAATATTTTTAAATTAATATATTTTCATAGTGACATTTTTGTGTTTTTGTTGTATAATGAAATTATTATAGCAAAATCACTGTTTTACGATTTTTTTGTTTATGCATAATGCCGTATACCCGCCACGACAGCTTGTCTGTTCCCTACCGAAGGAGAAAATCGCATGGCACAAACATTAATCGCTTTAATAAACAATGCCTCTCTTTTATTGATGCTATCAGTTATCTATCAACTGACAATTCGTATAAATATTAAATATGTTAAAATCAAGCAGGTAATAAACGGGGTATTTATTGCATTGGTATGTTTTGCTATAATGGCTATGCCGTTGGAATTTTCCGGCGGAGTTTTCATTGATACACGAGCCATATTGATTAGTGTAACCGCATTATTGTATGAACCGATTACCACGATAATAACAATAGTTGCCGTCAGCATCTTCACAATCATAAAAGGCGGCGCCGGCGTATTACCTGGCATTGCGATTATTATATCAAGCGCAATTATAGGCACTATATGGCGGATATGGATATACCCCAAAACAACCAAATTGCGCCGGCTGTCGGTTTATGTTATGAGTATTTTGGTAAATGTAGCTGCGATAGCCTGCTTGTTCCTTTTACCCTACCCTGCCGGCTTAGAAATAATACGGAAAATTGCTTTACCGGTATTATTAATATATCCGTTTGTTTCTATGCTGCTTTATCTGTTATTAACCCGGCAGCAGGAATATTTTGAAATGCGTGAATTACTCAAGCAGTCTGATGAACGGTTTAATGAATTATATAATAAGGCTCCGCTAAGTTTTCAATCCCTTGACCTTCATGGCAATATTGTCGACGTTAATCAACAATGGCTTGACACTTTCGGTTTTTCAAGAGAAGAAGTTGTAGGAAAGCATTTCAAGGATTTTATTAGTCCGGTGTATGGAGAGGTTTTCCCCGAAAAGTTTTCACAGCTTTTAAAAACCGGGCAGCTTCAATGCGAGTTTGAGATGCGGCAAAAGAATGGTAGCTATCTCTTTATTGCCGCTGACTGCAAAGCGGTTTATGAGCCTAACGGGGACTGGAAACAGACGATATGCATACTGAAAAACATAACCAAACAAAAACAGATTGAAAAAAATCTTAATACAAGCGAAAGAAGATACCGCCAGCTGTTTGAAACAATGGCCCAGGGGGTTGTTTATCAGGCTGCCGACGGAAAGATAATGTCAGCCAACCCCGCCGCCGAGAGAATACTGGGCTTGACGTTAGAGCAAATGATGGGAATGTCGTCATATGATTCTAGATGGAAAACGATAAGAGAAGACGGGTCGGAGCTTCCCGGGGACGAGCATCCTTCCATGATTTCACTTCGGACAGGCAAGCCTGTCGGTCCTTCAGTGCTTGGTGTGTATCAACCGGTGCTAAACGAAGTTATCTGGATTTCAATAAATGCCATACCGATATTTGAAAACGGCGGGCCCACCCCTTCGATGGTATATACCACTTTTCAGGATATAACAAAAGAGCTTAAAGCCAATCAAAGATATCATCTGTTGTTTAATGAAATGGTTGATGCATTTGCATTGCATGAAATAATATGTAATGAGCAGGGGACACCGATAAATTACAGATTTCTTGCCGTAAACCCGGCTTTTGAAAAGATTATCGGACTGAAAGCGGAGGAGATTATCGGCAAAACCGTGCTTGAAATTTTTCCGGATACCGAGGAATACTGGATTGAAACCTACGGAAAAGTGGCGCTCACCGGCGAAACGATCAGTTTTAACAATTATTCGGCCGCAACCGAAAAACATTTTCGTGTTATGGCATATCAGCCGGCACCCATGCAATTTGCATGCACTTTTTCGGACGATACCGACCGGATACGCGCAGAAAAAGCTTTAACGGAAAGCGAGAAGAAATACAGCAGTTATATTGAAAATGCGCCTTATGCGGTGTTTGTTGCCGATGAAACAGGGCGGTATTTAGAGGCAAACAACGCCGCCACGACAATAACCGGATACAGCCGTGAGGAACTTTTAAACATGACCGTAAAAGATATATCCGCCGATGAATCAATAAGCGAGGTGCTTAGAGATTATCTTACAATGCTTGAAACAGGCTCGGTCAGCACGGAGGCAAAATACAAGCATAAAGACGGTTCGATAAGATGGTGGAAGATTGATGCGGTAAAGATATCCGAAAACAGATATCTCGGCTTTGCGATAGACACTACTTTTAAAAAGCAGGCGGAAGAAGTGTTAAAGTTCCAAAGCATTAGAGATTATCTTACCGGCTTGTATAACCGAAGACATTATGAAACCGAGCTGAAACAGCTTGATACGGAAAAGAATTTGCCCCTTTCGGTAATATCCGGGGATATTAACGGTCTTAAGCTGGTAAACGACGCATTCGGCCACGCGGTGGGAGACAGCCTTATTATCGAATGTGCGAAAATAATAGAAAGCTGCTGCAGGCCGGGGGATGTTTTGGCAAGAATCGGCGGTGATGAGTTCGGAATTATCATGCCAAATACCGACAGTGATACGGCATATAAAGTAATGAAAAACATTCAGGAAGCACTTGAAAAATTCGATGGGGAAGCCAATATCAAAACCCATCAACACAGTGTGTCGTTAGGCTATGCAACAAAAGAAAGTGCCGACGAGGATATAAGGGAAATATTAAGAACCGCAGAAGACCACATGTACCGGCGAAAGCTGCTTGAAACCAACAGTGTCCACAGCACCATTGTTTCATCCATAAAGGCTACTTTATTTGAAAAAAGCAACGAAACCGAAGAACATGCGGAAAGGCTGGTTGTATTGTCCAAGTCAATAGGCATGGAGCTTGGATTAGCTCAAGCGGAGCTTGACAAGCTGGAGCTGCTGGCTACACTTCACGATATAGGCAAAGTCGGTATAAACGATTATATACTGACAAAGCCCGACAAACTTACCGAATCGGAATGGGTAGAAATGAAAAGACACCCCGAAATCGGCTACCGGATAGCCGTAACATCACCCGAACTTGTCACCGTTGCAGAAGGAATTCTCTGCCACCACGAATGGTGGAACGGATGCGGGTATCCAAAAGGTATATGCGGTGAGGAGATACCTCTGCTGTCAAGAATAATTTCGGTTGTTGATGCTTACGACGCTATGACTCATGACAGACCATACCGAAAAGGAATGGAACCCCATGTGGCCCTTGAGGTTATACAAAAAAATGCGGGGACACAGTTTGACCCCGAAATTGTGGGTATATTTGTTGATTTAATGTCAAAAGGGAAAATCGAATAAACATCAGTTTTATATATATACCTTTTCAAAGCCAAAAGGCAGCGGTTTTATAACCGCTGCCTGTTTTTACTTTTTCATTTACCGCAATTCTATATACATATTTTATCATTTTCTATAATAATATATCACTTGTATTTGCAACGCCAAGTATTTTTGTTAAAAAAAACACCTTTTATCTTTATAGATAAAAGGTGTTTAATAGTTGTAGTCGGTAGGCTTATGATTCGGTGTTACCAGCGTCGTGAGCTTCCGCCGCCGCCGGCACTTCCTCCGCCGCCTCTGGCTCCTCTTCCTCCCCCACCGCCGCCTCTGAAAAAGGTGCGGAGTATGGCTAAGGTGAAAATGCCGCCGTTATACCTAAAGTCGGCAGAAATTATTAAGATTAATATAATACTACCTATTATATATAGTGCGGGGGGAAGGTTAAGGCCTTCATTGCCCTTAACAGGGGTTTCCAAATCGGTAATGCTGTCGATATCTATATTGTATTCTTTATAAATCTCAACCAGCAGCGCATTAAATCCCTGCCGGATACCCTCGTCAAAATTGTTTTCCTTAAAATAGGGAACCATATACTCGTCTTGAATTCTGCCGGTTTTTCCGTCCGGCAATGCGCCTTCAAGACCATACCCCACTTCAATTCTCGATCTTCTGCCCGTAAGATCCAAAAAAATCAAAACACCGTTGTTTTTATCCTTTGAACCTATTCCCCATTCACGAAACAGATCAAGTGTATATTGCTCGAAGGTTTCGTCGCCTATTGTGTTCATTGTAACCACCACAAGCTGTGCCGTTGTCTTGCTTTCAAGGGTGGCGGCGGCTCTTATAATATACTGTTCTGTTTCGCTATCCAATATATTTGCATAGTCATTGACATAAAATGCCGAAGTTGGGGACGGGAAATTAGCTCCCCGGATAACTAAAGTCAATCCGGGAATAAGCATAAAACACAGTAATGAAACTATAACTAATTTTAGAGGTTTAGTATGTCTCATTGTCGGTGTTCCCTTAATCACCAAACAGATCTCCTACGTCCGGGTTATCTTTGCTGCCTTCAGAAGCCTGGAAGTATTCCACGGTATCAAAGCCGAACATATTGGCGAATATGTTTGAGGGGAATTTACGCACCTTGGTATTATAATCTTTTGCGGCGTTGTTGTAATCCCGCCTTGCGTTGGCAATTCTGTTTTCGGTTCCGGCAAGCTCATCCTGAAGATTAATAAAGTTTTGGTTTGCCTTTAATTCGGGATAAGCCTCGGCTATTGCAAGCAAATTAGTCAATGCCGTTCTGAGCTGGGCATCTGCCTCTGCACTTTCGGCTACAGTATTAGCCCCTGCAAGCTTTGCTCTGGCTTCGGCTATATCCGTAAACACTTTGGATTCATGGTTTGCATACTGCTTAACGGTAGAAACAAGGTTGGGTATCAAGTCGCTTCTTCTCTGGAGCTGGTTGTCGATTTCACTCTTATATTTTTCAACCTTCTCATACCTGTCTACCAGACCGTTGTAACTGCCGATGGATAAAATTGCAAGAAGCAATATAACAGCAGCTAAAACAATTAAAACTATTGTACTTGTTTTTAATTTCATTTGCACATTTCCTCTTTCTGTTGTTGTATTTAACTTTATTCATTAAACTTGTTTATAAAAGCTCACTCTTATTGCGGCTTATATATTATATTAATTATAACGAAAAATAATAAAATGTCAATCAATTTATTATATACATATTATCCCGACAGACAGAAGATGATTTGTAATATAAAGAAGCAGCTAAGATTTTAACTTAATTACTCGTAAAATATCATCAATTACTATCACCTGTCTTGCCTTCAATAAATGTAACTTTAACGCCGCTGCCGTCGTTTTCCAACCGGGCTTTATATCCGCCGGGAACATACATTGTGGTATTGTAAATTATACCGAACCTCCCGGCAATAGTATCATATATTGGAGCCAATGTGCTGTTACTGTTACTGCTATAAATTATAATAAAACCGCCTTCGGGCACCGTAACCTTTTCGTCATAAGACCAGATAGTGCCGTTATCAAGGTTGTTGCCGTATTCCGAAATCACATATCCCCCGTTTCCGTCAGGTATGAAAGACAAAATATAAGCATACCTAAGTCCCAGTTCGGAGGAGGTGTAGATGCTTTTATCGCCGTCACGAAGCATTACCGTGGTGACGGTTTTGCTTAGCGGTATGTTGAAATCGTTAATCGTAACCGTGTATTCCTTGCCGTTATTATAATCAAACTCAACCTTTTCAGGCTCGGCAATACCGAATATGTTATCATACATTGTCATATTGGCGCCCTCAAGCCTGCGCACGTCATAATAAGTAAGGGGATAAAGCACAACATTGTTGTAAAAATTCGAATACTGCTGGGGGATCCCCCGCCTGCTATAGGGAATACGGTCGGTTAATATTGTATTGTTATACATATCCACATAATCGCAGGCAATTTGTGTTCCGTCACCCCGGTCTCTGCCACCATGGGCGTCGAATACATGTCTAATAGCCTCACCCATTTGTATGTTATAACGGGCAATATAGCCTGAGCCGGGACTGCCGTCGGCCGCAATTGAATGGCGGTCAAAGTTGAACAGATTGTATTCGATTACGGCTTCCGAAGCCTTGCTGAGACATACACCGTATCCGAAGCCGTTTCTCTGGTTATGATGGATAAAGTTTTGGTGTATATGTGCGTCCTTAACGTTGTTAAGTAAAACACCTGAGTTTGAAAAACCCGAAATTTCGCAGTTTTTTACCGTTACTCCGTTACCGTCAACCCGGATGCCTACAGTAAGGGGCAGCTTATAATAATAATCGGTATATCTGCCGTCGGTTAATCCGCGATCAATATGAGTCATGTGCTTGGAGGTATCCGCTCCGCATATCACAAGCCCTTCAATTACCGACGAAGCGGAAGCCGATATCATGAGATTAGCATGCTCCGTTGAAAACAGCATTGCTCCGGATGAAACTTTATCCCCCTCTTTTGCTCCGCGGTTTGAGGCAAGAATAACCCCTTCAGGTATTGATAAATACTTATTTGTCTTTGCAAGGGGTGTAAGATCAATTTTAACGTCGCCGGGGATAAACACAACCTCGCCGGCTTTTGCGTTTGATAAGGCATTTTTCAGCGATTCAAGGTCTGTGGCCGTGTAATCGCCGCCTGTTCTTATTCCTTCTGTTCCCACACCGCCGCCTATTATGCTTTTACCGTCGGCATTATAGGCGCCGTAGGTCTTACCGTCTTTTATTATGCTGATTTTGTCTTTAAAGTCATAGTAAGCTGAAAATCCGCCAAGTTCGCTGATGGCATCATATATCAAGACAGTCACTTCTTCTTTGTCGTTAGGAGAAGCGGCAATCTTTTTCAGGCAGTCATATACAAAGTTTTTATCCCCGGCAAAAATACCTACCGTAATATCGGGATCTTTATTCAAATCGGTTATAACCGCAGGCTCAGACGGAAGTTTGTCTACCCCAAGCAGTTTCAAAGTTTCTTCCGATTTAAATTCCCAAGCATTTTTTTCGAACACGCCTTGTTCAAAATCGTTTTCTATCGTTCCTGCACCGTCAAGAAACGCATTGCCGACAACCGATAGTGTTTTTTCTTTGCTGTTTTTAATAATAATAGGATTTTCACAGCCTACCGAGATATTACCCTTAAAATCAATCGAGACGAAGTTTTCGGCAATGAAATCAACCGAATTGTTTACGAAAAGATTGGATTTTATCTCAGCCTGCGCCGAATTATGGGACAATATAATTCCGCTGCCGTCGGCATTTCCGTTATTATGTATGTAACAGTCGCTGATTACAGTGCCTTTGTTTAAAACTCTGATTGCGGTTTTACTGAATCCCGAAATTTCGCAGTTGTCTATCTTTACATTGTCGCCGGTGACGCTTAAACCTATTAATGATCCGTTATTTATCCCGCCGCTGGCAAGGTTTCCGTTTACTCCCACCAGATTAAGCCCGGTAATGCGGTTATCACCAAGGCAGCGAATTAGAACGCTGTTAGCCGCCGAAAAATATATGGTGCCGCCTTTAGAGCCGTTGTGCCCCCGGTCGGACGCAAGAATAACCCCTCTTGAAAGGGATGCTGTAAAATATTCGGTAATGCGAAGGTCGGATAAGTCGATTGAGGCATTTGACGGGACAAAAATAACTTCCCCGCTTTTTGCATTTAACAATGCCTGTTTCATCTCGTCGTCGTTGGTAACGGTGTAATCGCCGGAAGTTATGATGTCGCCATATCCGGCACCGCCGCCCACCTTTGACGAGTCTTGGATACCGTAAATTTCACCGTCTTTATCGTAGAATGTTTTACCGGAAAAAATGTAAAGGCTGCCCAGGTTTTCCATGCTTCTAATTAAATGCCCGGCGTATAAAGCAAGTTCGTTTTCAGACAGTTTGTCGTTTTCGACACCGTAAAGCATGGAAAGCAGACCTTCATACAGTTTTGAGGAGTCAGTATAAAAAGCCTTTTGAACCACCCCTGTATCCGGGGTAAAATCAAGCTCAACCGCCTTAGGAGATTCAGGCTTTTCACACCCTACTGCAGTAAAAATTATTAAAAGAATCAATAACGCCGACAGTGCTTTTTTCATAACTCCTCCTGTATGATGCAAAACAAATACATACCGTTAAGAACAAGATATCCTGCTTTATAAATTGTATTATAGCATAATGTTTCTATAATGAAAAGGCTTTAAGTAATTCTTTTAATGCGTTTATAGTCATATTGGTTTATTTATGCTTATAAATCTTTTTACTCCCGGCAACAAAAATGTGATCAAGAACAGAATGGCTGCTGTTTGGCAACCCGAAATGATACATTTTTAATTCAAAAAGCAAAACCACCTTTACCGTGAATGATAAAAGTGGTTTTAATTATTTCAAATTTGACGGTTGTGTGCTTTTTGAAAAATTTAAATGGCTATGTTATTTAAAGGGTGCTGCTTTTATGTGAAAAAAACTCCGCTTTTATTATATTTTTATTTAATAAAGTAAAGTATCCCTGCCTGGGCGAATAAAGAAACAATAACTACCGATGTGTCAATGATAACTCCCGCTATCATTGGCTTTATGCCTACACCAGCAACCTCTTTTATACTGGTTTTCAGTCCGATTGCTGCCAAAGCCATTGATAACAGGAATTTTGAGAGATATGCAGTGCCGGCAACGATATTATCAGGCACAAATCCTGTGCTTCTTATGCCTACAACAACAAGAAACCCAAGAATAAACCACGGAAATATTTTGCGTATATTAACCTTTTCGGTATTTTCTGCCGTTGCTTCTTTTTTTGCATATATCCATGAAAAAACAAGAACTATCGGTACAATGAAAAGCGTTCGTGTAAGCTTGACGATTGTGGCAAGCGAACCGGCGGCATCGGAAAAGGCATATCCTGCCGCAACAACCGAGGATGTATCGTTAACTGCAGTGCCTATCCAGAGTCCGTATCCGGTATCGCCAAGCCCCAACAGCTGTCCTATCCACGGGAACGCTATAACCGTAATGATATCAAAAATAAAAGTAGCGGATATGGCATAGGCGATATCCCGGTTCTTTGCCCGAATGGTAGGCCCCAACGTTGCAACGGCGGTGCCTCCGCATATTGCGGTGCTTACCGAAAGAAGGCTTGCCAGTTTCCAGTTTATTTTAAAGACTTTCTTACATACATAACCTACGCCGAAGGCGGTGGTAAGGGTAAACAGCATTAAAATCAGTGCATATTTACCGGCTTGAAGCACCTGTAAAAAGCTTAGTGATATTCCTGAAAGAATAATTCCCCCGCGTAAAATTTTTTTAGAAGTCCAGTTGATTCCGGTATCAAAAAGTTTATATCTGCCCAACAAGGGATTTAGCAGCATTCCCAGAATAAGTGCAATTAATGTTCCTCCAAGTATACCGTCGGGGAGAATCGTACTGATTATATAAGCTGAAACAGCAATTCCCCCGGAAAGACAAATACCCGGTATATACTCTTTTAAACGGCTCATTTTATTTAATTTTCCTTTCAATTATGATTGTTTTTGCTTTTGTATTGATTTTACCACGCTTCTATGATAATATCAAATTATATATTATAATAATTATATTATTTATACTTATATTCGGGGGTAGTTATGCTGGATTTTAGACACGAAACGTTTTTAACCCTTTGTTTTTGCGGCAGTTTTACAAAAGCGGCGGAGCTTTTACACATAACGCAACCGGCTGTGTCGCAGCACATCAAATATCTTGAGGAATTCTACGGCTGCAAGCTTTTCGATACAACCAACAGACAATTAAAACTTACACATCAGGGAGAGCTTTTAAAAGAATATACAATGACAGTTTCAGCAGATTCCAAGCATATAAAAGAAAACATAAGCGCCGTAAACATGGACACCATGCAGTTTTCGTTTGGAGCTACCCTGTCTATTGGTGAATATGTCATGCCTGAAATTCTGTCCGGTTTGCTAAAAAAATATCCGGAAATGAAAATCCATATGTCTGTTGAAAATACCCGGGCACTTCTTGAACAGCTCAATAAGGGTGAGCTGGACTTTATTGTTGTGGAGGGGCTGTTTGATAAATCCCAATACGATTCAACGCTGTTTAGCTATGAAAAATTCATTCCGGTTTGCTCGCCCAAATCGGAATATGCCAACTCTGAAGCAGACTTTTGGCAAATCACTAAAAGCCGTTTGATTTTACGGGAACAGGGGTCCGGAACCCGGGAAATTTTTGAAAACATACTGCAAAAAAAGAATTATTCCCTGCAATCATTTGATAAAGTAATTGAAATAGGAAATATGGCGGCAATTAAAAAAATGGTTGCCGATAATATAGGAATCACCTTTTTATTTGAAGTGGCGGCAAAAAAAGAAATTGACGCCGGAACCCTTTCGGTCATTAACATTTCCGACTTTAATGAAATACGTGAATTTAATTTCGTTTTGTTGAAAAACACTTTCTTCCGTGAGCGATATATGAGTTTTTTTGAACTTATGAAACAGACTTTATCGGATATCAGATCCGGCAAATAATATTCTTGCTTTTTATTTACTGAAGTTAAAAGCCGCTTTTTAATCAATGCATTTTTTCGATTTTTAATTCAATATCATGGGATTTTTATTTATTTTCATATATTTATTATTTATTGTTAATTGTAAAAACTAAATTGCTATGGTATCATATTATTAGCATAATATTCCTGTTAAAAAATATTTAAAGGAGCATAGATATGAAAGTTTTTTTAATCGGCGGAACGGGGCTTTTGGGCAGCGAATGCGCAAAACAATTGATTGCATCCGGTCATGAGGTCACTTCCCTTGCGTTGCCGCCTATTCCGACGGGAGCGGATTTGCCGCCCGAAATGAAAATAGAGTTTGGCAGCTATCTCGACCTGAGTGACGAACAACTGCGGCAGCACTTTAAAGGCTGCGAGGGCTTTGTGTTTGCAGCCGGGGTGGACGAGCGTGTGGAGGGGCCTGCACCCATCTACGAAATGTTTAAAAAATACAACATCACACCCCTTGAGCGCCTGCTGCGTATCGCCAAGGAAAGCGGAGTTAAGAATGTGGCCATCTGTGGCTCCTACTTTTCCTACTTTGCAAAGATTTGGCCCGAGAAAGAGCTTTGCCGGTGGCATCCGTATATCCGTTCACGCATTGACCAGGAGAATATGGCCCTGTCGTTTGC
Source organism: Eubacteriales bacterium (assembly GCA_050953105.1). GTDB lineage: Bacteria > Bacillota > Clostridia > Oscillospirales > CAG-382 > UBA1206. The sequence continues at coordinate 27,381 of JBMNMA010000007.1, read as the reverse complement.
GGACGAAAACTTTAACGTTGCCATACTTGAACTTCCCTATATTTTCGGTACACAAAAAGGCCGTAAACCCGTTTGGATGTTTATTGCTGAAATGATTCGCTCTGCCAAGGGCACTATAATGTATCCCAAGGGCGGGACAACGATGGTAACTGTGCGTCAGGTCGGTCAGGCACTTGTTGGGGCGTTGACTCACAACAAGGGCGGAAACTGCTATCCCATCGGCTGGTACAACATGACATGGGTTGAGTTTTTAACAATAGCCAAAAAGCATCTCGGCTGTTCCGAAAAAAAGATAAAGACTATTCCCAACTGGATGTACACTCTTGGCGGAAGGCAGATAATGGCCAAGCAGAAGAAGGCCGGACATGAGGGCGGACTTAATATGGTGAAGTTCACCAACATTATGTGTGCCGAAACCTATATAGATAAATCCCTCGGCTGTGAAAAGCTGGGAGTAACCGAAGACGACATCGACGCAGCTATCGGTGAATCCATGCGTCTGTGTGCCGAAATCATCGACGGCAAGAGCAAAGCCATTGATATGAAGGGCGAGTAATACGACTTAGCAGATAAAGCCTCTTCCATATACTTTTATAATAACAAAACCCTGTGGTGAGAATAATAACTCATCACAGGGTTTTTAAGTATTAATAATATTTCCGTAGGTTTTGGAGCAATATATCCTGTTTCAATATCAGGAGCATTACGGTTGTAAAATGCCTTTCTTATTTATTACCGATACCGATTGTTTTCGGCGTAATAAGCGCGTTTGCTTTCCAGCATTCTCTCGTCAGCTTCCTGAACAATAATATCAGCCCCGATTACGTTTTTATCGTGTGCTATGCCGTAAGATATTGAATAATTATAGGAAGCAACCTGCCGGGCAATGCGTTCCATCTTTTCTGTACATGCGTCAGCGTCGTATTCATCGCTTATTACCACAAACTCATCTCCGCCGATGCGGAACACCTGTCGATAGGGGAATTCAAGCAACAGCTCATTTGCTACTGTTTTAAGCATCTGATCACCGACTTTGTGTCCGTGTTTGTTATTAATTTCATGCAGTCCGTTAACATCCATAAAAACGCAGGTGAGGCAGGCAAAAATTCTATTTTGAATATCCGCCATATAGCATTCATAAGCGTTTCTGTTTTTTAATCCCGTGGTTTGGTCTTCGTTACTGAGCTTTCTCATCTTTTTATACGCATATAACAGACTCAAGGTAACCCCGAGCATATACAAAAGCATTACAGCTCCGACAATAATAGCCTTATGATAAAGATGACGGATAAAAGCCTCGCTTTCACCCAGCGCCACAGGCTTGGGGACCATGACCATAACACTGCCGTTGTTTACGCCGATCGGATCGTATTTTATATAAACCACCTCGCCGATGGTTTCCGATATCATTGCCAATCTTCCGCTTCTTCCCGCTTTCAGATCACTTAAAAACGTCTCCCAGGAATAGCCCGGTTCAGGTGTACGGTCTGTATAGTCCTGAATGTTGCCCAGGGTTTTATGCCAGGTATCAAGTAAAAAATTGCCCGAATCACCTGAAACGATAAATACATATGCCTGTCCGTTGTAGATATCCGTTTTATATTTTTCGGCAAGATCGGAAAGACGTATCACAGCGTAAAGCATGTATATTGTGCTGCCGTTTTTTACAACCGGGACAGCATGGCGTATTACCATTTCATTATCATCCAACAAACTTTGAACCCGGTTGGAAATATATGCACCTGTATTAGCTTCTTCGGTGAAGTTTAAAATCCCTGAAGCATCCTGCACCGAACCGTCCGGATACAGCATTGTATTATTAGGGAGAAGGAGAGATGTATAGGATATAAAACTGTCATCAAAACGATAAGTATGCAGCACCTCACTCAGCTTTTCGGTGCTATAATCCTCCATGCCGGCTATTATGTCTGCCATGGCGTTCAGTATCGTGCGGTCGGCATAAATTGTTATTCTTATCTCATTGGCAAGCATCTTGGACGTATCCTCGAGCTTATTAAAACAGTCTTGCTCGATCTTGACGTTGACTTCGTCTATTGCCGTTACTACGATTGCGCTCAAGATAACCGCAACAAGGACTGTCAGAATTATTGCAAATAAGATTTGCCGTCTGCTCATATTTCACCTCCCTGTTTTTAATATTAATGGTTCGCATGAATGTTTAATCAGATTATTTCAAGCATTATTACACACATATTGTCTAAAAGAATTTGTCGGTTATAAAATATATCCGATTATTGTATTATAGCATATTTTGTCGATTATGAAAGGGGCATTATGAAATTATTTTATTGTTTTTAAATTAAATATTAATTTTTAAGTCAAATCACAGTAACAACATCCCCTTTTGCTTTACTTTATACTTTTTTAATATAATCGGGCAAACAGGCTTTGACTATTTTATTTTGATACTGAATTTTTACTTAAAACAAAAAACCGCCTTTTTGGGTTTATAAAGGTGGTTTTAATGTCTTAACTACTCCGGTTGATTTTTTTACAGTAAACAGATTATAACACTTAAGATAAAATTCCCGGTTTGGGTTTTACACGGAACGCATCAGCCAGTTCCTTTAGTTGACTGTCGGTTATAGTATTAATGCGGGGCAAATGAGCCGTAAGCATATAGAGTTGCGCCGCTTTTTCCACAGTTTCAATCAGTCCGAAGGCTTCGTCAAGAGTCTTGCCTGCGCCATATATACCGTGTAAGCTCCAGACAACCACCCTTGAGGATTTCATCTTTTCGGCGGTAGCCATACCGATTTCGACTGTTCCGCATAATTGCCAGGGGAGCACTTCCACGCCGTCGGGGAACACCACAATACATTCAGTGCTCATCTGCCAGAGGGAGTGGGTAAATTTTTTGGTATCAAGTTCGTGCACATAGGTCATTGCCAACAAATTTGTAGGATGGGTATGCATAACCACTCTGTTTTCGGGGTCCACCTTTAGGCGCTCTATATGGCTCATAAGGTGTGCGGGTAATTCGCTGGTAAATTTCCCTCCGTCAGCGTAGCCCCACAACAATTCTGCCGTCGTTCCGTCCTTTGAAATACGAAATAAACCGAGATTATTTTCGGGATCATAAAGTATATTTTTAAAATATTTTCCCGTTCCGGTTACAAGAAAGTAGTTGCCCGCAAGTTCCTTCGCTTCAAAGCCGATGGGGATGCTTCTGATTATTTCTTCCGGATTGAAATGCTTTACCACTTCTTCTTCGGGAACAAGATAGCTTATATTGCCGCCGTTTCGCTCATCCCAGCCCAGCCGATACATATTATCCGCTATTAATGCCATTTCTTCAATAAACCGGATTTTGCTTTCGTTATATGCCATGTTTATTATACTCTTTCTTACAATTAATTCTTTAAGTAATATGTATTACTTATGACCTGTAAAGGCTTTCTTCATATTTTTTAACTTCACAATACCATTCCGCACCCGGTTGCTTTTCACGCTTAAGATATTCACTCCACACGGCTTCGAAGGGCATTGTTTTTAATTCTTCACGCAATACCATAAGTTCCGTAAAGTTTGCTTTGTCCTGCAAAGCTTTTAATTTTTCATGGGGCTGCAGCAGCGCCCAGAGAAGCGCCTTGCGCATATTCCTTGCACCGACAATCCATGCCGCAACACGGTTGATACTGGCATCAAAGTAGTCTAATCCGATAAGCACCTTTTCCAAGGCATTGTTGCGGACAATTTCACATGCGATTTCTTTAAGTTCGTCCTCAAAAAGCACCACATGGTCGCTGTCCCAGCGTACGCCCCGTGTCACATGCAAAGCAACTTTGTCATAAAAAGCAAGCAGGGCGGGTATTTTATCGGATACATATTCCAATGGGTGGTAGTGTCCGTTATCCAGCAGACAGCAGATATTGTTTTTGGCGGCATAGTTCTGATAAAATTCATTGCTGCCAACAGTATAGCTTTCAATACCGATACCGAACACCTTGCTTTCTACGGCAACAATAACCTTGCTTTTATCATATCCGCAGTCAAGAATCTCGTCTAGCGACTGTTTAAGACGCAGCCTCGGTCCTAGACGATCGGCCGGAATATCCTTATATCCGTCGGGAATCCAGATATTGACCAGGCAATGGCTGTTCATTTGACAGGCAAAATATTCGGCTATATGCAGGCAGGATATACAGTGTCTTATCCAAAAAGCACGAATATCTTCATCGGGAGATGAAAGGGACAGTCCGTCTTTCATTTTAGCGTGGCTGAACATGGTAGGATTAAAGTCAATGCCGTCAAGTCCTATTTCTTTGGCAAAATCCACCCACGGGGCAAAATGTTCGGGACGATAAGCGTCGCGGTCCACCTTTTCCCCGCTCAAAATCGCATAACAGGCATGTAGATTAAGGCGTTTTTTACCCGGAATCAATGAAAATGCTTTTTTAATATCGCTCTTTAATTCTTCAAAGTTTCTGGCTCTGCCGGGATAATTACCCGTTGTCTGAATACCGTTTGACGCTTCCCCTCCGCCATCGAAGCCGGTGACATCGTCACCCTGCCAGCAATGAATCGATATGGGAATTTCACTGAGTTTATCCAATGCAAGAACGGTATCAACACCGTATTTTGCATACTCTATTTTTGCTAAGCTGAACATTTCATTTTCTCCCCATTTGAATTTTAAGGTTTCCCATTGCCGTCGCCTCAATAGGCAATGCCTTAACTGTCAGACAGTAGGTTTGGGCTGTCATTTCATTAAGCAGTGTATTTTTGGCCCCTCCGCCTACTATGTAAAGGCTGTCAAAGTCTTTTCCGGTATTATTGCGAAGTTCGGTTATAGCGTTTTTATAGCTTTCAGCCAGTCCTTTAATGGCGCAGCGGAAATAATCACCGTCAGACCGGGGAAGTAATTTTTGGCCGTCCTTTTCCCGCTTCAGATAGATATCAATGGCTTCTTTCATTGATTCGGGTGAAAGGAATAAGCTGTCATTCACATCTGCTTTCCGTTCAAATGAACTGCAACGGGCTTCTTCCATAATCACGGGGAAAGGTTTTTCGGGGCACAGCTCTTCTCTTAATTTGTTTACTATCCACATACCCATGATGTTTTTTTGATATCGTATATAACCCACTCCGCCCTCATTGGTAAAATTGGCTTTTAGGCTTTCATCATTTGTTATGGCATTTGACACTTTCAGTCCCAAAAGCGACCAGGTGCCGGAGGAAATATACGGGCTGTTATGTGTCATGGGAATACCCTCAACCGCACTTGCGGTATCATGGGAAGCGCAAAGCACAACTTCTGTCTGCCCGCCGACCTCTGCCGCCACGTCAGGTTTCAGCATTCCCACGCTCTCACCTGTGTGGCAGAGTTTTCCGAACAGTCTTTCTGGCAAGCCAAGAGCCGAAATAATTTCCTTGTCATATTCCCCTGTGTTGACATCAACAAGTCCGGTGGTAGTGGCGTTGGTATATTCATGAGCCTTTTTGCCTGTCAGTCTTTGATTTAAATATTCGGGGATCATAAGGAAATCGGTGGCATCATTAAGTCTGCCTTCCAGCTTATCGCAGTATAACTGATAGATTGAATTAAACGGCTGAAATTGGATTCCCGTTTTATGATACAGTTTGGAAAACGGGATAAGGCTATGCACCTTATCAATTACCGCCTCGGTTCTATTATCACGATACGCAAAACATGGTGTTATCGGCTTATCATGATTCATTAAAACATAATCCACGCCCCAGGTGTCTATTGCAAGGCTTTTGATGGTCTTGTATTTTTTTATTGCTATGCCGATTCCCTTTTTTACATACATTTCAAGGCTGTCAATGTCCCATACCAAATGTCCATTAAGTTTTTGCATGCCGTTGGGAAATCTGAATACTTCGTCGGTTTTAAGCTGTCCGTCCTCTTCCCAGCCTATTATATGACGGCCGCTTGATGCTCCGATGTCTATGGCTAAATAATATTCCATGCTGGCTACCCCGGTTTTGAATATATTTATACTATTTAAACTGTAAAAACCGTTACCGATTGCAACATATTTGCAACAAATATGCAATATTTTGCGTCAGTATATCACGATATACTAAGTTTGTCAATCAGTCAAACCCTCAGTCAGGTTTATCCGGAAGCTATATATTACGTTTATATGTTCAATGTAAAAACAACAAACAATGAGTTGAATATATATTGATTTATGTTATAATAACAAAGAGCATTGATTAAACAAAATGAAAGGTTATTAAAATGAAAATCACATTTATAGGAGCAAGTCACGGGCTTCCGGAACCTAACAGAAAATGCTCTTGTACAATGATAGAAGTAAATGGCCGCTATTATTTTGTTGACATGGGCACACCGCCAATTGACTACCTTGTTACCGCAGGTATTCACGTTGATGCGGTAAAAGGTATTTTTATCACCCACATGCATGGCGACCACACAAACGGCCTTTTTTCCTTTGCCGACCTTATAAGCTGGTTTTACAAAACCGCCGACCCCGTAATCTGCCTGCCTAATATTAATAGTGCCGAAGTAATAAACAGTTGGATAAAAATAACTAAAAACTCATATCGTAATTTGCGTTATGAGGAAGTTCAACCGGGTGTGATTTTTAATGACGGATACATAAAAGTGACTGCCGTCCCTACACTACACACCGAATGTTCTTATGCATACTTTATGGAAGCCGAAGGAAAGTCGGTTCTTTTCACCGGCGATTTAGCACATCCCGATAAGGATTTTCCCTTAATTGCTAAAGAACAAGAAACCCACCTTATTGTCTGCGAAGGTGCACATTTTTACGCATTGGACTATCTGCCCCACCTTAAGGCATGCAAACAAAGCTTGTCCATATAAACCACTATCAGGTGCAAAAAATTCCGTCTATTCTTCAGCTTGCAAAAGAAATTGGGAATGTCCCAGTAAAAATGGCATACGACGGCAGCACAATTATGTTATAATACTGGTTTTTCTATATTAAAATAAAAATGCCTTTTATCGGTAAGGATAAAAGACATAAAAGGTTTTTAGCTATAAACAGTTACACCAAATGATGATGTATGTATATTTAAGTTGACTTTATCCTTCGCAATTCAAAAGGTTAATTATAATGCATGGAGAAAAGACTTGTGCTTTACACATAATATTTTTAATATATTAAAGCATTACACTATCTAAAGGATAGAATTTGCCCCCAATTCGGCCTTTTAGATTTTTATTAGATTTAGTATTAACCACGTAAACCTGATTGCTTTTTGTTAATAGGGCAACCATACTTGTATCTGTCTTATTATTAAAAAACATCTTTACTTTTTTATATAGCGGAGAATATTCGATAAACGATTTTGGAATTTGCGTGGCGGCTAAACATGATAAAAGGTCGCATATTATTTTTTCCTTTAAAATTTCTTTGTCGCAAAAAGCCCCGAAATATGTTAAAATGCTTTCTGCATATTGTGATAAAGACAGCCTGTCACCGCTGGAGGCGTTTCCGAAATCCATAAAAAGCTTAAAGGGTGTAAACCTACATTCGTTTATTAAATAGTCTAATGTATATAAAAACCTTCCGCTGTTATACATACGCTCCAAGGCGTCCTCACAGCGTTTTATCTGCTTTATTTCATCTTCGGTAAGCCAGGGGGTTGATATAACCTCATAGGGTGGGACGGCAGAGAAGGTGCAGGGATATTTATCCTTATTTTCCCTCATCTCAGTGCCGTGTAACAGTTTTAATGTTCCCAGCTGCAGCATATGGGGTTTTAGGCTGAAGGCTAAATTGAAACTTTTTTCAAAGCTTTTAATATCCTCGCCCGTAAGTCCGGCTATAAGGTCAATATGGATATGCATATTATCAAAAGAAACAAGTCTTTTGATATTTTCGGTTAATTTTGCAGTATTGGTTTTGCGGTTTATAATATTTAGCGTTTCTTCATTAAAGGACTGCATTCCTATTTCAAGTTGAATCAAACCGTTTGGAGAGGCAGATAAAATATCAAGTGTTTCCTCCGTTAAAATATCCCCCGCAATTTCAAAGTGAAAGCAGACACCCTCGGGTATTTGCTTTTTATAATTTGAAATTATAAATGAAAAAATTTCGTTTGCACGTTTGGCATTGGCGTTAAAGGTGCGGTCGATAAATTTAATAGTTTTGGTATTGCTGTTAGCTAACCGAATTATATTTCTTTTAACCTGTTCAATGTCGAAAAAACGAAGGCAGGAGCATCTTCCCGAAAGACAAAAGGCGCACCTATAGGGACAGCCCCGGCTGGTTTCGATATAAGCGATTCTTCCGTTTATATTTTCGAAAAATTCACTTGTATAGGGTGATACGGGTGTGCCGGAATATTCTTTTTCATCGGTGTGAAGTATTTTCTTGTCTGATCTATATGTTACACCGTCTGCCGTGCTTAAATCATTCTTAAAATAAATAATATCCAATAATTTGGGAAGGCTTTCTTCCCCTTCGCCGGAAAGGACAATGTCAATAAAATCATAGCTTTCAAGCACATTTTCGGCCCGGTAGGAAACCTCTGGACCGCCTAAAACAATTTTACAGTTCAAAGCATTTTTAAGTGTTTTACATATATCCAAGGTTAATTCAATATTCCAAATATAGCAGCTAAAGCATACGATATCCGGCTTTTCAGCTATAATATCTTTTATATATTCATGAATATTGCTATTGATCGTAGCTTCCATTACCTTAGCGTTAATGTTGCCTTTGCAATATTCATTAATTCCTGCTTTAAGGCACCACGGTGCTAAAGAAGCATGAACGTATTTTGCATTTAAACAGCCTATAACAACTTTTATATATATCACTTCTTCCATTGTTTAAGTATTATATCCTGTCGCACCGTTTTGGGCAGCATGGGATGTGTTTTTAATCTAACAAGCTGCATATTTAACTATACCATATAAAAACATAGAAAACAATCACATATAATGACTTATTGATATAGATTAGTATTACAAAAATATGTTTTACTGTCTCACATAAAAACAACCCCCTGCCCGTTTTAACGGGCAGGGGGTTGTTCTCAGTATTTTTGTGAAAATTTTACCCTTACTGAGTGCAAATCATAAGGAATAATGAGAAAGATTCTTTAATTATTTAGATTCTTTAAGCTTATAATACTTCTTGAGTATTTCGAGAGCCTTTTGGGTGTTGCTTTCGAAAGCTTCCTTGGAAGTATCATAGTAGCCGATATAGCTGTTACCAGCAGCCTTGTTAGCCAGCTTATAGAATTCGCCCGAGCCGTTGGCATCGGTCAGACCCATAGCAACAAACGAGGAAGCGGGAACCTGGCCGCCCTGAGCTATCTGTTCAACAATGTAGTTTCTGTCGAAGAGAAGACCAATTGCTTTACGGATTTCGGCCTGAGCTTTTTCTTTCTCAACGCCTTTGAGTTCGGAGCCGGGAAGAAGGTCAAAGTTTATGTTGAAGCAAACATAGTAGGTACCGATTTGACCGGCTATTTTGAACTCGGTGGGGAAATCTGTCTTAAGGGTGGCGATTTCGTTGGTGGGAACGTCGTCAATAAGCTGCCAGTCACCGTTTTTGAAGTTAGCAAGCATGTTGTTAGCATCATCGGAGAGGTAGCAGGAAATTTGGTTCATGGTAACTTCGTCGGCGTCAATGTAGTGGCTGTTCTTCTTGAGAACTATCTTGCTGTTGTGATCCCATGAATCCATTACGTAAGGACCATTGCAGATGTAGGTTTCAGGAGCTGTAGCCCATGATTCGTTATTGAAAGCAGAGCTGTGTACGGGGAAATAGGTGGGGAAGGCAAGGAGTTCGTTCCAGTATTTGGCTTTGTTGATGATGGTAACGGTAATGGTTCTGTTTTCATCATCTGCAACGGCGTTGAGATTTTCCGTGCCGTAACCGTCAACTATTTCGAACATGTAGCCGTAGTCTGCGCCGAGTTCTTCGGAAGCTGCACGATTCCAGGAGTTAACGAAATCGGAAGCCTTGAGCTCTTCGCCGTTGGACCACTTGAGACCTTCGCGGAGTTTGTAAACGTAAGTAATGGAACCGTCTTCGTTTTCAGTTCCTTCAACGAGCTCTTCTGCGCAGTCGGCAACTATTTCAAGTCTGCCGTCTTCCGTTTTAACCCATTTTGCAAGGCCGGAGAAGAGGTGTGCAACCATGGTAGCACCGTCAACGGCACTGTTAAGAGCAGGGTCAAGGGTGTCGGGCTCGGAAGCAAGACATACGTTGATGTTATCGGTCTTGCCGTCTACTTTAGAAAACATGAAATATTTGTATCCGAGCGGGTTGGAGAAGAAGCCCTCAACCTTATCGTCGATCATATAAAGATCGGTGTAGAAGTAAAGAGGAATGATTGCTCCGGTATCCATGAGCATATCCTCGGCGAGGTGCATCATTTCAAAACGCTTAACTTCATCGGTGGTTGACTTGATAAGACCCATAAGCACGTCATAGGTCTCAGCCCAGGTGCCGTTCTCAATCTTAGCACCGCCATAGGGGGTAAGGTCAATACTGTACATCTTAAGGCTTGCATGAGCACCCTTACCGAACTGAACGTCGTTGTTTCCGGAGTAGGATGTCCACATGTCTAAAAAGCTTATCGGATCGTTATAGTCGGCAAGCCAGCCGTTTCTTGCAACAGCATAGTTACCGTCTTTACGAGTGTTAAGGAAGGTGTTCCACTCCTGGTTTTCAAGCGTCATTGTGATGCCGGCAACCGCAAGAGCACTCTGAAGATACTCACCGATAGCTTTGTGTGCCTCGCTGGTATTGTAAAGATACTTTAATGTCGGGGGTGTCAGTTCAGAAGATTTTTCTGTCCCGCATGATACCAACGATAAAAGTAGAATTGCGGCTAAAATAAACGTTACTACTCTTTTCATCATGTTTTCCTTTCAAAATTATTTATTTTAAAGCCTATTGGGGAAATGTTGCACCAAATCCCATGTCGGCTTTAATGCATAAGATAATGTGTTCAGTTGATTTCCGCTACTCTGTGACAGGCAACGAAGTGACCGGATGAGGCTTCCTTGAATTCCGGCACCGCTTCGGCACATTGCGGGGTGGCATAGGGACAGCGGGTGCGGAAAGCGCATCCCGACGGAGCGTTAAGGGGGCTTGGGATATCACCGGACAGCACTATTCTCTTATTGGCGCGTGCTATCTGCGGGTCGGGCTGCGGAACTGCGGACATAAGCGCTTTTGAATAGGGGTGGAGCGGATGGTCGTAAATTTCGGCAGCATCGGCAAGCTCCACAATTTTCCCAAGATACATTACGGCGATACGGTCGCTTATATGTCTGACAACAAGCAGGTTATGCGCTATAAAAAGGTAAGTAAGACCGAGTTTGTCCTGCAATTCGTCGAACATATTTATAACCTGTGCCTGAATTGAAACGTCCAGTGCCGATACCGGCTCGTCGCAGACAATAAATTCCGGGTTTACCGCAAGGGCACGGGCGATTCCTATTCTCTGACGCTGACCGCCGGAAAACTCGTGAGCGTATCTCGAAGCATGTTCGCTGTTGAGTCCGACATGGTCCATAAGTTCCAGAATCTTTTCACGCCGTTCCTCCTTGGTGGAATACAGCTTGTGAACGTCAAGGGGTTCGCCGATAATATCGGCAACAGTCATACGGGGATTTAACGATGAATACGGGTCCTGAAAAACCATAGCGGCTTTTTTACGGAATTCTGCAACGTCGGATGACGAAACAATCGGCTTGCCGTCATAAATAATTTCCCCTGCCGTCGGTTTATAAAGGTGGAGTATGGTGCGTCCGACGGTGGTCTTTCCGCAACCGGACTCACCTACAAGTCCGAGGGTTTCGGTCTTTTTTATATCAAAGGAAACGTCGTCCACCGCTTTTAACGGTTTGGATCTGAAAAGGCTGAGGTTTATATCGAAATACTGTTTCAGATGCTTTACTTCAAGCAAAGGACGGTCTGACAGGTTTTTATTCATTTTTCAGGCCTCCTTTGCGCCGTTTTCAACCGGTTCCAGCTTTGTAACACCGGCATTGACGGCTTTTTTCAGATTCATCCAGCAGGCGGCTTGATGCGGCCCGTCAAGGTCGTATCTTTCGGCACGCTGGGTAAGGCAGATTTTCATGGCGTTTTCGCATCTCGGTGCGAAGGGGCAGCCTTTAGGCATATTAAGCAGGTCTATGGGGGTTCCTGCTATGGGTTGTAGCTTTTTGCCTGCGGTTTTTTCGGTGGGTATCGAGCGCATAAGCCCCTTGGTATATTCATGGGCCGGACGGTAGAATATTTCGTCGGCGGTGCCCTGTTCGCAGATTGATCCGGCATACATTACTATAACTTCATCGCACATCTGCGCCACAACACCAAGGTCGTGGGTTATTAAAATAATCGCCATTCCAAGCTCCTTCTGGAGTGAGCTCATAAGTTCGAGTATCTGCGCCTGAATCGTAACGTCAAGTGCCGTGGTAGGTTCATCCGCTATAAGTATATCGGGTTCGCAGGCAAGTGCCATTGCGATGATTACTCTTTGTCTCATTCCTCCGGAAAATTCGAAGGGATATTGCTTCATTCTTTTTTCAGGCTCGTTTACGTTTACAAGACGAAGCATTTCAACGGCTCTTTCATAAGCCTGCTTCTTGTTGCGTTTTGTATGAAGCAGTATTGCCTCCATAAGCTGATGCCCGATGGTATATGTAGGGTTTAATGAGGTCATGGGGTCTTGGAATATTATAGATATCCGGTTTCCGCGGATGGTTTTCATAACGCTCTCACCCGCACCAACAAGTTCCCTACCGTCAAATTTAATCGAACCGTCAACGATTTTTCCTGTCGGCGCCAGTATTTGCATAATGGAATAAGCGGTAACCGATTTTCCGGAACCCGATTCCCCCACAATGCCCAGCACTTTGCCCCGGTCGAGATTAAAGGATATACCGTTAACCGCTTTCACCTCTCCGGCGTTGGTGAAAAAGGATGTATGTAGATTATTTACTTCAAGTAATGCCATAGTTAATTGCTCTTTCTTAGTTATTTAGCTTGGGGTCGAACGCATCGCGCAGACCGTCGCCGAAGAGATTGAGTGATAACACGATGAGCGATATTACTACTGCCGGAATGATCAGACGATATGGATATGAACTGATTCCGTTAAGTGCGTCCGAGGCAAGGGAACCGAGGGAAGGCATCGGTGCGTTTACTCCGAGTCCGAGGAAGGAAAGATAGCTTTCGGTAAATATAGCGTTAGGTATCTGCAGAGCGGTAGAAATTATTACAACACCGATGCAGTTGGGTATCAGATGCTTTTTGACTATCCAGCCTCCGCGCGCTCCGGTTGCTCTTGCGGCAAGCACATATTCCTGCTCCCGGAGAGAAAGAATCTGACCTCTGATAAGCCTTGACATAGATACCCAGTATAAAAGCCCGAACACTATAAAAAGGCTGATTATATTGCTTCCGATTTTTTCAAGTATGGTGCCTTCAATAGCGTCCGACAGTCCGGACTGCCTTAGTGCAGCGGCAAGCAGAATGACCATCAGCATATCGGGAAGCGAATAGATGATATCCACAATACGCATTATGAACAGGTCAACCTTGCCTCCGCAGTATCCCGATACGGAGCCTACCGTCATACCGATAATAAGCACTATCAGACTGGCGAAAAATCCGACTGCCAGAGATATTCTCGTGCCGTAAACAATACGGATAAAGTAATCCCGTCCGGCGGAGTCAGTCCCCATAATATGGGGAAAAACCTTCTCACCTGCAGCTATTTTTGCTTTTTCGGTTTCGCCGTACTGGAAAGGACGGAGGTTGTTATATGAATTGTCAACCGGTTTACCCAGCTTTACACCCAGCTGCTGGTCATAGGAGTAGGGCCATACCATGGGAAGTATTATACTGCTTAGAGTGATTATAACTAATACAATCATACTGATTGTAGCGACCTTGTTTTTCAAAAGCCGTTTCATGCCGTCTTTGAAAAACGTTGTCGAGGGACGCATTTGAACCATATATGCCTTTTCTTCGTCGGTTGCGGGCAAAAATGCGTCAACTTTAAGATGCAGCGTTAAGGGAAATTTTTTCATATCTGTATTATCCTTATTCCAGAGTTATTCTCGGGTCGACAACCTTGTAAAGTATATCACTGATAAGATTCATTATAACTATCAGCGTGGCAAGAATAATGGTTGTCCCCATGATAAGAGGATAGTCACGGTTTGTTATGCTGCTGACAAAGCTTCCGCCGATGCCGGGTACCGCAAAAATCTGCTCGACAACAAGTGAACCTGTTACAATATATGCAAGCATAGGCCCGAAATAAGTGATAACCGGGATAAGCGAATTTTTAAGCGCATGACCGAAAAGTATTTTTGTGCCCGAAACGCCTTTTGCCTTTGCGGTGCGTATGTAGTCCTGACCGAGCACGTCAAGCATTGACGATCTTGTAAGACGTGTTATATGGGAAAGCGGGGACAGAGAAAGTGTTATTATAGGAAGAATAAGACCCTTAGTGGTCGAACCGTTTGCCGGAAGTATTTTTAAACTGACGGCAAAAACCAATAGCAAAAACGAGCCCATAATAAACGATGGCATTGACACGAAAGCGGTGGTTAATATCATTATTATTCGTCTGCGGTTGCAAAAGGATGTCGGTCGTAGTTAAATCCGGGGTAATTATATAAACCTTATAATAATAAAAATACCGCCAGAAGCAACCCTGATTTGCTACCGGCGGTTAATGATATGCATAGCGGTGTTGTCAATGTCCCATCCATCGTTGGTGCAGATATTAGACACGGCATACTCTACGGCGGGGAGGCCAAAACAATGATATCCTCCATCATTGTTTTTTACTGCCATTCGCCTGCAATTATTCTTTTTTCATATTAAAGTATAACCGTCCGTTTTTATCACTTATAAAAGGCTGACGGTCTTTAATATATTCATATTCCGGATAACGGGCAAGATTGTTGCGGAGTATTGAAAAAAGCACAGGATGAATTGTTTTATCATGCTCGCTGTTCATAACACAGCTTTTATTAATAAGCCAGTTGAGCATTTCGCCTTTGTACTTGTCAACCTCAGGTTTTACCATATCAAACGGTAATTCGGACAGGCACAGCCAATAATACCAAATACTATACCACTGACGCTTTTTATCTGCGTAATGCCTGTTAAAATTCTCTATGCGGCTTTTTATCCATGCTGTTTCATCCGGCTTGACGGCGGCAAGGAAACGCAAAACAACAAGCGAAGTGTCAAAGCATTCGCCAACACCGTCATCCATACATCCGAAGCAGGTGGTTTTAAGTCGTGTAAGCGTTTTAACGACCATTGATTTTATTTCAGGATTTTCCGGAGCAAAATAATGCAGCAGCCGCAGTATCTCAAGTTCATACATATTTGCCGAAAAAATATGGGTTTTCGGAGTCTGATTGAATATTGTCTTGTGCTTTTTCCCGTCGTTGTATGGTGGTATAAAGAAAAGCGGATACATCTGACGTCCGTTTATATCGGTGTTGTCGGGGTATTTCACTCCGATATAGAATTTTTTGGCAACCTCCGGAGCGGTTCTTGCTTCCATAAGCTGACGGACAATATTTTGCTTCAGTGATTCGGTTAAATAACCGCTTTTAATAAGGCAGTGATTTGTTTTTATCATCAATTCATATGCGGTCATAACCTTATATCCTCAAATTTAAAATATAAATATTTTTACCTGCCGAAATTAGTATCAGTTTATGAAAGGCACAGGTATGATAAAGTTCTTTGGTTTTATGCAAAACACATTCGATACCGATAAATCCTCATAAGCTGCCCTTGGTTTTTGTGGTTAACCCTTCTCATTTTCCGTTTTTCGTATATTTCAACTGCAGTTCGTGATATTTCATCAGTCTGTCAACAAGAGCTTCATCCATGGTTTCCCATGTGTGATTAGGAAACATGGGGCATAAGTTATAATTTTCGCCTTTATATACAACCTTTACCGTAAAGGGTTTGTTTTTTCCACCCTTAGTGCAGCCAAGACAGCCGTTGCAGGAACGGCAGATGCTTATAAAATGATCCTGCATATCATGGTCAAGGTTGTTAAAATCCTCTAGCATTGCTTTTTCACCGATGCCGTTTAGTGTCCCGAAGCCGACTTTTTGCGTTTTCCGGGCGTTGTAAACTATCTGAAATCCACCGATGCCGTATTTCATATCAATACTCATACCTATTTCGTTCTGGGCAATAACGGTTCGTATGGCAAATGTATAGCCCTTTTCTTCACAGGATGCTTTTAACCGTAGAAGCAAGCCGTTCATGCCATACAGCTCGTCAATTCGGTTTAATATGTATAACGCTTCACATTTATAACAGCAGGCGGCAAAGAAAAACAAATTGCTTTGAAGACTAGCGCTGTCACGCCAGGCTTCGGGAATTTCAAAAAGCGTTCTGCTGCATCTGTTACCGAGCAGCTTGAAAGCGGCAAAAACATCATTGCCGTTCATATGAGAAAGCGTTACACCTTCCTTTGAAACTGTCACATCAATACCAACGGTATTTAATACATCTTCATAAGTATTCTTATAGCTCGCTTTTTTAGCTTTAAGCTGTTGTTTTGTTATGCTGATGTTATTTTCTGACAGTTCGCCGTCCCTTGACATGGTATAGAGGAAAAGGTAAAAATCATACAGTGTTTTAAAAACGGTCGTATAAACCGCGCTTAATTCCGGCCTCTGATTGTTGCACAAATACCACGGATATGAATCGTCCGGATCAGCCGGCAGAGCAAGAAGATACGGGTTATTATAAAGGTTGTTTTGAATATCATTTAAGATATCATACAGCATTCGCTGGCTTTCCGGACTTACCGTTTCCGATTCAGCCGGTGAAAATTCGGAAAATGAAAGTCTGAACGCAAATAATACTCTTTTGGATATGCTTTCAAATGTTTGAATGTTTTGCATTGTCTGTCTGCTTTCGTAATTTTTAATTAATTTTTGAAGGGCCGTCGTATAATAACACATTTTTAGTAATTGCCGGATTGTCCTGTTCAATTATTTTAACAAGATTAACAATAACATCATAACATATTTTCATCTTTTTACAATATGTTGAAAAAATATTTTATTTAATTTATTATTCCATAGGTTTAACTTCGGTTTTTCGTTTATAATCAGCATTGCACTTAATTCGAGCCATTTTTTGATATATTTAACCTCTGACAAAAAACGGGCTCTCTAACAGCATTTTTACTGTTAGGGAGCATGTTAAGTTGTATTTTTTTAGGGTCTTACCCCACCGAAAGCTACGCTTAATATTGGTAGTTTCACCAAATGTTACATCAAAACATGTGTTGATTTTACACAAACATTCGAAAAAAACGTTTCTATCAGCATGTCAAACTTGACATTATGATATGAATTATTCTATAATATTACATTGAATCTATGACAAAAAGAAGCGATAATGCAACTAACGGACATTATAAACAGATTCAATATAAAGAATGGTTATATACTATTTTTAAAAGAATAATGATTCCGGTTGGAGCAGGTTACTGCTTTCAAGACTTGAGCTTTTAGGGTGGGGAGCGTCTTATGGAGTTTCTTGCTTTTTTATTTTTAAGACGGTTATTGTAAAAAACATTGGCATAACAATTTCAAGCAGGTCGGTTTTAAAGCAGAATATCGGAAAACATAGATTTTGGAGAAGAGGAAAAACAATGAAAATTATTGTTGTGGGAATCGGAAAAATCGGGTATACGATAGCAAAAGTATTATCTGAAAAAAGAAATGTTCACGTAACGGTTATTGATAATAACGCAAATGTTATTGATAACGTGTCTGAGCAGATTGACGCAAGATTCCTTTTAGGCAACGGTGCAAGCGAAAAAATACTCATTGAAGCCGGGGCCAGAGATGCGGATTTAATTATAAGCACAACCAATGCCGACGAATTGAATATCCTGTGCTGCATCATGGCAGAGCGCATGGGAACAAAGCATTCGGTAGCAAGAGTTCGAAATCCCGAATACATGCTTGAGTTTAACAACCTTTGGAAAGACCTCGGCATTGATGTGATTATTAATCCTGAAGGTCAGACGGCAAGAGAAATTTCAAGGATTTTAAGATACCCTTCCACTGAAAAAATAGATACTTTTTTAGGCGGCAGGGTTGAAATGGTTTCTATAAAAGTTTCTGATACTCCGGGATATTTTATAGGCAAAAGCGTATCCGATGTTTTCAAAAGGGATATGGGTATTCTGCTTCCGGTGGTTGAAAGAGAAAACGAAGCGTTTATTCCAAACGGGGATTTTGTATTTAAAGAATCAGACATTATAAAAATATTAGGCCGCCCCTCCCGTATAATGAAATTTTTGATACAAATTAAAAAGAGACCTAAAAAATCGCAGGAAGTAATGGTTGTAGGGGGAGGAAAAATCACACGTTACCTGGTTGAGCTGTTAAACAGGCACATGAATAAACCTGTTATAAAAATAATAGAAAAAGACCTTGCAAAATGCGAAGCGCTGTTTGACAGCTTATCGGCAGATTCCCTTGATAGCCGTTGTCTGTTCATTCACGGTGACGGAACCAACGAGGAGCTTTTAACCGCCGAGGAAATCGACAATATGGACGCCTTTATCTGCCTGACGGACAGGGATGAGGAAAACGTTTTTATATCTCTTTACGCTTTGCACAGAGGCGTTAAAAATGTTATTACAAAGGTAAACCATCTTCACCAGAATATGGCCAAAGACCTGGGTCTGGAAAAAATAATTACACCGCAAAACATAACGGCAAATACCGTTGCCCGCTATGTTGACGGACTGATCGGAGCTCTTGGCAGCAATATAAAAACAATACACAACATTTTTTCCGGCAAGAACGAAAATGTTGAGGCGATTGAGTTTCAGGTTAATGAAAAGTCAAGATGTCTTGATATACCCTTGAAAAACATAAAACTTAAGGAAGGGATTTTAATAGGCTGTATCAGCAGGGGGTCGGAAATTATTATTCCTACAGGCGAAACAGAGATGCATATAGGCGACAGCGTTATAATTATATCGAAAAACAATAATATCCATAACCTTGATGATATTTTATCTAACAGGATAGATATTATATTGGATATTATTAAAAACGAACAAGGGGATAATGCAAAATGAATTATCGTCTAATTGCTAAACTGAGTGGAAGCGTAATCAGAATAGAAGCATTATTCATGCTTTTCCCTCTTGTCGTTTCGTTAATATACGGTAGCGGAGATCATATGGCGTTCATATGGTCTTTCCTGATACTGGCGTTGATAGGCACATTACTGGCTCTTGTAAAACCCCAAGACAAGAATTTAAGAGTCAGGGACGCTTTTGTGGTTGCAGGAATTTCATGGATATTAATTTCCCTTTTCGGAGCACTGCCCTTTTACTTTTCCGGATATTTTAACAGTTTTATAGACTGCGCTTTTGAATCCATATCCGGATTTACAACCACCGGTTCGTCAATCTTAACCGACGTTGAGGTGCTGCCGAAAGGCATACTGTTCTGGCGGAGCTTTTCCCATTGGATTGGCGGCATGGGTGTTTTAACTTTTATGATGGCTATAATACCGTCTATTAATGCATCATCAATTAATCTGTTAAGAGCAGAAAGCACCGGGCCGGCTCCTGATAAAATAGTCCCCAAAATAAAAGAAACCGCCAGAATTATGTATTTGATATACATTGCAATGACCGTTATACTTATTATTTTGCTGCGCATTACCGGGCTTTCGATTTTTGATTCACTAACCAACGCTTTTTCCACGGCAGGAACCGGCGGTTTTTCAAACATGAACGCAAGCATTGGAGCTTATAACAACCTTGCTGCCGAAATAATTATTACGGTTTTTATGTTTTTGTTTGGGATAAGTTTTTCGCTGTATTTTATTTTACTGGGCAGAAAGTTTGTAAAATTTATAAAGGACCAGGAGTTAAAACTATATTTCGGCATTGTAATAGCGGCGATTCTTATTATTACGATTGATATTTCAAGATTATACGGCGGAATTCCGGAAGCATTAAGGCATTCGTCTTTTCAGGTTTCATCTATTATCTCTACAACAGGCTATGCCACTGCGGATTTTAACCTTTGGCCTACTTTAAGCAAAGGCATACTGGTGTTATTAATGCTTACAGGGTGCTGTGCCGGATCTACCGGCGGCGGTATGAAGCTGATTAGATTCATTATTATGATAAAAGCGGTTAAAGTTGAACTGGGTAAGATTTTTCATCCGAACAGTGTAAAATCGGTATCTATAAACGGTAAAAAGGTAAACAATGACATTGTCCTAAAGACCGCCTTGTTTTTCTTTATTTATTTTGCAATTTTCTTAGTTTCGGTTCTGCTCATATCCATTGAGGGCAAGGATATAGTTTCCAATTCAACAGCTGTTATAGCCTCATTAAGCAATATCGGACCGGGGCTGGGTATAGTCGGTCCGACAGGAAACTATGCCGCATATTCCTCTTTTTCAAAAATAATCTTTTCTTTCTGCATGATTGCAGGACGTTTGGAATTCTTCCCGTTGCTGGTTTTATTTACTCCAGCCGCCTGGAAAAGAGGATTTATAAAATAAAAGAGGATTAGTTGAAATAAGTGCTGTTATTTTAAAGCAAACCATTAATACCATGTGCTTCTTCCCTGCTTTGGTTTTGGCAACAAAAAACGGGCCTTCAACAGTAATTATGCTGTCTGAAGGCCTGTGATTATATTTACTATCTAGCTTATTTTTATCATATAATTGCAAAAAAACCGCTTTGTCTTGGTAGATAAAAGCGGTTTTTCTTTTGTGTTACCTACATTAAACAGTTCCCTGTTGATAAGTAGCTGCATCCATTCGGAAAATATATGTAGACAATATTTATAACAGGTTGTATAATCGTTACATCCCGATTGATGAAATTTACATAGAGTATAAATTCAATGCAAACACTTTCAATTAAATAAAATTGTAATGGAGAATTATCATGGAAAATTATCAGGACATTAATGCAAAAACAATAGAACGATGGATTGAAAATGGTTGGAAATGGGGAATACCTATTTCTCACGATGAATATGCACGAGCACAAAAAGGTGATTGGAGTGTTGTTCTTACTCCGACTAAAAAAGTGCCTTCGGAATGGTTTGGTAATTTAAAAGGGAAAAAGCTTTTAGGTCTTGCCAGTGGCGGCGGGCAGCAGATGCCTATATTTGCGGCAGCCGGAGCAATATGCACAGTATTAGACTATTCCGGTACGGTGCAGTAAAAATCGCTAAAGCATTGAAAGCGGAACGAATCATCAATCCATCCGCTTACAAGGCAAAAAACGGTGATACACGCTTTTCACGGTACAATGACAACCAAAACCCTAAAGTGCAAATTTTGACGAAGCGTTCTAATTCTATAACCAAATGACATTTTCTGATTTCTCCTTATTTCAATTATTTTCTTTTAACCGGTCCACCATTATTATAATTGTATTTATCAGATTGTCCACCTCTCAATAATTGGGAGTTCATAAATTTAAAATTGTTTTACATGACATGGTTCAGATCCTGCAGTCAATAATCTTCCAGACTACCACTGTTTCTAGCATATTTGCCTGCGAAAACAAAAAAATGGTTATCTATACGATCGTTTGATTTATCAGAATCCAAAATTCCGTTATTTGCCTTGGCATTATCCGAAAATGCCCTGAAGACAACAAAAAACCACTTTTATCATGGTAGACAAAAGTGGTTTTTAATATGTCAATGACGTGCAAAAAGTACCGATTTCAAGGGTTGACGTGCAAAAAGTACACCAAAATCAGCCAGACAGACTGAGATTTATCTTTCTTTGTTGAAATGAATAAATGACAATATTCCGACAGTAGTAAAGTATGCACACCAGCACTCTAATGCTATTACTCCACCAAGGCTCGTCTCTCCACTATTCATTGATGTAAATACACCCGTCATCGGTATGAATAAACATCCGATAAAGAATACACCATGTATCATCAATAATGCTTTCAACCATTTATCAGTTTTTGTTTTCGGCACGAATGACAGTCCCAAAAAGAAAGTGGAAAGAGCCATAATTCCATAACCAAGTAAGTCATAATTGAACATCAGACTTCCTTTGGAATAATTCAGTAACAAATCTGCCTGGGCGTTCAACGATTCATTCATAACTGTTGTTGTCTGCGCAAAGTACACCAGCATGATTATAACCGCATATATCGCTGCAAAAATGATGCCTGTCGTAGCAGCAACCTTATGATCGCCGTCACTTTCGCTCCAAAATCCGGCAGACACAATTACATATCCGATTGACAAGAAGATGCATACAAAATAGCTGCCAAAGTCAAAAGGTATCAACATACATATCGCAAACAGCAATACAGATATTGTAACTATTGCTGCTCCAACTTTTGAAACCGTATGATTCATATCCGTTTCGCTCCCATAAATTATAATTTATCGTTTTCATTATATCATTTTTTGTGAATTTTTCAAGTTAGACATATTTTAAGCCTTCATATCCGCACGTCCGTTTTCTTCTTCCTTTTATTATATATGTTGTGAAAAAACAATAATCCCTCGGTTTCTGGTCTTTCAACCGTCCGCCGAGGGATCTCTTTATCTTACGTATTCTTGTCCGATGCAGGCACCGCACTTCAGATTCACCTCGATGCCATCGTCTTTGATTATTATTTCTTCAAAAAGTGGCCGAAAAGCAAGAAAAAACCACTTCTATCCTGGTAGACAAAAGTGGTTTTTAATATGTCAATAACTCACCAAAAGGTACATTCTGGATAGGTTAACTCACCCAAAGTACACCTGAATCAGTTCGACAAACTGAATTTTTTACTGTACCTGATTAATCTCATTTTGAAGATTTTCTAGGAATCTTCCGGCGTGGGCGCCATCCATCTGTGTGTGATGGAACTGGAACGAAATCGGTAAGTAGTATCTGAAAAACTTCTTCCTATATTTCCCCCATATGATAAAGGGGTTGTTGAAGATTCCACTGTTCATACCAACAGCGCCATCAATTTCAGTGTCTACGATTGCCGATGTTCCGATGACCATACTTTCCGCAGACAGGTCCCTGTCAGCACAGCTTTCTGCAACCAGAACGGTGTATTTCAAATACTCTTCGTTGAATTTTTCCAGCGAATCAGATTGACTTATATCACAGGAACTGACCTCACCGGTTTTGTTCTTTACAATTGTATTTACTGCAAGGGTATCATATTGAATTAGTTTATCTCCCACAGGAAGGATGTAAAGTTCTTTGACAGATGCCGCAGCCTTTCCAATACAAAAATCAAGAAGCATGTTAAACTTCAAGCGTTTTTTTCTGCTTGTTTTCACCAGATTGGTCACATCCAGCGTTTTGAAAAAAGTCACCATCGGATTCGGCGCTTTCATCCACAATTCATATGCCGCAGCTCTTGACGTATCCTGCGGTTTTATTTCTTTTGCCATATCTGTCTCCATCAAATTAAAGTTAATCTGTTTAATCTTGGGGAACATTATACCACATCTTTCTTTAAAATCAAAAACCACTTTCATCCTGGTAGACAAAAGTGGTTTTCATTATGGCTCCCCCTGTTGGACTTGAACCAACGACATCGTGATTAACAGTCACGCGCTCTACCGACTGAGCTAAGGAGGAATATAACCCCAAAATTTATCATCTTGAGGTATTTATTGTGTCAGCATCGACCTATTTTCCCGGTCCGTCTCCAGACGAGTATCGTCGGCGCTGGCAAGCTTAACTTCCGTGTTCGGAATGGGAACGGGTGGACCCTTGCCGCTAAAGACACTGACTATTAATTTATCCGGTTTGTCGGTACCCCGTCTTACCGGGTAAATGCTTATGTAATCAAATGGGATGTGGTGCACCTTCAGGGACTCGAACCCTGGCCCCACTGATTAAGAGTCAGTTGCTCTACCGACTGAGCTAAAGGTGCAAATACCCCAAAGGACATTAGTCCATTGAAAAGAACAGGAGAAAACAAACTCATTATCGAAGAAATGTAGTTCAAGCCCTCGGTCAATTAGTATCGGTCAGCTAAATGCGTTACCGCACTTACACCTCCGACCTATCAAACTCGTAGTCTACAAGTGACCTTACTAGCTTACGCTATGGGATATCTAATCTTGAGGTGTGTTTCACGCTTAGATGCTTTCAGCGTTTATCACGTCCGCACGCGGCTACCCGGCTGTGCTCCTGGCGGAACAACCGGTGCACCGGAGGTGCGTCCATCCCGGTCCTCTCGTACTAAGGACAGCTCCTCTCAAATATCCTACGCCCACGACAGATAGGGACCGAACTGTCTCACGACGTTCTGAACCCAGCTCGCGTACCACTTTAATCGGCGGACAGCCGAACCCTTGGGACCTACTCCAAGCCCCAGGATGTGATGAGCCGACATCGAGGTGCCAAACCTCCCCGTCGATGTGAACTCTTGGGGGAGATCAGCCTGTTATCCCCAGGGTAGCTTTTATCCGATAAGCGATGGCATTTCCACTCACTACCACCTGATCACTAACTCCAACTTTCGTTACTGTTCGACTTGTAGGTCTCACAGTTAGGCCGGCTTATGCGTTTACACTCTATGCACGATTTCCGTCCGTGCTGAGCCAACCTTTGAGCGCCTCCGTTACTCTTTTGGAGGCGACCGCCCCAGTCAAACTGCCTGCCTGACATTGTCCCCCACCGTGATTCAACAGTGTAGGTTAGAACCTCAGCACATTAAGAGTGGTATCCCAACGGCGACTCCGCAACGGCCGAAACCATTGCCTCAAAGTCTCCCACCTATCCTGTGCATAATATGCCGAAGTCCAGTATCAAGCTGCAGTAAAGCTCCATGGGGTCTTTCCGTCTAGTCGCGGGTAACCGGCATCTTTACCGGTACTACAATTTCGCCGGGCGGGCTGTTGAGACAGTGCCCAGATCGTTACGCCTTTCGTGCGGGTCAGAACTTACCTGACAAGGAATTTCGCTACCTTAGGACCGTTATAGTTACGGCCGCCGTTGACCGGGGCTTAAGTTCGGTGCTTCGGTTTCCCTAACACTTCCCCTTGACCTTCCGGCACCGGGCAGGCGTCAGCCCCTATACATCACCTTTCGGTTTTGCAGAGACCTGTGTTTTTGCTAAACAGTCGCCTGGGCCTTTTCACTGCGGCCACGTTGCCGTGGCTCCCCTTCTCCCTAAGTTACGGGGTTAATTTGCCGAGTTCCTTAACAACCCTTCTCCCGTTGGCCTTAGAATCCTCTTCCCATCTACCTGTGTCGGTTTGCGGTACGGACATCTCGCATATACATTAACCTTTTCTCGCCCCAGTCTCCACTTGCTTCCCTACTTAAATTTCAGTCCCTTACGCCCCGGACTACCATCCCCGGGGACAAGCTTTGATCAGGTGTCAGTTAATTTAAACGCTTTGATGGCTACGGAATTTCCACCGTATGTGCATCGGCTACGCCTTCCGGCCTCGCCTTAGCTTCCGGCTTACCTTGGGCGGACGAACCTGCCCCAAGAAACCTTAGATTTTCGGCCATTACGATTCTCACGCAATTCTCGCTACTCATTCCGGCATTCTCACTTCTGTTCAGTCCACCGCTGCTTTCGCTGCGACTTCACCCCAAACAGAACGCTCCCCTACCCAGTTATTCACTGCCTAAGCTTCGGTTATATGCTTAGCCCCGTTAAATCTTCGGCGCGGCGTCACTCGACCAGTGAGCTATTACGCACTCTTTGAATGTGTGGCTGCTTCTAAGCCAACATCCTGGTTGTTTTTGCATCGCCACATCCTTCTCCACTTAGCATATATTAGGGACCTTAGCTGTAGATCTGGGCTGTTTCCCTCTTGACAATGAGACTTATCTCACATCGTCTGACTCCTGTGTATAATTATTCGGCATTCTTAGTTTGATAAGATTTGGTAACCTCTCGGCCCCGCCTCTATTCAGTGCTTTACCTCCGATAATCTCTAACACAAGGCTAGCCCTCAAGCTATTTCGGGGAGAACCAGCTATCTCCGGGTTCGATTGGAATTTCTCCGCTAGCCACACCTCATCCGCCAGCTTTTCAACGATGGTCGGTTCGGACCTCCATAGCGCTTTACCGCTACTTCATCCTGGGCATGGCTAGGTCACCCGGTTTCGGGTCTTATACTTGCAACTTAACGCGCTCTTCACACTCGGTTTCCCTGCGGCTCCGAACCATAGGTTCTTAACCTTGCTGCAAACATAAACTCGCCGGACCGTTCTACAAAAAGTACCACATCGGACATTAACGTCCTTTGTGTGCTTGTAAACACAAGGTTTCAGGTTCTATTTCACTCCCCTTCCGGGGTTCTTTTCACCTTTCCTTCACAGTACTGCTCCACTATCGGTCACCGGTTAGTATTTAGGCTTGGAGGGTGGGCCCCCCGTGTTCCGTGCGGATTCCACGTGTCCGCACGTACTCTGGATACTGCTCGCTCGCTTTGCATTTCGGTTACAGGGCTCTCACCTTCTTCGGCTGGCCTTCCCATACCATTCTCCTATGCTCTGCGATACTACATTGCAGTCCTAACCCCTAGGGCATTTCTGCCCCAGGTTTAGCCTCTTTCGCTTTCGCTCGCCACTACTCGCGAAATCTCGGTTGATTTCTTTTCCTCCGCCTACTTAGATGTTTCAGTTCGGCGGGTTCCCCACGTTAACCTATGAATTCAGTTAACGTTCTCACGGCGTTACCCGTGAGTGGTTTCCCAATTCGGAAATCTGCGGATATAACGGCTATTTGCGCCTCCCCGCAGCTTATCGCAGCTTATCGCGTCCTTCGTCGGCTTCCGGTGCCAAGGCATTCCCCTTGTGCTCTTTGTAGCTTGAACTTTCGTTCCTTCTTGCATGAGTTTCGCAAATCGGTTTTATTTTGCTACTATTGTAGTGCAATCTTTCGATTGCTACACACGCATTATTTCTTACAGAAAAACCTGATTTATATCTTTCCTGTTTTCTTTCGTGTGCTCGATTTGCTTGTTTCTCCTATTCTCTTTTCAATGTCCATCGCTCATTTCAACCCTTTTTCAAGAGTCTGTTGAGCTTTCGACGTTTAACCGTCGAATAACATACACGATTCTTTCATGTATATTATTCACCGGTTAAAGGCCTTCCATTAATGCGTTTGCTGTTTGGCAGTACATTAAGTGGTGGGCTGTATGTATCTTTCTCAAGGTTCTTTTTAATTGTTGTTGCTTTCCAACACAGTTGATAAGAGTGGTGGGCTCAAATGGATTCTCATTTTACCCCATAAAACCTTCGGTTTTCCGGGGACCCCAACCTATGGTCCTCATCCATTTGGCTATGTAATCTGTTAAGGTTCTCGCCAGAGGCTTGGTTTCTTAATCGCAGTTGATAAGAGTGGTGGGCT
>JBMNMA010000006.1:0-8987 GCA_050953105.1 Eubacteriales bacterium | reverse complement strand
GTTTACCGGATAAGATACTATATCCTGGGGGGTAAAATTACCATAGAAAACTTTTCCATTGAGGGTGGAAAAACCGCCACCTTTGATTTCAGCCAGGAAAATGACCACATTTTTATAGGCGGAATGGAGTTTGAAAAAGCCGACTTTAGCGATATTTCATCCCAAACCAATAATAATTAACCCTTGACAAACATAGCAGAATATGCTATAAAGACATAAAAAGTTAATATATATAATA
Organism: Eubacteriales bacterium; assembly: GCA_050953105.1. Taxonomy (GTDB): domain Bacteria; phylum Bacillota; class Clostridia; order Oscillospirales; family CAG-382; genus UBA1206. Next base: position 8,749 of record JBMNMA010000006.1, on the reverse strand, counting down.
CGATGAAGGGGACAAGAGTCTTTTTTTAACCATTTTTCAGAGAGCCGCCGGACGGTGCGAGGCGGCAGATGGCAGAAGGCTTATCACCCCGGAGTAGTTTCGCCGAAGGCTTTGCTGTAAGCGAAAACGGTGTTTTCCGCCGTATAAGGGAAAGGCGTTGATTGACGTGCAGGAGTGGTTTTTCAAAGTTATTGCGGCTTTGTCTCTATGCGGGACAAAGCTTTTTTTATAAATAAATGTGAGGTGTATCAAATGGAACAGACAAAGCTTATTGCCGAAAGACTTAAATGGGCCAGGAGCATTTCCGACATTTCGGTAGAGGAAATGGCAAAAGCCACCGACATTACCCCCGATGCCTATAAAGTCCTTGAAGAGGGGGAAAGTGATTTTTCCTTTACCTTTCTTTTTAAATGCGCCAAAAAGCTGGGCATGGACATTTCAGAGCTGCGTTAGCGGCGTAAACCCCACCCTTTCCCAGTATAACATTACCGCGTAAAGGCGAGGGGATGCGCCATACGCCGTAAAGCTGCCTTTGACGTACCGGCATATTGCCCCCTACCTTAAAAAACCGCCTTTCCGAGCCCTTTATTGTCAATGCGCAAATATGACCCTTATCTTGAATCCACCCCCATTTCACTTTCCACCCATAAGGGCCAGGAGCTGGACTATGTGCTTAGCGGAACACTTAAAATCCAGCTTGGCGACCGAGTTGAAATTCTAAACGAAGGGGACAGCGTTCTACTACGACTCCTCCATACGCCAGTGGCATGGTAGCCGCCGGCGGCAGGGATTGCAGCTTTCCTTGCCATAGTATTCACAAGAATGCGAAGCCACGACCCAGCCGGAAACCGAAGCCAAAAAAACCGTCGTCAAGGCAAAGGAACCCAAACGCAACTACGATAATCTTATATATAAAAAGTTCGTTACCGAAACGACGGATAAAAACGGCTGTCTTACCGATATAAAATTCCATATACCCGAAAACTCTCAACTTTGCCTACGACGTGGTTGACGAGCTGGCAAAGAAAGTCCCCGACAAGCGGGCGATTTTATGGCTTTCTGAAAAGAAGCAGGAAAAGGACTTTACCTTTAAGGACATTTCCCTTCTTTCCAACCGCGGCGGCCAATATGTTCTTGGACATGGGCATACAAAAGGGCGACAAGGTAATGCTGGTGTTAAAACGCCACTACCAGTTCTGGATAGCCATTGTGGCCTTACATAAAATCGGCGCCGTGGCACTCCCCGCCACAAGTCTGCTTATGCAAAAGGACTACGAATACCGGTTCAATACTGCCGAGGTTAAGGCAATCGTGGCCACCTGTGAGGACGACTGCCCCGACCATATAGAAGCCGCTCTCCCCGCTTCCCCCACCGTCAAGCATAAGATAATAGTCAACGGGGAAAGAGAAGGCTGGGTTCCCTTTAACAAGACGCTGATGCGCTATCCTGACACCCTGGAGCGTATCCCCACCCATAAAAACGATCCGCAGGTTATGTATTTCACCTCCGGCACCACGGGTTATCCTAAAATCACCGTCCACAACTGCACCTACCCGTTAGGGCATATCGTAACCGCCAGGTGGTGGCATAACGTCAACCCCGACGGAGTTCATCTCACCGTTTCTGAAACGGGCTGGGCAAAGGCGCTGTGGGGCAAAATCTACGGTCAATGGCTGTGCGAAGCCTGTATTTTGGTTTACGACTTTAATAAATTCAGTGCGGAAGATATATTATCCCTCTTTTCAAGCTACAATATAACCACCTTCTGCGCTCCCCCCACAATCTACCGTTTCTTTGTAAAAGAGGATTTGACAAAATACGACTTTTCATCCCTTGAATATGCCACCACCGCCGGCGAGGCGTTAAACCCCGAGGTGTTCAACGCCTTCAGGCAGGCCACCGGCATAGAATTAAAAGAAGGCTTCGGCCAGACCGAAACCACCATGACTCTCGGTAACCTTGTGGGTACTCCCACCAAGGTAGGCTCTTTAGGAAAACCCAACCCCGAATATGTGGTTGACCTTATGAAGGAGGACGGCACCTTTGCCGCCGTGGGCGAGGTAGGGGAAATTGTAATTTCCACAAAGGAAATCCCCACAGGGCTTTTCGAAGGCTACTACAAGGACGAAGCCAAGACAAGGGACGTGTGGCACGACGGCTGGTATCACACCGGCGACACCGCCTGGCGTGACGAGGAGGGCTATTTCTGGTATGTCAGCCGTATTGATGACGTTATCAAGTCCTCCGGCTACCGCATAGGGCCCTTTGAAATCGAGTCTGTGATTATGGAGCTGCCCTATGTCCTTGAATGCGCCGTAACCGGTGTTCCCGACGAAACAAGAGGCCAGGTGGTTAAGGCAACAATAGTTCTTACAAAGGACAAAAAGCCCACCGAGGAGCTGAAGGCCGAAATTCAGGAATACGTAAAAACCCATACCGCCCCCTACAAATACCCCAGGATTATCGAATTTACCGAAGCATTACCCAAAACCATAAGCGGAAAAATCAGGCGCACCGAGCTGCGCAAGTAATTTTATGCCGCAGGGTGCAAACCCTGCGGCTTTGTTTATTGTTTTTACAGTTTACGGCAAATTTTCTTTCAAACGGTATATCTTTTAACGATTGTTTGTGTTATAATATGGGTATATTAAAATGTAAATATTTTCCGGAAGGGATATTAATGGATAACCTTACAGACGGCAGGGTAAACAATATAAAACCCCTTTATTACGCCCTAACGGTTTTGCTGCTTTCAGTCTGCGCCGGAGCGGCAAATGCCGTAAGGCTTTTGTCCGGCATTTATGAAGGTTTTTACAAAGGATATTTCACAAATCTATTTTCCTTTTTATCTGTTTTACTTTTTTGGTGTATTTGCATCCTGGCAATTTCCCGCCTTTGCAAAGCTAAATTCGGCTTTAGCCTTATTCGTGAAGGCAAAAAGAAAGAACGGCTGCCGACGGTAAACGTTGTCGCCCTGTGGCTGATAACCTATGTTGGGATACTGTTTATCTGCTTTTCCCTTGGCTGGCAGTTTAAAATCCTTTACGACTTAGGCACAAAATTTTCAATTTACGAGCTTTATGCACTTGTTGCCCTTGTGGCTCTCAGAGTTTGTGAAAGTATAATAATAACGGGAATAATAAAATGTGCCGAGGAGTTTTTTAATCGTATAATACCGACTAAACTGCTCATACCCTACGGGGGGATTTTACTGCTTTTAACTTACGGAATAATGGCATACCTTATTCCTGGAGGATTCTTCGGTTTGGAATGGGTAAACGAGCCTAACATTGTGTTCTGGCTGTATTGCCTGCTATACGGCATTGTATATAAAGTGTCAAGGGGATCGTTCCCCCTGACGGCGTTTATTGTCTGGCTTATTCTGGTTTTATGACGGAAGGCGGTAAATGTGAAAGTATTTTTTTAAGCGGAATCTTTTGATTATGTGTTTTCTTGCCTTTTTCATTATAACCGAGCTTACGGCGGTTTTTGTAACCTCCGGCGAGGTGTATATCAGACACCCGTGGATTTTTATAGGACTGTGTGTCCTTTTTACGGTTATTCTCTATGTGGTGCGAAACCAAAAAGCAAGGTATATTGTCGGGCTGATATTTCTTACGGCGGTAGGCGTTGCCGACGGGGGCTTTGTGCTGCTGTTTGAAATGACCGAAACACTGTTTGAGTTCCCCATGATAAACCTGCGGGGTGAGGCGGTTTCAATACTCGATTCCCTTACCATAGACTTTGTCTATACCCTGGTTTTCGGGACCTGTCTTTCGATTTATACGGTGGCAGGCTGGCGGATGTTCCCCAAATTGCCCGAAATACCCAAATTAAAGCGTTTTCCCGTTGCGGTAACGGTGCTTTTGGTGTTTTCGCTGTCGGTGAACCTCCTTGCCGTCGAGGCGGTTCGCCCCTACAAGGATGTGGGGGACAACCTGCTTTACGGTAACAGCGTAAACGCCTATTCGGAACTTGGGGTTTCGGGAAATTTAATCTACGAACTTGCCAACGGTATTTTTGCAAAAGAAAAGTTCGGGGAAATAACCGACACAGAGCTTGAGGATTTTATTTATGACAAAGACGGCATTTATTACACCAACTTCCCCGAAAACGCCACAAAAGAAGTATAATTTGGTAACCATCCTTTGCGAATCCCTTGAGTGGTTTTCATTTATTCAAAACACCGGCAAATACCCCAACGGCTACAACCTTGAAAATACAAATATTCTTGCCGAACTATACCCCAATCTTAACCGCTTTTACAATGATAGCGTTGTTATGACAAACTTCCACGCCAGGGAAAAAACCGATATTTCAGAAAATTATGCCCTTATAGGCTCTTATCCGACAAAGGCATTTATTAATTACACCTTTCCCGAAAATTATATCGCCACTTCCTTGTTAAACAACCTTAAAATTACCGACGAAAGTGTTGTCTGCTCCTATTTTCACAACGGCTTTGCCGCCTTTTACAACCGCACCGATTATTTGACCAATTTAGGGTTTGACAAGGTGGTGTTTAGCGAGGATATGGCTAAATGTGAGGGCTTTACCGACTGGTCGGCATACAACGAACGAAACCTTGACCATGAAATGATAAAGGTTTGCAAAGACGAAATGTTCCCGACTGAACGCAGGTTTTACACCTTTATAACCTCCATCACAATGCACGGGGTGTATGCCTACCGGCAGAACCTTGATGACCTTGGCTACTATGATAAACTTGAAAGTGCGGGAATAAAGGTAACCGAAAAGGACAACACCCTCCATGACACCTTTGTCCATTACCTGGCTGCGGTTATGGAATTTGACAGGGCATTGGGGGAAATTTACAAAGTTCTTGAGGAAAAAAACCTGCTTGACAACACCATTATAGCTATTTTCAGCGACCACAACACCTTTTATCAGGGGCTTTCAAGGTATGTTAAATCCACCTCCACCCCTGCGTTATTTGAGGTTCCTTTTATGATAAGATGCCCCGGAATTGATCATAGGGTTATCGAAAAGTTCACCTGCACGGCGGATATTGTCCCCACATTGTGCGACCTCTTGGGGTTAAACGTATACGGCAACCTTTATTTCGGCAATTCGGTGTTTTCCGAAAAAGAAAGTGTCCTTTATTCAAGGGCATACGGTGTATTTATAACTGACAAAATATATTTTTATAACCTTAACCGAATAATATGGGCCGATACCTCCTGCGATGACGAGTATATGAAAGCTTTAATCGACAGAGCGACTGTATTAACAGGCAAAATTACCGCCTGCAACCGGATATTTTATAACGACTATTTTTCTAAATCCGGCAAAGCCAGTATGTATGAGGACAAGATGAGAGATATCAATTAAGGGTTAAATAAAAAGCCTTTCCCCACTGGGAAAGGCTTTTAAATATAAAATGACAATGAAAAAAACGGCACTAAAGTGCCGTTTTTTTAGGGTATCAATAATTTTTATCTTCTTTTAAGAACAACTACGCCGGCAAGAGCGATAACAGAAACAACCGCAAGAGCTACAAAGCCGTTGTCGCCGGTAACGGGGGTAGTATCTTCAGAGGATTCCACAACGGGAGCTTCGGAAGTAGCTTCGGAAGTGGCAGTGGATTCTTCGCTGGTTACAGGTTCAGAGGATTCGATATCGCTTAAGTCGATGGAAGTGTCATCGGGAACGACGGTACCGAAATCTTCGTCATAGTCATCAGCAATTTCAAAGTAGTAAAGTGTGAAGGTGTCGCCTACCTGACCGGTAATGGTGTAGGTAATGTCAGAGAACTTGAGGATGTTGTCTGCGGGAAGGTAGCCGGCTCTTTCAGAAAGGTACTGATAGAAGCCCCAAACACCGTAGGTAGCGCCGCTGAGAACGAGGTAGGAAGCAGCGTCATTGGTCATGCCGGTGAGGTAAAGGTCGGCGTTGTTCTTGTTGCCACGGTCATAGTGAGCGTGTACCTGAACGCTAACGGATTCACTGCTCTTCTCATAGAAGAATTTTACATACTTGGCGGTTTCAACGTTTACAAAAGCTTCCTGATTAATGGTGCTGGCAGTTTTGTAAACCATGGATAAGGTGGCGGTAGTGCCGGTAAGGGTTACGACAACGGTGCCGTTGGATTTGAACTCAACATCAGCGCCGGTAGCAGAATATTCTGCTTCGCCGCCCTCAACAGGTCTTAAATCGAGGTAGGTATAGTCCTCTGCGGATGCGTTAATAAAAAGCGCAGCAACGCAGGTGGAAACTAACGCAAGGGCAAGAACTGCAATAAGTAGTTTCTTCATAACTAATCCTTTCTTTCTATATGTTTTGTACCCGTCGGAATTATAGCACTATCATGACAAAATGTCAACACTTTATGAAAATTTTATATACTTCCATAATAAAGCAAGCGATGCGTTTTACCGCACCGCATATACTTTATTTTTTTATTTTATTTTCTCTTTATAGCAACTGCTGCGCCTGCAAGAGCGATAACAGCTATAACTGCAAGAGATACAAATCCGCTGTCGCCGGTAGGAGTGGTGGAAGAGGTATCTTCAGAAGTCTGTACAGGTGCTTCGGAAGAAACGGGAGCTGCGGAGCTTTCGTCTTCGCTTAAGTCAACGATGGTAGCGGGAGTGCCGACTACGCCAAGCTCGGTAAAGCCTTGCCATTCCCAAACAACTTTTCCGTCGGTATCAAAGGGGGACGGTCCAAATTGGAAGGTGAGTTTAATGTATTTACCGGTAATGGTTTTGCCAAGGTCGATTTCATAAGCGTTGACAGCTATTTCGGCAGGTTCAGCGGTGCCTTCGAAGGTGTAGTCGCCTGCAAAGGTGAAGTTTTCGCCGTCTTCGGAATACTCAACAGCAATTTTGTTGTCCTTGGGGAGACCTATCATAGCATTGTAATGTTCATAGAAGTAAACCTTAATAGCGTTTACGTCAGCTCTGTCGGAAAGCTCAAGAGTGTAGGAATAAATGGGGTTCTGGGTTTCGTCGGTGCAAACGGTGTTTTGGATAAGCATAACGCCGTTTACTGCCCAGGGAGTGCTTCCTTCGAAGACGTGGTCTTCAAGGGTTATGCCATCGATAAGATTGGCTGTGGATCCGCCGGCCTGGGGAACTTCCTTAACCAGATTTGCCACTTCGGATTCGAAAGTTATTCCGACAACGGTTACGCCTTCTTCGTCAGCGTTAGCTACAAAAGCGAAAAAGCAAGTTGTCACAAGGGTTAGTGCTAAAACAACAGATAGTAATTTTTTCATTTTACCTTTCCTTTCTTTAATAGTTGTCTGTTAATTATTTTATCACAAATAAAAAATAAGTCAAGAGTTTTTTGAAAAATCCCTTGAATTTTTGCTGGTAAATTTGTATAATATTTACATTTGTTAGCGGAGGTAAGTCATGTATTTGAACGAAATAAAAAAGAGATTTGAAAACGACCTGTTTGCCACCCGTTTAGTAGGCATAGAGCCGGTTGAGGCTTCGGAAGGCTATGCGGTGTGCCGGCTTGAGGTAAACGAAAACCATCAAAACGCTATGGGTGGCGTTATGGGTGGAGTGGTGTTTACCTTATGCGACTTTGCCTTTGCCATAGCTTCAAACGGTCTTGATAATCCATTGACCATGACTTTATCGTCAAGCATATCCTTCCTTTCCCAGCCCAAGGGAAAGATTCTCACCGCCACCGCCCGCAAGGTAAAGGACGGCCGCCACGCCTGTTTTTATGAAGTCACTGTGGAGGACGAAGCCCAAACCGTGGTGGCCGTAGCGCTGTTTAACGGCTACAAGCTTGTAGGTAATGAGAACTGCAAAGGCAACCTGGGTATAATTTGACGAAATATTTATATATTTTATTATTGACAAAATTCAAACAAACTGGTATAATACACTTTGCAAAAAATATACGGATGTTTAGCTCAGCTGGTAGAGCACTCGCTTGACGTGCGAGTGGTCAGGGATTCGAGTTCCTTAACATCCACCACAACCCGGAATATACTCCGGGTTTTATTTTTTCACCAAAAAGCCTTTGGCTTTTCGGGGACCCCGGTTTTCTTACTGATTTCATGCACCCGGATGAGCCGATTTATTTTTTCTCTCCCGGTTACATAGCAACCCCTCATTCGTCAGCCTTTGGCTGCCACATTCACTGAAAGTCTGAACGCTTCCTTTTATTTCTACTTCCCTGCCACGACATCAATTGCTAATATCAAATAGTAAATACAATCAAATAACCAAAACCCATAGGGTTTAGAGCTGTTTTTATTCTCTTTTCTGTCATATATTTTCTCACTTCTCTTCATTTCACTCGTTAACACCCGCTCCCCTCCGGGGTGCGTGGGCGGTGGGGCACTCCTCTCCCCGGGGCTTTACCCCGGGTTAATACACCCTGCTCCCCCTTCGGGGGGCGCAAGGGTAAAGGGGATTAATGCATAGTGTGATTTATATAAAATTGGTGAATGACATGGGGGTGAATATAATTCGTTAAAAACCTAGAAATCAGCAGTAGTTTTATATTGTGGAAATATAATAGGGGCATAGAAAAAGCCTTCCCCTTGAGGGGAAGAGGGGGACCGCGTCAGCGTTGGGATGAGGGGTTGGCACAGTCAATCCGGAAAAGAAGTGAATATGTAAGTAAGTAAAGGCTTATCGGGTGATGAAAATATACCATCAATATTATTAATTCAATCGTATACTTCAGTGAACTAAAGTTATCCCCGATGAAACGTCGCATTTAACTTTGTTGCTTATCTTATCCACAAGTGCAACACGA
>JBMNMA010000005.1:0-8080 GCA_050953105.1 Eubacteriales bacterium | reverse complement strand
AGCGTAACCGGCTGTGCTTTTTTATATACTTTTCAAGGATTATTTCCCTAAGCAGCAGCCGCCCTTGTTGTCGTCCTTGTGATGATCGTCGGCAAAGGGGAAGAATTCGCCAACCGGGAAGGGTATTTTGCCGAATACCGAGCAGGGGTCGGTGCAGCCGTGGGGGGTGGATTCCTTATCGGGAACACAGTAGTTGCAAGCGGGGAGTATGAGCTGGACAACCCGCTCCATGCGGATGATGGTGAACATACCGATGGTAACGAAAACCTTTTTGGATCCGATATCGTCGGTAAAGTTGCCTTCGAAGTATTCCCTTATGTCGTCGGGTATTGCATCTACGGATATGCAGCAGTTGCCGAAGGGATGGCATCTTTCTTTTACCTTTACATCCAGACAAATGGGATCGGCCACCTCTACCGTTACGGTGGGGAGAGTGGGTTCGGTCTTGCACTTTAAGTCCTTGGGAGTGGGGCAGAAGGTATTATTCTTGGGATCGGAGGTGAACACAGAAACATTTTTCTCCGAACCGAAAAGAATAATCTTCTTGTCGTGAACCGCAAGGCCTTTAACTATTTCGGTCTTGCCCATGCACAGGCAGCATTCAAGGGTAACGCAGAAGAAGAAGCGGATGATTACCTGATAAAAGCCCCTGTTGAAGGGTACGGGTTCCAGACTTATATGGGTATTAATAACCTCGACATTCTTGCAGCGGATAGCGGTGGAGCGGTCGATTATCTCCTGAAAGCAGTCACAAAAATGAACCTTGATGTCCTCAAGACAATCTTTATCTTTCGCGGAGTCGAATATTTTGTTCACGCTGATGCAGCAAAGAGGGTCGGAGGGTTTCCCGCAGAAAGAGCGGGGAGGGGTTTTGTCGATCATATATTTATTCCTCCTAAGTAATGTGTGCGGAAAAATTGGCTTCCTTGTAACAGATTATGCCGCCATGCAAAATATGTGAAAATTTTGTAGAAAGAAAGGATATTGCATACCGGTTAATACATTTTATGCGATTAAACACTTACGGGACACCCCGCCTGATTTTATTTGTTAACATTTTGTAAACATTGGCATATAGACACAACGAAAAGGTCTTGTAAAGTGTTTATATATTGAAGGCATTTATATGCATTTGCGGCATTTTTTACAAGGTTAAATCATACATATATTGTCGGCTTTGGCAGGGGTGGTGTTATGAGATGTCTTTATATGTTTGTTTCCTTAATATTAGTTACCGCATTGATTGCGGCTTTGCCGGGATGCCGTTTAATAGGCGGAGATGACGGCAGTTATATTTCCATGGTTGAAAGTGATGCCAAATCAAACGAAGGCAGCGTCGATGAGTCGGGGGACGGCGATTTGAATGATAACATTAAGTTTACCCCTTTCTTTATAAGCTGGCCCTGTTATAAAACCGTGGAGGAAATTACCTCCGCTGTCACGGATATTTTTGAAGGGAAGGTTATACGGGTATTCTTTGACATTGTGGACATACGGACGGGGAAACCCACGAGTAATTCGGGTGAAAAATCCTCCCTGTGGCTATATACCGTGTATGAGGTGGAGGTTGAAAAGCAATACAAGGGAGAATGCAAAGAAAAAGTGTATATAGGTGTTATCGGCGGAAAACAGGGATACATGGAAGCCGAACAGTGGAAAATTTTAAAAAACACCGGCATATTTAATGAAAGAATCGGAATACCTGTTATGAAGGACAATGTAAGCCTTGAAACGGGGGACAGATATTTGTTTTTGGTTAATAACACCCCCGGCACCTATCACGGGGTGGTTGATATAAACCACTTTGCTCTGCCGGTGGACGATCAAAGCAACGGTGAGATTTGCTATGCATCAGTTGTAGAGCATATAAGCAAAAGCGATAAAGCCAATGAGTATTAAAACAAAGGTTACATATATAATATTAAATCCCGCTTGTGCGGGATTTTTTATTTAGCCAGCGTGTGTAAACACTTGTTTGCTGAAAATTACTGTGTTATACTGGATAAAACAGCAATTTTTATCAATCGTTGCTTGTGGATTAAGGATATAATGGGTTAAAGATATGGAATACATGGTTCATATTCAAAAGGCTATCGATTATATTGAAGAAAATCTAACGCAGGATATTGACCTTACGGTCTGCGCAGCCGTTTGCGGATATTCCAAATACCACTTTTTAAGGCTGTTCAAATATTTAACCGGACTTACTCCGGCGGACTATATAAGAAAACGGCGACTTTCGGAAATCGCAAAGGAAATGGTAAGGGGAAATAACCATATATCAGACCATGCCTTTAAATACGGCTTTAATTCAAAGGAAAACTTTATACGGGCCTTCAAGGCCGAACATCATATACTCCCCACCGAATACAGGGCCGCCGAAAACAGCCTTAAGCTGTATAATAAAATAACCTTTGAAAATACCGAATTCTATGTAGCATACGAAATTGTAACCATAGACGACCTTAACCTTACGGTTTATAAAAGCGACGAGGACTATATTCCAAACTTTTGGAACAAATACAATGCCAAAAAGCTGTCGCAAGTTTTATCTGGCGGGGAAATTGTTAGGGACTACGGCGTAGTTTTGTGGAATGACGAGGAAAAGCGGAACAATTATTATATAGGCATCCAAACCGAGAAGGCAAAAGGGGACCTAACCGGCACCTGCCGTCTTGCGGTCAAAGGAGGGCTTTACGCCCTGTTCCCCACTCCCCCGTCGACTCACTGCGACTTTATAAACACCATACACAAAACCTGGCGTTATATTTTATCCACATGGCTGCCCCAAAGCGGATACCGTTATACCGGCGGACCGCAGTTTGAATGCTATGTGGAGCAAAGCCGCACATACTCCGAGGACATTTACATACCCATTGAAAAGATATAAACAGAAAGGAAAATACTATGAAAAGGCTTGATATTACATGGAACGGCGTTTTTGATTCCACCGGCTATCTTTTTTCCTTTGCCAAATCCCTTTCCTGCGCGGTTAAAAATTCCCCCTACAGCGAATATGCGGAGGATATTGTTGCGTCCAGCGGTTTTGCTTTCCGTATGTGGATCGCCGCCGACCTTTGCCCCAGCGAAACGAGTATATGGGAATTCGGCCGCCAGCCTGCATGGATATTAAACGGCGATCTTGAGGTGGCATACGCCAACTGCTGCTGGCAGCCCGAAAACGTACTTAACCAGGCAAGGCTTGATATTTTACCCAAAATCAAAGAAAGCATTGACAAAGGTATTCCGGTGGTGTCCTGGGAAATGGGTGTGCTTGAATGGGGCCTGATAACCGGCTATGACGACGAAACAAAGCATTTTACATACCTTTCTATTACCGGTGAAACAGGAGAGTTGGAATACGAAAAACTTGGCAACCGGGAAATGCCAATGCTTAACGTAATTGCAATAACCGGAAAAACAGATAAATCCAAAGAGGATATTGTAAAAGACACCAAAGCGCTGGCAAAGACGCATTTAAGCGGCGGGGAATGGTGCGATAACGCATCCGGCCTTATGGCATACAAACGGCTGATTGACATTCTTAAAAGTGACGATCCATCCCTTGCCGCCGGCTGGGGTATGGAATACGCCCTCGGCACCTTTGCGCCGTTAAAATGGTATGCCTGGAAATTCTTTGAAAAATACAATGAAGCAACACTTGCCGGACTGTATAAAACGGTTTACGAAAGCTGGATACAAGCCTTTGAACTTAAAAAGACTTCCGGTATGTCCGACGCTGATAGCCGTAAAAAAGCAGTAGAACTATTACAAACGGCATATGACGCCGAATGCAGGGCGGCCGAAATAATGTAAAGAAAAAAACCGATAAAATCCGCCGTTTTTAGGCGGATTTTTAACTATATTAACAATAAAATTATTGACATAACAAAAATAGCGTGATATAGTATATTGAAAATTCTTATCAAGAGTGGCGGAGGGAACTGCCCTGTGAAGCCCGACAACCTGCGCCGCCTGCGGCGTAAGGTGTCAATTCAGCGAAGGATAAAATCCTTCGAAGATGAGAACATAGGCGCTAACATATCGTCTGTGTTCACAGACGATTTTTGTTTTATATTAGGGATAACCACCAATACTATTGAGGAAAAAACAGCAAAGAAAGGACATTACTCATCCATGTCAGCCAAAAGCGAATTCATTAAAAGCTATTTTACATCCGAATCGGTAACCGAAGGACACCCCGATAAAATTTGCGACCAGATTTCCGACGCAATCCTTGACGCAATTATAGCCAACGACCCTATGGCAAGGGTGGCCTGTGAAACCGCCGTAACCACCGGCCTTGTGCTGGTTATGGGGGAAATAACCACTTCGTCCTATGTGGACATCCCCTCCATTGTCCGGGCAACAATTAATAAAATCGGCTACGATTCCTCCGAAAAGGGATTCGACGCCAACACCTGCGGTATAATTACGTCAATAAACGAACAGTCCCCCGACATTGCCTTAGGCGTTAATAAGGCCCTTGAAGCAAAGGAAGGCGTCATCACCGACAAATACGACATAGGCGCCGGCGACCAGGGCATGGTGTTCGGCTTTGCCTGCGACGAAACCGAATCCCTTATGCCGCTTCCCATATTTCTTTCCCACCGCCTTGCCGAAAGGCTTTCCCTTGTAAGAAAAGAAGGGATTATTCCCTACCTCCGTCCCGACGGAAAAACCCAGGTAACGGTGGAATACCATGACGGAGTTCCCGTAAGGGTGGATGCGGTGGTGGTTTCCACCCAGCATTCCGCTGATGTCAGCCTTGACACTATACGCGAGGACGTTATAGAACACGTTATCAAACCGGTGCTTCCCCAAAAGCTTTTCGACGATAATACCAAGATCTACGTCAACCCCACCGGACGCTTTGTAATAGGCGGGCCTAACGGGGATTCGGGGCTTACCGGCCGTAAGATTATCGTTGACACCTACGGCGGCTATGCCTGCCACGGCGGCGGCGCTTTCTCGGGCAAGGACCCCACCAAGGTTGACCGCTCGGCAGCCTATATGGCAAGATACGTGGCAAAGAACGTGGTTGCCGCAAAGGTTGCGAAGAAGTGTGAAATTCAGATAGCCTACGCCATAGGCGTTGCCCGTCCCTTGTCGGTAAGGGTTAACACCTTCGGCACCGGTAAATACGACGACGAAAAGCTTGCCCAGGTGGTAACCGAGCTTTTCGACTTCCGTCCTGCGGCTATTATAGAAAAGCTGGACTTAAGAAAGCCCATATACTCCTCCCTTGCATCCTACGGTCATTTCGGGCGGGAAAACCTGAACGTGAAATGGGAAGAAACCGATATGGCTGCAGCCATAAGGGAAAAATTAGAATAAATACAGGAACTAAAAAACCCCGGAAGGTCTTTGGCTTTCCGGGGAATTGATAATAAGAAGGGAGTAATAAATATGAAAAGAGGTTTGTCCCTGGCCCTTGTGCTGGTGTTTATACTCGGCTGTGTTGTTTTTACCCCTGCTACCCCCTCTGCCACGGCGGCAGGGGATGCCTATCAGGCCATAGAGCAGGCGGTGGAGAGTATAAAAGACACCGTTGATTTGTCGTCGTATAATATCCCCTTCTATGACGACAGCAAATCCGCTCCGGAGCTTTCCGCCACCCTCGAAAAGCTGAGATTTACCCGCCCCGATCTTTTTTACATAAGCTATGCCGTGGCCTTCAACGCCACCTCCACCGACGGTGGAAAAACCTACTTTGTAAAAGAATTAACCTTTACATATCTTATGAACAAGGGGAATATCCCTGCGGCAAAAAGCTATGTATCTGCTCAGGTGGACGCCATTATACAGGCTATTCCCAACCTTCAAAGCCTTTCGTCCCTTGAAAAGGTGGTAGCGGTTCATGATTATCTGGCGGTAAACTTCAATTACGACTATACATATACAAACGCCGATGTTTATTCAATGCTCACCCAAAAGGTGGGGGTGTGCGAGGCCTTTACCGGTCTTTACACACTGATATTAAAAAAGCTGGGTATCGAGGTTTCATATTCAATAAGCGTGGATATGGCCCATGTGTGGAATCTGGTAAAGCTAAACGGAAAATGGTATCACGTGGATACCACCTGGGGCGATTCCCCGGTAACCGGGATGGTATATCACAATTATTTGCTCCAAAGCGACAACGCCTGGTTAAATCCCCCCCCAAACAAACCTTAACAACCACTATAATTGGTCAGACGATTATATTTGTAACGACACCACCTACGACACCTACTACTGGTCGGATGTTATTACCCCCATACTGTTTGCAAATACGGGAGAAAGCTATTACATAAAAAGCCAGGTATCCAAGGGTGAAATTATCAAGCGTACCGGAAATACCGAAAGCGTTGTGTTTACAATAAACGATAGATGGCGTGTTTTCGAAAACTCCTCCATGGCATATCAGGGCTGCTATTCCGGCCTTGGGCTGTACGGCAAATATCTGTATTACAACACCCCAAATGCGGTTATGCGGTATGACACCGAAAAAAGGGAAAGCCAGACGGTTTATCAGCTTTCCTCAACCTCGGAAGGCTATATATACGGCATTCAGGTAAGTGCCGGTTCGTCCAATGTTAACATCAAGTATGAGGTTTCCAAATCCCCTAACGAAACGGGAAAGGTTTACACCATCACCGATTCCCCCAAATGTGCCTTCGGCCATACCTACGGCGGATGGATTGTTTCAAAGCAGCCCACCCAGACGGCAGCGGGGACAAGGAAAAAAACCTGCTCGGTGTGCGGAGACACGGTAGAGGAATCCATCCCCTCCCTTACCACCCAAAACGGCTACGCCTATTCGGTGGTAACACCACCTACCACTACATCCGACGGGCAGGCCAAGTGGGTGCACCAAACCTACGGAACCTTTTATACAGTCATCCCCAAGCTGGAAGGAACGGTTGTGGCTACTTTAAAGGAAGCCTTATCTAGTTCTCTTGTGTTTAATCAGGGCATTGTTTCCGGCTTTACGGTGGGGACAAAAATTAGCGGTTATTACGAGGGCAGCCTGAATATAACGGTTTACGAGGCCGACGGCACCACCGTCGCCACCGGCAAGAACCTTGCCACCGGCTATGTTATAAAGCTGTTTGATAATAAAAATAACCTCCTTGACACCGCAACGGTGGTTATTATGGGGGACGTCAACGGTGACGGGACAATAAGCGTCAGCGACTATGTGGCAATCAGATTGCACGTCCTCGACTCCTCTCCTCCTTGCCGGTATTAATCTTGTGGCTGCAAATGTGGACGGCAAAGGCGGCATAACGCTGGTTGACTATATTGCTATACGGCTGCATATCCTCGGCGAGGTTATTATTAATCAGAAATAAATGTGAATTAATCCGCCGGCTTCCCCCGGCGGATTAATTCTCTCCTACTTGTTCAAAGTGACAGTGTTAACCCCTCATCCACCGCTGACGTGGTCACCCTTACCCGAAGGTCGGAAGGCTTTACTGCATTCCCACCTCCCTGCCACTACATCAATATGCTGCTGACTTATTCATCTCTCTTTTGTCTAATCTTTTCTCTCTTCATTCCTGGGCGTAAACACCCGCTCCCCTCCGGGGCGCGTTGTTGGGGGTGCATCCTTTACCCGGGGCTTCACCCCGGGCTAATACACCGGCTCCCCCTCCGGGGGCGCAAGGGTAAAAGGGGATATTACAGATATAAAACACATTATTTGATTGAAAGATGAATTCGATAAAAACAGTATTTGTAATTAAACATTGAAGTTAACAGCAGTTAAATATTGTGGTATTGAAATATGGATGTATTGAAAAAGCCTTCCCCTTGAGGGGAAGGGGGACCGCGCTAGCGGTGGATGAGGGGATAGCGATGCATATCCGGGAAAGAAGTGAATGTAAAAATAAATCAATCTTTCCGTGGGTAAAATAATGTTATCAACTTTATAGTTATGTAATTTTATGTTTCGTTGAAACAGGGGCATTTCCCATAAACCACCGTATTTTATTTAATTGCTTATCTCCTCCACAAGTGAGCCAAACCCCCTCATCCGTCAGCTTTCGGCTGCCACCTTCCCCTCAAGGGGAAGGCTTTTTGCATTACTCCCCTA